>CAWERV010000020.1:0-72192 GCA_963811425.1 uncultured Acidobacteriota bacterium
GCGCCGGCGCGAGGAGCACGGCGAGGCACAGACACGCAATCAGACGCTTCAGGGGACACCTCCTTGTTCGGGGCCGCGGCAAAGTACCACCGGCCCTTTTCCGAGGTCAAATCCGGGCGAAGAAAAGGATGAAACGGCTCAGAACGGCGGGCCTCCCGCGGGCGTTGCTACTTCAGTCCCTCGACCACGTATAGATCCGACGGATTGAGCACGTAGCTGTAGGCATACGAGTCGCCGGCTCGCGACACCAAGAGCCCCGCCGGCATTCCGATCGAATCGGGAGGAGTGATCTCCTTCCAAGGGTTACGTCTTCCCGTCACGACCTCGAGGCGATCGATCATCTTCGACCGCCCGCCGGGTACCGTCACGAAGAGATAACGCCCGTCGGCGCTCCACCCACATAGTGCGTCCTCGCGAGCAAGCATCGGCAGTGGCGTGGGCGTGCCTCCTTCGATCGGGTAAAGATATGCGTTCTGATCGGGCCCGTGCACGGCAACGAGCTTGCCGTCGGGCGAGATCGTGCTCGAAAACGGAGCGTAGCCCTCCGGAGAAATCGGACGCGGTTCGCCCCCGGCTGCATCCTGGAGGTAGAGACGTTCGCCACGGCTGCCCTCGCTGGCAGAGAGGAGGATCCGTTTCCCGTCTGGCAGCCAGCGGGCGCGTCCCACGTTGAAGCCAGCAAGCGGCAGGGACCGGGCTTCGCCGGCGCCGGCGGGATAGAGAACGAGCCTGTCCCCAGTGTCTCGCCTGACGATGGCGACGGCCCACTTGCCGTCCGGCGACAGCGCCTGCCCATCTCCATCGCCCAGACGGATGGCGGGCGATCCGTCTGTCTTGCGGAGAAAGACCGAGTAGTCCGGCCCGCCTCCTTCCCCGCCTTCGACGAAGAGGATCGCCCGGCCGTCGGCGGAGATGTCTCGCACGAGAGAATAGTCCAGCCACGATAGCTCCCGCTCGCGCGTTTCGCCGGGCGGTAGAACAACCATGTGCTGCCGGCGCCGTTCGTGAGTGATCAGCACCCGGCCGGACGCCGAAACGTCGTTGAGCACCATCGAACCCGTCACGCGCGCGAGCAGGCGCCTCTGTCCCGCAAGCGAAACGGCGTGAAGAGCACGATTGGTCCCCGAGGGCGCCCCTGCGAACCACAGCTCGCGCCCGTCCATTGACCAGCCTAGTCCCGCAACGCTCGTGAACTCCGCTACAAGAACTTTCTTCTTGCCGGCCCGATCCACGACGGCGACGCCCCCTGCATCATCCCCTCTCACCGGGTGCTCGAGAAAAGCGACCAGATCGCCTTTCGGGGAAACCCGAGGGTGGCTCAAGTAGCCGCTGGGCGTTTCGGATAGCACCTTCCCGATCGGATATTCCAAGACGCTTCGCTTGTCTTCACCGACTTCCCGAATGATCGAGAGCTCCTTACCGTCGGGCGACCAATCGGCCCAATCCACTCCTTCGAGGACCTCGCGTGGAGGGCCGACGCTTGCCATCCCCATCCTGGCGAGGGTTCCGGTCTCGATCCAGGATTCGAAACTGTGACGATTGAGCGAGAGTGCCATCTCACCGGATCTTGAGACCGCGAGAATGTCCGCGCCGGGTAGCCCGAGCGGCCTCGATTCTGGTCTCTCGGAGCGGGTCAAGAAAACCTCCACGGGACTGCCTTCCCAGGCGGCTCCGTAGACGACGGTCTCGCCATCGGGAGCAAAGCGGGCCGAGGCAATTGAGCCGCCGCGAAAGGTCAACTGACGAAAGAGAGGAGGTTCGAACGAGGCGTTGCTGCGGCCAAGTGTGATTCCGGCCCAGAGAGCCATCGAGACGATTGCGACCGTTCCGATCGCGAGGGCAAGCCAGCGCCGGCGGGGCGCCAACATCCGACCCAGAGGAGCGTCATCCTGGCCCGTCCCACTCACTTCGGACAGGTGCTCACGGACCGCGGCCAGGTCCCGAGCCAGATCCTCAGTCGAGGCGTAGCGGTCTTTCGGGTCCTTGGAGAGGCAGCGTTCGACGATCCATCGGACGGGAGCGGGGATCCTTGTGCCACGCGGCGGGCGGGGCTCTGGCTCCGCATTGAGGACGGCCGAGAGCGTGTCCATCGGCGTTTTGCCTTCGAAGGCTCTGCGGCCAGCCGCCATCTCGTAGAGGACCGAGCCGAAAGAGAACTGGTCGGAGCGAAAATCGACGGCCAGGCCGCGAGCCTGCTCGGGGGACATGTAGCCGTAGGTCCCGAGCAGAACGCCCGGCTGCGTCCCCGCGGTCGCCGTGCTGAGAGCGCCGCCTGCTTCTCCTTCCACGGGCGAGCGGGAGAGCTTTGCGAGGCCGAAGTCGAGGATCTTCACGACGCCGTGCTCCGAGACGATCACGTTCTCGGGCTTCAAGTCCCGGTGCACGATCCCGGCTTCGTGCGCGCGAGCGAGGCCCTGCGCGATCTGGACCGCGACGTCGAGCAGCTTCTTGGTCGGCATCGGGCCCGACTGCAGGAGCTCGCGCAGCGTCCTGCCGATGATGTACTCCATCGCGATGTAGGGGACCGTCTCCGACACACCGATGTCGTAGACGGTGACGATGTTCGGATGGCTCAGCGCGGAGGCAGCGCGCGCCTCATGCTCGAATCGCCGGAGCCTCGCCGGATCGGTGGCGACCTCTTCCCCCAGGACTTTGAGGGCCACGTCACGCCCGAGGCGCGCGTCCCGGGCGCGGTAAACCTCCCCCATTCCGCCGACGCCGAGCGTGGCAACCAGCTCGTAAGGCCCGAGCCGGGACCCCGGAGCGATGTTCATTTCAGCCGGTTGACTCCTTCCTCGATCCTACCGCCAAACCGCGGATCTTCCTGCCCTGTCGGGGCGCCCGGAGGTGACGAAGAGCCGTCCAAAAGGTGCGCCCCGGGTGGGACTCGGGAAGGCCCGTGAAGAGATCGTGAGGAACCAAGGAGGTTCTCATGAAGAAAATCGAAAGGCTACTGGGCAGTCGGCCTCTCCCAGCCGCGGCTCTTCTGGTCGCTCTCTGCGCAGCCGGGATTGCGGGCGGCCAGACCTACACCTCGTTCGACGTCCCTGGATCCACCGACACCGAGGCCTACGGACTCAACGACCGCGGCGACATCGTCGGCCTCTACGACGACGCCAACCTCCACAGACGCGGGTTCCTGCTGCACGGCGGAAAGTTCACCACGATCGATTACCCCGGCTCGACACTCACGGTTGCGATCGACATCAACGACTTCGGTCACGTGATCGGCCGATACGAGACGGACGATTCGGGCGCCTCGCACGGTTATCTGTGGAAGAACGGCCACTACACGACGATCGACTACCCCGGCGCGTTCGTCACGAAGATCCGCGGCATCGACGACTTCGGCCGCATCACGGGGAACTTCGAGAAGGCGGACGGCATCGAGCACGGCTTCATCCTCGATCACGCCGGCTTCCACCAGGTCGACGTCCCCGGGTCGCTGACGACCGACGTGTGGAATCTCAATGTCCTCGGGCAGTTCGTCGGCGACCTGCTCGGCACCGACGACCTCGTGCATGGCTACGTGTTCAAGAACGGCAGGTTCACGCAGATCGACTACCCGGGCCAGACCGAGACGACGACCCGGGGGATCAATCTCCTGGGTGAGATCGCCGGCTACTACGTCGACGAGTCGGACCCGGCGTTTCCGGAGCACGGTCTGATCGTGGCGCGGGACGGAACGCTCATGTCGTTCGACTACCCCGGCGCCTACCTTTACACCGAGGGCCAGAGGATCAATACCCGCGGAGAGATCGTGGGCCTCTGGGGAGACACGAACGGCGTGATCCACGCCTTCCTGCGGACTCCGTCCCATGGACACGGCCAGGACAGCGATTGAATCTCGAGAGTGATGCGAGAGTCAGGATCGGGCGGTCTCGGTCGACACGCCGGGACGATAAAGGCGCAGCGTCATCGAGACGGTACCGATCCGAATCTCGTCGCCGTCCTGGATTGCCGTGGGGCGGTCGATACGCTCTTCCCGCACGAACGTGCCGTTCTTGCTCTCCAGGTCCTCCAGCATCGCCGTGCCGCCCTCGACCACAATCCGCGCGTGATGCCGCGAGACGCTGTGCACGTCGATCCAGGCGGCGCAGTCCTCATCCCGCCCGAGGAGGTTTTCGCCCTCCACGAGCGCGATCTCGCGATCGCCCCAGATCAGTCGGAACGCGGTCGACCGGGGCCTCGCCCGCCGGTCCGCGGCGGACATGGGCCGGGCGTCCCCGCTGAATGCGTAACCGAAGCGCTGGACGGTCCGGATGATCCGGGGGCTTTTCGCGTCGTCGGCGAGGCCGGCCCTCAGGTCCCCAACCAGGTTCGCAAGATTCGCGTCGGAAACGAAAGTGTCGGGCCAGATCTCCTCGTGCAGCTTCTCTTTGGAAACCGCCGCGGGCCGCTCGCGGATCAGGATGTCCAGAAGCTGAAACGCCTTGGGAGACAGCGGCACGACCTGTCCGTTGCGGAACACCTCGCGGGTGCCCGGATCGAACACGCAGTCTCCGATCTGAAGTCGCATCCCGCTACCCGTCGAAAGGTAGAGAACCGGTGACGAACCGGTAAGACTCCCCCTTCTCTTTTCGCCAATCCTACCAGTCGAAAGGAGGCCACATGAAAGTGATCGGCCTGATGAGCGGCATCGCGGGGCTCGGCATCGCGGCGGCTCTCGCCGCCCCCTCCGTCGGGTGCAAGAACGCGGACAGCGTGACAGGAGTTCAACAGGGCTTTTCGCCAACACCCAAGCCGCCTCCAGCCTTCAACCTCGCCGGAACCTGGACCGGGACCGTCACGGCCCAGGGCGCCGGGGATCCGTACCTCTGTGAGCGGCAGGCGATGCCGGTCACGGTCCAGCTCGAGCAGAGCGGTGGGATCGTCCGCTTCAGCTTTCCGGGATGCCCCTGTTCTCCCAGCATGGAACTAACGAATTTCGACGGCACATTGACCGGAACCGATCTGTCCGGAGGGCTCGCAAGAACCTTTCCCTACAAAGACGACTATTGCCGCCTCTCCGGCTCCGCAAGCGGGTCCACCGAGTCCTCGCACGTGACCTTGAAAGGATCCCTGGCAGGAAGGTGCAATCAGCTCAACGTAGAAATCGATCTTCGCCGGTAGGACGACCCGCGGGGAGAGGGAACGCCTACTCCGCGACGGAGAGCGTCAGCGCGAATCGAGCGTCGGGCTCGACCCATTGCTCGTGGCAGCGGAAGCCCGCGGCGGAAACCATCGCGACGACCTCCTCCGGGGCGTACTTGTAGGAGCTCTCGGTCCAGATGGGCTCCCCCGGCGCGAACGAGACCTCGCAGTCCGCCCGCGGAATGCGTACCGTCTGTGCGCGGCGGGAGACGAGGTGCATCTCGACGCGCCGCTCGTTCGGGTTCCAGACCGCACGGTGGGAGAACGCCTTCAGGTCGAAATCCGCGAGCAGCTCCGTGTTGATCCGCAGGAGCAGGTTCTTGTTGAAAGCCGCCGTCAGGCCCAGCGGATCGTCGTACGCCAGGAGCAGCTCGCGCTCCGGCTTGACGAGATCGGCGCCCAGCAGCAGGCCGTCCCCCGGGCCGAGCGCCCGCCGGATCTCGGCCAGGAACTCGCGAGCCGCGGGCAGATCGAAGTTGCCGATGTTCGAGCCGAGAAAGAGGACGAGCATCGTGGCGCCCGCGGGACGGTCCCGTGCGGCATGTCGCAGCCCCTCCTCGTAGGTCGCCCGGTGGCCGACGACGGAGACGTGCTCGAATTTCCCCAGGGCGCGCTCCGAGGACTCCAGGGCCGAGGGCGAGATGTCGATGAGGTTGACGGCCACGGGCCGGCGCCTCAGGCGCAGAGCCTCGGCGATCATGGCGAGCTTCTCGCCGCTGCCGCAGCCGAGCTCCGTGACCGTGACCGGATCGCGGATCGGCGCAACCATCTCGGAGGCGAACCGCGTGAGCAGTCGGCCCTCCGCCCGCGTGATCCGGTACCACGGCAGGTGGCAGATGGCCTCGAAGAGCGCGGATCCGAGGCCGTTGTAGAGATACTTCGACTGCAGCTGCCGGGGCGAGAGCAGCAGGTCGCGCCGCACGTCTTCGGCGAAGTCGAGGACAGCGTCGGCCGGCGGCGGCTGCGCAGTGAGCGGGATCGTCATATTAGCCGTTGCTTATATATCGCACTCAGATTACGGTCCGGAACTTCGCATACACGTACGGATACGTCGGCCGAAACCAGTTCCTCAGGCTCCGGCGCACGAGCTCCGCCGCCGTCGCCGGCGAGGCACCCTTCAGGACGTAGTGCTTCCCGTCGAAGAAGTCCGCGGAGTATCCCGGATACGACGCCATCGGCGAGAAACCCTCGAATCCCGCGAAGATGGTCGACGTCCACTCCCAGCCGTTGCCGACGAGATCGTGGATGCCCCATGCGCTGGCCCCGCGCGGGAAGGACCCGGCCGGCAGCGGGTCCCAATGCCGGAAATCGAAGTTCCCGCGCGAGGCGTCCGGCGGATCGTCGCCCCAGGGATGCTCCCGGTCGCCGCCGTCGGGCGCGCCATACGCCGCCCGGTGAAACTCGGCTTCGGTCGGCAGGCGTCCACCCCTCCATCGCGCATACGCCGACGCCTCGGCGTGGCTGACGTAGACCGGCCAGGCCATGGGCAGGGGAATCAGGTCCCACATTCCACGCCAGAACCAGGCGCCCCGGTGCTGCTCCCAGAAGAGCGGATGCCAGACGTCGTGCGCGGCTCTCCACCGCCAGCCTTCTTCGTCCCACGCGTGCTCGTCCTGGTAGCCATCCGCCTCGACGAACTCGAGGTAGTCCCGGTTCGTGACGCAGTGGACATCGATCGAAAAGGCCGCGACCTCCACCTCGTGCCGAGGGATCTCGTTGTCCCACGCGAACGCAATTCCTTCGGGATCCACGCCCAGCGTGGCTCGCCCCGCCGGGACGCGCGCGCGCCGGCCGGGCGGCGGCTCGCCGCCGATGCGCGGCGGCGCGACCGCAGCCGGGCGGACCTTCTGGTCGTACGGCAGCCGATGCCACATGTAGCGCAGCGTCTCCTGGTGCATCGCCTCGTGCTCGAGAATCGTATAGACGGCGAGCCCGCGCCGGAGCACCGGGTTGCCCTCGTCATCGATCGCGCGGCCGGCGAGGGCCTCGCGGACCGCGCGGTCGGCCTCGGTGCCGTAGCTGCGAATCTCGATGCGCGAGGGCCAGAGGCTCTCGCCGGCGACCGTTTCGGCCTCCTCCGGGTCGATCCCGCGCTCGAAGAGAGATTCGAATCGCGGATCGATTCCGGGATCCCCCGAGACCGCGCTTGAGCAGCGTGTTGACGGAAAACGCCGGCAGGTGCCCCTCGTAGAAGCAGATCGGATGGCGCAGGGCGATGGGACGGGTTTCGTAAGCCTCGGGGCGGACCGAATCGAACAACGCCAGCGAGCGCTCGCGATTGCGGACAAACCAGGCGGCAAGGGCCCCGCGATCGAGCCCGGTCGGCGCGGCCACGCCGGGAACTATACCGGCAAAGAAATGCTAGATTCGGCCGCATGAGAGCGATCATCGTCGGCCTCGCCCCGCTCGCCGCGGTGGCGGCCCTGACCTTCGCCCCGGACATCCCGGAGCAGCTGAGGAAGCTTCCGCGCACGCCCATCGACTACGACCACGCGCTGCTGGATGAGCGGGAGACGCGGGCGCTCGCCGAGCTCGTCGACGCCTCGCGGCCGATCGGCGAGATCTTCCTGCGCCAGGTTTCATCGAAAAATCCCGCGTTGCGGCGACAGCTCACGAGCGAGGCGGAGCACTCCTCGGCCGGGGCTGCGGATGCGCTCGCCTATTTCCGGATCAATGCAGGCCCCTGGGACCGCCTCAACGGCAACGCGCCCTTCATCGGCTCGAAGCCAAAGCCCGCCGGCGCCGCTTTCTACCCGCCCGACATGACCCGGGAGGAATTCGAACGCTGGGTCGCCGCCCATCCGGACGACCGCAAGGACTTCGAGGGGCTCTTCACGGTCATTCGCCGCGACGGCAAGAACCTGGTCGCGATCCCCTACGCCCGGGAATACCGCAGCACGCTCGAGGCGATCGCCGCCCATCTTCGCAAGGCGGCCGCGCTGACCGGCAATACTTCGTTGCGGACCTATCTCGGAAAGCGCGCGGATGCCCTTCTCTCGGACGACTTCTATGCCTCGGATCTCGCCTGGATGGACCTCGACTCCGACATCGACGTCACGATCGGACCGTACGAGGTCTACGAGGACGCGCTCTTCAACTACAAGGCCTCCTACGAGTCGTTCGTGACCGTGCGCGACAAGTCCGAGAGCGAGAAGCTCGCCGTCTATGCGAACCACCTGCCCGAGATGGAAAGGAACCTCCCCATCCCGGACCAGTACAAAGACTCGAGCCGCAGGTTCGAGTCGCCGATCCGGGTGGTCCAGGAAGTCTTCACGGCGGGCGATACGCGCGCCGGGGTGCAGACCACGGCCTTCAACCTCCCCAACGACGAGCGCGTCCGCCAGGCCAAGGGCTCCAAGAAGGTCCTCCTGAAGAACGTGATCGAGGCGAAGTTCCGCGTCGCCGGCCGACCGATCGCGGATCGGGTGCTCGATCCCGCACAGCTTTCCGCCGTCTCGTTCGACGCCTTCTTCAACCACACGCTCTTTCACGAGCTCGCGCACGGGTTGGGCCCCGGGTTCATCACCGCGCCCGACGGGCGCCGGGTCGAGGCCCGCATCCCCCTCAAGGAGCTCTTCTCGACGATCGAGGAGTGCAAGGCGGACGTCGTCGGCATGTGGATCCTCCTCCAGGCGATCGACGAGAAGTGGTTGACCGCATTCGACGCGGACGCACTGGCCGCAACCGTCACGGCGCTGTTCTATCGCTCGATCCGCTTCGGGGTCGACGAGGCGCACGGCGGCGGAGCGGCCCTGCAATACAACTGGTTTCGCGAGAAGGGGGCGGTCGTCCCCGTGCCGAACGGCCGCTTCCGGGTCGACACGGCGAAGTTTCGCGAAGCCGTCGAGTCGCTCTCGAACGAACTGCTGATGATCGAAGCGACCGGCGACTACGCCCGGGCGCAGAAATTGCTGAAGGACTACTCCCGATCGACCCCGGAAATGGAAGCGGTCAATGCGCGGTTGAAAGACATTCCGGTCGACATCGCTCCCGTATACGTCGCGGCCGGAGAGAAATGAGGGAAACCATGGAAGACCAGAAGACATCGGGCACGGTGGTGGAGATCGGGGGATCCAAGCGGCGCCGGCCGGCCGCTCGGAAGACGGCGGGCGCGCGCACACGCAAGCCCGCCGCGCGCCGGAAGGCGCCCGCGGGAAGGCGGAAGACGTCCAGAACGGCGTCCTTCGAGGGCGTCATTCGCTCGATCACGGGAGGCGTGGCGGTCGCGCGTGCGGCCATCGCGGAGGCTTCGGACCAGGGAGCCAGCGCCGTGCGCGGCGCCCTCGGCACCGCATCGCGGGCGTCGAAGAAGACCGTCAACCGTCTCGCCGGTGAATGGAAGGCGATGGACCCGAAGAAGAAAGCGGGAATCCTGGCCGCGCTCCTCGGAGCCGCCGCCGCGGCGGCCTCCGCGCCCATGGTGCACAAGCGCCTGAAAAAGTAGTGGCGCGACGCGATCCGCTTCTGGCGCTCGGCCTCGCGCTGGCGCTCTGCTTCGCACCTGCGGCTCCGGGGGCCGAGACGCCGCATTCCACGTACGCCCTGACGCCGCCCTCGACGGGCGGCCTCGAGGCCGTCGACCGGATGCTGCGCAAGCTCGGAACGCACCGGCGGCTCCTCGTGGTGGGAGCACACCCGGATGACGAGGACACCGAGATCCTCGCGCTCGTGTCCCGGGGCATGGGGGGCGAGGCGGCGTACCTGTCCCTTTCGCGCGGCGAGGGCGGCCAGAATCTCGTCGGCCCCGATCTCGGTGTGGGCCTGGGCCTGGTGCGCTCGCAGGAGCTCTGCGCGGCACGCCGTCTGGACGGCAGCCGCCAGTTCTTCACCCGCGCCTACGACTTCGGCTACACGCGATCCCTCGAGGAGACGTTTCAGAACTGGCCGAAGGAGGTCCTGCTCGAAGACGCGGTGCGCATCGTCCGGCGATTCCGGCCGCAGGTGATGGTGAGCATCTTTTCCGGCACGTCGCACGATGGGCACGGACAGCACCAGGCCGCCGGAGTCACCGCGCAGGCGGCCTACGCGGCGGCGGGAGACCCGGCCGCGCTGGCCGGGCTCGCGGCCGAGGGGCTCACGCCCTGGCAGCCGAATGCCCTGTACCGGGAGACCGGGTGGTTCGACAAGGAGGCGACGACGATCGTGCTGCCGACCGGCGGCACCGATCCGCTGACGGGCCGGTCCTATTTCCAGATTGCCATGGCGAGCCGGAGTCTCCATCGCTCGCAGGACATGGGCATGCTCCAGGAGCCCGGACCCCAGGACACCTCGGTCGGATGGGTCGCGGGCGGGGCCGGCCGCGCCGGCAAAGACCTCTTCGCCGGTATCGACACCCGGCTGCGCGCCATGGCCGCCGAGGCCGGGGATCCTGCGCGCCGCGCGCAGATGGAGAAGCGGCTGGATCGCGTGGAGCTGCTGACCGCGGAGGCCCGGCGACGCCTCTCGACGCAGGACCTGCCCGCTGCGGCGCCGACCCTGGCCGAAGCGCTCGCGGAGCTGCGGGCGGCGCGGGCGCTCGTCCAGCCAGGCGACGGTGGCGTCGGGATGCTGCTCGACGAGAAGATCGCGCTCGCCGAGGGAGCCCTGGCCGGCGCCTCCGGCGTCACCCTCGATGCCCTGGCCGAGCGGGAGGTGACCGCGCCCGGCGAGTCGCTCGAGGTCACGGTCGGCGTCTGGAACGCGGGAGGCAATCCGGTGACGATCGAAAGCGTCGCTCTCGAGAGCCCGGATGGCTGGGCCGTTCCGGAGCCCGGCGCGGCGCGCGAAGTGGCGCCGGGTGCCCTCGGAGAATGGAAGCTCGCGGCCTCCGTCCCGGCGGCGGCGGTGCCGACGTTTCCGTACTTCCTCTACAAGCCGCTCACCGGCGATCTCTACGACTGGACCGCCACGCCGCCCGTCGTGCGGGGCGAACCGTTCCAGCCGGCGCCGCTCAAAGCGCGCGTCCAGCTGCGCATTGCCGGCGCGGCCGTGTGGCTCGAGCGGGACGCCTCGTTCCGCTTCCGCGACCAGGCGATCGGCGAGGTGCGGCGGCCGGTCCGGGCTGCGCCGCCGCTCGACGTCGCCGTCAAGCCGGACCTCGTCGTGTGGCCGCTCTCGCAAAAGGAGAAACGGCTCGAGGTCACGCTGACCTCCAACTCGGGAGAGCCCCGGAGCGGGCGGATCGAGGTCGCCGTGCCCGAGGGCTGGCCGAGGCCGGTTCCCCAGGCCTTCTCGCTCGCCAAGCGCGGCGAGCGCCAGTTCTTCGAGATCCCCCTCGCGGCGCCTGGCCGTCCCGCGGCCGGCCGGGTGGCCGCACGCGTGACGGCGGTGGATGGCAGCGGCCGGCGCATGGACCTCGGCATCCGCCTGATCGACTACGGCTACATTCCGCGAACGCCGAAGCCCGAGGACACGGACGTCTCGATTGCCGCCGTCGACATCCGCCTCCCGGCAGTGCGGCGCGTCGGCTACGTCCGCGGCGCCGCCGACCGTGTCCCGGAAGATCTGTCCGCGATCGGGCTGCCCGTGGAGATTCTGACCGAGCGGGACCTCGACGCGAGCGACCTCTCCCGTTACGACGCGATCCTCGTCGGCAGCCGCGCCTACGAGACCGATCCGGCGCTCGCGCGCAACAACGGGCGACTGCTCGACTACGCGAGGGGCGGAGGCCTGTTGGTCGTCCAGTACCAGCAGTACCAGTTCGTGCAGGGCGGGTTCGCGCCCTTCCCCTTCGAGATCTCGCGGCCCCACGACCGGGTCACCGACGAGACGGCGAAGGTGACGGTCCTCGATCCGGGTAACCCGATCTTCCGCACTCCGAACGTCATTGGCCCCGCCGACTGGGAGGGATGGGTGCAGGAGCGCGGGCTCTACTTCGCGCACACGTGGGCGCCGGAATACACGCCCCTGCTGTCCATGGCGGATCCGGGCGGTCCGGAGCAGAAGGGCGGCCTGCTGGCCGCCCGGCTCGGAAAAGGCCGCTACATCTATACAGGTCTGGCCTTCTTCCGCCAGCTTCCCGCAGGCGTCTCCGGCGCCTATCGCCTGCTCGCGAACCTGCTCGCCTGGAAATGACGACTCTCGACGGAAAAGGAGCGACCGAAGTGAAAAGAACCATCCTGCTGTCCGCACTGCTGCTCGCCGCGACGATGGCAAGAGCGTCGGCACCCTTCGAAGGCGTGGCCGATTTCAAGATCACGTCCGGCAGTGCGCAGGGGAAGTCGACGCCGGGCTCAGGCACGATCTTCGTCGCGCCCGGCGCGTACCGGATGGAGTTCGCGATGAGCGCCGGCGCGGGCGCAGCACGGGAACCGGGTGCGCCGGCCGGAAAGGCGCCCCGCCGCATCGCGATGACGATGGTCGGACGGGCGTCCGACTCCGGCAAGATCTTTCTCATCGACGACGAGAAGAAGACCTACGTGGTCCTGGACACGAAGAAGGCGACCGACAACGCGCCGCGGGACACCTTCGTCGTCCAGAAGCTCGGACGCGACACGGTGGCGGGCCTGTCCTGTCAGAACGCCCTGCTCACCTCATCCCGCGGCACCGAGATCGAGATCTGCGTGGCGAGCGACGTCGCCATCTCGAGCGACTGGCTGGCCGCGATCAACCGCCGCCAGGCCGATCCGGACTCCTGGTTCGCCGCGCTGACGGCGCAGGGCATCCAGGGGTTTCCGGTCCGCTGGGTCATCCGCAAGAAGGGCTCGACCGAAGCGCTCGCCTCGATGGAGATCACCCGGCTCGAGAAGAAGACCCTTCCGGCGTCGCTCTTCGAGGTGCCGGCCGGATACACGAAGGGCGGCTCGCCGATGAGCGGCCTCACGCCCGAGCAGGAGAAGGCCATGGCGGACGCGCGGGCGCGGATGGGAGATGCGCTCGGGAAGATGACGCCCGAGCAGCGCAAGGCCTACGAGGACGCCGTCGGGAGGAACGTGAGGCTCACGCCGACGCCCGGGCCGGAACCGAAGTCGAAGCCGGAATAGCCCGGCCGGGCTTCACCAGATCGTCACCAGGCCGCCCCATCCGCGAAGGCGGCCGTCCTTGCTGACGACATCGGCGTGATTCTCGAGCGCCGTGGCCGCAATGAGACGGTCCGCCGGATCTCCCGGAAAGTCGGCCGGCAATCGCGACGAAGCGACGGCAACCTCCGGCGTCAGGTCAAGAAACTCGGCGCGGGGGTCCGCAAGGGCCTGCCGGATCCAGACGAGCGTGTCGCGATCGAGCCGGAGACGCTGTTTGGCCACGAGCATTGCAACCTCCCAGCAGCTGATCGCACAAACCCCGAGCGCGTCGGCCCGATCGATCGCGGCTCGGGCGCGCGCAGAGAGCTTCGCAGGCTCGGCGAGCGACCAGATCCACGCGTGCGTGTCCAGAACGATCACTTCTCGGCCCCCCAATCTTCGCCGATGGGAGCGAGCAGATCGCCTTCCCACAGGACGCTGCCGGAAAGACTCGGGGGCGCCTCCACCGGAATCAGGCGCGCGACCGCCTTGCCGCGCTTGGTCACGACGAGCTCCTCGCCCGTCTGTGCGACCAGATCGAGCAGGGCCAGACAGCGCGCCTTGAATTCACCCGCCGCCACCACTTTCTTCTTAATGACCATGGTCATGAGATTATAGTCATTTCTCTCTACTGTTAGCATCCTCATCCTGCATGCGATTCTTCAGCCCACGCCGGCAAGTCGCTTCCTTTCTTATTCTTGTCGCCACCGCGAGCGTGCCCGCCTGCCGCCGGGACCCGCGCACTCCGCTCGTCCTCTATTCGCCGCACGGAAGGGACCTCCTCACGCTCGTCGAGAACGAGTTCGAGCGCCTGCACCCCGAGGTCGACGTCCGGTGGCTCGACATGGGATCGCAGGAAGTCTACGACCGGCTGCGCTCGGAGAAGGCGAACCCGCAGGCGGACGTCTGGTACGGCGGCCCAGACACGATCTTCGCCCTCGGCGTCCGGGACGGGCTGCTCGCTGCCTTCCGCCCCGCGTGGGCGGATGCCATTCCCGAGGCCAGCCGCCACGCGGGCAACCTGTACTTCGGGCTCTACCGCACGCCGGCCATGCCCGTGTACAACGAAAAGCTGGTCACGCCGGCGGAGGCGCCGCGCGAGTGGGACGACCTGCTCGATCCGAAGTGGAAGGGCAAGATCCTCATTCGGGATCCGCTCGCCTCCGGCACGATGCGCGCGGTCTGGGGCTACGTCCTCTCGAACTCCGTGCGCGAGACCGGCTCGCCCGATCGGGGCTTCGCGTGGCTCGCGCGCCTCGACGCCCAGACGAAGGAGTACGTTTTCAACCCGATCCTGCTCTACGAGAAGATCATCCGCGGCGAGGGGCTCATCACGATCTGGGATCTGCCCGACACACTCCTGGAGCGACGGCGCGGCTCGCCCCTTGCGTACGTCTTTCCGCGCAGTGGCACACCGGTCATCGACGACGCCGTGGGCCTCGTCGCCGGTTGCCGGCATCCGGAGCTCGCCCGGCAATTCATCGAGTTTCTCGGTGAGAAATCCATGCAGCGCGCCGCGGCCGAAAAGACCTTCCGCCTGCCCGCGCGGACGGATCTCGGCGACGAGATGCCCGGCTGGGCACGCGACGTCCTGCGCGAGATGGTCCCCGCCGAGATCGACTGGCCGCTCGTCGAAAAGGACGGGGCCGGGTGGATGGCCACCTGGGACCGCACGATCCGGGGCAAGGGAGCCTCCGCCGCGCGGTGAGAGACCGGGCTCGTCGTCTCCTCCGGCACCATGTCATTCGATCGCTCGTCTTCGAGCGTCTCCTGCTCGCCGGCGCGGGCGTGCTCGCGCTCGTCGCGGTCGTGTCGGGACGCGTGCGCCCGGGGGAGATTCCCGGCCTCCTCGACACGCGGCTGCTTTCCCTTTTCTTCGTCCTCACGATCGCGGTCGAGCTCGGAAAGGCCTCCGACCTCTTCGACCGCCTCGTGGCGGCCACCGCGGCGCGGGTCGGAACCGCTCGCGGTCTCGCCTGGGGAATGATCGCCGTGTCCGGTGCGCTCGCGACAGTACTGACCAACGACGTCGCTTTGTTTCTCGTCGTGCCGTTCACGATGCTCTTCCGCAAGGTTGCCGCGCTCGATCTCGCGCCCCTCGTCGTCCTCGAGGTCGCCGCTGCCAACATCCTCGGCTGCGTCAGCCCCCTCGGCAACCCGCCGAACCTCTTTCTCTACCCGCGCGGCGGCTTCACGCCGTCCGGCTTCTTCACGGCGCAACTGCCCTGGGTCGCCGCGGCGGCCCTCCTGCTCCTCGCAGCCGTGCCCCTCCTCGTCCCCCGGCGCGCCATCGCACCGCCGGTTCGCGCCCCCTTCGACGTCGACCCGCGGCTCGCCGGAGCGTGCCTGGTCCTGCTCGGCGCCGAGGTCGCCGCGCTCTTCGGGGCGGTGCACCATCTCCTTCCCCTCGCCCTCGCGGTCGTCGGCGCGATCCTTCTCGGCCGGCGGGCCCTGGAAGCGGACTTCTCGCTCATTGCCGTCTTCGCGCTGCTCTTCGTTGGTGTGGCCAGGCTCGAGCGGGGGCGGCTGTATCGCGCGCTCGATCCGGTGCGCTTCTTCGGCCACGAGGCGCGCGGCCTCGTCCTCTCGGGCGCGGCGCTTTCGCAGTTCGTCTCGAACGTCCCGGCCGCGATGCTGCTCGCCCCCGCCGCCGCCACGGCGGCCGGCTTCCGGGCCCTCCTGTACGGCGTCAACGCCGGCGGCTGCGGCACGCCCATCGCGTCGCTCGCCAATCTCATCGGCGCGCAGCTCTTCGTCCGGGAAGGCGGCGACCCAAGCGCCTTCTGGCGCCGGTTCCTCCCGGTGTCCGCAACCCTGCTCGTTCTTCTCGTCCTGGTGTCGCTCGCGCTCGTCTCGTGAATAATGCGGACTCGATGCCCGGCTTCCTGAGGCTCGAGGCGCTCGAAAAGCGATTCGGCGATCTCGCCGTCACGCGGGGTATCAGCCTCTCCGCGGCCAGGGGCGAGATCCTGGCGCTTCTCGGCCCCTCGGGCAGCGGCAAGACGACGGTGCTGCGCCTCGTGGCCGGATTCGAGGCCCCGGACTCCGGACGCATCGTCGTGGACGAGGAGGACGTCACCGCGCTCGCGCCGGAGCGGCGCCGTTTCGGAATGGTGTTCCAGCACTACGCGCTCTTCCCGCACATGACGGTGGCCGAGAACGTGGCCTTCGGCCTCGGGGCTCGGCGCGCGACCTCCGGCCAGATCCGTGCCCGCGTCGAGGAGACGCTCGCTCTCGTGGGCCTGTCGGGGTTCGAGCGCCGCCGCGTGACGGCAATATCGGGAGGCCAGCAGCAGCGGGTCGCCGTAGCGCGCGCTCTCGCTCCCAACCCGCGCGTCCTGCTGCTCGACGAGCCTCTCTCGAATCTCGATCCGACACTGCGCGAGAAGACGCGGCGCGAGTTGAAGCGCGCAATCCGCAAGGTCGGACTGACGACTCTCTTCGTCACCCACGAGCAGGAGGAGGCCTTCGAGCTCGGCGACCGCGTCGCGGTGTTGAACGCCGGGCGCCTCGAGCAGGTCGGCACGCCCGAGGAGCTCTTCGAGGATCCGAAGTCGCGATTCGTGGCGACCTTCATCGGCCGCTCGACCGTCGTGCGGGCCGTCTGGGAACGGGGCGCGCGGATCCGGCCGGGCCTGATCTGGCCCGCCATCGCCGGCGCGGAATTGGCCGGAGGTTCGTCGATCGACCTGGTCGTGCGCCCGGAGTCACTCGCCTTCTCGAGCGGAGACGCGGAGGGCGCCCTCGAGGGCGTGATCGTCGAGCGCCGCTTCGCCGGCCGGGCCGCCTACTTTCTCGTCGCGACGGAGGCCGCGGGCGAGCTCGAGGTTCTCGCCGCGCCCGATGCGGCGCGCGAGGGCGACCGCGTCCGCGTCGTCCCCGCGCCCGGGGCGCCGGTGCCCCGTGCCTTCCCGAGGCCCGCGTGAGAACGCCGCCCGCCCGGCTGGCGGCTCCGCTTCTGACGCTGGCGCTCTTCTGGCTCGTCGGCTACCCGCTCGTGCTGACGCTCGCCGAGGCGCTCGGCGCTCCACATCTGACGCTCGTCCACTTTTCCGAGTTCGCCAGCCGCCCCGCCGAGTGGCAGGCTCTCTGGGCGAGCCTCTGGATCTCTCTGGCGACGGTCGCCCTGTCGGCCGCCATCGGTGTTCCCCTGGCCTTTCTCTTCGAACGCAACGAGTTCCCCGGCCGCGGCCTCCTCGGCGCCCTGGTCGCGCTGCCGGTGGCGTTGCCGCCTCTGATCGGCGTGCTCGCGTTCCTCTTTCTCTACGGGGAAAGCGGCTTTCTTTCGCGCGCCGTGCAGGCCCTGCTTCGCCTGGGCGCTCCGCCCTGGCGCCTCTCGGGCCCCGGCGCAATCCTGCTCGTCCACGCCTACTCGATGTACGTCTACTTCTACCTCTTCACGCGGGCCGGGTTGGCTCGCCTGGACGGTTCGCTCTCCGAGGCGGCGGCGAGCCTCGGAGCGAGCCGGCGGCGCACGGCCGTGCGGGTCACGCTCCCGTTGCTGTCCCCCGCCCTTTCCGGCGCGGCGCTGCTGACCTTCATGACCTCGCTCGCGTCCTTCAGCGCGCCGTACGTCTTCGGCGGCGAGCTTCCGCGTCATGACGACGCAGATCGTGGCCTCGAAGTTGAACGGCGACACGTCTCTGGCCATGGTGGAGACGGTCACCCTCGCCGCGATCGGGTTCGTGGGGCTCTGGCTCCTGCGGCGCGTCGAGCGCTCGCGGGAGGTCGTGGGCGCCACGCGCGGCGTGGCGCCGCGCCGGCGGGAGCTCGGAGGCGCCGGGTGGGCGGTCACGATTGCCGGCTGGGCGCTCGCGATCCTGCTGCTCGCTCCCCATGCCACGCTGCTCGTCGTGTCGCTGGTGCCGCGCAACACCTGGACCACGCAGGCATGGCCGCCCGTGCTCACGCTCGGCAATTACGGGGCGCTCTTCTCGCAGCCCGAGCGGCTCCGGCCCATCGTCAACTCGCTGTGGATGGCCACGCTCGCCACCGCCCTGGCGGTCGGGCTCGGGTTTGCCGCGGCGTACAGCTCCACCCGCCGCCGCTCGTCCTGGAGCGGGCCGCTCGAGGCCCTGATCGCCGCGCCGTGGGCGCTTCCCGGGACCGTCTTCGCCGTCGCCCTGGCCGCCGCGTTCAGCGTCGACGCGCCGTGGGCGGGGCGCTTCGTGCTCGTCGGGACCCTGGCGATCCTGCCTCTCGGCTACCTCGTGCGCAGCCTGCCCCTGACCGGCCGCGCGGCATTCGCGGGGCTGCGCCAGATGGATCCGGCGCTCGAAGAAGCCGCTGCGTCTCTGGGCGCCGGGCCGAGGCCGGCGCTTCCGGCGCATCCTCCTCCCGCAGCTGCGTCCCGCTCTCGTGGCCGGAGCGAGCCTCGCGTTCCTGGCGGCCCTCGGCGATTTCGTCGTCTCGATCGTGCTGTACACCTACGACACGCGTCCCATCTCGATCGAGATCCTGTCCTCGTTACGGATCCAGGAAATCGGCACGGCCGCGGCCTATGGCGTTCTGCTGACCAGTCTCTCGGCGGCCGCGTTTCTGGCGTGGGGGCGCCGGGTCGAGACCTGACGCTCTACGCGCCCGGCCGCGTCACGACGCGCGGCTGCGGATGCGCCGTGGGGGGCCCGATCGGGAGGTAGGCGAAGGCGAGCAGGCGCGTTGAGGCCGGCGCGCCCGGATTTCCGACGACGACGTCCACGAGACCCGCCGGGTGCGCCGGAGTCACCGCCACCAGCGCCGACGGGCTCCGGACCTGGACCGAAGCCGGCAGTCCGCCGAAGAGAACGACCGCGTCGCCCGTGAAATTCGTGCCCGTGATCGCCACGACGGCGCCGCCGCGCGTGGTGCCGGAGGCCGGGGTGATCGTGGAGATCGTCGGCGACACCGGCGTCGGACGAACGACCCGGTAGAGCGTTCCGTCCTCGGCTCCGGCATACAGCTCGCCGAGCGAATCTTCCCCGAAGGTCGTCAGGGCCGGCACGGCGATGGGAAGGAGGACCGGCGACCAGGTCCCGGACTGCTGCGCGGCCGCCCAGATCTGGCCGGAGCAGTAGTCGCCGTACACGTACTGCCCGTAGAGATCGGGGATCGCGAGGCCCCGGTACACATATCCGCCCGTCACCGCACAACGGCCGCCGTCGTGGGTGTACTCGAGGATCGGCAGCGTATACGCCGGGTCGCCGCAGGGCGGCACCGGAAAGTTGCACCCGGCCGTTCCGCCGGCACCGCAGAGAGAGCCCTCCATGATCTTCCACCCGTAGTTCTGCCCGCCGCGGCTCGTCAAAGGCTGGTAGTCGATCTCTTCGCGTGCGTCCTGGCCGACGTCCCCGATGAAGAGATCGCCCGTGAGCCGATCGAAGGAGAATCGCCAGGGGTTGCGCAGGCCGAAGGCCCAGACCTCGGGGGGCCCGCCGCGACCGACGTAGGGGTTCTCGGCCGGAATGCCGTAAAAGGGAGGCTGGTCGACGCTGCGATTGACGTCGATGCGCAGCATCTTGCCGAGCAGGCTCCCGCTCGACTGCGCGTTGCAGTGGGGATCGTTGGCCGAGCCGCCGTCGCCCATGCCGATGTAGAGGTATCCGTCGGGGCCGAACTGGAGCTGGCCGCCGTTGTGATTGGCATAGGGCTGCGGGATCGTCAGCAGGATCGCGGCGCTGAACGCGTCCGCGAGATCGCGGTCGAAGTCCGACACGTGGTAGCGCGCCACGACCGTGTCCCCGTTCCGGTTCGTGTAGTCCACGAAGAAGAACCCGTTCACCGCGTACTGCGGGTGAAAGGCGATCGAGAGCAGGCCCCGCTCGCCGCAACAGCTGATGAGGGACGAAACGTCCAGAAACGGCGAGGACAGGACCTGGCTCCCGTCCCAGATGACGACCGCACCGCGCTGCAGCGTCACGAAGAGCCTCCCGTCGCCCGCGTTGGTGATCGCGGCGATGCTCGTCAGCCCGGTGCCGAGCGTCTCGAGTGCGACGGAGGCCGGTTGTGCCGCGCTTCGTCGAACTGCGGGCGACACCGCACCGTGACTCGAGCGCGCGGCGAGCACGGCGGCAGCCGAGGCGAGGGCGAGAGAGATTCGGAGCCACCGCGTCATCCCGTTCGATGATACGGCACCGCGGCGGCCGGAGAGGCGGACGCTACGCGACGACGGCGTAGGCGCGGACCGGAAAGCTGCCGAGCCCCAGGAACGGCGCGGGCACGCAGTGGAATCGGAACCCGGTCGCGGGCAGGGCGTCGAGGTTGCAGAGGTGTTCCACGATCGGGATCCCCGCCGACAGCAGGAGCGTGTGCGCGGGCCGCACGCCGTCGGCCGTGTCGTCGATGTTGAGCGAGTCGATCCCCACCAGGGCCGGATTCGCTCCGGCCAGATACTCCGCGGCCCCGCGCGTCAGGTGCGGATGGCCCTCGAAGTAGCGCGGCGTGCGCCAGCCGGCGTCCCACCCCGTCCGCACGAGAACGGCCTTGCCGGAGAGGTCCTTGCCCGCGAAGAGATCGGCTTCGAGACCGCGGCCCCGCGCCTTCCCGTCGATCACGATGCCGTCGAGATCCGCGAGGCGCTCGAGCGCAAGCGCCGAGATGTCCTTGCCGTGCGCGAAGCGATGGAAGGGCGCGTCCACGTATGTCCCGGTGTTCGCCACCATCCGAAGCCGGGCGATGTGGAAGGTCGTGCCCTCCGCGTAGTGCCCCCGCGAGGCCTCGCGCCCGAGGAAATCCGAGACCACCGGGCCCGGGAGCCCCGGGTAAGTGACCATGCCGTGCTCGATGGGGTGCGAGAGGTCGACGAGTCGCGCCATCGGGCGCCAATTATCTACTTGGCGTACCGCTCCGCGCCCAGAAAATGCAGGGACACGTACTTCTCCTCCCCCACGACCCAGCTGTCGTGGCCGGGGGAGATCGAGAAGAGATCGCCCGGCTCGAGGATGAGCTCCGTGCCGTCGTTCATGACGACCTTCGCCCTGCCCGAGATCACGAGCCCCACGTGCTCGATCTCGCAAGTCTCCGTGCCTGCCGTCGGCCGCACGTGCTTGGACCATTTCCATCCCGGCTCGTAGGTGGCCCGGCCGACCGTGACGCCGCCGATCGCCACGACCTCGAATCGTCCCCGGGGGAATTTCCGCACCTCGTCGGGAGCATCGAAGTGCTTCAGGACGACGCGGGAGGAGTTTGCGACGGTCATGCGTGCCTCCGATCGCGCCACAGGCGCTTGAGAATCTGGATCTGACCCGTGTGGTAGACGTCGTGGGACGCGACTCCGTAGACGAGCGTGTCGGTCTTGTGCTTGCTTCCGGGGCGCTTCCTGCTCAGCGTCGGCCCGGTCAGCTTCGCGACGGCCCGGCGGAGGCGCCGGTGCTCGCGGTCGAGCAGGGCCACGTCGGCCCTCCACGCCCGCTCGGTCGCCGGCCCCTGCCGCGCGAACCAGTTGCTCCCCTTCTCCTCGAAAGCGCCCCGCTTCTGCCCGGTCAGCAACCGCCACACCGCGTACTTCCAGTAGGCGGCGTGCACCGCCAGCTCCCGGATGTTGTGGCGTCCGGGCGCCGGGCGCCACGCCGCCTGCCGGGCGCTCACGCCGCGCAGCGACCCTCGCAGGTTCGGCCCCTGCCAGGCCTTCCTCTCGTAGGACTCGTCCAGCAACCTCAGAAGCAGCGCGACTTCGCTCATCGGCGACCTCCTTGTGCCCGCAGCGGTGCCATGTTCTCTTCGATCCTCGCCGCCGGGCGCTGCGCCCCGTGCCGGATGATCAGCGCGACCGCCGCCACGATCACGACGGCGGCGAGCCCCGTCCTCGGAGTCACCGACTCGCCGGCCAGCAGCCACCCGAGGAAGACCGCCACCAGCGGGTTCACGTAGGCGTACGTCGAGACGCGCGCCGGAGTCGTGGCGCCCAGCAGAAAGATGTAGGCGGTGAATCCGAGCAGCGACCCGGCGACGATGAGGTAGCCGAGCGCGAAGAGCGAGCGCGCCGATACCGCCGCGACCGAGAAGCCCTGCCACTCGCGGGCGACCGAAGACGCGACGAGCAGGATCACCCCGCCCGCGATCATCTCCATGGCCGTCGCGAGCAGCGTCGAGGACGGAAGCGCGACGCGGCGCGAGTACAGGGATCCGACGGCCCAGAGCAGGGCGGCGGTGAGAAGCGCCGCAGCGCCGAGCGGGTCGACGTGACTTCCCCCGGCAAAACGGCCTGGCGCAACGAGCAGCACGATGCCTCCGAGCCCCATCGCCAGGCCCGCAACCACCACCCCGTGCGGGCGCTCGCGCCGCTGGAGTCCATCCAGGACCGTCATCCAGATCGGCACGGAGGCGACGATCAAGGCCGCGAGCCCGGACGGCACGCGCTGCTCGGCCCAGGTGACGAGGCCGTTGCCGCCGAGCAACAGCAGCCCGCCGATGATCGCGGCCGAGCGCCAGTGCCGCGCCTGTGGCCGGGGAGTTCCGCGCAGGCGCAGCCAGGCGAAGAGCAGGGTTCCAGCGGTCAGGTGTCGCAGCCCCGCCATCAGGAACGGGGGAATGGTCTCGACGCCGAAGCGGATGGCCAGGTACGTCGAGCCCCAGAGCACGTATACCGCCGCGAAAGCCAGTACGACCTGCGCGCGGGAAGCCGTGCGGCGAATCGGCAGCGTTTCAGGCATGGAGTGTCTCCGGCGGCTTTTCGCACCCAACCTCCACCTCGGCGTGCGCGACCCCCTCCGCCTCCTCGCCGCCGTACCGGATCACGATCGCGACCGCACCGACGATCACGGCCGAGGCGAGAAAGACGCGCGGCGTCAGCGACTCTCCCGCGAGCGCCCATCCCAGGAACACCGCCACGATCGGATTGACGTAGGCGTACGTCGACACCCGCGAGACGGTCGTCACGCGGAGCAGCCACAGGTACGCGGAAAAGCCCACGATCGACCCGAACACGAAGAGATACGCCGTGGCGATCACCGACCTGGCCGACACGGCGGTCGGATCGAAGCGCAGGAGCTCTCCCCGGACGAGTCCGAGGAGTGCGAGCAGCCCGCCTCCGCAGAGCAGCGTCACAGCCGTCGCCATCACGGGCGAGGACGGCAGGCGCGAGCCGCGCGAGAAGAGCGAACCCGCCGCCCAGCAGAAAGTGCCGACGATCAGCACCCCGAGCGCTGCAAGATCGAACCGTTCGCCGCCGAGGATCCTGCCGGGTCCCACGAGGACGGCGAGGCCTGTCGAACCGAGCGCGAGCCCGGCGAGAACCGCTCCCCGCGGCATCCGATGTCTTCGCACAGCCTCTATCAACACGAACGACATGGGTTCGGTTGCAACGACCAGCGCCGCCACCCCGGACGGAATGACGCGCTCGGCCCACACGACCCCACCCGTTCCGCAGACGAAGAGCAGGAAGCCGGTCACGGCCGCGCCACCCCACTCGCGCCCGGACGGCCGGGAGGCCCCGGATGCTTTTGCCCACGCGTACATCACGAGGCCGGCAGCCGTGAAACGCACGCCCTGGGTGAAGAACGGAGGCAGGGTCTCGATCGAGAACCGGATTCCGAGGTAGGTCGAGCCCCAGAGGACGTAAACCGCGGCAAAGGCGGCGACGACCCGGCCGAGCGAAGTTCGCGCGGGGATCCGATCAGGCACGAGCCGTCTCCGGAGCTCCGGCCTCCGTCTCGATCGGAAGGTCCGACGTCTCCTTCACCGAGTCGAGCACGATCGTCGTTCGCGTGGACGTAATCGTCTCGATCCGGCCGATCTGGTCGCGCAAGAGGCGGCCGAGGGCGTCGGTGTCGGCCGTCCGGACCTTGACGAGCAGGCAGTCCTCCCCCGCAACATCGTGGACTTCGAGCACCTCCGGGATCTCGGCGACTCGCAGCGCGGTCTGCTCTGCGCCCGGCTTTTCGTCGGCGCGAACGAAGACGAAGGCGAGCAATGCTCGGCCGATCGCCTTCGGATTGATGCGCGTCGAGTAACCCAGGATCACTCCGCGTTCCTCGAGCTTGCGGATGCGTTCGAAGATCGCCGAAGGGGCGAGCTCGACCTGTCGCGCGATCTCGGCGTTGGATACCCGCGCATTCCCCTGGAGAATAGACAGAATCTTGGCGTCAATTGAGTCGATCATTCTGAAATAGTACCTATTTACAGATGATTCGTCTATATTGTCTAAGTAACACTCTCACAGCGGGTTGCGCAAGTCGCACCCAACGCCCCGCACCAGCGTGACCGGAACTCTGGTCGGCATCGGCAACGAGCAGCGGCCGCCGCTTGGCCGGTCCCTAGGTGGCTCGCCTCACGCCGCGAAGTATCGCGCCTGGGGGTGATGGACGACGATCGCCGATACCGAGGCCTCGGGATCCATCATGAAACCCTCCGTCAGCTCGACGCCGATCTTGCGTCCGTGGAGAAGACGGAACAGGGTGGCCTGGTCGGAGAGCTCGGGGCAGGCCGGATAGCCGAAGCTGTAGCGCTTGCCGCGATACCGACCCTGGAACCGGTCGAGCATCGTCGTCTCCGGAGGATCCGGGAACCCCCACTCGCCCCGCAGCTTCCGGTGCAGCCACTCCGCGGCGGCCTCGGCAGTTTCGACGGCGAGCGCCTGGAGTGCGTGGCACAACAGGTACTCGCCCGCCGTCTTGAGCTCTTCGGCTCGGGCGCGAACGCCTTCGCCCGCCGTCGTGATGAAGAGAGCGATCGAGTCCTGCCGCGAGCCGCCCGCGCGGGGGTGGACGAAGTCCGCCAGGCACAGCCGCTCTCCGGCGACCTGGCGCGGGAAAGCGAAGCAGGCCTCTCCGCCTCCAGGAACGGACAGTTGGAGCGTGTTCGCCTCGGAATGGGCCGGGAAGTAGCGATACATCGCCCGGGCGCGGATCCAGCCCGCGTCCTGCACTTTCGCGATGACGCGCTCGAGCTCGGCGAGCTTCGGGTCGCCCGCCTCCTTCAGCCTCCAGTAGCTTCCGCGCAGCCCGAGGTGCTTGGCGTAGAGCATATGGGGATTCAGGTACTGCCAGATCTCGCCGAGGTCGAGCTCCTCGAGCACGTGCTCGACTTCGTCCGGAGCAGGCTGGGAATCCGCGATGGCGACGTCGGCGCTCCGGACCGCGGGCGCGGCAAGCGGGGCCTCGTCCTGGGGCGCGGCGGCCGCCGCGACGGCCGCCCGGCGCCTGTCGGCCTCCGCGAGAAGGGCCGCGCGGGCCGGCTCGCCCGAGAGGATTCGGTCCGCGAGGGCGAGCCCGCGCATCGCGTCCTCGGCGTAGGTCACGAGCCCCCCGTACGCGGGTGCGATCCGGTGGTCGGTGAACTTCTGCGAGAGCGCCGCGCCGCCCACGAGCATCGGCGCCGAAACGCCGGCGGAGGTCAGGTCCTGCGCCGTCGTCACCATCTGCTGCGCGCTCTTGACGAGCAGCCCGGAGAGGCCGATGAGATCCGGGCGATGGTGCTGGTACGCCTCGACCAGCTTCTCCGGCGGAACCTTGATGCCGAGGTTGATGACCTCGTAACCGTTGTTGGACAGGATGATCTCGACCAGATTCTTCCCGATGTCGTGGACGTCGCCCTTCACGGTCGCGAGAATCACCTTGCCTTTGCGTGATTCCGTCGCCTTCGCCATGAACTTCTCGAGATGCGTGACGGCCGCCTTCATGGCCTCGGCCGACTGGAGCACCTCGGCCACGATCAGCTCGTTGGCGTTGAAGAGCCGGCCGACCTCGCGCATGCCGTCCATGAGCGGTCCATTGATGACGTCGAGCGGCGCCATCCCCGATTGCCGGACCTCTTCGAGATCTTCGACGAGGCCCTCCTTGGATCCCTCCAGGATGTAGCGCGGCAGCCGCTCGAGCGGAGTTCCCGCGCGCTCGCGGGGTTTCCGGGGCTCGGCCCCCTTCGTCTTGAAGTATCCGGCGAAGGCGGCAACGGGATCCTCGCCCCGGTTGTACAGGAGGTCCTCCGCGAGCCGCCGCTCCACGTCCGGAATCGAGGGGTAGCGCACGATCTTCTCGGAATTGACGATCGCCAGATCGAGCCCTGCCCGGGTGCAGTGGTAGAGGAAGACCGAGTTCAGGACCTCGCGCCCCGACTCCGGCAGGCCGAAGGAGACGTTCGAGATCCCGAGGATCGTCTTCGACTCGGGAAACGCGGCCTTGATGAGCCGGATCCCCTCGATCGTCTCCTCCGCGCTGCCGACGTACTTCGCGTCGCCCGTGCCGCACGGGAAGACGAGCGGGTCGAAGAGGATGTCCTCGGCCGGGAACTCGTATTTCTCGGTCAGCAGCGTATAGCTGCGGCGCGCCACCTCGAGCTTGCGGTCGCGCGTGACCGCCATCCCGTTCTCGGGATCCTCGTCGATCGTGCCGACCACGAGCGCGGCGCCGTAGCGCTGCGCCAGGGGCAGCACTCTCTGGAAGCGCTCCTCGCCATCCTCGAGGTTGATCGAGTTCAGGATCGACTTGCCCTGGCTCCACTTCAGGCCGAGCTCCAGGACCTTCGCGTCCGTGGAGTCCAGCATCAGGGGGACCTTGACCATCTTCGTCGCCCGCTCGAGGAAGGCGTTGACGTCGGCGACCTCGTCGCGATCCGGGTCCTGCAGGCAGACGTCGATGATCTGCGCGCCGTTCTTGACCTGGGCGCGTGCGATCTCCGCGGCCGCCTCGAACTGCCCGTCGGCGACGAGCCGCTTGAACTTGCGGCTGCCGAGAACGTTCGTCCGCTCGCCCACGAGCACCGGGCGGTTGTCGACATCCACCTCGAGCAGCTCGATTCCCGAGACGAGCGTCTTGGCGTGGATCGCGGGGCGGCGCGGCCTCTTGCCCTCGGCCGCGGCTGCGAGCGCGCGGATGTGGGCCGGCGTGGTGCCGCAGCAGCCGCCCACGATGTTGACCCAGCCCTCCGTCATGAAGCGCGCGAGCTCCCGCGTCAGCGACTCGGGCGTTTCGGAGTATTTTCCGTCCGCATCCGGCAGACCGGCGTTCGGATAACAGGACGTCCGGGTTTTCGCGAGCGCGGAGAGGCTGCGGATGTGATCGGTCATGAACTCGGGCCCCGTCGCGCAGTTGATGCCGACCGACAGGAGCGGCGCGTGCATGACCGACGCATACAGGGCCTCGACGTCCTGGCCGGCGAGCATGGTACCCATCGGCTCGATCGTCACCGAGACCATGACCGGCGTTCGCCATCCGACCTCGGCAAACGCCTGCTCGACGCCGATCAGCCCGGCCTTGAGGTTGCGCGTGTCCTGCGTCGTCTCGAGCAGGAGCACGTCGGCGCCGCCGGACAGGAGGCCGAGGGCCTGCACCCGGTAGTGCCCGATCATCTCGTCGAAGGTCACGCCGCCCGTGACCGTCATCGCTTTGGTCGTGGGCCCCATGGAGCCCGCGACAAAGCGCAGCCGGCCCGAGGAGGATGCCCGCGCGGCGGCCTCGCGCGCGAGCTCGGCGGCACGGCGATTGATCTCGACGGCTTTCTCCGCAAGGCCATACTCGGCGAGAACGAGCGGCGTACCGCCGAAAGTATCCGTCTCCACCATGTCGGCGCCCGCGGCGAAGTAGTCCTCGTGCATGCGCCGCACGACGTCGGGGCGCGTCAGGACCAGGTTCTCGTTGCAGCCCTCGAGCTCCGGACCCCCGAAATCCTCGGCCGAGAGCTCCTGCCCCTGCATCCAGGTTCCCGTCGCGCCGTCGAGCACGAGGATCCTCTCGGCAAGGAGCTCCAGGAGCGCCTCGGCCCGCTCGCGCTGCGACGCCCCGTCCGGGGCCCGTTTCTCGGCCATGGGAAAGCGCATTATGCGGGATTCCCGTCCGCCAGCCGGCGCGGCGTGTGCCTGATATTCTCTCGGCCCATTAGACGGAGGCTCCCGATGCGGCGATTCCTCGCTCTCCTTCTTCTTGCCATCGCTGCACCGCTGACCGCGACGGAAAAGGCGGCCAAGGCCGCCCCCACCCCGGTTCCGGCGGGCGCGCGGCTCGATGCGGCGCAATGGAAGGCGCTGAAGGCCCGTTCGATCGGGCCGGCCATCATGGGCGGGCGCGTCTCGGACATCGCCTTCGACCCCGAAAACCCCTACGTTTTCTACGTCGGCTTCGCGACCGGCGGCGTCGCGAAGACCTCCAACAATGGCGACAGCTTCTCGGGAATCTTCGAGAAGGAAGCCGTCGCGTCGATCGGGGCCGTGGCCGTCGCCGCCTCGGACGCCGAAGACCGTCTGGGTCGGCACCGGCGAGGCAAACGACCGCAACAGCTCCGGCTGGGGCGACGGCGTCTACCTGTCGCAGGACGGCGGCGACACCTGGACGAACGTCGGCCTGAAGAGCTCGAGGGCCATCGCGCGGATCGTCGTGCATCCCACCGATCCGAAGACGGCGTGGGTCGCCGCGCTCGGCAACCTCTGGGCGCCCGGCGGCGAGCGCGGGCTCTACGTCACCCACGACGCCGGAAAGACCTGGAGCGTCGCGCTCCAGGCCCCGGCTCCGTACGGGGACCGGGTCGGCTGCGGCGACGTCGTCCTCGACCCCACCGACCCGAAGACGATCTACGCGGTCCTCTACGCGCGGCAGCGCCAGCCCTGGTCCTTCGTGTCAGGCCCCGAAGCCACCGACGGCAAGGATCTGGGCGGCATCTTCAAGTCCACCGACGGCGGCTCGACCTGGAGAAAGCTCGACAAGGGCCTGCCGGTCGCCACGCAACGCATCGGCCTCACCGTCTCGCGCAAGAACCCGAAGGTCGTCTACACCATCGTCCAGTCGAGCGACGGAGGCACGCCCGGTCTCTTCGACGTGACGAGCAAGCGGGGCGGGGTGTTTCGTTCGGACGACGGCGGCGAGACCTGGACGCGGCGCAGCTCGCTCAACCCGCGTCCCTTCTACTTCTCCCAGATCCGCGTCGATCCCGAGGACACCGAACGTGTTTACGTACTCGGCTTCGCGCTCCACGTCTCCGAGGACGGCGGCAAGAGCTTCCGCGAGGACCGGTTCGAGAAGATCCACCCCGACAACCACGCACTCGCCATCGACCCCCGGCGGCCCGAGCGCCTGCTTCTCGGCAACGACGGCGGCTTGTACCAGAGTTTCGACGCCGGCAAGAGCTGGGCCCACCTGAACCGCTTCGCCGCGGGCGAGTTCTACCGGATCAGCCTCGACAACAGCGTCCCGTACCGGATCTGTGGCGGCCTGCAGGACAACCTGAACTGGGTGGGCCCGAGCCAGACGCACTCGAAGGACGGGATCGTCAACAACGACTGGATCAACATCGCGGGGGGCGATGGCTTCTCCTGCGTCTTCGATCCGCAGGATTCGAACATCGTGTATGCCGAGTCGCAGTCGGGCGAGGTGCATCGCTTCGACCTGAGGAGCGGCGCCGTCAAGGGCCTGCGCCCGGAGCCGCCGGAGGGCCAGCCCGGCCTACCGCTTCCACTGGAACTCGCCGCTCATCGGGAGCCGGCATGAGCCGGGCGCGATGTACCTCGGCGGCAACCGCGTCTTCAAGCTCACGACGAAGGGCGAGATCTGGAAGGCGATCAGCCCCGACCTCTCGACGCAGGATCCGAAGAAGACGACCACGATCGGCAGCGGAGCCGAGACGTACGGCGTCGTCTACACGCTGGCCGAGTCGCCGATCCAGAAGGGCCTTCTCTGGGCCGGGACCGACGACGGCAAGGTGTGGGTCACGGCGGACGAGGGCGGCAACTGGACCGATCTGACCGGGAATCTTCCCGCTGCGGCCAGCGGGTCTCTGGATGGGCCGCATCGAAGCCTTCCTGGCACGACCCGAAGGTCGCCTACCTCGCCGTCGAGACGCACCGGTCGGGCAAGTTCGCGGCGCTCGCCTATCGCACCGCCGATCTCGGGCAAGACCTGGCAGATCGATCGCGGGCGACCTTCCCGCCGACGGGCCGGTCAAGGTCGTCCGGGAAGATCCGAAGAACCCGGACCTTCTCTTTGCCGGAACCGAGTTCGGCCTCTATGCGACCCTCGATCGGGGAGCCCGCTGGATGAAGCTCGGCGGGCCTTCCGACCGTGGCCGTCGACGACATCGCCATCCACCAGCGCGAGCGCGATCTCGTCGCGGCGACGCATGGCCGCAGCATCTACATCGTGGATGACATCAGCGCGCTCGAGGAGCTCACCCCCGAGGTGCAGGCGAAGGGCGCTCAACTGTTCACCCCGCGGCCGGCCCTCGGATTCGATCCACTGCCGGGATCCGGGATTGGGACGGAACCGCGGTCTTCCGCGGAGAGAACCCCAAGGTGGGCGCGATGCTGACCTGGTGGGTCAAGGACTTCACCGGAGACGAGGTCAAGATCGAGATCGAGAATCCGGGCGGGCAGCCGGTGGCCAAGCTCTCCGCACCGGGCACCCCGGGGCTCGGACGGGCCGTCTGGGACTTGAAGCCCTCGAAGGAGCTGCTGACGGAATACGGAGGCCAGGGCCAGAAGTTCGTCCAGCCCGGGGAATACAAGGTGAAGCTGAGCTCCGGCAAGGCCAAATCGGAGCAGAAGCTCACGGTCTCGATCGCCGAAGGAATCGAGACACGCTGACGGCCCGGGCCGGGATTTTCGGAGAGGCGCGGTGAGCGGGACTGGACCGACGATCGTCGTCGTCGGCGGCGGTTTCAGCGGCACCGCCGTGGCCACGCACCTGCTGCGCCGGGGCAAGGCCGCGCACGTCGTTCTGGTTAATCGCTACGGACCGATCGGGCGGGGTGTGGCCTACGGAACCCGCATCGAGGCGCACGTTCTGAACGTCCCGGCCGCCGGCATGAGCGCCATTGCCGACGATCCGGATCATTTCCTGCGCTGGGCGCGCTCCCGCAACACCGCGATCGGCGCGACGACCTTCGTTTCGCGCCGGCTGTATGGCGAGTACCTGGAGAGCATCCTTCGGGAGGCCGAACAGCAGGCTCCTCGGGCCGCCCGTCTCGAGCGCCTCGTGGGGGTCGCCCGCGACATCGAGATCCGCGGGGACGGCGGGACGGCCGAGGTGGCCTTCGCGGGGGCCCGGATCATTGCCACCCATGTGGTTCTCGCCCTCGGCAATTACTCGCCATCGAACCCGCCCGCCGTCGGCGGCGAGTTCTACGAGACGGAGCGCTACGTCCGCGACCCCTGGGTTCGCGGCGCGCTCGACGTGGTTCGCCCCGGCGAGTCGGTCCTTCTTCTGGGAACCGGCCTGACGATGATGGACATCGCGCTCGACCTCTCGGCCCGCGGCGCACGCGTCCCGCTCTTCGCGGTCTCGCGGCACGGTCTCCTGCCCCGGCCGCACCGGGAGGTGCCGGGCCCCGGCCCCTCGGGCGCTCTCCCGCCAGGACTGGACGCGCCTCCCCATACGATCGCGCGGTACGTCCGCCTCGTCCGGGCGCGCGCAGAGGCCCACGAGCGCCGCGGCGGAGACTGGCGGGAGGTGCTTGCGGCGCTGCGTCCGCTGACGCCCGCGCTTTGGTCCAGGCTCGACGCGGTCGAGCGTGCGCGTTTCCTGCGCCACGTGCGGCCCTGGTGGGACGTCCACCGGCATCGCGCCGCACCGGCCACCGCCGAGGCGATCGATCGCATGATCGCCGCAGGCGAGCTCTCCGTCCGCGCGGCACGGATCCTGGGCTACCGCAGCGTCGCCACGGAGGTCGAGGTGACGATCCGGCCGCGCGGAGCCGGCGAGGCCGGCCGAATCCACGTGGACCGCGTCGTCAACTGCACCGGGCCGTCGGGCGACGTACGCCGGGTCGGCGATGCCCTGCTCGACGTCCTTCTTGCGAAAAGGCTCATCCGTCCCGATCCGTTCGCCCTCGGCCTCGAAACGTCGGAGGATGGCGCTCTGCTCGATGCCGCAGGTCGCCCCTCACGGGTGCTCTGGCTGGTGGGACCGCTGCTCAAGGCCGGCTTCTGGGAAGCCACGGCCGTGCCCGAGCTCAGGCAGCACGCGGCGCGCCTGGCGGAGCGGCTGCTCCCCTAGCAGTCGCGCCGTCATCCCGAGGAGCACGGCGACGAGGGATCCCTTTCCCTGCCGCACCGTGACCTCCAAGGGATCCCCCGCTTCGCTCGGGATGACGAGCGGCAGGTTCCCTACGGCAGGCCGCCGACGAGTGCTTCCTGCGAGCCCGCCGCGCGCGCCTTCCCGAGAAACTCCTCGGCATCGGCCGCTCGCCCCAGGGCCGCGGCGGACCGCGCCAACTCGAGGAGCGTCACGTCGCCCGTACACACCCACATGAACGAGAAGTCGTGCCCGGTCCGCGCGCGCCAGAGCGCGAGCGCCTCCTCGAACGGTCCCGCACCCTCTCCCGCGCGCGAGAGTCCGGCGAGCGCCTGGACGAGCAAGTGCCCTCCTCCGAGGCTACGGGGTCGGCCGCGCAAGTGCAGGACGGCCTGCGCAAAGGCGGTTCGCGCGGCCGGCAAGTCCTCCTGCCCGACCGCGGTGCGGCCGAGCGCGCACAGGCCGACGGCGCGAAACGTGTCGCGGTACATGCTGTCCGACTTCTCCACGGAAGCGAGGCCCTCCAGGCACCGGACCCGCGCTTCCTCCAGCTCGCCCAGGCGGCGGAGGCACTCGCCGAGATAACCGGCCACCCCGGCCGTCGGCCCTTTTCCCGCCCCCCCTTCCAGCGCGACGGCCTTTTCGAGACACCAGCGCGCCTCCGCGCCATGGCCGAGCTCCAGGTGCGTCCAGCCGAGCGCCAGCCACGCGAAGCCGTGGAGCGAGTCCAGGCGGACCGCGCTCTGGAAGAGCGGGAGGCTTTCCGCGGCGCGCGATTCCTGAGCGAGGCAGATGCCGCCGAAGTAGTGCGCGTAGACGCTGGTCGGATCCAGCTCGATCGCCGTTCGTTCCTGCTCGAGGGCCTCGTTCGTCCGGCCCAGCCGGGCGAGGGCGTAGCCGAGCCAGATACGCGGCTCGGCCAGACAAGAATCCGCCGCAATCGCCCTGCGTGCGTAGCTCTCGGCCGTCTCCAGCTCCGCCGGGTCGGTCTGATACGGATAGCGCATGGAGTGCACCGCCGCCAGTCCCGCGAGAGCTGGTGCGTATGCCGGGTCGCCTGCGACGGCTTCCTCGAAGAGTGCCTGCGCCTGGTCGAGCGTTCCCTTTTCGAGCCGATGGAAGAATCGCCGCCCTCTCTCGAAGCGCTCGTAGACGTCGATCCGCGGAGCCGACCGGGGGGCGGGCTCCACCCCGCCGGGCCGCAGTCGCTCCCCGGCCGAGGCGGAGAGTCGATCCTGCATCGCGAACATCCCATCGACGTCGCCGTCGACTTTCTCGGAGGCCACCACCTCGCCCGTCACGCCATCGGCCAGCTCCGAGGTCACGCGCAAGCGCTGCCCCGCGCGCTGATAGGCGCCGGAAAGCACCCACCGACAACCCAGCGCCCGGCCCAGCTCCGGCATCGACCCGGAGACGTGGGTGAGCGCCGCGGCGACTTTCTCGCGCGGCACGAGCGTGAGGCCCGGAAGACGCCCCAGATCCACGGAGAGACTCTCGGCGAAGCCGCTGCCGATCCAGTCGTCGTCCTTGTTCTGAGAGAGATTCCGGAACGGGACGATGGCGACGGTGTCCGGCAGCGAGGTCTCGAGCTCACCGGACCCCAACGCGCGAAGGTCCGAGAGAAACGCGGCGGCGGACGGGTAGCGCCGCTCCCGATCGCGCGCCATCGCCCGCGCGAGTACGACGCCGGTCTCCGGAGGAACGGCCGGGGCCGGCAGCGGCTCGATCTCGGACAGAAGTGTCGCCGCGATGCGTTCGGCGGCCGTCTCGCCGGGAAAGGCCGGATGCCCGGCGATCATTTCGTAGAGGACCGCCCCGAGGGAGAAGAGGTCCGATCGCTCGTCGAGCGGCAGACCGCGGAGCTGCTCCGGCGACATGTAGCCGAGCGTTCCAATGATGGCACCGGCCTCGGTCAGGGCCACCTCGGTTCGGTCCTCGCTTCCCGCCTCGCTTTCCTGCATGCGCGCGATCCCGAAGTCGAGGAGCTTGCCGAGATGGTCGGCGGTCACCATGATGTTCTCGGGCTTGATGTCGCGATGCAACACGCCGGCGGCGTGGGCATGCACGAGCGCCTCGAGCAGCGACGCGGTGACGGACAAAGCCTGGGGAAGCGGCAGTGGCCCGCGCCGCAGGCGATCCCGGAGCGTCTCGCCGGCGACGAACTCCATCGCCAGAAAGATCACGCCGTCCGCCTCGCCGGCCTCGAAGAAGGTGGCGATGGCCGGGTGCTGCAGTCGGGCGCTCGCCCGCGCCTCGCGGAAGAGCCGGGCGCGCGCCTCCTCCGTCAGGGACTGCACCAGCACCTTGACCGCGGCAGTCCGGCCCAGGGCGAGATCGCGGGCGAGAAACACCTCGCCCATTCCGCCGGCGCCGAGCCGCTTTTCGACCCTGTAGTGCGAGAGGGTCTGGCCGATCAAGATCGCTTCCTCCGGGCAATCTATCCCCGGAGCCCGCGGCATACAATCGTCGCGCTTCACCATGAGCCAGGCACCGGGAACGAGACTCGGACCCTACGAAATCGTCGCGCCGATCGGCGCGGGCGGCATGGGCGAGGTCTACCGCGCACGCGACGCAAAGCTCGGCCGGGACATCGCGGTCAAAGTGCTCCCCTCCGCCACCGCCTCCGACGCCGACCGCCGTCAACGCTTCGAGCAGGAAGCGCGCTCCGCTTCGGCCTTGAACCATCCCAACATCCTGACGATCTACGACATCGGCGAGGCAGGCGGCTCCCTCTACATCGCCATGGAACTCGTCGAGGGAAAAACGCTGCGCGAGCTCGTCGTGTCGGGCGAGCCTGTGCCGACCAGGAAGCTGCTCGATCTCGCGGTGCAGATCGCCGAGGGCCTGGCCAAGGCGCACGCGGCCGGCATCGTGCACCGGGACCTGAAGCCCGAAAACGTGATGGTGACGAAGGACGGCTACGTCAAGATCCTCGACTTCGGGCTCGCCAAGCTCACGGAAACGATCTCGCAGGATGCGTCGGTTCTGCCGACGGCGATCGCGGCGCCGACGCAGCCCGGCACCGTCATGGGGACGGCGGGCTACATGTCGCCGGAGCAGGCGAGCGGTCATCCCGTGGACTTCCGGTCGGACCAGTTCACGCTCGGCGCGATCCTCTACGAGATGGCGACGGGAAAACGCGCCTTCCACCGCAACACGGGTGCCGAGACGCTCGTCGCGATCATCCGGGACGAACCGGAACCTCTCGGCGTTGTCGCACCCAAAGCCCCCGCGCCCGTGCGCTGGATCGTCGAGCGCCTCCTTGCCAAGGACCCCGAGGAGCGGTACGCCTCGACGAAGGACCTCGCTCGCGACCTGAAGAGCGTACGCGACCATCTGACGGAGACGTCCTTCTCGGGCGGCCTCGAAGCCGCCGAACCCGCCCGGGCGCGACGACGCGGCTGGTTGCTGCCCGCGATCGCCGCGCTCACGATCGGAATCGCCACCGGGTTCTTGCTGCGAGGCGTGGCGGGCGGGAAGGCCGGGCCTCCGCTCCAGATCCAGCGTCTGACTTACGCGCGTGGCGCCATCCGCACCGCCCGCTTTGCTCCCGACGGCCAGACGATCGTCTACGGCGCAGCCTGGGAGGGGCTCCCCCTCGAGATCTACTCGACGCGGGCCGACAGCTCCGAGTCGCGCTCGCTCGGCCTCCCGAACGCGGACGTTCTTGCAATTTCCTCCACTGGGGAACTCGCGATCTCTCTGCACCGTCACTACATCTTCGGTTTCCAATCGGTCGGAACGCTGGCACGCGTTCCCCTGGCCGGCGGAGCGCCGCGCGAGGTCCTCGAAAACGTGGAGGACGCGGACTGGTCTCCCGACGGAACGAGCCTCGCGGTGACACACCAGGCGGGGAACCACAGCCGCATCGAGTACCCGATCGGGAAGGTGCTCTACGACGCGGTCGGCTGGGTCAGCGACATCCGCGTCTCTCCCGATGGGCGCCTCATCGCCTTCATTGACCACCCGCAGCGCGGAGACAACAACGGCAACGTCCGGGTCATCGACACGAACGGCAAGGTCCGCACGAACGGCCCCTTCGCCATCCGCGGGATCGCGTGGGCGCCCCGCGGCGACGAGGTCTGGTCCAGCGGCCGCACTGGAATCACGGCGACGTCTCTTTCCGGGAAGAGCCGGCTCGTCTGGCTTGCTCCCTCGGGATTCATCCATGACATCGCCCGCGACGGGCGCGTGCTCTGCTCCGAGAACGCCTCGCGCCGCGAGATCGTGGGCCTTGCGGCGGGCGACAAGGCCGAGCGCAACCTGACGTGGCTCAACTGGTCCTTTCCCGCGGATCTCTCCACCGACGGCAAGACGGTTCTCTTCGACGAGCAGAACGTCCAACCGATGGGCATCTACCTGCGCAAGCTCGACGGCTCGCCCGCCGTGCGCATCGGCGAAGGAGCTTCGATCGGGTTCTCGCCGGACGGACATTGGGTGCTCTCCGTCCGCGAGCTGGAGGGCTGCCAGTTCGCTCTCCTGCCGACCGGCGCGGGAGAACCCAGGGTGCTCCCGAAGAGCGCGATCGCTTGCCAGTCCGCGCAGTGGCTCCCCGACGGGCGCCGAGTCCTCATCTCGGGCAACGAGCCAGGACATGGTTCCCGACTCTTTGTCCAGGACATACCCGACGGCAAGCCCCGCGCCATTACCCCGGAGGGGGTCAGCTTTCTTTTCCACACGATTGCTCCGGACGGAAAATCGGTCGCGGCCACGGGTGCAGACCGCAAAATCGCCATCTACCCGATCGAGCCGGGCGAGCCGCACCCCATCCCCGGGCTCGAGCCCGATGACGTGCCGCTGCGGTGGACCGCCGACGGGAACTCGCTCTTCGTCTATCGCCCGTCGGCGCCGCCACTGCGCGTCGATATGGTCGACGTCAAGACGGGTCGGCGCACGCTCTGGAAGGAGCTCCGGCCTCCGGACCCCTCCGGAGTCGAGCAGGTCGGCCCGATCCAGATCGCGCCCGACGAGACGTCCTACGTCTACTCGTACCGGCGCGCGCTCGACGAGTTGTACCTGGCGACGGGGCTTCGGTAAGTCAGCCGCACGACGCGGCCAGCGCAGGCCCGACGCCGTCGATGGTCCGAGTTGGCGGGTGCCGGGCCGATCGGCGAAGATGCACGGGTGCGCCAGGCGCTCTTCCTTGCCGCTGCCCTCGCGGCTCTGGTGCGGCCCTGCCTCGCCGAGAGGGCACGTATGGAGCCCGCGGAGCTCTACGCGCAGGCCTGCGCGGCCTGTCATGGCGCCAACGGGAAGGGCTCGCCGACGTGGCAGGGCTCGGTCCCGCTGCCGGACTTCACGGACTGCCTCGGCACGACCGCCGAGCCTGCCGAGCACTGGGAAGCGATCATCGCCGGCGGAGGCTCGACCCGGGGGCTCTCGACGGCAATGCCGGCCTTCGGGGAGGCCCTCGATCCGTCGGAGATTCGGGAGCTCGTCGCATACCTGCGCCGCTTCTGCACGAACTGGGAGCGATATCCGCCGGGCGACCTGAATTTCCGCCGCCCGCTGGACACGGGAAAGGCCTACCCCGAGCAGGAGGCCGTCGTTCAGCCCGAGTACGGCCGCTCGGGGGCGACCGGAGCGACCACGATGGACGTCTCGTACGAGAACCGGATCGGTCCCGGATTCCAGTACGAGGTCACCGTTCCCTTCGTGCTCCAGAGCCCGGACCACACCGGCGTCGGCGATGTCGAGCTCGAGTTCAAGCAAGTCCTCGGCTTCAGCCTCGCCGGAGCGCAGATCCTCTCGGCGGGGCTCGGGCTGACGCTACCGACCGGAAACCGGGAGCTCGGCCTCGGGGACGGAGCGACGATCTTCGAGCCCTTCCTTGCTTTCGGGAAGGCCTGGGGAAACACGATCCTTCAGACCCGGCTCGCGGCCGAGATTTCGGCCAACACGGACCGGCGCGATTCGGAGATGACCTTCCAGCTGGCGCTCTCGCAGGCGCTTGGACCGCAGCGCATCGCCTGGGTCCCGACCGTGGAATTTCTCGGCTCCCGAAATCTCGCCACGGGCGAGAACGCGTGGTCCTCGGTCCTCGAGATCTCGAAAGCCCTCACACGGCTCGGCCATCTCGTCGGCGCGGTCGGTGTTCGGCTCCCGATCACGAAGAGCCCCGAGAAGTACCGGATCGAGGCATACGTCCTCTGGGACTTCGGCGACGGCCCTTTCTGGAACGGTTGGTGAAACGAGCGGCCGGCGCCCCGCGGACGCCGGCCAGGGATCGCCGCCTTCCTAGAACGTAAAGAGCGCCTGCCCCACGAACCGCCGCGGCGGGATGACGTGCGTTCCGCCGAAGACGGACAGGATGTTGTAGACGCCCTGCGTGTCGAATGCGTTGAGGATCATGAACTGCAGCTGGACGGGTATGTGGACCTTCGACAGATCGTAACCGACCTGAAAGTCACAGATCGTGCGGGGCTTGATGCGGTTCGGGTCGAGGTCCGTTCCGCTGTTGACCTTGATGTACGGAATCGCGAAGGCGTTGTCCGGGTCTCCCACGAGGTCCTGGGGGCTGGCGTCCGTCACCAGGCCCGAGTCGTAGCGGACGTTGGTTCCGAGCCACAGCCCGGTCTTCGCGACGTCGTAGTAGAGACCGACTTGAAACTGCAGCTTCTGGTCGTGGTCGATGAGGAACGGTCCACCCGTGATCGCGTCGACGGACCCCTGGTCGAGGAAGAGGCCCCCCGCCGGCGGCGGATCGTAGATCGCGTGGACGTGGCCCGCGGATAGGAAGCCTCGGAAGCCGGCCGTCGGGGCCAGATCGAGGCGCAGGTCCCAGCCCTGGTACGAGCCGCTGGCGAACGAGATCGGAAAGACGATGCCCGTCGTCAGGAACTGATCCTGGTCCCCGGCGTTCTTTGTGTCCCGCCACCAGTAGTCGAAGTCCAGCCGAACCTTGGACCCGAGAGCTTGCTGGATTCCCACCGTATACGCATTTTGTTTTTCGGACTGTACCGGCAGGTACCCTCCGCCAAGCGCGCGCGATTCCTGGACGGCAGGCGGGACGATGGCCGCCGCCTCCGCCGAGGAACTCAGCAGGATGTTCTCGAATTCCGGAGTGTAGAGGATGCGGCTGTACGTCCCGCGCAGGACGGTGCCCGTCTGGGGAATGTAATAGGCCAGACCCAGGCGCGGCGACCACTGCACGCTGGTCGTCGGCAGGCTGTTGTTCTCGTAGCGCACCCCGATGTTCGCCGTCAGATTCTTCCAGCGGATGGTGTCCTGCACGTACACCGCGTAGTACTTGTCCGTGGCTGCTTCCGGAAAACACGAATGGGCTTCCTCCGCGGGTCAAATCGTACGGGGCGATGTTCGGGTTGTAGTCCGGAGAGGAAGGATCGTTGAACGTGGGGTCGGTGATTCCGAAGCGGAAGAACTCCTGAATCGGATAGGCCTTGTAGACGCCGCCCGCCTTGATCTCGTGGATCCCGGTCGTCCACGTCAATGACGGCGTGATTCCGAAGTTGTCGAGTGACCGGTTGGAGTCCGCCGTGATGGGCGTGTCACCCGCCGAGGGATAGAGCGTGAACCGCGCCAGGCGGGCGTACGCGGTCACGTCGAGAACCGTCGCGGCCGACATGACGCTCTGCCAGCCGAGGTTGTAGTTCTGGTCGTACGTCTCGACCCGGCCCGCCTGGCCCGCCGCTTCTTGCGTGTAGCGGTTCGGAACATCGCGATCCGTGCGGCCGAGCAAGGCCGAGAGGCGAAAGGCGTTTCCGAACCCCGGCGACGCGGTGTCGAGCCGGAGGAAGCCGCGCTGGGTATTTCCGTCGTTGTGCAGGTTGTCGGGGTTGGGTGCGTCCGTAAAGTAGTCGGAGCCCGCGGCGTTCACGGAGGCGAAGATGCCAAATTCCTGCGTGCCGCCGCCCATCGAGAAGCCGCCCTGGTAGGTGTTGAATGTGGCGAAGCTCCCGATCGCGTTGCCCTTGAAGGGCGCGCCGAGCCCCGACTTGGTCGTCATGTTGATGACGGCTCCGATCTTCTCGCCGAACTCCGCCGGGACGTTGCCGTAGATGACCTCGATGGATTGGGCGATGCCCGGGTCGATCGAGTTCGAGAACGTTACGCCGGTCTGGTCGGCAATCGTCTGTCCGTCGATGACGTACTCGCTCTGGCTGTGTGCTCCCTGGAAGTGGTAGCGGCCGTTCTCGTCGAGCGCGAAGCCCGGCGTCGACGTGACGATCTCCTCCATCGCCCGCATCGGGACCGCGGCCGGGGCGCGCTGGATGAAGGACTTGTCGATGTCGATGTGGGACGTCGTGACGTCGGTTTCGAGCTGTGCCGCCGTCGGCTCACCGATCACGCTCACCGACTCGGCGACCGCGGGAAGCTCGAGCTTGACCTCGACGTCCCGTGGTATGGACGTCCGAATGTCCAGATTCTGGTGAACCGCCTTGAATCCCTGCACCTCGACGTGCAGCTCGTAGGGGTTGAACGGAACGTTGAAGAAATGGAAGGTCCCGTCGCGGCCGGTCGTCGTATCCGCCTTGAACCCCGCGATGTCGTTGCGAAGCTGGACGAGGACCGCCGACAGCGGCGCCCCATCGGGACCCAGGATCCTTCCCTGGACGATGCCAGCGTTGCTGGCTGCCAGCGCAGAGTCGGCGACAAGAATCGCCAACCACGCCAACGCGGCGCATGCGGCCGGAAATCGAAATGGCGTTTTCGCCATGATGCGCTCTCCTCACTCAAGGTGTTCGAGGCTCCCGGCGCGCAAAGCCGCCGGCCGCCTTCCCAGGGAAAGCGAGCCTCGGGTTGGTTCTGAGTCGGTCGACTAGAGGAGAGCGGGCGGGGCGCGCGACCCGTTGGAGAGAACGGCAAGCGAGACGGGCGCGATCCCGATCGGCCCCGTCGCGAAGTGGACGGCCGCGAGCGGCACGCGGAGGCACGCGCCGGCCAGGACACCGGCCATGCGGTTGCTCTTGCAGGCCTCGCACGGGTCGTCCTTGACCGAGACGCCCGCATGCCAGTGAGAGGCCTTCGAGAGGGGGCTGTGGTTGGAGACGACGCGATCAGGCGACGCGCCCGACGGGTCCCGGAGTGTGCCGGCGAGGTCTTCGTGATGGTGGAGACCCGCGGCCGCGGCAAGAGCTGCGAACAGAAGGCCGGCGCAGAGCCGGCGTCGGAGGGTCGAGGGGATCCTCAAGCCACTAAGGGTACGGGAACCCGCACCCACCGTCAAACCGCCGGACGGCGGCATCCGTGGGACCCCTACTTCCCGCGTGCGGCGCGGGCGGATCCGAGCGTGCCGAGGATCAGGTCCCAGAGGGGCGAGCTGACGCCGAAGTCGCGGCTCGAATCCGCGTAGTGATGGCGGAAGTGGCGCCGCTTCAACGCCCGGACGAGCGCGAAGCGCCCGCTCGCGTGATGCACGACGTAGTGGATCGTGTCGTAGACGAGATAGCCGGCGATGAATCCCGCGAACACCGCCGGGGCCGTCGCGCCGAAGAGCCCGGCGAAGGCCAGATAAAAGAGGGTTGCGAGCGGAATGCTGACCGACGGCGGCATCACGAGGCGTGTGGAATCGTTCGGATAGTCGTGGTGCACGCCGTGGACGATGAAGTAGAACTTGTGGCGCAGCGTCGGCAGCGCCGGCAGGACGGCCGCCCCCGGCGCGAGGCCCCCGACCACGCGCCGCGTGTCGTCTTCGATCCACTGCGGGGGGTGAAAAATTCCGCGATGGATCGCGTACTCGAGAAGCGTCCAGATGAGCAGGCCGACCGCAACCCAACCGCCCACTCTGGCGAGGCTCTCCGCCCGAAATGCCGCCGCCAGGGCCAGGCCGACGACCGGCAGGAAGATCGCGTGCGGCACCCACGGGCGGACGTGGCTCAGTGCCTCCTGCACGTTCGAGCCGAACATTCGGCAGGATGCGTCCTCGTTGTTGACGTACCGGACCGCCCTCGCTGACGGGGCGGAGGCAGGCCCCGCGCCGCCGTCTTCACGGCCGGTCGCCTGTCCCATCGTCACCGTCGTCGTTTCGATCATCGGATCATCGCCCCAACTCCGAAGGATACTTCATGCCGGCGCCCGCAACCACCGCGGCCGCCCTGAGCCAAAACGATGCTTCCCGGCCGGTCCTCGGGCCACAAAATAGCCCGGACGAGGGCGGTGTCGAGCCGACGTGCCTGCCCGGGCTCGGGAGCGGGTACTCTGGTCGCGTGCCAGCCGCCGAAAGCAAGCTCGTCCGCGCGGTCGCCACCCTGCGGCGAACCTACGGTGACCCGCCGGCGCATCCGGCCCGGGGGCCTCTCGAGATGATCCTCTTCGAGAACGTCGCGTACCTTGCCGACGACGCGAAACGCGCCAGGGCATGGGACCTGCTGCGGCGTCGCGTGGGCACGAGGCCGGAGCAAATCCTTGAGGCGCCATCCTCCGTGCTCCTGGACGTCGCGCGCGCCGGAATCCTCGCCGCCGACCGCGTCGAGAGAATCCGCGAAATCGCGAGGATCGCGCTCGACGAGTTCGACGGCGATCTCGCGGGAGCACTCGACGGACCGATCGGCGACGCCAGAAAGGCCCTCAAGAAGTTCCCGTCGATCGGCGATCCGGGGGCCGAGAAGGTCCTGCTCTTCGCGCGGCGCGACAGGGTTCTCGCCCTCGACTCGAACGGGCTGCGCGTCCTGCTGCGGCTCGGCTACGGGACCGAAGACAGGAACTACGCCCGCGCGTACCGATCGGCCCAGGAGGCGAGCCGGTCCGAATGGAAGGACGACTTCGACTGGCTCATCGCGGCGCACCAGCTGCTGAGGAGACATGGAAAGGAACTTTGCAAGGCCACACACCCGCGCTGCGAAGCCTGCCCCTTGCGGAAGGTGTGCGCCTATTACCGCGCTTTGCCGAAGAAGGCATAATCGGGGGATGAACTCATCGAGACGGCTTGCCCTTGCCTTGATCCTGGCAGCGTCCGCAAAGGTGCTGCGAGCCCAGGAGCCCGCGGCCTCGGGTCCCGTCCTCGTGGGCGCCGGCGACATCGCCGATTGCAAGGCACTCTCGGGAGCGGCGAAGACGGCCAACCTGCTCGACCGCATCGAAGGCACGGTCTTCGCTCTCGGGGACACGGCCTACGAAAACGGAACGGCGAAGCAGTTCGCCGACTGCTACAACCCGACCTGGGGGCGCCAGAAGGAGCGCACGAAGCCCGCGGTGGGCAACCACGAGTACGGGACGGCATTCGCGGAGGGGTACTTCGACTATTTCGGGGCCGCCGCCGGCGACCGGACGAAGGGCTACTACAGCTACGACCTCGGCGCGTGGCACGTCATCGTCGTCAACAGCAACTGCAAGCAGGTCGCCGGGTGCAAGGCCGGTTCGCCACAGGAGCAGTGGGTGCGCCAGGATCTGGCCGCGCACCCGGCCGCGTGCACCGTCGCGATGTGGCACCACCCCCGCTACTCCTCGGGCGAGCACGGCGACGACCCATCCATGCGCGACATCTGGCAGGCGCTCTACGAGGGCGGCGCGGACGTGGTGCTCTCCGGGCACGATCACGACTACGAGCGCTTCGCCCCGCAGGACGCCGATGGCAAAGCGGACCCGGTCCGCGGCATCCGCCAGTTCGTCGTCGGTACCGGCGGGCGCGAGCTCTACAAGTGGGGCAAGATCGAGGCGGCGAGCGAAGTTCACAACGACGAGACTTTCGGCGTGCTCAAGATGACGCTGCATCCGGACGGCTACGACTGGGAGTTCATCCCCGTCGAGGGCGAAACCTTCACGGACAAGGGCAGCGGAAAGTGCCACTGAGGTCCCCCTGTCATCCGGAGCGCAGCGAGGGATCCCTTTCGCCTATGCGGACGAGACCCGTCTCTGAGCGATCCTGCCCCGGCCCGGCTCAAAAGGCGTAGACCAGGCCGGCCGTGACTCCGGCGCTCGGGTACCAGTTCCGCTTGTAGAAGTAGCAGCCGGCCCGGTCGCAGAATGCGGGGTCGCCGTTTTCGCCGACGTTCCCGTACGTCTCATTGATGCGCGCGTCCAGACGGACCGCGAAGTGCCGATCGAGGAAGGCGAGGGCGCCGATTCCGAGGTTGGCCGTGAAGTTCGCTCCGCCATAGGACGATCCCGTGTTCGCTCCACCCATGCCGAACGTCGCAAATCCACGGACGGCGGCACTTCCGACATAGACCTTGAGGTTGAGCTCGAACGCGTTGAGCGAGACGTGGCGGATGCTCCCGCGTCCCGCGGACACGAAGGCCTGCTCGGGCTCGGCTCCCGTCCAGGCGAGCTCCAGTCCGAGCCGCCGGTTCAGGTCGTAGCCGACGCGGAGGCCAAACGCGGGCGCAGATTCGAACTGCACCTCGTCCGAGAAGGCGCCGCGAAACACGTAGGGCCGCGCCCCCGAGTACCAGCCGCCGAAGACGCTTGCCTGCCACGGCCCCGGCGCGTCGGGGAGTGCCGACTGACCAAGTGCCGCCGAGACGGCGGTCGCAATCGAAAAAATCCCGAGCGCGACGACGGAAGCGGCAAAGCGCGTCGCGCCCGGGCGTCCAGGGCAGAGTCCTGAGAAATCCAAGGGGGCGTCTCCTCATACCGATCGGACTCCGGCGCTGCCGCCGGAGTTCGAAGCCTGCGCCGTATGGGATCAGGCGGGGATGGGAGGAGCGCGCGAGGAGGTGTCGGCGGAGACGAGGACCGGACTCGCAAGCGAGGCAGGCGCCAGCCGATGCGGCAGGGGCTCGAGCGACAGAGCGAGCAGGATCGAGACGGCGGGCGAAGCCAAGAAGTCCCGGTGAAAACACGCCAGGCAGGGCTCATCCTGCACGAGGGCGCCGGGGTAGAAGCCCTGACCCGGATCGATCGGGCCCGTGATCTGCGCGAACGTGCCCGAGTTGCTCGGCCCGTCGGAGATCAGATCGGCGATCGGGTCGAGATGGTGATGCGGCGCGGCCGTCGCCACACAGAAGAATGTGACGAGATAGAAGGCCGACCGTCGACGCCAGCTACCGGACATCCGCGCAATCACTATATGTATATGGCCAGTGTCAAGCGAGCCCGGGCGGGCCGGGGGCGGCAAACGCGGCGCTCCGGCGCGGGTGCGAAAAATGAGCTGACTTGCGCGACGCCGGAAGCCGCAGCCGTTAGAATCCTCCGCCGGTGGAGCAACCGCGCGGGCGCTTCTACGAACTGCGGGCCTTCGCGGTCCCGCTCTCCTACCTCTGGTGGGCCGCCAACGTCATCCTCGTCATCCTCTGGTGGCCCTTCATGGCAATTTTCCGCTTCGCGACGGCCCGATCGGACCAGGGCCGCCACCGCATCGGCCGGATCCTGCGCAACGCGGGTGTCGTCGCGTGCAAGTTCAACCCGTACTGGAACTTTCGCATCATCGATGCCGTGCATCCGGACGCTCGCCGGCCCTATCTCTTCGTCTCCAACCACCGCTCGATGGCGGACATCTACCTGCTCGCACACCTGCCCTGGGAGATGAAGTTCCTCTCGAAGGAGTCGGTCTTTCGCATTCCCGTCCTCGGTTGGGAGATGAAGGCGGCCGGCGACATTCCGCTCGAGCGCGGGGACCGGGGCAGCGCGCGCCGCGCCATCGAGCTCATGCGGCACCGCCTCATGGAGAAGAGCTCGCTCGTCGTCTTTCCGGAAGGAACCCGAAGCGCCGACGGCTCGATCGGCCCGTTTCGCGAGGGGGCGTTTCGCCTGGCGATCGACCTGGGCGTGGACATCGTTCCCCTGGCGATCGCCGGCACGGAGACGGCGTTGCCGAAGCACTCCCTCGTGATGCGCCGGACCACGGCGACGGTAACCGTGCTGCCCCCCATCCCGACGGCCGGATTGAAGGCCACCGACGCTCCCGCGCTCGCCGAGCGCGTCCGCGGCGAGATCGCCGGAGCCCTCCATGTAGAGTTGACGCCGTCATGACCGCCCTGGATATGGCGCTCGTCCTCGAGGCGCGGCAAGCCCTCGAGGGGCACATCCGTCGCACGCCGGTCGAGGCGTCGGCCGCGCTCTCGGAGATCGCCGGGGTGCCGGTCTTCCTCAAGCTCGAGTGTCTGCAGCGCACCGGATCCTTCAAGATCCGCGGCGCCGTCTTCGCCCTCTCCTGCCTCGGATCGAACGAGCGCCGCTCCGGTGTGGTCACCTGCTCGGCCGGAAACCACGGCAAGGCCGTCGCGCACGTCGCGAGGGAGCTCGACATTCCGGCGGAGATCCACGTCCCGCGAACCGTGGACGAATCGAAGTACCAGGCGATGCTCACCCTCGGCGCGAAAGTGGTGCGCTCCGCTTTCGATGGCTTCGATGAGACCGAGCAGCTGGCGAAGGCCGAGGCGGCCCGCACCGGACGGCCGTTCCTGACCGCGTTCGACGACGACCGTATTCTCGCGGCCAACGGCGGCACGCTCGCGGCCGAGGTCCTCGAGGACTGCATCGGAGCCGGGACCTTCCTCCTCCCGGTCGGGGGCGCAGGCCTGGCGGGCGGTTTCGCGTACTACGCGAAGGCGGTGCTGCCGGAGAGCCGGATCATCGGCTGCCAGCACGTCCTGTCGCCCGCGCTGGCCCTCTCGCTCGAGAAGGGCGAAGCGGTCCTGAAGCTGCCGCCCGTCGCGACGACGGCCGGCGGATTGGAAGGCGGCATCGGAAGCACGGGCTTCGAGATCCTCAAGACCCGGATCGATGGCGTCGCCCTGCTGACCGAGGACGAGATCTTCGAGGCCGTACGGTTCATGCTCGACCGCCACCAGTACCTGATCGAGCCTTCGTCGGCTGTCACCGTGGCGGCGATCCTGACGGGCAAGTCCGGCCGCCTCGACTCCCCCGCGGTTGCCGTCATCTCGGGACGCAACGTCGCCCTCTCGACCGTACGAAGGATCCTCGCGGCATGAGGATCGTGGGCCCGGAGGAGATCCGTCGCTCCGTGGATCTCTCGGACGCGATTGCTTCCATGCGCGAGGCCGTCATCGCCCAGTCCCGCGGGCAATGCGACACGCCGATGCCGATGCACCTGGACCTCTCGACCGGGGGCGGGGGCGAGGTCCACATCAAGTCGGGCTACCGCAAGGGTGGCCGCCACTTCGCCCTCAAGGTCGCGGGCACCTACGCCACGCGCCCCTACGGATCGATTGTTCTCGTCTCCGTCGAGACGGGAGAGACCTCCGCCTACTTCGACGACGGTGGATTCCTGACGGACCTGCGCACTGCCGCCGTGTCGGCCATGACCGCGCGGGAGCTCGGGCGAACCGACACCGCTCTCGGGATCCTCGGGACGGGCGTTCAGGCGCGCCTGCAGGCCGACCTCCACGCTGCAGTCCTGAAGCTCGCCGAGGTCCACGTGTGGGGCCGGACGCCCGAGCGCGCGGCCGCCTGCGCCCGCGAGATCGGCGTGCGGCTTCCGGGCGTGCGCGTGGTCGCCGCCGACTCTCCGGCCGAAGTCGCAGCGAGGGCCACGTTGATCGTCACGGCCACGGCGTCGCGCGCGGCGCTTCTCCATGCCGCAGACGTCCGACCCGGAACGCACATCTCGGCCGTCGGCGCCGATTCTCCCGGCAAACAGGAGCTCGATCCGGAGATCCTCCGGAAGGCGGCGCTGGTGCTCGTGGACTCTCTGGCCCAGTGCGAGCGGCTCGGCGAGCTCCAGCACGCGCGTTCCGAGAAATCCCGCGCCGTGGAGATCGGCGCATTTTGCGCCACGCCCATTGCCTTCGAGAGGGCCGGAATCACGGTTGCCGACTTCACCGGACTCGGTGCGGAAGACCTCTTCATCGCCGAGGCGTGCCTGGCGGGTCTCGCCCGATGAGCCGTTTCTTCTGGATCTGCCTCGGCGGCGCCGCCGGAACGGGCGCCCGCTACTTGCTCTCGGGCTGGGTGCTGGCCGCCCTGGGCGCCGGGTTCCCCTATGGCACGCTCGCCGTCAACGTGCTCGGCTCTTTCTGCGTCGGACTCCTGATGCAGATCGGCGTCGCCACGCCCGTGATGTCCCCCACTCTGCGCCTTGCCCTGACGACCGGCGTGATGGGCGGCTTCACGACGTACTCGGCGTTCAATTACGAAACGATCCGATACATTCAGGATGGAGCCTGGCGCGTCGCCCTCGGAAACGTTACCGCGACGCTGGCCGCATGCCTGGTCGCCGGTTTCGCGGGCATTGCGCTCGGCCGCTCGCTCTTCGGAGGTTAGCCACGATGAGAATCCTCGATGGCGAACAGATCCTCATGCGCATCTTCATCGGCGAATCGGACCGCTGGCATCAACAGCCCCTGTGGATGGCGCTGCTCCAGCGCCTGCGCAAGGATGGCTACGCCGGTGCGACCGTCTTCCGCGGCATCGGCGGTTTCGGCGCGCGCAGTGTCCTGCACACGACACTGCTCGAACGCCTGTCGCAGGACTTGCCACTCGTCATCGAGATCGTGGACACGCCCGAACACGTCGAGCGGCTCCTTCCGGTGCTCGACGAGATGGTCGCCGAGGGCCTCGTCACGATGGAGAAGGTGAGGGTCCTGAAGTATTCGCCCGGCCGCCGGCCGCTCGACTCCGCGCAGGGCGGGTGAGCCCGGTGGGCCCTACGCGGAAGACGGAATCCGGTTTCGCACCGAGAATCATTGCCGCTTGAAGAACTGGACGGCGCGCTCGTGCTTCTCGGCTGCCGCCCGAGTCGCGAAAGTGCCCAGGTTCCTTCGCTTTCCGGTCCTGGGGTCCTTCTTGCGAGAGTACAACCGAAACCGGCCGGACTTGAGTTTCCGGATCATTGCGTCGCCTGCCTGGCGGTCGGCAGCTTCCTTCGCAGGAGAACGTCGACGGGCACGATCTCGTTCTCCCGCCGCAGCGTGAGCGCCGCCGCGTCGCCCCAGCGCTTGGCCGCCATGAGGCGGGAGTACGTCTCGCGGTCGACAACGGCGATGCCGTCCAGCGTGAGGAGCACGTCCTGGACCTTGAGGCCGGATCGTTCCGCCGGCGAGTCCTTCTCGACGTCGATGATCTCGAGGAGCTTGTCGTCTTCGCGCACGCGCGTCGCGATGCCGAGATCGGGATACAGGGGTGCGAGCTCGGGCGGAGTCCCCCAGACGAAGTTGGCGTAGGACGCCTGGACCGCGCGGATCGGTCCCTTCTTCTCGTCATCGACCGGAACCGGGATCACCGACGCCACCTTTCCGTCGAACCAATGCCGGGCCTGCCGCTCGATTCCCATTCCGTACTGCACGTGGCCGGCGCCGACGAGTACGACGACGACCGTCTTGGGGTCGCGGTCCTTGCGCAGGGGCTGCACGGCGTGCCAGGCCATCGTCGCATCCCACGTGCACTGCGCGTTCAGCATTGCCTGCCACTGCTCGTCGTTCATCGCCGCGTGAAAGCCCGCGTCGTCGAACGAGGCCTTGAACATCCTCAGGTGGTCCGCGCTCTTCGTGTCGATCTCGGTCGGGATGTGGGCCGCCTCGTCGGGCGTCAGGCCCTGGAACCCCTTCTTGCGAACCGCCGCCACGACCTCGCGCGGCGCATTGATGGCGACCAGCCCCAGGTGGTTGTCCCGCGCGAAGAGAAAGATCTCGCGGTAGTACAGCCAGTTGTAGCCCCAGTTCTTGTACCAGCGGGAACCGGCGAGGAAGGCCTCCTCGGTCAGCTTGCCCTCGCTCCACCGGTCGAGCCAGGACTGCTCGGGATAGGGGTACATCTCCAGACCCAGGACGACGACCCGGCCCGCCCGGTGCAGTTCCTCGATGAGCCGTCGTTCGACGCGGTGCGAATCGATTTCCGTGTGCCCCTCGCCCACGAGGACCAGGCGTGCGTCGGCCAGTTTCTTCGGAAGATCTCCCGGCGCGAGCAGAGTCCCCGACGCGGTTTCCGTGATTGCGTCGAGCACGAGCGGCACGTCGCGGTCACGGCGGGCGGGATCGCCGATCGGAAGCCGGTAGATGTCCTCGGCCGCGGCCGGAAGAGCCAGGAGAGCCAGCAGCCCGGCAGCGCGCCGGATCTTCAAGGCCGTCCGGAGGTCCAGGGCGCGATCGAGACGATCTCGATCTGACCCTCGGAGAGGTTCACGGTATCCCCGGGCCGCGAGCCGAGCAGGCGCTGGGCGAACTCGGACTGGTAGGAGTAGATCGCCTCCTCGGGCTTCGAGTCCCACGGCCCCAGGATCGTCGCCTCCCGCTCGGAGCCATTCGTCACGTCCCGCAAGCGCACCCGCGTCCCGACGCGCACCTCGGTCGTATCAATCTTGGCCGGATCGAGGGCACGCGAGCGCGAGAGCTCGTCGGCCAGCATCGCGATCCGGGCCGAGAGGTACTCGTGCTTCTGTCGCGCCGCGTGGTACTCGAAGTTCTCGCGCAGATCGCCGTGCTCCTTGGCGGTCTTCATCGCGATCGCGTTGGCGGGAAGCTCGACCTGCTTCAGGTGGATGACCTCCTGGCGCTTGGCCTCGATCGCCTCGGCCGTGGCATAGAGATACTCGCGCGCGGGCGCGCGAAGCTCCGGGAACTTCATGAGGAGAGCCTCGCGCACCGTCGCCCGCCGGTGCTCTTCGAGCCCTGCCACGCGGTCGAGCGCGTGGAGAAACTCGCGCGCCTCCTCCTCCGAGGAGGCACCGCGCACGAGCGCGACGCCGAAGCCGCCCGGCTCGAAGAACTCCTTCATCCGGGCCCGCAGGCCCGAGAACTCGTCCATCCGCAGGGCATCCGTCAGGGCAAAGAAGAGGCCCGGGGGCGGCGTCTGGCCGTCCTCGTGCATGCGCTCGCAGAGCCACACGAAGGCGCGCGGGGCCGAGCGTGGCGAACGGAGGATCTTGCGCGAGAGGTCCGCGGCCCGATCGCCGAGGGCGCCGAAGAGGGCCGTGAGGACTCGCGCGTCCTCCTCGCGGGAAACCTGCTCCACGAAGATGTCGGCCCAGTCGGGTCTCGCCGCGCGGACCGCCTCGAGGGCCCGTTCCCGCGCGGAGGAGTCGCCGATCTCGCCGACGACTCGGCGCAGGTCTCGGGTGCCGAGAAGCGCCGCCGCCGGAAACGCCTCGGGCTCCTCGGCCGAGAGCCGGACCGCCGCCTGCGAGAGCTCCCAGGCGAGTGCCGGTTCCCGATCCGCGAGGCGCCGGGAGTCCGCGGCGAGGGCCTGGGCCATGAAACGCGTCAGGTCTTTCGAGCGCTTGGCGTGCTTTCGGGCGAGATCGATCCGAGCCGCGGGCGCCGCCTTCTCGAAGGCCAGACGGACGCTCCCATCGGCCGCATCGACCGTCTCGCTCCACGTGACCGCCGCCGACTTGGCGCTGCCGGAAACGAGCACCTGGCGATTCTTGCGCGCGGTCGACCAGAAGGCCGTCCACCGCTCCTCGGGAACCACGCCGGCGAAGTGGTCCTTGACCTCCTGGACGGTCAGCGCCCGGCCGAAGCTCGCGAGCAGCCACCGCAGCGAATCGGCCGGGTCCTGGTCGACGAGCGCGGAGAGCCCCTTCGGGTCCTCCACCTTGCGGCGCAGAAAGTGCCCCTCGGGCAGAAGGGTCAGATTCTTCTCGGCCGAGACGAGGGACAGCGGCACGCGCGCACCGCCGACTTCCAGGCGCATGACGTCGAGCGCCGGGTTCATCTCGACGAGCCGCCCCGCGCCCCGGCCCGGCATGAAGTAGATCTCGTTGGGCCGAAAGTGGAGCCAGCGCGAGATCTTGCCGGCCACCTCGGACGGGTCGGCGGCGCCCTCGAGCGGGAACTGCGCCACCACGGCGGACAGGGCCGGGTGCCCCGCAAATCGCGCGCGCAGCGTCGCCGTCAGCTCCTTGCGAACGCTCGCATCCGTGGGGGACATGCGCGCGATCTCGAGGAGAACCTGGATCCGCGCATCGCCGGTGTCCGTCGGCTGGAACTCCGCGAGCAGGCGAAGCCACGAGATCGCCGCAGCGCCGCCACCCTTCTTCTTGACCGCCGCAGCCACGCCGAAGAAGAACGGCAGGTCCTCGGCGCCCTCCTCCATCTTCTTCGTCCAAAGGGCTTCGAGAGCGTCGAATTTCTTTCCGTCGATGAGGGTCTGGACCTCGGGGGGCAGGCTGGAGGCGGCGGTGGACGTCGACATGGACCGCTGATAGTAGCCTAAGGGGCAGGGAGGGCACATGGCTTCGACCTGGGTCGTGACCGGGGGAAATCGCGGAATCGGGCTGGAGCTCGCACGTCAGCTGGCCGGGCGCGGGGAGTCCGTCATTGCAACGGCCCGGAACCCGGAGTCCGCGCCCGAGCTCCACGCCCTCGGCGGCGTCCTGGTGGAGCAGGCCGACCTCGCCAGCGAGACCAGCGTGGACGAGCTGGCCGCGCGCCTCGCCGGGACACCCGTCGACGTCGTCGTCCTGAACGCCGCCATCGGCGACGCGTCGGCTCCCGCCGAGAAGGTTGCGGTCGCCGAGCTCGAACGGTACTTTCGCACCAACTCCATCGGCCCGATTCACCTGACGCAGGCGCTCCTTCCGAACCTGCGGGCCGGGTCCCGCCGGCTCGTCGTCGCGATCACGAGCGGCCTCGGCTCTCTCGCCGACAACCGCGACGGGGGCTGGATGGGGTACCGCGCCTCGAAGACCGCGCTTCACCAGCTCGTTCGGACGCTCGCCGCCGAGCTCTCGGCCGAGGGCTTCACGTTTGCGCTGCTCTCGCCGGGCTGGGTCCGCACGCGCATGGGCGGCGCCGGGGCGAAGCTGTCGCCGCAAGAGAGCGTACGCGCGGTCCTGCGGGTCATCGACGGCCTCACCCGGAAGGACAACGGCAAGTTCTTCGATCACCAGGGCAAGGAGCTCCCGTGGTGAGGCCTCAGGAGACGTCGACGGCGGGGCTGCGGAGGAATTCCGGCCGGGGCGCCACGCCGAGGCCCGGCGCTGCCGACGCGGCCATGCGGCCTTCGCGGCGCTGCGGAGCCCCGTCCGCCGTCGAAACCGTCACGTAGCTGTTGAAGTCCGTCGCGGTGAACAGGAACTCGGCCGGCGTCGAGTGGGCCAGGTGCGCGATGGCGGCCGTCGTGACGTCGCCGCCCCACGAGTCCTCGATCGTCATGGCGACACCCAGCGAAACGCAGAGGTCCCGGGCCTGGCGAGCCCGGGTGATCCCGCCGAACTTGGAGATCTTGATGTTCACGACGTCCATCGCACGGTCGGACGCGGCGCGCAGGAGGACTCCGATGCCATCCATCGTCTCGTCGAGGACGAAGGGGTGGTCCGTGCGGCGTCGGATCGAGAGGCATTCCTCGTAGCTCGCGCAGGGCTGCTCGATGTAGACATCCACGTCGCGCACCGCGCGCACGACGCGCGCCGCCTGATGCATCAGCCATCCGGTGTTGGCGTCGGCCACGAGAACGTCCTCCGTGCCGAGCACGGCGCGGACCGCGCGGATCCGCTCGACGTCGACGTTTGGATCCCCGCCGACCTTGAGCTGGAACCGCCGATAGCCTTCCTTCCGATAGCCGGCCACTTTCCCGGCCATCGCCTCCGGCGACTCCTGGGAGATCGCGCGGTAGAGAACGAAGTCCTCTCCATACCGGCCCCCGAGGAGCGTGCAGACCGGCAGGCCGCTGGATTGCCCGAGAATGTCCCAGCAAGCCATGTCGATCGCGGACTTGACGTAGGGATGGCCCTTCAGGACGGCGTCCATCCGCCGGTTCAGGCGCTCGAGCTCCCGCGGATCCTCGCCGATCAGATGGGGCGCGAGCAAGGCAATGCCCGTCCGAACTCCCTCCGCATATGCCGGAAGATAGGCGGGCCCGAGGGGGCACACCTCGCCGTGACCGACCACCCCGCCGTCGGTCTCGATGCGCACCAGCGTGCTGTCGAACACGGCGACCGATTTGCCGCCCGACCATTTGTAACTGCCCTCCCGAAGCGGGAGCTCCGTGCGGTAGGCCGCGATTCTGCGGATCTTCATGGGCCGAGACTCTATCGGATTGGTCTACGATAGGCGCCAGTGGCCACCCCAAAACTGATTCTCTTCGTCACCCTCGCGGTGATCACGACGGTGTACGTGATCGTGTGGGTGCGTTCCGCCCGTGGCAAGGGAAGCGCGAGGCCGGGGGCCCTCGAGCTCGTCATCGGGTTCGTCAGCAACTTCTTCGACACCCTCGGAATCGGGTCCTTCGCGCCGACGACGTCCGTCTTCAAGCTCAAGCGCCTGGTTCCCGACGAGCGAATTCCCGGCACGCTCAACGTGGGCCACACGCTGCCGACGATCTCGCAGGCCTTCATCTTCATCGCGATCGTGGAGGTCGAGATGAAGACCCTCGTCGGGATGATCGCGGCGTCGGTCGCCGGAGCCTGGCTCGGCGCGGGTGTCGTGGCGGGCCTGCCCCGCCGCCAGGTGCAGGTGGGCATGGGCCTGGCTCTGCTCGCCGCGGCCTCGTTCTTCGCGATGACGAACCTCGGCCTCTTTCCCTCGGGCGGCGAGACGCTCGGGCTGACTTCACCCCTCCTCTGGGCGGGAATCGCCGGCAACTTCGTGCTGGGCGCGCTGATGACGCTCGGGATCGGCCTCTACGCCCCCTGCATGATCCTCGTCGCCCTTCTCGGCATGAATCCCAAGGCGGCCTTCCCGATCATGATGGGCTCCTGCGCCTTCCTGATGCCGGTGGGGAGCCTGCGCTTCATCACCCGGGGCAGTTACAACCTGAAGGCCGCGGTGGGCCTCGCCCTGGGCGGCATACCGGCCGTCCTCATCGCCGCGTTCCTCGTCAAGTCCCTGCCGCTGACGGTGCTGCGCTGGGTCGTCGTCGCGGTCGTCCTCTACGCGGCGCTCGCGATGCTGCGCTCGGCACGCGCCGAGGCCCGAAAAACGCCGGCCTGACCGGTTTCGGCGCAGTTTTCGGTGGCCAAGGGGGCCGGCCCCGTCATATTCTCCGGCGCTGGAAGGGATGCCTCCGTCCGACTGCCCGGAAGCGATCTTGGCGGGACGAGTCCTCGCGCTTCCGGGAGGAATTTCGATGCCCTCGCGCTCCGCATGGATCGCTCTGTCCCTGGCCGCCGCTCTGTCGACCGCGCGGCCGGCCGCCGCGCAAAAGCCGGCCACCGCGCCGAAGCCGGCTCCCGCCGCTCCGAAGGCGGCGCAGGCTCCCGCACCCACTCTCGTGCCCGTCCCGGCAGCCAGCGCGGCGGCGGCACTGGAGCTCTTCAAGGTGATGAAGCTCCAGACCACGATCCAGGACGCCTCGGCCGCGATGATCGATTCCGAGGTCGCCCGCAACCCCGGCCTCACCCCGTACCGCGAGGTCATGCTCGGGTGGCTGCGCAAGTACATGACGTGGGACGCGATGCTTCCGGAGCTCACGCGGATGTACACGCAGACCTACACGGACGCCGAGCTCAAGGAACTGACGGCCTTCTACAAGACCACCGCCGGCCAGAAGTCGCTCGAGAAGATGCCGGAGCTCATGCAGCGGACCGCCATGGCCGGGGCCCGACTCGGCCAGCCGCATTCCGACGAACTCAAGGCGTTGATGGCCGCGCGCACCGACCAGCTGAAGAAGGAACAGGAAAAGTCGGCAGCAGCCGCGGGCGCGCCCGCGCCGGGCAAGGCCAGCCCGAAGCCGACCGCGGCACCGAAGAACTGAGCCCCGGGGCCGCCGGAAGTCAGTCCTTCGCCGCAGAAGGCTTCGGAACGACCTTCATGACGGGGGTTCCCGACTGGATGATGGTGGCACGGGCGGGCCGGCCGTCCACGAGCTCGAAGCTCACCGCGAGATTCGGAGCCCCTGCCACGCGGAAGCGCGTCGCGGCAACCGGCACGAGCAGGAACGAGTCCCCGTCGGGAAAACTCAGCACGAGCTTTCCGGATTTCACCTCGAGAGTCACGGCGGCGGAGCCTCCCTCTTCCACGTAGGGGCCGGCAAGGCTCGCCAGATTCTCCTCGGGGAGGGTCACCACCCGCATCTCCATCGGCTCGGTGCGGAAGGGTAGGCGTCGAATCTTCTCCACGCACGCGGTGTCGAGCCCCTTCGTCGTTCCGCGCTCGATGAACTCGACCTGGAGCGCCGTCAGGCAATCGAGGCCCTCGAGCCCGTCATAGTTGTGTCCGCCGTGGGGCACAACGGCATGGAGCGCGTTCGGGAGATGCCGGGCCACGGCCTCGGCGTTGGAGGGCGGTGTCGCGGGATCCCACTTGCCGGACAGAAGGAGGACCGGAACCGAGCCGCTCACCGGCTCGAAGTACGCTCGCGAAACGACGGCACGCGGCCAGAGCTCGCAGGCTGCCCGCTGCTGCTTGAGCCGGTAGTCCCCAATGAACGTGCCCTGCGCTGCGCGCTCCCCCTCCCCCGGCTCGATCCACGGGACGTCCTCGGCGCAGGTGATCGAAAGATAGAGGCCGTTCGAACCGCTCCCCACGATGCGCTGCCGGTAGAAGATGGCGAGCTCGGCCAGCGGAGTGAAATCACCGGCCGCCGCCTGATGCAGCACGGTCGGGACCTCGCCCGCCGAGCCCGAGGAGTACAGCATGTAGCGGACCGCCTCGGCCGCCAGATCGTGCGACAGCACGACATCCGTCGGCTCGCCCGAGCGGGGATGCAGGACCCGGACCGTCACGGGGGCTCGCGACAGCGACGCAAAGACCGTCTTCGCCTCCTCGCGAAGGCTCGGAAAGGCCGCCTTGCAGGCCGGTTCCGCGGCGCATTCCTCGAGGACTCCCGCCAGCGCCCGCTCGGCCCCCCGCGGAATGTGCAGTGGCAGGCGGTCGTCGGTGGGCTCGACACCCTGCAGAATCAAGGTGCGCAACCGGTCGGGGTGCTGCCGCAGGTACACGAGCGCCGCGCGCGTGCCATAGGAGCCTCCGGCCAGATTCAACCGGTCGTAGCCCAGAGCCGCTCGAACTTCGTCCAGGTCGTCCATGGCGATCGACGTCGTGTAGAGGGTGAGGTCGGAACTCTTCTCGAGGCCCTCCCGGCACTTGCGGACCGCGTCCAGGGGAAGCGGAAAGAAATCGCCCAGAGAGCTCTGCACGTCCTCGGGCGGGAAGAGCGCGGGGCAGTTGAGCGGGTGCGAACCGCCCGTCCCGCGCTGGTCGACGAGGAGAATGTCGCGCCGCTGCCGGATCTTCGCGAACTCCCTCGCGAGATAGGCAGCCGCTTCGGTGGAGGCTTCGCCGGGCCCGCCGTCCAGGAAGACGTACGGATCCGAGAGGCGCTCGGGTCCCGTGGCCGGAACCACCACGACTTTCAGCGAGATCTTCCGGCCCTTGCGTGTGCTCCTGTTCTCGTAGACCTCGTACGTGCCACAGCGCGCCTTGCCCTCGACTCCGGCGACGTCGCAGGGCGCAAGCGTCAGCCGGGAGACCTCGGGCGCCTTCGTCGCCTGCGGCTCCGTACCCATTGCCGACCCCCCGCCCACGACCGCGGCGGCAGCCAGCGCGGCCGCCTGGAGAGCGCCTTTCATGGAGCCCAGACTAACGCTTTTCCGCGTGCTGTTCCGAGAGCGCCCGCAGGAAGCTGGCCGGAAGCTTGCCGTGGATCGAAACCCCTTCGCCATCGTTCTCGATCTGGAAGCGCCGCAGGACCGAGACGGTCTCCGGCGACTTCTCCTGCGCGGCCAGCCGCCACATCGCCAGCACGCCGCGAAGGGAATCCTCGAGAAGACCGCGCGCCTCGGCGTCGCCGGTCAGGCCCTGTGCGGACAGTTCGACTCCGTCGCTCTCGACCGAGGCCTGCAGCGCCAGGACCGAGACCGACTTCATCGCGCCGACGATCGCCTGGCCCGGCTCGCCGCTGGCGGCGTCGACCTCGGCATCCATGCGCGTGCCATGGCTCGGGGCGGAGGGAAAACGCTTGAGATCCACGAGGGCCCACGCCGAAGCGCCGGGTCGAATCCGCGAGAGGTACCTCCCCAGACCCTGGCCGGACATCAGGCCTCCGGCGCCGCCGGACTCGCGCCGCGCGAGCGCCGCCACGACCGCCGGCTCGTCGCCAGCGACGATCAGATGGCGATTGAGAAACGCCAGGGCTCCGGAGTCTCCTTCGCGGGCCGCGGCCGCCGCGTCCTTACCGGGAAGGCGGTAGTAGTCGGTGCCGGATGCCGTCCGCCGCGCGCCGCCGCGGGCGAGAAGGGCCGCCGAGAGCCGATCGACGTCGAACCGGCCTTCGAAGAAGACGAGGCTCTGGTCTCCGGATCCCGGAGCCGACGGCGACATCGCCACGATGATCGTGTCCACGTCCCGGCGCGGGTCGAGTTGCGCCTCCTCGAGGAAGCGGGCGGCGTCGCCGTCAGTGGAGATCTCGTCCATCTCCGCGAACACTTTTGCCCCGAGCGGGCTCGTGCGCAGCTCGTTCCAGTGGATCACACCGACCGTCGCGGCCCCGGCCGGCACGAGGGCCAATGGATCTTCCGTGCGGCGCACCGCGAGGAGACTCGCTTGACCCAGAAGCGCGAGCGACACGGCGACGGCGAGGCGCTGACCGAGGCGGCGGGAGTTCATCTCAGAAGTCCTTTCTCGAGAAGAGCCAGGAGGCGAGCGACAGGGCCGCGATCGCGAAGATCGCGGTCGATCCGTAGATGGCGAGATGGTGGACGTTGGCCAGCGCCTCCGGGGCCTCCCGTCCGGCCACCAGGGCGACGGTGGCCTGGCCGAGCTCGGCCGTTTTCGGCAGCGCCCAGTAGAGCCCCTGGACGATCCGCGCCGAAAGCTCCGTCGAAACGGCCGCGGCGATCTGGTTGTGCGCCGAGAGCGCGGCAGCGAGGAAGAACACGGCGTAGGTTGCCATCAGCGAAACGCCCGTCGACGAGGTGACGACGCCGACGAGGAATGCAAAGGCGAGCAGAGCGGCAATCGTGAAGAGGATGACGAGGCCCGAGAGCAGGAAGCGCGGATGGAGGACCCTCGTCTTCCACACGACGATCAGCCACATCGACCCGATGAGATAGGCCAGGTTCGCGGCGGCCAGCAGCAGCCCTCCCGCGTAACGCGACACCAGAAGGCGCACCCGCCCGACCGGGCGAGACAGGTACAGGTCGATCGTCCCCTTCTCCTGCAACCGCGGAACCAGGTGGGCGGTGGCGAACAGCGCGAGAAAAGTGCCGACGAGATAGAGAAAGCCGGAGAAGCCCGACTCGAAACCGAGCACGAGCCGGTCGATGTCGACCGACCTCGCTCCGAGCTCCACCGACCGGCCGAAGAGCTTTGCCCCGGCGAGCGCCCCGTTGACGATGTCGAGATTCACGGCCAGCGCGAACACCAGGATGAAGAGCGAGGACAGCGCGAAATAGGCGATGAGCGTCCAGCGTGCCGCCGCTTCGCGGAAGACCTCTTCGACGCTCGCGGCGATCGCCCTCATGCAACCCTCCGGCCGGGCGCTTCGACGGTGTCGTCCCGGACCAGCCCGACGAACACGTCCTCCAGGCTCGCGCGCACGGGGGAGAGCTCCTGGAGCTTCGCGCCGCCCGCCCGGAGCAGGTCCACGACCGCATTCAGATGATCGACGTCGCGGGCGGTGAGATCGAAATGCCCGTCCACTCGCTCGAGCGACGCCCCCGTCGCGCGCAGCTTCGCCACGAGCGCTTCGTCCACGCCCGCGGCCACGAGGCGGTAGCCCGTCCCCGAAGCCGTCAGCTCCTCGATGCGCCCCTCCGCGACGACTCGACCCGCGCGCAGCACGGCCACCCGGCCGCAGGTCCGCTCGATCTCGGAGAGCAGGTGGGAGTTCACGAGGATCGCCTTGCCGCGGGCGGCCTCCTCCTGCAGGAGGTCGCGGATCTCACGACGGCCCACGGGGTCGACGCCATCGGTCGGCTCGTCGAGCAGCAACACGTCGGGGTCATGGATGAGCGCGGCCGCAAGCCCCAGGCGTTGCGTCATGCCCTTCGAGAACTTCTTGACGCGCACGTCGCTCCAGGCGGAGAGGCGGACGCGCTCCAGAAGCTCGGGCCCCCGCCGCCGCAGCGAGGCGGGGTCCGCGCCCGACATGCGCCCGAAGATGGAGAGCGTCTGGCGCGCCGTCAGATAGCCCGGAAAGCGATGGCCCTCCGGCAGGTAGCCGACGCGCCGGCGGCTCTCCGGATCACTCGCCGGCAGTCCGCAGAGGCTCGCCCGGCCGGCCGTGGCGCCGGTCAGGCCGAGGAGAATCTTGACCGCGGTCGTCTTTCCCGCCCCGTTGGGGCCGAGGAGGCCGAAGACCTGCCCCGGCTCGATGCGGAAGGACACGTCCTGCAGGGCCGTGATACTCCGCGACCCGAACCGCGAGCGGTAGACCTTGCGCAGGCCTTGGGCTTCGATGGGGACCTTCGTCATCGGTAGAGAAGACGGATTCGGCGAAGGAAAGTTCACGTCCCGGGACCCCCCGGCACGGCCCGCCCGGGGCTCAGAAGGTCAGATTCGCCGTGCCGTCCTGGCGCACCTCGAGGCGCGCCCGGGGGCCGATCTCGACGACGCGGGGCGCCAGGCGCCTGCGGCTGAGCGACATTTCGAGCGCCGTGATGCCGGCCGTCCCCGGCGAGGCCGGCACGATGGCGAAACGGACGTCGGGGCCGACCCAGATGGACTTTCCGGCGGCGGTTCCGCTTCGGTATCCCAGGGCCGAGAGCTCGGCGCCGAGGAGCATCGCTTGATCGGGCGTGAGGGCGAGCGTCACGGCCGTAATGTCCTTGAGCAGGGCGCCGGGCGCCGGGATGGCCCGCGCGGCCTTCGCCCTGTAGCGTTCGAGGACGGCGCTCCGGGTGATCCCCGAAAGCGAAGGCACGATGTCCGGGTTCCATTGCTTCAGGAACGCCGGTTCGTACTCCATCACGAAGGTCACGAGCCCCGGGTCCTTCGGCTCGAAGCCGGTCATCCGAAACCATGGCACCGCGCGCCCGTCGCTCTCGCGCGGTCGCTGTAGCTCCATCACCGCGCCCTGACCGAGTCCCTCGAGTGCCGCGCGCACCGCGGCGCTGCCGCCGATTGCCTCGATCCCGAGGCCGATGCCACAGGCCCCGACCGGGCGTTCCCGGCCGGGGTCCGCCTCGAGGAACTCGAAGTACGTATGTTCGCCGTAGAAATAGAGCCCGCTCCACGAGTCGCTGCCGGACTTCGTGCTGCGTTTCTCGAACTGGGCGAACTCGGTCTGCAGGTACTGCGATCGCTCGGCCGCCTCGAAGGTCTGGCGGTCGAGGACGCGGTAGACGTGGTTGAGAAAGACAGGAGGCAGCCGCTCCGCGCCCCCGACAACGCCCATCGCCGCGGCCGCAGCCGCGGCCACCGTCGCGGCGAGCACGACGCCGGCGCGTCTCACCCGCCCTACTCCGTCTTCGACCAGGGCGGCGTGACGCCGTTCATGCGTGCGTAGGCGATCGACTGCCCGAGGTGCTCGTGCATGTGCACGAGGATGCGCATGAGGACCTGCCGCTCCGTCATCTCCTGGCTGCCGAAGGTCTTGACCTTCCTGTCGAGGTCGGAATCGGACACCGCGGCGCCCGCGGCCTTCGCATTCGCGATCGACGCCTTGAGGAGCGCGATGATCTGCGCCTTGTTGGTGACGCTCCTCTCGCTCTCGCGGGACACGCCCTCCATCCCCTTCAAACCGAGAAAGCTCGGCAGCATCGAGTTGCCGGCGACCACGTGCATGTAGACCTCGCCAACCGACCGTACGCCCGGCGCGGGGCGCCAGCCGTACTTGTCGGCGGGCATCGCCTCCGCGAGATCCACCAGCTTCTGGCCGACGCTTTCGACCTCGGCAGCGTACTCGGCGCGGAACCCGCCTCCGGTCGCGGCCACGCCAACCGCCGGCGCCGCCGGGCGCGGCGGCATCTGGGTGCTCGTCGTCGTGGGGGCCTGTCCGAACGCCAGCGCCGCCGCGAAGGCGGGCGGGATCGCCAGAACCGCGACTCGCCATCTCGTCATGCCTGCCTCCTCCCGAATACGATCAGTTCGGTATCTTCGGCGCCGCCGCCACGGGCACGATCTTCGCCGCCTCGACGGCGCGGTTGTAGTCCCGCACGTCCTTGTCGAGCACGGCCTGCAGCTCCGCCAGGATCGCGTCGAGGCGGGCCTTCAGGACGGCGTAGTACTGGACCGAGGACGCCAGTGGCTTCGCATCCGCGCTCCCGACGACGGCGGCCAGGTACACCCAGTCGTGGTCGAGCTTCGGCTCGTAGTTGAGATCGTCCTCGTCCGCCTTGATCTGCGGGTTGGTCAGCTTCTCTTCGATGATCGTGAGCTTCTCGGAAATCGGAGCAGCCTGCTTCGCCAGCGCGTCGCCCTTTCCGAGACGCGCCGCACGCGCTGCCACCTCGTTGACCTGCTGGCGCACGTCGCGAACCTTCAGCACGGCCACGCTGGTGTCGGAGAGCCGGTCGCGGATCGCCTTCAGCATTTCGTATTGCGCCTTGAGGTCCGCGGCCGTGGCCGCCACGCCGGGCCGCACGCGCACCTCGATCGGCTCCGTGTAGGTCTTTCCGCCGGCGGTCAGTCTCACCGTATAGGTGCCCGGCGCGACCTTCGGCGGGGCCTTGGTCCCCTCGTTGAAGACCGCCTTCGGGACGAGCGTGGGCTTCAAGACCCGCATGTCCCAGACGAAGCGATTCACACCTGGCTTCGGCTCGAGGGGCTTGTCGAGTTGCTTGCGCTTCTCGTCGAGCTTCGCCTGCTCCTCGAGATCCTCGGCCTTGGGCGGCTTGACGTTCGAGTAGCTCCGGATGACGGTGTCGCCGTCCAGGAACTCGAGCGTGACCGTCTCATTCGGCTTGGGGGCATCCTTGAGCCAGTAGTCGACGACGACACCGGCCGGCATGTTTTCTCCGACGGCGCGATGCGGCTCGTCGTCCTCGTCGCGCGTCTCGATGTCCATGCGCACGGTCGGGCGGACGGGAAAGAGATACGCGGACGATGCCGCCACCGCATCGTTCCACTTGCGCAGGGGTGTCAGGTCGTCGAGGATCCAGAACGACCGCCCCTGGGTCGCGACCACGAGATCGTCGTTCTTGACGGCGAGGTCCGTGACCGGTGTGACGGGGAGGTTGACCTGGAACGGCTGCCAGATGGCTCCGTCGTCGAAGCTGACGTAGAGGCCGGTCTCGGTTCCCGCGTACAGAAGCCCCGGCCGGACCGGGTCCTGTCGCACGACGCGCGTGAACGCCCCGTCGGGAATGCCGTTGACGATCTTCGTCCAGGTCTTCCCGTAGTCGGTCGTCTTGTACAGATACGGCTTGAAGTCGTCCCACTTGTACATGGTCGCCGCGACGTAGGCCGCCCCCTTTTCGCGCGGGGAGGCCTCGATGGAGTTGATCTGGATCCACTCTGGGATCCCCCTGGGGGTCACGTTTTGCCAGCTCTTGCCGTCGTCGCGCGTGACATGGATGAGGCCGTCGTCGGAGCCCGCCCAGATCACGCCCGGCTCGACGGGCGACTCGGCGAGCGCGAAGATCACCGAGTAGAGCTCGACGCCGGTGATGTCGATCGTGATCGGGCCGCCCGACTTGCCCTGCTTGGACTTGTCGTTGCGCGTGAGATCCGGCGAGGCCTCCTCCCACGTCTCCCCTTCGTCTCGGCTGCGCAGGAGCATCTGCGCGCCGTGGTAGAGAACCTTCGGATCGTTCGGCGAGAACAGGATCGGCGCATTCCACTGGATTCGATACTTGAGGTCGCTCGTCGCGTGACCGTCGGCGAGCTGCGGCCAGGCCATGACGTTGCGCACCTCCTTGGTGCGGTGATCGTACCGGGTGATGACGCCGCCATACTCGCCCGCGTACACGATGTTCGGGTCCCTGGGGTCCACGGCCATCCAGCCGCTCTCGCCGCCGCCCGCATCGTGCCAGTCTTCGCGGTCGATACCGCCGCCGGGCTTGCCGCTGGCGATGACGACGTTCGAATTGTCCTGCTGCGAGCCATAGACCTGGTAGGGGTACTGGTTGTCGGTCGTCACGCGATAGAACTGAGCGGTCGGCTGGTTGTACTGGGTGGACCAGGTCTTTCCGTCGTTGTGCGTGATCGTGGCGCCGCCGTCGTTGCCGAGGATGAAGCGGCCGCCGTCGTCCGGATCGATCCACATGTCGTGATTGTCGCCGTGCGGAACCGAGAGATCGGAGAACGTCCGCCCGCCGTCGGTCGACTTGTGCATGCGGACGTTGGGCAGGTAGACGGTGTCCGCGCTCTGCGTGCCGGGATAGACCCACGAGTAGTACCAGGCACGCTCGCGGATCTTGTGCTCGTCGTTGACGTGCACGAACTTCTCGCCGGAGTTGTCGCTGCGGAAGAGGCCGCCGTGTTTGGCCTCAACGAACGCGAAGACGCGTCCGGGTTGCGCGGCCGAGGCCGCGACACCGACCTTGCCCCACATCTCTTCGGGCAGCCCCGTGGTCAACTTCTTCCACGTATCGCCGCCGTCGGTCGACTTCCAGAGGCTCGATCCGGCGCCCCCGGAGACGAGCTCCCAGGGATGGCGCACGACGGTCCAGAATCCGGCGTACAGGATGCGCGGATTGTTCGGGTCCATGGAGAGATCCGATGCGCCCGTGTTTTCGTCGACGTAGAGAATTTTCTTCCACGTCCTGCCGCCGTCCTCGGAGCGAAAGACACCGCGCTCGACGTTCGGGCCCCAGACATGGCCCTGCGCCGCGACGTAGACGAGATCCGGGTTCTTCGGATGGATGCGAACGCGCGCGATCTGCCGGCTATCCCTCAGTCCCACGTTCTTCCAGGTGCGTCCGCCGTCGGCGGACTTGTAGACGCCGTCTCCGTGCGACACGTTGCCGCGGATCGGCGCCTCTCCCATGCCGACGTACACGACGTTGGGGTCCGACTCGGACACCGCGATCGCTCCGACCGACCCGGTCTTGAAGTCCTTGTCGGAGACGTTTTCCCAGTTGGAGCCGCCGTCGGTCGTCTTCCACACTCCGCCGCCCGTCCCGCCGAAGTAGAACGTGTTCGGCTGGTGCCGAACGCCCGTGACCGCACAGGCGCGGCCCCCGCGGAAGGGACCGATGTTCCGAAATTGCAGCCCCTCGAACTGCTCGGAGAGCGTCTTCTCCTTCGCTTTCTCGGCGCTGCCGGGCGGCTTCGATGGAGGGGAGGACTGAGCAAAGGAGCGCACCGGCGCGAGCAGGAGGCAGGTCAGGGCGAGGACCGCCCGGAGAAGACGCACGGAAGTCATGAGGCTCCTTTCCGAGAACCGATTCAGGGGGCGACCGGGTGGAAGTATATTCAAAAGATTCCGCGTTCCCTTGTGACCGGAGGTTTTCTGGCTGGCGGGCTCCTCGCTCTGTCCGGCGTCGGGCTTCTGGCAGGCTTGCTCCTCATGGAAGATCGATTCCTCTACTTTCCGTCGGCCGAACTCGCCGCGACTCCCGCCACATACGGCCTCCAGGCGGACGAGCTCCAGCCCGAGACCGAGGACGGGGTTCGCCTTCACGGTTGGTGGATCCGGGGTCGGGGCGCTCGCGCGATTCTCTTTTTCCACGGCAACGCCGGCAACGTCGCGGACCGGCTCGAGCGGGCGAGGATCCTGAACGAGCGACTTGGCCTCGACGTCTTTCTCGTGGACTACCGCGGGTACGGCCGATCGGCTGGAGCGCCCTCGGAAGAGGGCCTGTATCGCGACGCCAGAGCGGTCTATCAGGCCGCCCTCGACCGGAGGTTCGCCGCAGGGCAAGTCCTCGTCTTCGGCGAATCGCTCGGCTCGGCGGTCGCGGTCCAGCTCGCAATCGAGAGGCCTTGCGCCGCGGTCGTCCTTGAAACGCCGTTTCTGTCCGTCCCCGCGATGGCGAAGCAGCACTACCCGTTCGTGCCTTCCTTCCTCATCCGGAGTCGCTTCGACAGCGCTTCGAAGATCGCCCGCGTCGCGCCTCCCAAGCTCTTTCTCGTCGCCGCGCGCGACGAGATCGTTCCGGCAACACAGAGTCGCGAACTCTTCGCGCTGGCCCGGGACCCGAAGACGCTGTTCGTCATCCCGGGAGCCGGCCACAACGACACGTACCTTACGGGTGGCGAAGCGTACTGGCAGGCCTGGGAGCGCTTCCTCGCTTCGCTCGCCCCCTCGAGCGCGGCGACCCCCTTCTGAGTCGCACCGCCCCCTGTCACCCCGAGCGCAGCGAGGGATCCCTTTCGAGCGGTATTGGGACTTCACAGAGTCCCTCGGATGCTTCGGGATGACAACGAGGGCGACTAAGGCTCCACCAGCCGGTTGTACTTCTTGAGGATGCGCCGGAGCTCGTCGTGAGGCAGGGCGCGGACGACGAGGTCGTTGGCACCCCTCATCGTCTCCGCCGCGATCATTGCGTTGATGATCGCTTCCTCCACCGCCTGGACCGTCGCCTCGAACAGCGGGCTCAGCCGGTCGTTGGGCAGCATCGTCAGGGGCACCGTGCCTCTGGGCCGCGCCGCTCCGGGGTTGGCCGTCGAGAACGCAATGAAGATGTCGCCGGAGCCGTTGCCGGCGATCGAACCGTCGCGGCCGAGGCCGAGGGAAGCGTGGCGTGCGATGCGCTTCAACTGGTGCGGCAGCAGCGGCGCGTCGGTGGCAACCACGATGATGATCGAGCCCGAGTCGTCTTCGCGAACCGCGCTGCCGGCGATCTCCCGGCCCACCGGTATCCCGGCGATGCGCAGGTCGACGCGCCGCCCGTAGTTGCACTGGACGAGGACGCCGACCGTGTAGCCGCCCGCTTCGGCGCTCAACTGCCGCGACGCTGTGCCGATGCCTCCTTTGAACCCGTAGCAGGCCATTCCCGTCCCGCCGCCGACGTTGCCCTCCGTGACCGGGCCCCCGCGCGCCGTCGACAGCGCCTCGAAAACGTTGGCCTCCTTGACGTGAAAGCCGTTGATGTCGTTCAGCTCCCCGTCCCAGGTCTCGGCGACCACCGGGTTGGACCACCAATAGCCGGTGGGGTCGGCCTCGCCCTGCTTGACCCGCCACGCGATCGTCCCCGCGTGCACAGCGCCGACGCTGTGCGTGTTCGTGATCATCACGGGCCCCTCGAGGAAGCCCGACTCCTCCACCCACGTCGTGCCCGTCATCTCGCCGTCGCCGTTCAGGGCGAACCAGCCCGCGAAGACCGGGTCGTCGTTGGTCGCCTTTCCGCGGGGGACGACCGCCGTGACGCCCGTGCGTACGGGGCCCTTGCCGACTTCGAGCCGGCCCTCTCCCCGGATGATCGTGCTGTGCCCCACCGCGACACCGCGCACGTCGGTGATCGCGTTCAACGGACCGGGGATGCCGTCGAACGGCACGCCGAGATCGCGAGCGCGGGGCTTGTCCGCCGCGCGCGCGAATGCGGCCAGCAACAGTCCCGCCACGACGGCCGCCCGGACCTCTCTTCTCATGGGCGAAGTCTATCCGGCCCCTCGCGGTTGAGTGACGGTCGCCGGAATCTGCCCGCTGAGGCGCCGTGCCCGGAGGCGAGCGGCTCTAGCGGCTCTGCTTTGGTGCGGGAGAGGAAGTCCCGACGTCCACGACCCACTTCCAGCTTCCGCCCTTCTGGCGTTTCCAGACCGAGCAGTACTTGCCGTAGTGCGTATAGGTCTGCCCCTCCTTGTCCTTGCCGCTCAGCTCGTACGTGCCGAGCGTGTAGCCGAGATCGCCCGACGCCGCCACGTCCGCCTTGAACGGCTTCCACGCGAGCACCGTCCCCGGGGGCAGCTCTGCGAACCGCCGCACAGCCTCCCGGCCCGTCACCGGGTTCTCGTCGGCCGGCAACATGACTGCGTCGGCGTCGGCGTAGCGGGCGAATGCCTCGCCGGCCCCGATCGTCCCGGCCGCCTGCGAAAATTCGGCGTCCACCCGCATCAACTCCGCCCTGGCCGACTCCGTGCCGGCTACCTGGGGCCGGGCCGCGGCGAACGTGGGCACCAAGGTGGCTGCAACGAGCACCGCAACGTGCGTCCTCATGAGCTCTCCTCCCTTCCGATCCGCCGATTATCGGGGGTCGACCCGGCGATTCTTCCCGCCTTGCCCCCGATGTGGTAGACACGGTTCGTGCCTACCGTCGGCATCTTCGGATTTGGACGGATCGGGCGCAACCTGCTGCGCCTGCTCTACGACCGCGACGACATCCGCGTCGGCGCCATCAGCGACCTGGCCGAGCCCGCGGGCCTCGAATACCTGCTCAAGTTCGACACGCTGCTCGGGCGCTTCGACGAAGCCGTCGGCCTGGAAGGCAGCACGCTCCTGGTTGCGGGCCGCAAGATCCCCCTGCTGACCGGCAAGGACCAGCCGGCGGTGCCTCGCTGGGGGGAGCTCGGCGTCGACACCGTGTTCGAAGCGACATCCCGAGGCCGGACGCGGGCCGAGGCCGAAGCGCACCTTGCCGCCGGCGCCCGGCGGGTGATTCTCCTCGCCCCGCCCCTCGAGAAACCCGACATCACGGTCATCGCGGGGATCAACGACGACCGGATCGCCGCCGGACATCGCATCGTCTCCAACGCCTCTTCGACGGCGCACTGCCTCGCGCTGGTCGTGAAGGTCCTCGAGGACGCCTTCGGCATTCGGCGGGCCATCTTCACGACCGTTCACTCCTACACGAGCGCCCATCGTCTGGCCGACGTCCCGGTGAAGGACAAGCGTCGCGGCCGCGCCGCGGCGGAGAACATCATCCCGCAGGAATCCCGATCGCCGGCGATCGTCGTGGACCTTTTGCCCGCCCTCTCGGGAAAGCTCACGGGCTACGCGATGAACGTGCCGGTCGCGAACGGATCGGTCGTCGACCTGGTCTGCTGGCACGAGAAACCCGTCACCCGCGAGGCGATCAACGAGGCGCTTCGCACCGCGGCCGGCGCGCCGCACTGGAAAGGCGTCCTCGCGTTCGAGACCGAGCCCATCGTCTCCTCCGACGTTGCCCGCTCGCGTTACTCGGCCACCTTCGACTCGCTGGCGACCATGACGCTCGGGGACCGCCTCTCCAAGACGCTCTCCTGGTTCGACTCCGGCTACGGGTACGCACACCGCGCCGTGGACCTCGTCGAGCGCTTCTCCGCGCTGGAGTCGGCATGAGACCGGTCCGCGTCGGCATCAACGGCTTCGGCCGGATCGGCCGGAGCGTCTTTCGCATCGTCGCCGACCGGGCGGACGTCGAGATCGTGGCCGTCAATGATCTTTTCGACAACGACCACCTCGCGTATCTGCTCAAGTACGACACGGTCATGGGCGTGTTCCCGAGGAACGTCACGACCGACGCGGACAGCATGACCGTCGACGGCCGGCGCGTCACGATGACGGCCGAGAAGGACCCGGCGCGCATCCCCTGGGCGACGCACGGCGTGGACATCGTCATCGAATCGACGGGCAAGATCCTGACGCGGGACGCGCTCGCGAAGCACCTCGCGGCCGGTGCGAGCCGAGTGGTCCTGACCGTTCCGGCCAAGGACGAGATCGACGCGACCATCGTCATGGGCGTCAACGACGGGGACCTGCGTCCGGAGCACCGCATCGTCTCGAACGCGTCCTGCACGACCAACTGCCTCGCCCCGATTGCCCGGGTGCTCGACGAGAGCTTCGGCATCGAGGAAGGCTTCATGACGACGGTCCATGCCTACACGAACGATCAGCGTCTGGCCGACGTCCCGCACAAGGACCTGCGCCGCAGCCGCGCGGCCGCGCAGAACATCATCCCGACGACGACCGGCGCCGCAAAGGCCGTCGGCAAGGTCCTTCCACGCCTCCGGGGCCGCCTCGACGGCATGGCCATGCGCGTTCCCGTGCCCGATGGCTCGATCGTCGATCTCACGTGCCGCCTGGCGCGGCCCGTCTCGGCGGACGAAATCAACACCGCGGTGAAGACGGCCGCGGAGGGACCCCTTCGGCGCATCATCGAATACAGCGAGGTGCCGCTCGTCTCCTCGGACATCATCGGAAACCCGCACTCGGCCGTCTTCGATGCGCTCTCGACCCAGGCCGCGCAGGACGGCTACGCCAAGGTCCTCGCCTGGTACGACAACGAGTGGGGCTACTCGAATCGCGTCGTGGACCTGGTCGAGCGGCTTGCGTCACTCTGAGCCCGCGGCGGCGCTGGCGGCCGTCCTCCTCGCGGCCTCGATCGCGCTCGGCCTGCCGGACGAGCCTTCCACGCGGCCGGGTCGTGGAAAAGATCGTCTGCCGCGACGCGCCGACCCAGAGCTACGCCCTTTACGTACCGTCGGCCTACACGCCCGATCGGCGCTGGCCCGTCCTCTACGCCCTCGATGCGCGTGGGCGCGCGCTCCTTCCGATCGAGCGCTTTCGCGAAGCCGCCGAAGAGCACGGCTGGATCCTCGTCTCGTCCTACAACTCGCGCAGCGATACGAAAGACGACCCCAACCGGCCGGCGATCCAGGCGATGTGGCGCGACACGCACGGTCGGCTCGCGATCGACGATCGTCGCATCATCCTGACGGGCTTTTCCGGGGGCGCGCGCGCCGCCGTGAACCTCGCCATCCACGCTCCGAAGGCGATCGTCGGAGTCATCGGCTGCGGCGCCGGAGTGGCGGACGAGCGGGTGCCGCTCGAGAGCCTCTCCTTCGTCTACTTCGGCACGATCGGCAACCGCGACTTCAACTACTATGAAATGCGCGCTCTCGACCAGAAGCTCGCCGCCGCGAAAGTGCCCCACCGCGTCGCGGTTTTCGATGGCGGCCACGATTGGCCGCCTGCCCCGGTCGCCGCAGACGCGATCTCCTGGATGGACATCGAGGCCATGAAGAGCGGGGCTCTGGCCCGGGACGACGCGCGGATCGAGGCTCTCCTGCGCCGCGACATCGAGCGGGCCCGGGCGCTCGAGGCCGCCGGCAACGCCGCCGGGGCGTCCGTGCTTTACGCGAACGTCGCCGAGGACTATCGGGGTCTGGCGGATGTCGCGGCCGCCTCCGCCAGGGCCGCCACGCTCGGGGCCGAGCCCGCGGTCCGAAAGGCGCTCGAGCAGGCGCGCGCCCGCGATGAGAGCAACAGCCGGGCGATCGCATCGCTCGCACAAAAGCTCGAGGCCGCCGCCCGGGCACCGGACCTGCCGCTGGCCAGGACGGTGGCCGCCGAGCTCGGCATCGCATCGCTGCGCAAGAGAGCCGCATCTTCCGCCGAGCCCGAGGACCGGCTGGTGGCGGAAAGGACACTGGCGACGCTGCGGGCCCAGGCGTCGTTCTACCTGCCGGAGCGACTGATGGACGAAGGCAGCTACGACCGCGCCCGCATGGTCCTCAACGTCGCCATCGAGATCGACGCCGACGATCCCCGCGTGTACTACAACCTCGCGGGCGCCGAGGCGAGGGCCGGAGAGCCGCGCCGCGCCCTCAAGGATCTCCAGCGCGCCCTGGACAAGGGTTTTCGGCACTTCGAGTATTTCGACGAGGACGAGGACTTCGCAAAGCTGCGCGCCGATCCCGAATTCCAGAAGTGGCTGTCCGCGGCCCGCGCGCTGGCCTCCGCCCCTTCCCCGACGCCGGCGCCAGCGCCGTAGCCCGTTCAGCTCTCGGTCACCGCCCGGAGCGGACGCCGGGCGGCCAACCGCCGGCGCACCGCCCACACCACGATCCCGACCAGGGCCCACGGAAGCACAGCGGCGGCCCCCGACAGCAGCGTCGCGGCGGAGCGGCACAGCAGGGGCAGCGCCTCGCGCAGCGCTTCGCGCAGGGGCGCCAGGGCGTTCTGCTGGAAGAAGGCGGCCGGCTCGTGCAGCTCCACGCGGATCGTCGAGAGCGCGACCTGCTGATCGAAATAGCGGCGCTCGCCCTCGAGCCGCTCGGACTCCTCGATGGAACGCGAGAGCTCCTTCTCCGCCTCGAGCACGTCCGCGAGGCGCGCCGTCCGGGTCCGCAGGAGGTCCCGCATTCGGGCCTGCGCCTCGTGCTTGACCGCGAGGCGGGTCTCCAGATCCATGTACTCCCGGGAAACGTCCTGCGCGTCGATGCTCGACGCCTCGACCCGCCCGAGTGCCTGAAGGGCACGCAACGCCTCATCGAGACGATCCGCGCGGACTCGAAGGGTCAGCGATCCCCGCGCGCGATCCCCCTGCTCGCGGGATACCTGGGCGTCGGCGACGTACCCGCCGCTGGCGGCCGCGATGGCGGCAGCCTTGTCGGCGGACTCGGCGTACCGTGCCACGACGAGCGAGACGGTCGCCGTCCGGATCAACTTGCGGGCGGCGAACATCGCGGCGAGCCCTCCGGGCGATTCCGCCGCCGCTTGCGGGGCCGGGGACGCATCCTGCGCGACGAGCTCGAGTGCCGCCGGGGCGGCGATTCGCGGCGACGACGCGAACGAAGACTTCGCGGCCCCCCGCGGGCGGCGCGACAAGCGGATGACGCCGACGATGGCGGCGAGGACGAGAAACGCAGGCCAGGAGTCGGGATAGCCGCGGAAGCTTCATCGCGATCTCCTTC
>CAWERV010000021.1:0-12363 GCA_963811425.1 uncultured Acidobacteriota bacterium
CTCCGCCGGCTTTGGTCATTTGGTGAGGTCTTCACCGCTCGGCTAATCTCGCCTTTCGCGGCCTGGTCTTGTTTTGTTCCTGGCTTCGACTTCCCGAGGAGCAAGATCGCCATGCCCGGATCGTCATTGCGCGTCTCGGATGCGTGGATGCGTCGCGGTTGTATGCTTCGCCCACTTCGGCACGGGAGGCCCGTACCACCGATCGCGGGCTCGGCCCACAGGACGGAAATGAAGGCAGCCTGGTTCGAACGCTTCGGTCCGGCGGCGGACGTGCTGCAGGTCGGCGAGACGCCGACCCCGGCGCCGGCGCCCGGAGAGGTGCTGGTGCGTCTGGCCGCGAGCGGAGTCAACCCGTCCGACGTGAAGAAGCGGGCCGGCTCCGCGCCGCGCCTCCTGGACGAGGGGTTCGTGATTCCCCACAGCGACGGCGCGGGCGTGATCGAGGCGGTGGGCGAGGGCGTGCCGCAAACCCGGGTTGGAGAGCGCGTCTGGATTTACCAGGCCCAGCATCGCCGGCGTTTCGGCACGGCGGCGCAACACGCTGCAATCGAAAACGCGCGCGCGGCGCACCTGCCCGCGGAAGCTTCGATGGAAGAGGGCGCCTGCTTCGGCATTCCCCTGATGACCGCCCACCGCTGCGTGTTCGCGGACGGCCCCGTCGCCGGCCTGACCGTTCTCGTGACCGGCGGCGCGGGTCGGGTCGGCCATTACGCGATCCAGTGGGCCGCGCACTCCGGCGCGCGGGTCATCGCGACCGCCAGCAGCGATGCGGATGCGCAAGCCTGCCGCGAGGCGGGAGCCTCGGCCGTGGTCAGCCACCGGGAGAAGGATTGGCCGGCAAGGGTCCTGGCCGCCAGCGGCGGCAGGAAGATCGATCGCGTCGTCGAGGTGGACTTCGGCGCCAACCTGCCCGCCGTGCTGGAGATGATCCGAACCGGGGGGGCGATCTCGACCTACGCTTCGATGACCGTGGCGGAGCCGAAGCTGCCGTTCTATCGGATGATGTACCTGGACCTCACGGTCCGCCTGGTTCTCGTCTACGAGATGCCCGAAGGGGCCAAGCAGCAGGCCGTTGCCGACATCGCGGCCTGGGTCAAGGCGGGCCGTCTGCGGCATCGGGTGGCCCGCGTCTTTCCGCTCGCCGAGATCGCGCGGGCGCACGAACTGATCGAACAGGGCGGCGCCCGCGGGTGCGTCGTCGTGAGCACGGACTGAACACGCGCTCGCCTTGCGGAAGACGATGCCGGCGGGCGTGTGTCTGCTTTTCGAGTACGGCTCGGGGCGGTCCGTTCCGGGGGCCACGTTGAGCGTGGAGGTCGAGTGACGGACCGGACGACGTCGGTCCGCTGGAGAATCCTGTTTCTGCTCTTCTGCGCCGGGTTCGTGGCCTTCGTGCTGCGCACGAACATGTCCATCGCGGGCAAGAGCCTGATGGCGGACCTCGGTCTCTCCCAGATGCAGCTCGGTCTCGTTCTGGCGGCGTTCGCCTGGGGGTACGCCATCTTCCAGCTCCCGGGAGGCGTGCTCGGCGATCGCATGGGGGCGCGGCGCGCCATGACCCTCCTGCTGGTTCTCTGGGGAATCCTCAACCTGCTGATCGCCGCCGTGCCGAGGGCTTCGGTCGCCTCCCCGACGGTCATCCTCGGGAGCCTGATCGGGCTTCGATTCCTGATGGGCGTGGCGCAGGCGCCGCTCTACCCGGTGACCGGAGGAGGGACGACCTGCAACTGGTTCCCCATGGGGGGATGGGCGTTTCCGACGGGCCTGCAGAACGCCGGGCTCACGCTCGGCTCCGCGGCCACGGGTCCTCTCATCGCGTGGCTGATGGAACGGGCGGGGTGGCGACAGTCGTTCGTTCTGACGGCGCCGATGGCCTTCATCCTCGCCGGCGTCTGGTGGTGGTACGTGAGGGACTCACCCGCCGATCACGCCGCCGTGAACCCGCGCGAGCTCGCGCTCATCGATGCCGGCCGGCCGTCTGCGAGAGGGCCGAGCCAGGAGCCTGGAATCTGGAAAGTCGTGCTGAAGGACCGCAACATGCGCCTGCTCACCGCGAGCTACTTCTGCAGCAACTATGTTTTCTACTTCTTCTTCAACTGGCTCTTCATCTATCTCGTCGACAGCCGGGGCTTCAAGATCCTCCAGGGCGGTGTCTACGCCGCGGCTCCGTGGTTGACGGGAACGGTCACGGCGGTCCTGGGCGGGCTCGTCTGCGACTGGTTGACGCGTCGGTCCGGCATCCGCCCTGCCACGAGGGTGATCGGGATCGCCTGCGGGATCGGGGCAGCGATTTTCGTTGCCGCCGCGGCCCTGGCGACGGACGCCCGCGTGGCCGTGATTCTCCTCTCGCTCTGCCTCGGCTTCCAGCAGTTCAGCGATGCGGCGTACTGGGCGGCGACCATCTCGGTCTCCGAGAGACACGCGTCCACCGCCTGCGGCCTCCTGAACACCGGCGGAAACGTGGTCGGCGGCGTCGGAGCGCTGCTGGTTCCCTTCACGGTGAAGACGCTGGGATGGGTCGCGGCCCTGGCGACCGGCTCGCTTTTCGCGCTCGGGGCCGCCGTCCTGTGGATCTGGATCCGGGCCGACCGGCCGCTCGGAACAACCGAGTGAGGCCGCTCTCGATCGGAGCGGGAGCGCGGCCGGAGTCCTCGACTAAGATCGAACGATGAAAAAGACCTTCTGCGCTCTCCTCCTGCCCGCGATCCTGCTCGCCTCCGCGGCGCTCGCCCAGCCGGCCATCACGGGCCCTCTCGATCCGATGGCCTTTTCCCAGCTCAAGGACTTCACGGCGCACCGTACCTCCTCGAACTCGTCGCTGCCCGACTGGAACGACGACAGCAAGCATCCTTTGCCCGGCGAGACGCTGACCATCGCGGATCTGACGGGCCCCGGCATCGTGACGCACATCTGGACGACGGCCTCCGGGACCGAGTACGGATGGCCGAGGCTCCTGCGGCTGCGCGTCTATTACGACGGCAGCGACGTTGCGAGCGTGGACACGCCCCTCGGGGATTTCTTCGCCGTCGGCCACGGCTTCGAGCGCCCGATCCGTTCCCTCGTGATCCGCAACCTCTCCGACGGCCGCGCGCGCAACAGCTACTGGCCCATGCCGTTCGAGAAATCCTGCCGGATCACGATCACCAACGAGGGCAGCCGGCGCCTCGGCATCTACTACCACGTGGACTGGGACAAGGTGCCGAGCCTCCCGCCGAACACCGCGTACTTCCACGCCCGCTACCGGCAGGCGCTTCCGGCTCCGCCCGACGGAAAGCCGTGGGTCTTCCTCGACACGAAGGGCCGCGGGTTCTACGTCGGAACGGTGCTGTCGATCGTGCAGGCGGAGCCGGGCTGGTTCGGCGAGGGCGACGACATGTTCTACGTGGACGGCGAAAGAGTCGCTTCGATCCAGGGCACCGGCTCCGAGGACTACTTCAACGACGCATGGGGGCTCCACGTGGCGGAGGGGGAATACACGGGCTCGCCCATCTCGGAAGGCGAGGGGCTCGGCGCGCGCATGACGGCCTATCGCTGGCATCTCGTGGACCCGGTGCCGTTCACGAAATCGCTGCGCGTCGAGATCGAGCACAAGGGCTGGACGTACCGGCCGGACGGAATGGTGAAGACCGCCTTTGGCGAGCGCACCGACCTCATCTCTTCCGTCGCGTACTGGTATCAGAAGGGAATTGCGACCGACCAGCCCCCGGTTCCCTACGGCTCGGCGCGCCTGCCGCAGGGCAACGCGAAGCAGATCGAGGTCGAGAGCTCCGTGGCCGACGCGAAGGCCGAGAAGGGAAAGGTCTCCGTCTCGAAGGAGCTCTTCTGGGGCAAGGACGTCATCCTCTTCGAAGGCGAGGGTCCCGGAGCGCGGATCGAGATCCCCTTCCAGGTCGACGAGGCCGGCGAATACGAGCTCTCGACCCAGGTCGCGCAGGCCCCCGACTACGGCGTCTACGAGATCCTGCTCGACGGCAAGCCCGTCGCCGCCCGGGAGCTCGAGCACGAGCCCGGCGCCGACATCCGGGCGCAGACGAAGTTCGACGGCTATGCCTACGACACGTACGTCGGCCTCGACCGGCAGATCGGATGGCTGAACCTCTCCAAAGGCCGGCACTCGCTGACGTTCGTGTGCCTGGGCAGGAACCCCGCGTCCGGGGGCTACAACCTCGGCGTGGACAACGTCATCCTCGCGCGGACCGGCAAGGACGGCTGGGCCATGGCCGCCGCCGTGACCCAGCCGAAGCTCGCGGCCAGGGACGTGCCGGGGTTCGTCCGCGCGCTGTCGGATCCCGATCCACGCGTGCGCACGATCGCCGCGATCGGCCTCGAACGCGAAGGGGCGGCCGCGGCGCCGGCGCTCGGCGCCCTCGAGGCGGCGTTGAAGGACCCCGACCCGAACGTGCGCGAGGCGGCCGCGAGGGCCATCGGCGCGCAGGGGCCCGGCGCCGGGGCAGCCGTGCCCGCCCTTGCGGCGGCATGCCAGATGGCGGGGCAGTCGGGCGCCGTCGTCCGCGCGTGCCTCTACGCGCTCGGCTCGCTCGGCAGGGCGTCGGTGCCGGCGCTGCCGGCGATCCGATCCACGCTCACGAACCCGTCCGCCGGCTGGGTCGCCGAAAGGGCGATCCAGGACATCGAGGCCGCCGCGCGGAACTGAGGCTTCACCGCCGGCTCGAGCTCGTAGAACTCGAGGTGCGCGCTGCCCTCCGCCTTCCACGTCGTTGTCTAGCTTGCTCCGCGTAGAATCCGACGTCCCCGAGAGAACGAGGAGGCCCTTCGTGATGCGACCCGTGCCCCGGACCCCCGTGTTGTCGCGACTCCTGCTGGCCCTGTGCGTGGCGGCCCCGGGGGCCGCTGCCGCTCGCGCGCAGACGATGTCGATCGAGGAGTACGAGCCCAAGTCCACGCTGGTCGTTCCGGAGCACCATCCTTCCGGAGCGAAGTACCCGTTCATCGACGTGCACAACCACCAGGACACCGACATCTCCGCCCCGGACGCGGCGCGGCTGGTCGCGGACATGGACCGCATTCACATGCGGGTCATGGTGAACCTGAGCGGGGACAGCGGCGCCGAGTTCGAGAAGGGATACCGCAATCTCGCCGGCCGGTATCCCGGCCGCTTCGTGGTCTTCGCCAACCTGGACTATGCGGGCCTGGGCGCTGCCGGCTGGGGCGAGCGCGCGGCGGCGCAGCTCGGCGAGGACGTGAAGCACGGGGCGCGGGGCCTCAAGATCTACAAGGACCTGGGCCTTTCCGTCGTCGACGCCTCGGGGCGCCGCGTCGCGGTGGACGACCCGCGACTCGATCCGGTGTGGGACAAGTGCGGCGCGCTTGGCATCCCCGTCCTGATCCACTCCGGGGAGCCCCGATCCTTCTTCGAGCCCCAGGACAAGTTCAACGAGCGCTGGCTCGAGTTGAAGCAGTTTCCCCGGCGCGCGCGGCCGCCGGAGAAGTACCCGCCGTTCGAGCAGATCCTCGGCGAACAGCACCACATGTTCGCGAAGCATCCGAAGACCCGGTACATCGACGCACACCTCGGCTGGCTCGGCGGCGACCTCGCGCGCCTCGGCAAGCTGTTCGACGAGCTCCCGAACGTGTACACGGAAATCGGCGCCGTGCTGGCCGAGCTCGGCCGTCAGCCGCGCGCGGCGCGCGAGTGGTTCGTGAAATACCAGGACCGCGTCCTCTTCGGCAAGGACACCTGGGCGGCCGACGAGTACCTCGTGTATTTCCGCGTGCTCGAGACCGACGACGAGTACTTCGACTATTACCGCAAGCGGCACGCCTTCTGGAAGATGTACGGCCTGGCCCTGCCGGACGAGGTCCTGAAGAAGCTGTACTACAAGAACGCGTTACGGGTGATTCCGGGCATCGACTCGTCGCCGTTTCCGCCGTAATTCCGTCTTAGAGTCCGGTCGAGATGTTCTCGATCGGGGTCCGGTGTGGTACACCGGGGGATAAGCAAGGAGGCGCTGATGCGATTTCCAGGACGAAGGACGATGTGGACCGGCTTCGCCGCGATCTGTGCTCTGACGCTGCTCTGCTTCGCCTGCAAGGACTCGAACGCCGTCACCGCCCCGGTCTCCTCGCCGATGGCTGCGGTCAACTTGGCGGGCACGTGGACCGGGACATTTCATTCCGACTCGGAGGCCTGCGCGAGCTCGCAGGTCACCGCGACGATTCAGCAGAGCGGCTCTCAGGTGACCGGCACCCTTTCCGGCACCTCGTGCGGGCCGAACGGTTATGTCAGGGGCTCGGTGAATGGAAACCAGTTGACGGGAACCATCGAGATGGTCGGCTGCAAGGGCGGCGGCGTTTCGGGGACCGTCAGCGAGTCCGGGCTGAGCATTCGGATCGGCGACATCACGCAGCGGCTCGTCACGGAGGAGAAGGTCGTCATGTACGGCGGCACCGCCAGCCTTCGGCGCTAGGCCGCGCGGATCACCAGACGGGGCGACCCATGTAGGGGCCGCCTCCCCAGCCGCCTCCGTACCCTCCATAGCAGCAGGGGCCGCCCCAGCCCGGGTACCCGTAGCTGACGCCGACGTAGGTCGTCGTTTCGCATCCGACGGAGGCCGTCGCGAGGGCGACGAGGACTGCGAGCGCGAGGAGACGAAGCGGGCTCAATCTGCGGTTGCGCATGGTCGGTGTTCCTTGCCTCAGTAGGGGTATTTCTGGAGGGCGACGACGGCGCCGGTCGGATCGGCGACGACAGCGAGCGAGCCGTTCCGGAACTCCGGCCGGGGTGCGAGAAGGACGCGGCCCCCCAGTCCGGCCACGCGCGCGGCCAGGCCGGCGGGATCGGCGACGAGGACGTAGGGCAGCCAGTTGGGCGGCACATTCTTCTCGGAGTCCGGGACGCGGAAGACGCCCGCGCGCGCCCGGCCCTTCTTGAGCACGACGTAGCTCGCGCCCGACTCGGCTTTCGACGCGGTCATCTCGAACGGAACGAGCCCGTTGTAGAACGCCAGAGTCGCCTCGAGATCGTGTGTGAGGTACTCGTTCCAGAAAAACGTGCCTTCGACGGGAGCGGCAGGGTCGACCGGATCGCCCGCGGCGAGGTGGACCAGGCCGAAAGGGGCGCCCTGCGGGTCCCGGAGGACGGCCGCGCGCCCGACCGAGCCGACCTCGAGCGGGCCGGCGAGCACCCCGCCGCCCTCGGCCTTCGCCTTGATCACCGAGGCATCCACGTCGGCCACCGACATGTACGAGAGCCAATGGGCGGGAGTCTTGCCTGCGCCCCCGGGGGCGGGAGTGTGGATGCCGCCGACCGCCTTCTTGCCGAGCCGCCCGACCGTGTAGGGGCGGCCGAGCAGCGTCGTGTCCACATACTCCCAGCCGAACAGCGCGGCGTAGAACTTCTTGCACGACTCGGGGTTGTCGGTCGTCAGGTCGTGCCAGACGAACTTGCCGGGGTCGTTCGCCGTGCGCTGCGCGGCCGGAGCGGAGCCGCCGGAGCTGCATCCGACGGAAAAGGCCGCGGCGGCGGCAAGAGCCAGCATCGCGCGGCGATGCCCCGGGAGCGGTCCGTTCGAGTTCGTGTACCTCATCGCCCAAGCATATCCGAGGCGGGCCGGCAACCCACTCGTGTCCCGTCACAGACGTCACGATACCGACCTCGCCGCTCAAGAAATGCATGAGGGCCTGAAGGACAGGAGCCACAGCGCTTGTCGGAAGCCGGTTGGCGCTACCGAAACCCGGGTGACGGAACGCTAGCTCGATCGCATCAGCGCGGCCACGTGCTCCGCGATCGCGGGCGCGGCGGTCAGGCCGGGCGACTCGATCCCGATGAGGTCGTAGAAGCCGGGAAGCCCGCGCCCGCGCTCCTCGGCGATGACGAAGTCGCGGAACGGCCCGCCCTTTGCCTGGAGCTTCGGGCGGATGCCGCTGATGTCCGGCTCGAGGTCCTCGTCCCGGACGGCCGGCAGGATGCGCCGCGCGGCCTCTGCGAACGCGGCGCGCTTGCTCGGCTCGACGCGATAGTTGGTGCTCCGGTCGGGCAGGTACTCCGCGTCGGGCCCGAAGCGAAGGCGGCCGCCGGTGTCGAGGACGACATGGACGCCGAGGCTCTCGTGGGCCGGGACCGGGTACACGAGGTGCGTGACCGCCTTCCAGAGGCGGGTGGCTGCCGAGAAGTAGCTGCCCTTGCAGTAATGCAGCCGGTAGCCCGCGGCATCCAGGTCGATGCCCGCGAGCGCAGCCACCGTGTCCGCGTCGAGGCCGGCGGCGTTCACGATGCGCTCGGCCGTAAAGCTCTCGAGCCCGCCTGCCTGTTGCGCGAAGATCCGGTATCCCCCCGGGGCCGGCTCGATGGCGACGACCGTTGCGCGCGGCTGGAGCACCGCCCCCGCTTCCAGGGCCTGCCGCAGAAAATGGTCCATGAGCCCGTGCGCGTCCACGATGCCGGATTCGGGCGACCAGAGGGCTCCCACCGAGGCGACCATCGGCTCGAGCGCGTTCGCGTCGCTCTCCGAGAGGCGGGTCAGCCGGACGCCGTTGCCGCGCGCAGTCTTCTCGAGCGCGTCGAGCGCGGGAAGTTCCGCGGCCCGCGTGGCCGTGATGAGCTTCCCGAGCTTCGCGTGCGGGATCGCGTGACGGGCGCAGAGGTCGTACACGCGATCTCTTCCCTCGGCGCAGAGGCGCGCCTTGAGGGACCCGGCGGGGTAGTAGATGCCGGCGTGCACGACCTGGCTGTTGCGGCTCGAGGTCTCCATGCCGTGCTTCGGATTGCGGTCGAGCACGATGAGGTTCGGGCTCTGGCGCGCCAGCCGCGCCGCGACGGCGAGGCCGACGACGCCAGCCCCGATGATCGCGATCTCCGTATCCGGCACATTCCGATCTTAAGGCAGCCCGCCGGCGGATTTCGTTGACGGCCTGCATTCCCCGGTATACGTTGGCCTCTCCCAGGGAGGCGCCGTGAAGCGCTGGAAAGAGACCGCGGAGATTTTTGGAAGCGTCGCCCGATTGCCGGAGACCGGCCGGAGCGCGGCGCTCGCCACGGTCGTCCATATCGGGGGCTCGGCCTACCGGCGGCCGGGCGCGAAGTTCCTGGTCGTGGAGGACGGTGGCACCCTCGGTTCGATCAGCGGAGGGTGCCTCGAGGGCGACGTGCGGGAAGCCTCCCTCGCCGTCATTCGGGACGGCGTCCCGCGACGGATGCGTTACGACACGGGCGAAGACGATCGCGCCGTCTGGGGGCTCGGGCTCGGGTGCCGCGGCACGGTGGACGTCTTCGTGCAGACCGCGACCGACCCGGGGAGGCGCGAAGCGATCGAGCGCGTCCGCGAGCTGCTCGAAGGGGACCGGCCGTTCGCCCTTTCGACGGTCGTGGGAGGCGCGCATGGCGTCGGCGGCATGCTCGTTGGCACGGACGAAGGCGCTCTCGGCGGATCGACCGGAGACGCGGCGCTCGATCGCGACGTCGCTCGGGACGCCGCCGAACGAATCCGCTCCCGCGAATCCAAGCTGTATGCGGTCGGAGCCGCCGAGGTGTTCACAGAGGTGCTCGCCCCGCCGCCGCACCTGCTGCTCTTCGGCGCGGGCGACGACACGCGCCCGATCTGCGCGTACGCATCCGACGTGGGATTTCGCGTCACCGTCGTGGACCACCGCGAGGCCTTCCTGTCCGCGGAGCGATTTGCCGGCGCCGCCGGACGCACGCTCCTGCGTCCCGAGGACGGGACCGCCGCGCTCCCCATCGGCCCCCGCACCTACGCCGTCGTCATGTCGCATTCGTTCGCCCACGACCGGGAATGGACTCGTCATCTGCTCGCGGCCGGTGCGCCGCACGTGGGGCTTCTCGGCCCCCGCGCGCGGACGGCGGAGATCCTCCGGCAGATCGGCGCCGAGGGCGACGGCCGGGTCTTCGGCCCCGTGGGACTCGATCTCGGCGCCGAAGGGCCCGAGCAGGTGGCGCTGGCCGTCGTCGCGGAGCTTCTGGCCGCCCACTCTTCGCGGGAGCCGGCGCACCTGCGCCAGAGAAGCGGAGCGATTCATGCGACCTGACCCGCGGGGTTCCGTCGCGGGAGTCGTCCTGGCCGCGGGCTCCTCGACGCGGATGGGAAGCAACAAGCTCCTCCTGCGCCTCGACGGCGAGGCCGTCGTGCGTCGGGCGGCGCGGCGGGCGCTCGCGGCCGGTCTGGATCCGGTCGTGGTCGTCCTCGGGCACGAAGCGGACCTTGCCGCGGCCGAGCTCAACGGACTGGCCGTCCGGATCGTGGTGAATGCGGACCATGCCGACGGCATCCATACGTCGCGGCGAGCGGGCCTGGCCGCGGTGCCGCCCGAAGCGCTCGCCGCCGTCGTGCTCCTCGCAGACATGCCCTTCGTGACCCAGCAGATGCTCTCGGCGCTCGTCGCGAGCCACCGGGATTCGGGCGCCGCGCTCGTCGTTTCCGAGTACGGCGGCGAGCAGGCGCCTCCGACGCTCTACGCCCGATCGCTCTTCCCGGAACTCTCCGCCGGTGAGGGGTGCAGCAAGCGCGTCATCCGGAAGCACGCGGGCGAGTCGGTCACCCTGGCCTGGCCCGCGGCGGCGCTGACGGATCTCGATCGGCCGGAGGACTACGAGCGGGCCCTCGCAACGGGCCCCGACGCGGAGGCGCCGTGCGCTCCGAGCTCCTGATTCTCGCGGCCGAGCTCGTGCGCAACGAGGAGCCGTTCGTGCTGGCAACCGTTGTGCGACGCCAGGCCGCGAGCTCCGCCCGGCAGGGCGACGGGGCCCTCATCACCGCGGCCGGGGCCTTTCACGGCTGGCTCGGGGGCAGCTGCACCCAGCCGACGGTCGTGCGCGAGGCGCTGCGTGCGATCTCGGACGGGACCCCGCGTCTCATCGCGCTCTCCCCCGAGCCGGCGAAGGACCGGCGGCCTGGAATCCTGGCGTTTCCAATGACCTGCCACAGTGGAGGCACCGTGGACATCTATCTCGAGCCCGTGCTGCCGCCTTCCCGGTTCCTGGTCTTCGGCGTCTCGCCCGTGGCGCGGGCCCTCTCGCGCGTCGCCGCCGCAATGGGCTTCGCCGTGGACGCAGCCGACCCGGCGGCCGAGCGGGCCATGTTCCCCGAGGCCGAGCGCGTCTGGACGAACGAGGTTCCCGGGCGCGGCGCTTCGTGTCCCTTCGTCGTCGTCGCGACGATGGGGGAGCGCGACGAAGAAGCCCTCCGGGCCGCGCTCGCCATGGAGCCCGAGTACGTCGGAGTCGTGGCCAGCGCGAAGCGCTACGAGCAGATCCGCGGGACGCTCGAGGCGCAGGGCCTCGCCGCGGATCGGTTCGCCCGCGTCAAGAATCCCGCCGGCCTCGACATCGGAGCGCGGACGCCCGAGGAAATCGCCGTCAGTATTCTGGCCGAGATCGTCCAGGTGCGCCGCAGCGCCGCTGAGAACCCGGCGGCCGGGTCGTCGCTCCCGGTCGCGGCCGCCCGCGAGGACAGGGACCCCGTCTGCGGGATGTCCGTCGGCGTGGCCGACGCTCGGCACACGGCCGAGGCGCTCGGCCGCACGTGGTATTTCTGCTGCTCGGGGTGCCGCGAGAGATTCCTCGCGGCGCCGGGCCGGTTTGCCGTGGCGGAGTCCGCCGGATGAGACCCGAGATCCAGTCGCTGCAGGAGGCCATGGAGCGCCAGGGGTACATCGCCGAGCCGGCGATCGCGACCGCGGTGTTCCTCGCGCTGGAGATGAAGAAGCCCCTTCTCATCGAGGGCGATGCGGGCGTCGGCAAGACGGAGGTCGCCAAGGTGCTCGCGCGCCTGCTCGGCACGGAGCTGATCCGGCTGCAGTGCTACGAGGGCCTCGACGTCCATACCGCGCTGTACGAGTGGGACTACCCGAAGCAGATGCTGCGCGTTCGCATGGCCGAGCAGGAGGGGCGTTCGGCCGCCGAGATCGAAGAGGTCATCTATTCCCGGCCCTACCTGCTGGAGCGCCCGCTCCTGAAGGCCATCACGCGGCGCGACCGGGCGCCGGTGCTGCTCGTGGACGAAGTGGACCGCGCCGACGACGGATTCGAAGCGTTTCTGCTCGAGGTCCTCTCGGACTTCCAGGTCACGATCCCGGAGCTCGGCACGCTGACGGCGGACCACGTTCCGCACGTCATCCTCACGTCGAACCGCACGCGGGACATCGGGGACGCGCTGCGGCGGCGCTGCCTCTACCTGTACATCGAGCACCCGGATCTCGAAAAGGAAGTCCGGATCATCCGTTCCCGCGTTCCGGGCGTGAGCGACCGACTGGCGGTGGAGATCGCCCGGTTCGTGCAGTCGTTGCGAGGCCGCAATCTCCGGAAGTCGCCCGGGGCTGCCGAGACGATCGACTGGGCGCAGGCGCTCGTCAGGCTGCACCGCGACTGGCTCGACCCGGAAACGGTGGAGC
>CAWERV010000022.1:0-97027 GCA_963811425.1 uncultured Acidobacteriota bacterium
ATGCGCGAGAAGCCGGCCCGATGACGCTGCCGGCCGGCACGCGCCGGGGACCTTACGGAGACGACCGATGACCGGCCCACGTGAAAATCTTCCGATCGAGTACGGCGTCTACGCTGCGGACGACGCAGAGGCGATGACAAGGCTCCTGGGTGAGGTGTTCAGCCGTCGTGATCCGCCCGCCGTCGCAGCCGGGGTGACCGCTTCCGAGTTCGAGGCGCTCGTGCGACTGTTTTGCCCCAGAGCGGAGGACCAGGGCCTGACCATCGTGGCCCGCCTCCCCGATACGGGGGAGCTTGTGGGCGCGCTGCTCACGGAGGACGGCGCGTTGGCGTTGCCTGACGGGACGGATCGGTTGAGCACGAAGTTCGACCCCATCTTCGACATCCTGGGCCAGTTGGATGCCGAGTACACCGACCGGACGGTGCGTCCGGGCGAGTCGCTGCACCTGTTCCTTCTGGGGGTCGCCGACCGAGTCGCCGGAAGAGGGGTGGCGCGGCAACTCGTCGCGGCTTGTCTCGAGAACGGCGCGCAAAGAGGCTACCGGCGGGCGGTCACCGAGGCCACGAACAAGGTGTCGCAACATATCTTCCGCAGACTCGGATTCGTAGAGCGCGTGCGGCGGTCTTACGAGACCCATCATTTCGGCGGCCGGACCGTGTTTGCGTCGATCGCCGAACACGGGGGTCCCATGCTCATGGACCGATCGCTCACGTCGTGAAGCCCCTTTATTTCACGTAGCCATCCCCCGAAGAGGTTCCAACTGGGAACTATGTGGGGAGCCACTAGCCTCCGCTCTGAAACCGTTGCAACGCCACGGTGTAGAGTTCTCGGCAAGTCCGATGACACTTGCCTCCGGGACCCGCCTCGGCCCCTACGAGATCCTGTCGCCTCTTGGTGCGGGCGGGATGGGGGAGGTGTATCGGGCGAAGGACCCGCGGCTGGGTCGCGAAGTGGCGATCAAGGTTCTGCCGGCGTCGTTTTCCCAGGACGCGGATCGGCTGAAGCGCTTCGAGCAGGAGGCGCGCGCTGCCGGGGTCCTGAACCATCCCAACATCACGGCGGTTCACGACATCGGAACGAGCTCGGGCGACGGGGCGCCGTACATCGTGACGGAGCTGCTCGAGGGGGAGACGCTGCGAGCCCGGCTCCTGGCGGGATCCCTGCCGGTCCGCAAGGCGATCGACTACGCGGTGCAGATCGCGAAGGGGTTGGCGGCGGCGCACGAGAAGGGCATCGTGCACCGGGACCTGAAGCCCGAGAACCTGTTTCTGACCAAGGACGGGCGGGTCAAGATCCTGGACTTCGGCCTGGCCAAGCTGAAGCCCGAGACTGGAGACGACGGCAAGACCGACCTGAAGACGGTCTCCGGCGGCACGGAGCCCGGGGTCGTTCTGGGGACGATGGGCTACATGTCGCCGGAGCAGGTGCGGGGGAAGGCGGCGGATCGGCGGAGCGATCTCTTCGCGTTCGGGGCGATTCTCTACGAGATGCTCTCGGGCCAGCGGGCGTTCCGCGGCGACACGGCGGCCGACACGATCACGGCGATCCTGACGAAGGAGCCGCCGGATCTTTCGCAGACGAACCAGGAGATTTACCCGGGAATCGACCGCATCGTGCGCCACTGCCTCGAGAAGAACCCGGAGGAGCGCTTCGAGTCCGCGCGCGACGTCGCGTTCGACCTCGAGTCGCTCTCGAACCTCTCGGCGCCCACCGGTGCCGTGGCCGCGCCGGTCACGACGACGAAGAGACGCCGGGTCTGGCCCCTCGTCGCCGGCGCGGTCCTCGCTACGGCTCTCGCTGTGGGTGTACCGGCCTACCTGGCAGGCCGCAAGGCAGGTGACCAGCCGCCGCCGTCCTTTCGCCAGCTCACGTTCCGCCGCGGCGAGATCCAGTCGGCGCAATTTGCCCCGGACGGAACGACCGTCGTGTACTCGGCGGCCTGGGACGGCAATCCGGTAGAGATCTTCGTCGGCCGCCTCGAGAGCCCGGACTCGCGTCCCTTCGGTCTCGCGGACGCCGAGGTGCTCGCGATCTCGAGACTCGGCGAGGCCGCCGTGTCGCTCAACCGCCACTCCGCCGGAGGGTTTCGGCGAAGCGGGACGCTCGCCCGGGTCTCCCTTGCCGGGGGCGCCCCCCGGGACGTCCTGGAGGATGTCGATTGGGCGGACTGGGCGCCGGACGGCAAGGATCTCGCCGTCGTTCGGGCGGATCACGGCGAAATCCGGCTCGAGTACCCCATCGGGAAGGTGTTGTGGAAGACGAGCGGATGGATCGGCAATCCGCGCGTCTCGCCCGCGGGAGACCGCGTCGCCTTCATCGACCATCCCGTCGGGACCGACGACGGCGGGTCCGTCGCGGTCGTGGACCGGTCCGGGCGAAAGACGGTGCTTTCCAAGCCGTTTTCCTCGGCGCAGGGGCTCGCCTGGAGACCGGACGGAGCGGAAGTCTGGTTTACGGCGGCGGAGGTCTCGCTTCGCGCCCTCTATTCGGCGTCCCTTTCCGGCAGCGTCCGGCTGCGCTCCCGGGTCGCGGGGAACCTCACCCTGCGCGACGTCTCGGCCGCCGGTCGCCTGCTCGTCACGAGAGATACCTTCCGCGAGGAGATGCGCGGTCTCGCCCCGGGCGAGTCGAAGGAACGGGATCTCACGTGGCTGGACTACTCGTTGCCGACCTCGATCTCCGCGGACGGCCGGACCGTGCTCTTCACGGAAGGAGGCGAGGGAGGGGGACCGGGCTACTCCGTCTACGTTCGAGCGACCGACGGCTCTCCCGCGGTCCGCCTCGGAGAAGGCTTCGGCCAGGCCCTATCGCCCGACAAGAAATGGGCGATCGCGATCCAGCGCCCCGCCACGGACTCGCAGTTGGTGGCCTACCCGACCGGGGCCGGCGAAGCGAGGGTCTTTTCGAAGGAGGGTCTCTCCGTCTGGAACGCCGGCTGGTTTCCGGACGGCAAGAGGCTCCTCGTCACGGCCAACGAGCCGGGACGAGGGCCGAGACTCTACGAGCGGGACTTCTCTGGCGGAAAGCCCCGTGCCTTGACGCCGGAGGGCTACAGAGGGTTCCGAGTCGATGTCCCCGGATGGCCACTGGGCGGTGGCGACGGGGCCCGATCGCAAGACCTATCTCTACCCCCTCGCGGGAGGCGAGCCGACGGTCGTTCCGGGCGTCGACGTCAACGATGTCGTCGCGGACTTCGCCTCGGATTCCCGTTCGGTCTACGTCTACCGTCGCGGAGAGATCCCAACCAACGTCAGTCGACTCGACGTCACGACGGGCCAACGGCAGCCGTGGCGATCGTTGACTCCGGCCGACGCCGGAGGCGCCTCCGATCTGAATCCTCTTCCGTCGACGGAGCGGCGACTCCTACGTCTACAACTACAACCGGACGCTCTCGGACCTCTATCTCGTCGACGGGTTAAAGTAGTGTTCCGCCGGTGACACTCGGCGCGGGAACCCGGCTCGGCTCGGCCCCTACGAGAACCTCGCGACGATCGGCGCTGGCGGGATAGGAAAGTAGTCCTGCCCTACGGAGCGGCTCGCAACCCCGCCACTTCCCGCAACCATCCCCCGAAAAGGTTCCAACTGGGAACTATGTGGGGAGCCACTCCTCTCCGTACATTCGCTCCCGGACCCCGGTGTAGTGTTCGCTGGTGAGCCCTGGTCGGCGTGCGGACCCAATAAGACGGACCGGAGACGATCGATGACCGCCCCACTCGAAAATCTGCCGATCGAGTACGGCTTCTATGCTGCGGACGACGCAGAGGCGATGACAAAGCTCCTGGGTGAGGTGTTCAGCCGTCGTGATCCGCCCGCCGTCGCAGCCGGGGTGACCGCTTCCGAGTTCGAGGCGTTCACGCGACTGTTTTGCCCCAGAGCGGCGGACCAGGGCCTGACCATCGTGGCACGCCTGGCCGACACGGGGGAGCTTGTGGGCGCGCTGCTGACGGAGGATAGCGCTTTGGCGCTGCCTGACGGGATGAATCGGCTGAGCACGAAGTTCGAACCCATCTTCGACATCCTGGGCCAGCTGGATGCCGAGTACCGGGGCGACCGGACGGTGAGTCCGGGAGAGTCGCTCCACCTGTTCCTTCTGGGGGTCGCGGACCGAGTCGCCGGAAGAGGGGTGGCGCGGCAACTCGTTACGGCTTGTCTCGAGCGCGGCGCGCAAAGAGGCTATCGGCTGGCGGTCACTGAGGCCACGAACAAAGTTTCGCAACATATCTTCCGCAGGCTCGGATTCGTGGAGCGCGTGAGGCGGTCTTACGAGACCCATCGTTTCGGAGACCGGGCCGTTTTTGCGTCGATCGCCGAACACGGGGGTCCCATGCTCATGGACCGATCGCTGACGTCTTAAAGCCCCTTTATTTCACGCAGCCAGCCCCCGAAAAGGTCCCAACTGGGAACTATGTGGGGAGCCACGCATTTTCAGACACTTAGCGAGAACAGAGGACCGGCAGATTTTCCCTGCTGGGGGTGATTCTGGGGGGACTCTCCCTCAATTTCGAGCGATTTTCGGACGGCACTCGCTGATGGGTGGTCGGCGCTCAGGGTCGAGTGATCTTCATCAGGTGGAGTTGTTGCAAGACCGCAGAGAGAGGACCCCGATGGTCAAGTGTGAGCCGTGCGGAAAGGCCATGACCCAGGTAAGCAACCTTACGGTGAAGTTCTCGGTTCGGTCAGCCGACGGGACAGATCCGGGAGGCGGCAGGAGCGAGGTTCGGCCTGACGCCTACGTCTGCACCAACTGCGGGCGGGTGGAGTTTCGGGTGCGCGAGCCGGACCGCTTCTCTGGCTAGACCCGCGAGAAGTGAGGCCCTCGAAGGCCATCCAAAAGGGTCGGGTTAGCCCCACCTGGCCCCACCCAGGTAACTCTGCTCTGTAAGCCAAGGGGGTTGGAGTCTCCGGGGTATATCGTTTTGGGCAGGGAGGATTGCCATGAACAGAATCGTACGAACGAGCCGTTTTGTCGCTTTGTGCCTGACCGCAGGGTTTTACGCCGCGGCAGGCGGAGCGCAGGTGCTCTCGTCGCCACACATCGAGGGCCTGAGCCTGAATGGAGGGGTGCACGCACTCTCATCGGCCAATTTGCTTCCGACGACCACTCACTCTCCCGCCGAGTTCGGGACGAAGGATTACACGGTTACGACCATCTCAGCCACCTCGTTCATGGCGGATGACAACTCCGGGTGGGGAACCGCCCTATGCTGTTTGTCTCGCTATTTTAGCGGCGGCAACGGAATCTTCTACACCAGCGTGAGCATTCCCACGGGCGCCGTAATTGATTACATCGGTCTCGAAAGCTATTCCTCCTGTCCTGGTATTGTCGGCGTCGAGCTTTGGCAGGTGTACAACGGCTCGGACAGCGGAGCCGCCACATTCTCGAGCACGGCCCACGGCTATGGAGTGGATTACAACGCGAGCCCCCTGGGCTGGCAGCTCACGAACAGCAACAACAATGCACTCGCACTTGAAGTTGAACTGGCCGGCAGCGGCTGCGTCAATTACCCGGCCTTCTCGTGGGTGGAGATTTGGTGGCGTCGCGTTGTTAGCCCACCGCCGGGAGTAGCATCCTTCAGCGACGTGCCGACGAATCACCCGTTCTTCCAGTTCGTCGAGGCTATACACGCTGCAGGAATCACCAACGGCTACCCGGATGGCCGCTTCGGCGTCAACGATCCGATCACTCGCGGGCAGATGGCTGTTTACCTCGCTGCGGCGTTGGGGCTTCATTGGCCGAACTGATCTAGCAATAAGTAAAGGAGATGATGATGCACTTCTGGAAGGGTGTGCTCGCGGGAAGCCTCGGGGTTCTGGCTCTTGCGGCGTTCGTTCAGGCGCAGACCGGAAATGACAGACGTGGGCTTGAGGCCAGATCGGTGCCTGCGGCTGCACAGCGCCCAGCACACCCCACTCAGCCAGATACGCTCAGCTCGACGGGCCTCAGCTACTACAACATCGATGCATACGAGCTAGTCGCTGTCGCTTCTGGCATAACCTTCGTCTCTAACCGGGACGTCTGGGCTTACAACGACGACCATGGCTTTCACGCCCCGCTACATCTGCCGTCTGGAGCAATGATTGTCTCCATCGAACTCGACTACTACGACAATTCAGCAACTGGCGAGGTGACCACGATTCTTGAGGTGTGCGACTACACGGGGACGAGTTGTACGGCCGCGCCTGCAAGTTCGGGTTGTAGTGATGGATCCTCGACAGTGTGCTCTGGCGTTCCCGACACTGACGGCAACTACTACCGTATTGCCGACCTTACCGGGGCCGGCATCGAGGTCAACAATTACTACAATCGGTACCTCATCTCGGCAGGCAACTCGACCTTCGATGGCACGACCGCAATCAGCAGAATCTCCATCGGGTACAAGCTCCAGGTGAGCCCGGGTCCGGCATCAGCAACTTTCAAGGACGTGCCGACGTCGCACCCCTTCTTCAAGTTTGTTGAAGCATTGCACGCAGCGGGAATCACGAACGGCTATCCGGACGGGCGTTTCGGTGTCAACGATCCAATCACTCGCGGGCAGATGGCTGTCTATCTCTCCAGCGCGCTCGGGCTGAACTGGCCGTAGCGAGTGGTGTTCGGCTCGGGGGATGCTCGGGGGGAACGAACTCAGGGGCGGGTTGCCCCGGCCCATGTTGATCTTGGAACAGCAAGTTTGATGGGATGAAAAGACGGGGGCAGCCCTCGTCCGCCCCCTTGCACCCTATCCGCCAATCAATCTTGCCGTGTGCGACTCTAGGTCGCCGGAGCCACGTCAAACTACTGGTCTCGAGACCAAGTAAGGGCCGGGTCGAGCCTGTCAGCCGACCTGTTCCGTCGGACATTCTTCGTGCCGAACCTTTGAGCGGGGGGAGTGAGCGTGAGGAGGTCGACGCCCTACAAAAAGACGGCCAAGACTCCCAGACAAATCGCTCAGGAGTTGGAAGTGGGCTACCTGTTGACCGCGACAGTGCAGTGGCAAAAGGGAACGGGGGCTGCCAGCCACGTGGAGGTAAGCCCTGAGCTGATGGAAATTCGGGGTTCCGGCGCCCCGATCTCGACCTGGCAGCAGCCGTTCGTCGCGGCGTTGACGGATGTCTTTCAGGTGCAGTCGGACATCGCGACGAAGGTGGCTCAGTCGCTCGGCGTGGTCCTCGGGGCGGCGGAGGAGAAACGGCTCTCTGTTACGCCCACGAGAAACCTCGCAGCCTACGATGCTTTTCTGAGAGGCCAGGAGGCCCTCGACCGCGAAGGCACTCTTCCCGCCAACATGCGGCGGGCGATCACGTTTTTCGACGAAGCGGTAGCGCTCGATCCCGGGTTTGCGCAGGCATGGGGAGGCGTCTCAGGCGCCTGGTCCCTCTTGTACTCTCTCGGCACGCCGACTCCGGACGCAGCGAAGCGCTCTCGCGAAGCGGCGGCAAGAGTCTCCGCGCTTGCTCCGCACAGCACCGAGGAGTATCTGGCGATCGGCCTCTACGCACTCAGAGTCGAGCACGATTACAGCCGTGCCGTTGAGCAGTTCGAGCAAGCGTTGCGCCTTGCTCCCGGGAATTGGGACGCGCTCTTCCAACTGGCGCTCGCCGAGCGGGCGGTCGGGCGCTGGAGCGAGGCTCTGGCGCACTTGCAGCAGGCCAGAAGTCTCGACCCGCGCCGCGCTTCGGTGTACATGCTGCTGGGTCACACTCTCATGGGTCTCCGGCGGTATTCCGAAGCACGCGAGGTCGCAAGCCAGGGACTCGGCTTTGCGCCGTCCAACCTCGACCTGATTCATTTGAAGGCCATGACGTTCCTCGCCCAGGGCGATCTTGCGGGCGCCCGCGCGGTCGTGAAGGCGACGCCGCCGGAAGTGGCGCCGACCGCCGTTGTCGCAGAGATGGCCGTCTGGCGCGCGACCGCTTGGGTTCTCGACGTGGAACAGCGAGCGCTTCTTCTGCGTTTGACGCCGAGCGCGTTCGATGAAGACCGAGGCCTCTGGGGACTCTGTCTCGCCCAGGCGGCGGCCCTGAACGGAGACATCCAGAGGACTCATCGATATGCCGAGGAAGCGAGGCAGGCTCTCGAGGAGCAGCTCCGGAACACGCCCGAGGATGCGCAGCGGCACGTCTTTCTCGGCCTCGCACTGGCGTACCTCGGCAGGAAGGAAGAGGCAATCCGGGAGGGAGAGCGTGGCGTCAGCCTCGCTCCGGTCGCGAAAGATGCCGAAGAAGGTCCCTACTTTCAGTTCGAGCTCGTTCGGATCTACACCCTCGTCGGCGAGCCGGAGAAAGCGCTCGATCGACTCGAGCCGCTATTGAAGATCCCCTCCGATCTCTCGCCCGGCTGGCTCAAGATCGACCCCGCCTTCGACCCGCTGCGCACGAACCCGAGGTTCCAAAAGCTCGTCGACGGCGGGAAGTAGCCGGGCCTACCGCAAGGCGCGGAGCCCCGCCAATTCTCGCGGCCAGCCCCCGAAAAGGTTTTTGCTTACGGACTTACTAGGGCTTCCGGACCCCGTATGTGCACCACTCTACCGGGTAGTACGGCGATACGCCCTTCGTTGACTGCCAGCGCGTTGCAGTCATAAGTAAGTCATAACGCTACGGCCAGTTCAGGCCGAGCGCCGAGGAGAGAAAAACGGCCATCTGCCCGCGAGTGATGAAGTCGTTTACCCCGAATCGGCCGTCCGGGTAGCCGTTGGTGATTCCAGCAGCGTGCAGGGCTTCGACGAACTTGAAGAAGGGGTGATTGGTCGGCACATCGCTGAACGTCGCTGTCGCCGGGCCCGGGCTGACCTGAAGCTTGTAGCCAATCGAGATCCTGATAATCCCTGTTGACCCGTCGGTAGTGGTTGTGCCCGCGTTGATGGAATACTTGTTGTAGTAATTGTCCACCGTGATGCCAAACGCGGTCAGGTCGAAAATGCGGTATGACCATGTGTCCGTGTCGGGAACGCCCGAGCACGCCGTGACAAATTCTGCGGTACAGTCGCTGGAGTACGGCTGTATGACGCTCAGGCCATCGTAATCGGAGACAACAAGAGTGGCCATGGCTTCGCCCGTCGGCGAATTGTCGTAATAGTCGAGCTCGATGGTCACAAGCATCGCTCCCGACGGAAGATGTAGTGGTGCGCTAAAGCCTTCGTCGGCGAAGTTCGTCGAGTAGAGGCTGCCACCGTATATGTTTCTTACAAAGTGTACGTAGTCAGAGTAAGGGACAAGCTCGCTGGGATCAATGTTGTAATAGCTGAGGCCAGTCGTGGTCAGGGTATCTGGTTGCCTTGGACGAGTCGGGTGCTGTGAAGCGGCCGGCACCGATCTGGCCTCAACCCCAGGTCTGTCATTCCCGGTCTGCGCCTGAACGAACATCGCTAGACCCAGCACCCCGAGACTTCCCGCGAGGGCACGTTTCCATACTTGCATCGTGATCTCCTGTCCTCAATGCTGACGGACTCTTCGCGGTCGAGCATCTGGATCACGGGATGGTACCGCAGGGCATTCGCAGAAATCTGCTAGCGAAACCTACCGCGTAGGGCGTCGAGGCGTCCGACAGGACTTCCGGGAAGTCAGAGGCCGTCTAATGAGGACCGCATGGTGGTTGGTGTGGGCGTCGGGAGTCTGCTGCGCGGTTGCCTCCTAGCGCGCGCTTCACGCTGCCGGTATCACCAACGGACATGCCGACCAGTCGAGAGTCGAGGCTCTCGCCCGCCTGCCTGAGAGCAAGCCCGCCATGACACGAAGTGCCTGCCGCATTGTCCTCCGGGAACCGGGTGCGAGAGAGGCGAGGTTTTCCGGCTCCAAAATGATGCAGTCGCGTCATGACAGCCGATTCACTCTGAGGGATGTTGGCTGACTGGAATAGGAGGACGTCATGAAATTCGCACGAAACGTCAATTTTCAGATCAAGGCGGGAAAAGAGAAGGACTTCACGACTCTTTTCGAGAAGGAAGTCGTTCCGATGCTGCGGAAGCAGAGCGGTTTTCTGGAGGAAGTGACGCTCGTGAACCCCAAGAACGCGATCGGCATCAGCCTTTGGGACAATCGGCAGAGCGCCGAGGCGTATCAGACGGGGACGTATCCGCAGGTTCTGACGAAGCTCGGCAGCGTGATCGAGGGAACACCAAAGGTCGAGACGTATGAGACGGCGTCAACCTACGCTCGCGCTACAGCGTAAGAGAACGGCGGGCGCGTAGGCGCTCGTGCACTTGTTGAGGCTCCGAAAGGAGCCTCTTTTGTCGTGTTTCTAACTCGATGCCATGCCGCGCCCGTCCGCATCGGATACGGGCGGGATGGCCCCGCACGCCGCCCCCGCCCCCCGGTAAGTACCCCCGGCTTTACGCGGTAGGGAGTCTAGGACGTGCGATCAGGGGAGGAGGCGGGCGAGGGTCTTGGGGTAAATCCTGCAATGGTCGACGGATGCGCGATTCTTGTACGTCACGCGCGCCGGTGATGTTCCTGTGAATATCGAGCGTCTCGATCTTGCGGCGGGGCGAAAGGAGCTATGGAAGAGGCTCGTGCCCCCGGATGATGCCGGTGCTTACTTTATCGGCGGCGTCGGCGTAACCCGGGACGGCAGGTTCTGGGCCTACAGCGTCAACAGGAACAGTTTCAGCGAGTTCTGGCAGGTGACCGGCCTCGCGATCAGGAGGTGAGCGCCTCGGCCGGGAGTTCGTCGCGGGCGGGAAGTAATCCAGCTACGCGGCTCGCAACCCCGCCAAAATTCCCGCAGCCAGCCCCCGAAAGGGTTCCAACTGGGAACTATGTGGGGAGCCACTAGTCTCCGCGCTCAAATCTCCGCATTGACGGGGTATAGAGTTCGCCGCATCGGATAACGCTCTCCGCCGGCACCCGTCTCGGCCCCTACGAAATCCTGTCGCCGCTCGGGGCGGGCGGGATGGGCGAGATGTACCGCGCCAAGGATACGCGGCTCGGGCGCGAGGTCGCAATCAAAGTTCTCCCGGCACATCTGGGTTCGGACCCGACGCAAAGAAGAGGCAGAGCGCGACGATCCGAACCGGCGGCTGCTCCGTGCCCCTGGTTCCATGGAACGTGGCCCTCAGGGTACTAACGCAAGAAAGAGAAAGGCCGCGAAGAGGACGAGGTGCACGGCTCCCTGCATCAGGTAGGTACGGCCGGTGCCGAGGGTGACGGCGCTCAGGAGCAGCGTGACCGCGAGCATCACGATGTCCTTGGATTCCAGGCCGAGGTGGACTGGCAATCCGAACAGGATGGACGCCAGCGCTACGACGGGGATCGTGAGACCGATGGAAGCCAGAGCCGAGCCGAGCGCGAGGTTCATGCTGGTTTGAAGCCGGTTCGCGCGGGCGGCCCTGACCGCTGCCCCGGTCTCCGGCAGCAGCACCAGCATCGCGATCACGATGCCAATGACGGCCTTCGGAGCGCCGGCCTTGAGGACCAGGCGTTCGATCGTCGGCGAGAGGAGCTTCGCAAGTCCTACGACAGACACGAGGCAAGCGACTAGCAGTCCGAAGCTCGCGGCCGCTTGGCGGTTGCCAGGCGGCCTCGCATGCGCTTCCGGGTTGGATGTTTCCGCGACGGGGAGGAAGTAGTCCCGGTGACGGACGGTTTGAACGAAGATGAAAACGGCCCACAGCGCGGCAGAGGTCGCCGCCACGAACCCGAGCTGCGTGGTGCTGTAGGTGCCGCTCGAGGTCGTGGTTGTGAAGGTCGGGAGCACCAGCGAAAGCGCCGACATGACGATCAGCGCCGCGAGCCCGCCGCTCGATCCTTCGACTCGGAACGTCTGCTCATGGTGCGTCAGACCGCCCACGAGGATGCACAGTCCCACGACGCCGTTGAGGATGATCATGACGGCCGCGTAGATCGTGTCGCGCGGGACGACCGCTGCGTTCTCGCCTCCTGTGAACATCATGGACAGGATGAGAGACGCCTCGATCACGGTCACGGCCACGGCGAGGACCAGGGTGCCGAACGGCTCGCCCACGCGGTGCGCCACGACTTCGGCGTGGTGGACTGCCGCCATGACGGCTCCGACGAGGCCGGCCGCGCACAGGATCGCAAGAAAAGGTCCTACGCCCGCGAGGACCGCGACGACGAGCAGGGCGAGAGACAGCGCGGGGATGAGGATCCACGGCATGGCGGCCAGCGATTCTAGCGGAGTGGAGCCGGCTCGCCCCACCTTCGAAGTTGCCGATGTCAAGGCCGCCTTGGCACTTCCGTCAACGGAGCTCCCGGCCGTCCGGGGCGAGCTCGAGCGGCTAAGGGGGCTGCTCTGGGTGCGGCTGAATGTGCCCGCCACCGCGCCGCCGCCATCCGAAGGCGGCGATCGGCTCCTTGGTGTGCCCGAGGCCGCGGTCAAGCTCGGAATGGCGCCCAGCACGCTCTACAAGACGGCTGACGATTACCCGTTCACGGTGCGGCAGGGACGGCGGCTGAAATTCTCCAGCCGCGGGATTGAGAAGTGGATCGAAGCGGCTCACCGGCTTCGCGTCGGGGATTTCCGGTACGTACGAGTCCTACACAGCTCGCCGCTCACTCCGCGCGCAGAGGACAATCCCAACCGGGACTCGCCTCGGCCCCTACGAGATTCTGTCGCCACTCGGCGCGGGCGGGATGGGCGAAGCCGTATCGGGCGCAAGGACCGGGAGCGGCAGGCGCCGGTGCTGAATCCGTGGCGATGATCTACCGTCGCACCTCCCTGGACACGCGTGGTCACATGAGGTGTTTCGTGGGCGGCGGCGGGGCAGGTGAGCCGTCGGACCAGCTACGCACGGGAACGAAGAGGATCGTTGTCTCCATGGCGCTGCCATCTTGCCCGATGACGGGTGAGCCCTCCTTGCTCGCGCCCCAATTGCCGGCCTGGCCGTGCGGGAGGAAAAACATGACATGGGGAAGCCATGGGCCCGCAGAATCGTCGCTCAGGTAGCCGCTCTTCGACAGCATGAAGGAAAGGGCGCCCGCCTCGGGAGGTTTGAATTCGTGGCTGGCGATTGCGGCTTTCGTTCTCTCGATCAGCTGCTGTCTCGTGGCGCCGGCCAGGACCCACTCGGTGCGCTTGAGGTACTGTGGCAGCTCGGTACGCGCGGCTGGCGGGTTGAAGCAGTTCGGCGCGCGTAGCTTGGGATTCCAGAACTCGGGATCGTTGAAACCGGCCGCCCAGGAGCGTTCGACGAAGCAGACGAAGCCGTTCTTGCCTTTTACCGCAGTCTCATAGCCGTGGCGACCGAGGACGAGCACCTCGGCGTCCCCGGAGATTGACGACGGCGCGGCACTGCGTGCCAGTGCGATTTCATCGTCGCGGTTTGCGATGCGGTACTGCTCGACTGGCGCCATCTCGGGATAGAGAGTCTTCAGGGCTTGCGATTGCGCCGGACTACTCCAGCGCAATGCAGCAAGGACGGATGAGGCGAGAAGACCAACTGGCTTTCGTTGATTCATCATTGTTCCACTCCGTTTACCGTCAGGGCGTGAGGGGCGTGCTCGGCCTTGAGTACCATCAAGACCTGTGCCAACCCTATGATTTCGAGAGTCAGCAGCCCGGTTAAGGAGTTCCTGTTGGCCTTCTACGATGAGCTGTCGTGCGAATCCGAACGGTTGAATTAGAGGTGGCGAATCTGGATCTCCTCGCAGGCTTTGAAGCGAGTTCGCTGAGGCGGGTGCGAGGCGTCGGCTCAGTTCTCGTCCGAGGTTCCAGAAGCTCGTCGCCGGCGCGAAGTAGTCCCGCTCACGGAGCTGTCCGCAGCCCCGCCAATTCCCGCAGCCAGCCCCCGAAAAGGTTCAACTGGGAACTATGTGGGGAGCCAATCTTTTCCTAGAAAATCCGTAGGTTCCGGCCCCGTTTGCCCGTGATCGTCCGCGTTGGCGTTTACGCAGTTTGCCCGATTCTCCCGCTCTTTTTCCCCACGTACGTGGACGTCCACCCGCTTGATCGCATTGGCGATGTCGGTGGTATCGGCGATGAGATGCGGGCGTCCCGTGGGACGCGATTCCCGGATTCCGGAGTTCGTCCCGCGGGAATCGGTCTTCGGATGTCCAGGTGGCCCGCTCGGCCGTATCGCATCTCCATCGACGCGGAGATGAGGCGTGTCGTGGCGGGACCCGCGGTGCGAGAGCCCGCAACTCTCCGGGCGGGAAAACGTACGGAGGCCCATGGTTCACGTCGAGAGCCTCCTTCCTGGGGCGCGGTCTGCCGCGCCCGGAGGGGCGGGGCACGCCGCGGTCGACGATCACGAAGGGGGGACGCATGCGATCCGGACGATCTCTGACTCTGCTCGGGATCCTGGGAGTCGCCGCCGGGATGGTGACCGGCGGATGCGCGAAGAAGGAGGCCGCCGCCCCGGCCCCGGTGGCCGGGGCAAATGCGCCAACACCGACTGGCAGCGGGAAGATCCAAGTGACAACCGCCTCGCCGGAAGCGAAGGCGGAGTTCCTGCAGGGGCGCGACCTGTACGAGAAGTCCCTCGACACCGACTCGCGGGCTCACTTTCAGAAGGCGACATCCCTCGACCCGAACTTCGCGTGGGCCGAGCTCGCGCTCGCCAACGCCGCGCCAACCCGCGGGGAGTTCTTCGATCACCTGCACAAGGCCGTGGCGCTCGCCGACAAGGCGTCCAACGGGGAGAAGCTCTTGATCCTCGCGACGGAGGCCGGAGCGACCGCCAACCCGGCGAGGCAGAAGGACTATTTGGACCAGCTCGTGGCCGCCTATCCCAACGACGAGAGGGCCCATTTCTACCTCGCCGGCTACTACTTCGGGCAGCAGGAGTACGCTCCCGCGATCGAGCACTACAAGAAGGCCACGGAGCTCGCCCCGGATTACTCGAACGCCTACAACCTGCTCGGCTACGCCTACCGGCAGAGCGGAGATTACGCGAGCTCGGAGAAGGCGTTCCAGAAATACATCGAGCTCCTTCCCAAGGACCCGAATCCGTACGACTCCTACGCCGAGCTCCTTCTGAAGATGGGCCGCTTCGACGACTCGATCGTCCAGTACCGCAAGGCGCTCGAAATCGATCCGAACTTCCTGAACGCGTACCAGGGACTCGCCATGGATCTGCTCTACTCCGGCAGGCCAGGTGAGGCCGAGAAGGAGCTGGCCGAATCCCTGAAGTCCGCGCGGTCGGCCGGCGAGACACGGCAGGCGCTCTTCGCGCGCACGATCGTCCACGTCGACGGGGGGCAGACGTCCAGGGCCCTCTCGGACCTGGACGAGCAGTACGCGCTCGGCGAGAAGACGAAGGACGTGCCCGAAATGGCGCTCGACCGGCGCCTCAAGGGGCTCCTTTATGCCGAGGGCGGGGAGGCCGACGCGGCGAAGAGGGAGTACGACGCAGGGCTCAAGCTCGTGCAGGAATCCGATCTGCCCCAGCAGGTCAAGGACAACGAGAAACTCGTCTACCGCTACAACATGTCCCGCGTCGCGCTCGCCCGGAAGGATTTCGCCGGAGCCCGGAAAGAGGCGGATCTCTTCCGGCAGGGCGCCGAAGCATCGAAGAACCCGGCCACGGTCCGGAGCGCACACGAGCTCGACGGCACCATCGCGTTGGCGCAGAGGGACTACGACCGGGCCATCGCGGAGCTCTTGCAGGCCGACCAGCAGAACCCGCAGGACCTGTATCGGCTGTGCCAGGCCTATGGCGGCAAGGGCGATACGGCGAAGGCGGGAGAGTTCTGTCAGAGAGCGGCAGACTTCAACAGCGTTCCGAACGTGAACTACGCGCTCGTTCGGACCAAAGCGAAGGCCGCGGCAGGCCCGAAGAGCTAGTGGGCTGTAACGCCTGATGTGGGAGTAATCCGCCGGGTGGGATCGGAAGTACTTCCACTTCACGGTTTTCTTGTGGGCCGAGAGGTTGTCGGCGATCACGTGGATTTCTTTGCCTCGCCTCGAGGCTGGTTGACGACGATGTCGCTCCGGAAGGCGACGAACTCAGCGGATGTGTGGCGTGCGGCGGTCTTGCCGAGGACTCCGGTTCGAGTGTTGAAGGCCGCGAGTCGCCTAACCGGTCGGCGCGTCAGCGGCGACGTTCACGACCCGGTAGCGCCGAGGCTTTTCTGATACGAGCCCTGTAACTGAACAGTTTGTGACACTCTTGCCGGAGAAAGCCGCCGGTGACGGGAATTGAGTGGTTGCCCTTCTCGAAAACGAGTCGGCAAGGGATGAGGCAAGCTCGCCACTTGTAGTCGTCCGTGCCACGCTTGCGGCCATACGCGGCAATGTCCTCTTGGGAAACGCCGTAGACCACCGCGCCAATTCTGGACCACACGCAGGCACCGGCGCACATGGCACAGGGTTCGTGCGTGGAGTAGAGGACGAAGTCGGGCAGGTAGCGGCCATAGCCGCTGGACACGTACTTGAGGGTTTCTAGCTCTACGTGTTTGATGCTTGATCCGGAGGTTTTTACGCGGTTGCCGGCGCTGGCAATGACCACTTCGCCCCCGACCGTAAGGCGTGTGATGACTGCGCCAATGGGATAGTCGCCTCGGTCACGCGCGCGTTTCGCCTCCGAGACGGCCAGCTCCATGAACTTCTTTCGCGGTTTGTAGGCGGTTGTGATCATGCAGATGGTAGCCCGTTGGTGGCCAGTGCTCTTGGCCGCTCTCTGCAAATCATACGCCGGACTAGAGAGACTCTTGCTCAGGCTCGCCGTCTCCGACCGGGTGCCGAAGGCCGGGATCGCGGTCGCGAATCGGGAGCCAACACCTTCCATCGAAACGTTCAACTGCTCTCGACGGCTCTTGGCCAGCACGATCGACGGGCGCCGCGGGGGTCACTACCGCTCCCTCGAGGACTCTAGATCAGCGAGGGTCGGATATCGATGAGCGCGACGCTCGCGCGTTCGTAAGCGGCCTCTGCGTGACGCGAACTCGCTGTCCTGCGTGAGCGTTCGGAACCCGAGGTTCCAGAAGCTCGTCGCCGGCGCGAAGTAGTCCGGCGTCCCGGAGCGGCCCGAAGCCCCGCTATCTCCCGGAGCCAGCCCCCGAAAAGGTTCCAACTGGGAACTATGTGGGGAGCGGGGTGCCGCGATTCTGTAGGATTCGGATGGATGGACGCTTCGAAACCCTTGGCTGGCCGCGAGGTCCTCGTGACGGGTGCGACGAGCGGAATCGGGCTCGAGACGGCGCGGCAGCTCGCGCGGCTGGGCGCGAAGGTCGTGCTGGGCGTCCGTGACCCCGTTCGCGGCACCGAGGTTGCTTCCGGGATCGCGCGCGAGGGCGGCGCTGCGGAGGTGTTGCCCCTCGACCTTGCCTCCTTCGCATCGGTGCGCGAGGCCGCGGCGCGGTTCGCCGCCTCCCACTCGACGCTGGACGTTCTCGTCAACAATGCCGGCACTGCCGTCCGGGCCCGACGTGTCACGGCCGACGGCCACGAGCTGACCTGGCAGACTAACTTCCTTGGTGGCTTTCTCCTCACACGCCTACTCTTGCCCGTCCTGAAGCGCAGCTCCAAGCCCCGGGTCGTCAACGTCAGCTCGGACGCCCATCTCACCGGGCGCATCGACTGGGACGACCTCGAGCTCGACCGCGGTTACGGCGGATACCGGGCCTACGCCAACTCCAAGCTCGCCCAGATCCTCTTCACTCGCGAGCTCGCCCGACGGGAGCCGGCAGTCACGGTCAATGCACTCCATCCGGGCGCGATCGCCACTCGCATCTGGCGCGACGTGCCGCAGCCCTTGCGCGCGCTGATCCTCGGCGTCTTATGGTTGGCCGGAGGTGGGGTGCCATCAGCGGCGCGGGGCGCGAGACCGGTGACGCGTCTCGCCTCCGACCCTGCTCTCGGCAAGGTGACTGGCCGCTACTTCAATCGGTTTCGCGAGAAGGAACCCTCGCCCGCCGGATCGAACGACGCTGACGCGGCCCGCCTGTGGGGCCTTGCCGAACGGCAGACGGGGCTCGCGGCGTCGTGAGATGGGCGGATTTTCGGGGACATGACGTGCCCGCCAGAATGCGGGCTCGGGCAACAAGGCTGAGGCTCGTCGACGTCTCGACCACGTGTCGAGCAGATGTCGCCAGAGAATGGGCTCTTCGCTCGTGGCTCAGGCCGGATCGCGAGGTCGAAGGGTGACGCGGAAGACCGGGAGAATTCTGGCTCTGGTCAGTTCGCTTTCGGTGGCATGTGCACCTCTCGTCTACAGATCCGATTTTCCGCGCAACCTCGGCGTGGTCGTTCCCGAGCAGATTTACCGGGGTGCTCAGCCCCGCGGCACGGAGTACGGCGTCCTGAAGCGCGACCTGCACATCAGGGCCATTCTGAAGCTCAACGAGGATGACGATTCCAGCGAAGCGGAGAAATGCGCCCAGTACGGCATCGTCCTGTATACGGTTCCGTTCGGCGCCTCGACGATCGGTGACCCGAGCTCATGCGACGCAATCCGAAAGGCCTACGCCGTTCTCAACGACCCGGCGGCGCGGCCTATTTACCTGCACTGTCAAGCGGGGCGGGACCGCACCGGGTTTCTCGTTGGCCTCTATCGAATCCGGGACCAGGGCTGGCCGATCGACCAAGTGCTTGCGGAACTCAAGCAGCACGGTGACTTTCTTTACCCCCACATCCCGCGCATCCTGAAGGACGAATACAGCGATATTCGTGCGGGTACGTACTGTTCTCTCCAAGAGAAGCCGTGAGCGCTCGGAACCGGCCGGCCGCGGGGAAGGTGCAATTCGCTCGCCAACAGCGAAGCTCTGTGGGGAGAGCCGCCTCTGCCGCTGCGAAGCCTCCGGCACCGACCTCGCTCGCGTACGGGTCGCGCACGCTGATGCAGTTGAATCTCGTATGGATCGCTCGCTCATGAGTAGATGGAACCGGCCCAGGAGGTCCCATGAGCGACAAGAAGAAACTGACCACCGCCGGTGGTGCACCGGTCCCCGACAACCAGAACGTCATGACGGCGGGCCGTCGCGGCCCGATGCTGCTGCAGGACGTCTGGTTCCTGGAGAAGCTCGCCCACTTCGACCGTGAGGTGATCCCCGAGCGCCGCATGCACGCCAAGGGCTCGGGCGCCTACGGCACCTTCACGGTCACCCACGACATCACCAAGTACACCAAGGCGAAGATCTTCTCCGCCGTCGGCAAGAAGACCGACCTCTTCGTGCGCTTCTCGACCGTGGCCGGCGAGCGCGGCGCGGCCGACGCCGAGCGCGACATCCGCGGCTTCGCGATCAAGTTCTACACCGAGGAAGGCAACTGGGACCTGGTCGGCAACAACACGCCGGTCTTCTTCCTGCGCGATCCGCTCAAGTTCCCGGACCTCAACCACGCGGTCAAGCGCGACCCGCGCACCAACCTGCGCAGCGCCAGGAACAACTGGGACTTCTGGACCTCGCTGCCCGAGGCGCTGCACCAGATCACCATCACGATGAGCGACCGCGGCATCCCGGCGAGCTACCGCCACATGCACGGCTTCGGCAGCCACACGTTCAGCTTCATCAACGCGAAGAACGAGCGCTTCTGGGTCAAGTTCCACCTGCGCTGCCAGCAGGGCATCAAGAACCTGACCGACGCCGAGGCCGAGGCGCTCGTCGGCAAGGACCGCGAGAGCCACCAGCGCGATCTCTACGAGAGCATCGAGAAGGGCGACTTCCCGCGCTGGAAGCTGTTCATCCAGGTGATGCCCGAGAAGGACGCGGCCAAGTGCCCGTACAACCCGTTCGACCTGACCAAGGTCTGGTTCCACAAGGACTATCCGCTCATCGAGGTCGGCGTCATGGAGCTCAACAGGAACCCGGAGAACTACTTCGCCGAGGTCGAGCAGGCGGCCTTCAACCCGGCCAACGTCGTTCCCGGCATCGGCTTCTCGCCGGACAAGATGCTGCAGGGACGCCTGTTCTCCTACGGCGACGCGCAGCGCTACCGGCTCGGCGTGAACCACGACCAGATCCCGGTCAACGCGCCGCGCTGCCCGGTCCACAGCTACCACCGCGACGGCGCCGATGCGGGTCGACGGCAACTACGGCGGCACGCTCGGCTACGAGCCGAACAGCTACGGCGAGTGGCAGCAGCAACCGCAGTTTGCCGAGCCGCCGCTCTCGCTCGAGGGAGCGGCCGACCACTGGAACCACCGCGAGGACGACGACTACTACTCGCAGCCCGGGAAGCTGTTCCGGCTGATGACCGCGGCCCAGAAGCAGGTGCTTTTCGAGAACACCGCCCGCGCGATGGGCGATGCGCCGAAGGAGATCAAGATCCGCCACATCGGCAACTGCATGAAGGCCGATCCGGCCTACGGCGAGGGCGTCGCCAAGGCGCTCGGCATCCCGGTCGAAGACATCCAGAACGAGGTGACTCGAGGCTTTGAACGCCTCGAGGCAGCCCTGACGCCTCAATAGCTCGGAATCCTGGACGACGGCGCTGGCGGAAGGTGAGAACCCCGCCTTACGGGGCGGCGCGGAGATGACGCGCCGCTTCCGCGCGGGCAGGAATCACTCAAAAGCGAAAGATCGCGCCGAGGCGGAAGTCCGTCTGTTCAATGACGTGGCTCGTGTCGTTGGAAACGCAATAGTAAGGGGGCAACGGCAGCCAGTCGCACGTGCCCGGGCCCGTCGAGAAAAGGTAGGCCGGCGCCCAGCGGATCTCCAGGCGCGCGCCGAAGTGCTCCGAGAAATACGCGCGCACCCCGCCTGCGAGGCTGAAGGTGAGCTTCGTCGTCGATGGAAGCTCGTTCGAAGGGACGAGGACGACGAACCCCAAGGCGAGACCGAAATACGGGCGCACCCGCCGGCCGGCCGGCACGAAGTTGGCCAGAATCCCGAAGGTGACGTCATGGATGCCGATGTCGTACCTGCTGCGCGCGGCGTCCGGGCTCGAGGCCGTGGCCGTCGCCGGCGAGTTCGTGTACCCGTATTGGATCTCGAGGTCTCCGTACCGGTCTACCTGCCAGTCGAGCGCGAGTCCAAAGGTCGCAGCGTTGCCGAAATCGAGGATCGGCGTGCCCGGTGCGGCCGGCGCCGTGAGACTGCCCTCCATACGGTACCCGGCGAGGATCGTCGCTTCAAACCGGCCTGGGCGGGGAACCGCCTGTGGTGTTCCTGCGGTCTGCCCGCCCGCGGTAGCGCCCGCGAGCAGTGCCACGCCGACGGCCGCGAGCGCGCACTGGAATCGCCTTGTCGTAACGACCCCCGTTTGCGAAGGTTGCCCGATCGCGAGAGAGGGGGCCAGATGCAGTCGCATCAAACCCGACGTTCCAGAAGCTGGTCATCGGCGGGAAGTAGTACCGCCACGAGATCTCGCGCCACCTCGGCGTGGCGGCAGGATCGCCGCTGCGTCAGCGGACGTCGAAGCCCATGGCGGTGACGAACGCGCGGTGAAACGCCGGGTGCGTCGCGAGCTCGAGGTACTCGACACGGCGAGCGATCGCCTGCGCGGCGCGGCGACGCTGCGCCGAGAAAAGCATCTGCCTTGCTCCCGCGCCGGCAGCGTTGCCGACCTGGCTGAAGCGATCGAAGGGAACCCTGGGCAGCAAGCCCGCCCGGATGGCGCTCGACAGATCGAGATAGGAGCCGAAGGCACCGGCCACGACGATCTTCTCGAGCTCACCCGGCTCACATTCCGCCTCCTGGAAGAGGACGTCAATTCCGGCGCGGATCGCCGCCTTCGCGAGCTGGATCTCGTTGATGTCGCCGCGGGTGACCGTGATGTCGCGGAGGTGACCAGTCTCCTCAGCCGGAACCAGGAGGAACTCGGTCTGCCCCCCGACGGTGCGGACGCCCGGAGACTCCTCGCGGAAGTTGCCCCGCCGGTCGATCGCGCCCGCAGCGAGCATCTCGGCGAGCGCGTCGAGGATCCCCGAGCCGCAGATTCCGATGGGTGGCAGACGCCCGATCGTGTAGGTCGAGACCGCGCTACCGCAGATACGCACGCGCTCGATGGCCCCGGGCGCGGCTCGCATCCCGGCGCTGATGTGCGCGCCTTCGAAGGCCGGCCCCGACGGGGACGAGCACGAGAGAAGCCGCTCGCCACGGGTGAGGCTGATCTCGGTGTTGGTGCCGATGTCGAGGACGAGCGCCGTGCTGCATGTCTCTCCGATACCGGTAGACAGCAGCGCAGCGACGTGGTCGGCGCCGACGTAGCCGGCGATGTTCGACGGAACGAAGACGTGCGTTCCCGCCGGAAGGTCGAGCCCGGCATCGCGGGCGGACAGATCGAGGGCGTCGGTCGTGAGAGGGCGGTAGGGCGCAGCGCCGAGCGTGCGCACGGACAGCCCTGCGAAGAGATGGTGCATCACAGTGTTTCCGACCGCGACGACCTCGAGGATCCGGTCCCGGGAAGCGCCGACCTGCGCGCACGTCTCCCCGATCAGCTGGTTCAACCGCTCCGCGAGCTTCTCCCGAAGGGCCCGCCCTCCCGCGGGGTTCCGGTTTGTGTAGGCGATCCGGCTGATGAGGTCTTCGCCGTAGGCGATCTGCGGGTTCATCGCCCCGGCGCGAGCGATCGTTCGGCCGCTCTCCAGGTCCAGGAGATAGACGGCGAGCGTGGTCGTGCCGATGTCGACCGCCAGCCCCAGGCGCGAGAGCCGCGAGGGCTCTGTCGCAGGCTCGGCTCCGCCCTCGAGTTGCACGCGCTGGCCTGCGGTGAGGGACTCGGGCGGAATGTCCACGCGGACGTTCTCGAGGGCCGTCGCCTGGCAGGCCATGCGCAGGCCGGCACGGATCTCGTCCGCGGAAAGCTCCCGGAGCTCTTCAGGCGTGGGATCGCAGAGGACGCCGTAGGCCAGGCGCATCCGGCAGCCACCGCATGTCCCCACGCCGCCGCAGATCGCCTGGAGCTCCACCCCGACCGATTGCGCCGCGGCGAGGATCGTCGTCCCCGGCGGGACTTCGGCACGGCGCCCGGTGGGCTCGAGGTCCACGACCACGAGTCCGTGGGGGCAGGGAGGGCTGCAGGGAGGGCTGCAGGGAGGGCTGCAGGGAGGGCTGCAGGGAGGGCTGCAGGGAGGGCTGCAGGGAGGGCTGCAGGGAGGGCTGCTATCCGGCCGTTCCATGACGCTTCCGATTCCGGCAGGAATCGCGCGCGGTGCAGGCGTCGCAGGTCTCACCGTCCTCGCGGACCCCGGCCCCGATTCCAAACAGCATGGAAACTGACTTTCGCGGAAGCATCCAGCCCGAGCTCAGGCGAACGCCAGATCGGGCGGGGTCGATCAGCCCGAAGATCTCCCGCTGGCCCGCCTCGAGCGGCCAGCCTTCCATCCCCGGGCTGACGGCGGGCGTCGCGCGCAGCCCTTCTCGACGGCCGAGGTCGCGGACGAGGTCTCGGGCCGAGAGCGACAGCGTCTGGACGGCGCACGACCCGAGCCCGTCGAGGGCGAGGGCATAGGGAAGGTCCAGACCGAGCATCCTCGAAACGCGGCTTTCCAGGCGCGGGCCGATCGTCGCGACAAAGACCGCCACCGAGCTGGCGCCGCAGAGAAGCCTGGTGACCAGAGGCCCCGTCAGCGCAGAGCCGTCCTCGAGGACGAGGCGCCCGGGCTCCCGGAGACGGATGCCGAGGAAGCGATGGGTCAGGCGCGGTTCGAGCAACTCGACCCCGTCTTTCAAGGCCCGTTCCGCGATGGCGACGAGCCGCGGGCTGCGGGCGCAGACCTGCTCCGGATCGGCACCCTGAGCCTGGATTACGCCGTCGGCGTCCAGCCCTTCGAGCCACGCCTGGATCCCGGGGAAGGCCGTCATGTTCCCGGCAGTCCGACCAGGCCGGCCTTCGCGGCGAGCGGCTCCACGACGTCGAAGATCCGGCATCTTGCGACGGGGTCGAGCGAGGGCCGCCGATACGCTGCGACGAGATCCGCGACGCGGGTGCGGGCGCGGGCGAAGGCGTCGTGTCTGCCGGCTTCCTCCCATGCTCGCAGCGAACCACGGTCGATCGCGGCCGACGGAAGATGTTGCTCGAGCCGAAAGAGCCTGCGCGTGTCCGCCAGTTTCAGGAACTCGCCCGCGAGGCCGATGCGCTCGAACATGCCGACCGCGAGGGAATCGGTGCGGCCCTGGATGCCGTCGAGGAGCCGACGCGCCGATGCGATCGCCTCGGCATCGAGCACCAGCTTCTCGGCGCTCTGACAGCCGAGGAAGTCCAGCATCCCGGCACCCGAGATCATGTTGATGCCGCCCAGAGCGCCAAGCAGGATCGCGGCGGCGCTCTCCATGCCGGACTGCGCGTCGGCGCACTTGGCGTCGCTGCCGCCGAGGTAGGCGTGGGTCGGCAGGCCGAGGCTCTTGCCCACCTCGGCGCATGCCAGGTCGATCATCACGGTTTCGATGGCTCCCATGGGCGTCGTCCCGGTGCGCATGTCGAAGATCGACGGCGCCCCGCCCCAGACGACCGGTGCACCGGGTCTGGCGAGCTGGGAGATGGTGATTCCCGCGATGCACTCGGCCGCGTGCTGTACGGCCGCGCCGGCGAGAGTCACGGGAGCCGCGGCTCCGGCCAGCGGAACAGAGACGATTTCGGCAGGCACTCCCGCGCGCGCGAGTTCCACGAGGCTGTCCGCCGCGAACGCGGACCAGTTGAGGGGTGGCGACGGGCAGACGTCGAAGATGGCACGAGGCTCTTGCAGCAAGGCCATGCGTCCTCCGGCGTCGGCCGCCAGAAGGTCCACCATGGAACCGACCGCGCTTGAAGTGAAGGCGCCGGTGACGATCGGCTTGTCGGAGTAGAGCAACACGAGGAAGAGGCGGTAGAGGTCGCCGATGTCCTTCGGCACGTCGCTGCAGACCACGGCCGTGGACTGCGCCGCGTACTCGGGAAGCATTTCCGCGACCTGGACCAGGCGGACGAGGTCGGCCGACAACGACTCTCGGTGCTCCCCCGTCTCCGGGTCGAGGACATGAACGCAGGACGACCCCGGGTCGAAGTGCACGGAGTCCCCGCCGTAGCTGACGCAGGCTCGGCCGCTGCGATCGTAGAGGAAGAACTCCGAGGGCGCGGATGCGAGGGCGCGGCGTGCGAGTGTCTCGGGAATGTGCGCCACGCCCGCGTCGATGGCCGCTCCCGCTGACGCGAGGAGCTCGGCGGCAGCGGCGCCATGAACCTGCACGCCCGGACGCATGAGCAGCACGAACGCCTCTTCGAGGATCCGCTCGAGAAGGGGCGGGTCGAGCAGCGACAGTCGCGGGCGCATCGGGTCTCGTCTCCTATTCGTGGCTGACGAGCGCCTTCGCGAGCGCCACCGCAGCCACCGCGTCCTCCGCATAGCCGTCCGCGCCAATCTCCTCGGCCCAGCTGCGGGTCACAGGAGCCCCGCCCACGATGACTCTTACCCGGGGACGCAGGCCGTGGCGGTCGAGCGCCTCGACGACGTGCCGCTGACCCGTCATGGTCGTCGTCAGCAGGGCCGAAACGCCCACGATGTCGGCGCCGAGCTCGCGCGCGCGTAGGGCGAAGGTCTCGAACGGCACGTCCACACCGATGTCGTGGACCTCGAATCCGGCCGCCGAGAGCATGGTCGAGACGAGGGTCTTTCCGATCTCGTGGATGTCGCCCTGGACGGTGCCGAGCACGACCCTGCCCAGGATCTCCCGCTGTACGCCCCCTCGCTGCAGCGCCGGCTCGAGGACCGCAGTCGCCGCTTTCATCGCCTCGCCCGCCATCACGAGATCGGGCAGAAAGAGCTCGCCTCGCCCGAACCCCTCTCCAACCTCGTTCAGGCCCGGAACGAATCCCCGCTGGATGGCCTCGAGCGGAGCAAGCGAAGCTCCAAGCGCCTGGGTCGCGAGCTCGGCGGCCCGATCGGGATCTCCCTCGAGGATGCTGCGGCGCATTGCGGCGAGAAGTTCGTCATGCATGGGTCCCTCCTCGCGCAGCCCCGGACGCTGTTCGCGCGGCGGCGCGTTCGACGACGCCAGCCACCGCCCGGGCGGTGGCCTCGTCGAGAGGCTGCGGCCGATGGGTGTCGAGAAGGCGCGCCACCTGGTCGGCGGCCCGCTCCGGTAGCGCCTTTCCGCCCCGCGCGAGCCAGCCGGAGTGGTTGTCGCGGTCGAAGATCGTCGGATACCAGCGCTCTCTCATGTGGCGCCGGGTGTGCGGGAGCTTCAGAAACTGGCCGTCCGGTCCCGCCTGATCGATCAGGTCCAGGGCGAGTGTCTCGGCGTTGATCTCGACCGGCTGCTGGAAGCTCGAGATCCAGCTGGCAATCTCGTTGCAGATCGCCAGCTGCGCGAGCGAGCCCGACAGCCCCGACTCGAGGTAGCCGAGGTCGTGGAAGAGGTGGCCGCCCGCCATCGCTCCAATCAGCATGCTCAAGGCGGCCTCGATGCCGGCCTGCGCGTCCACCTGCTTCGACTCGCTGCTGCCGCCGAGGCAGAAGAGGGGCAGGTCGTAGAAGTGACCGAGCGCTTCGGCCATCCCGCGGGGCTCGGGGGCACAGTACGGATCGACCATGGTCCGCATATCGAGCGCATCCCCGCCGAACCCCGGCATGACAAATGGCGCTCCGGGACGCTTCAACTGCGAGAGCACGAGGCCGGCCAGCGCGCCGGCGTTGGAGAGAGCGAGGCCTCCCGCCATCGTCATCGGCCCGCTCGTTCCCCCCGACACGACCGGGATGTAGAGCGCAGGCAGGCCTTTCTCGGCCAGAAAGAGAAGCTTCTGCAGGGCGTCGGCGTTATGGATCAGGCCCGTCGTGACGTTGATGTAGCAAGCCGCGAACGGCCGCTCGCGGAGCGCGTCGGCCCCGCCGGCGACCGCCTCGGCCATCTCGATGACGTCGGCGCACCCGGACATCTCGTAGGTGACGAAGACGAGGGGCTTCGACGTGTTCTGGAGCATTGCCTCGAACTGGAGTCGATCGGCCAGGTCGGGTTGGACGTCCGATGGAAGGAACATGGACATGACGAAGTGGATGTGCTCGAGCGCGTCGCAGAGGCGGACAGCGTCCCGTACATCCTGGAGGCAGGCCCGGCGCCGCTCGCCGGTTCGATGGTCGACGATGTTCAGGCAATCCGAGCCGGGCCCGAAATAGGTCCGGGCAGCCTCGAGCGGCAGGACCGGGCGGCCGAAGCGGTCGTGAAGAACGACGCGTCGCGGAGCCGTCGCGAACGCCTGCTCGACCAGTCGCGCAGGAATGCGGACCCGATTGCCCTCGGACACCGCCGCGCCCGCGCGCCGTACGAGCTCGACCGCCTCCGGTTCGAAGAGCCGAACCCCCGTACGCTCGAGAATCTCGAGGCTCGCGCAGTGCAGCGTTTCACACTCTGCGGGCGTCAGCCTGGCAAACGCCGGTCGAGCTGGACTCGGGGTCAGAATCGGATCCGCCATTGGCATTCAGTGTCGTGTAGCCAGCGCACGGCGGAGTGGTGCGTTTACATCACACGAAGCGCTTCCCGTCGGCCACCGCCGGTACCATTTGCAACACTTGGGGCTCAGGGTGCGAGTCGCTGACGCGTTTGACCGGGACAGAGTCCAGGTCATAGGCTGTCCCCAACTTGGAGGTACGGAAATGGCAGCGAAGAAGACCGCGAAAAGAGCTCCCGCGAGAAGCAAAGCACCGAAGAAGGCAAAGCCTCGCGCGAAAGCAGAATCCCTGAAGATGATCTCGGCATCGCCGGGCTTCACGGTGAATGATCTCGAGAAGAGCGTGGCCTGGTACCGCGACGTTCTGGGGTTTGTCGTCGAGGAGCGCTGGGAGCAGGAAGGCAAGCTGACTGGAGTCTCGCTTCAGGCCGGCGGCGTCACCTTCATGATCGGACAGGACGATTGGAAGAAGGGACGCGATCGGAAGAAGGGACAAGGCTTCCGGCTGTACTGCACGACGAAGCAGGATGTCGACGGCCTCGCGCGGAAGATCACCGAGCGGGGCGGCAAACTCGACCAGCCACCCCGGGACCAGCCGTGGGGAACCCGCGACTTCTCCCTGACCGATCCCGACGGATTCAAGATCACGATTGGGTCGGACTGGCGCTAAGTAAGGGGCAGCCGACGATCAAAGGATCGAGCGGAAGCTCGGCACGGAGTGCCGGGCGTCAGCCAGTCTTCCGGTACAACCCGTTGGCGGAGACGCGGCGCCCCGTCTCGACCTTTGGCCGCGCGGTGCGTGTGGGCTCGAGAGGCAGGAGGCCGAACCGCGCCATATCGCGGTCGAGCCCCGATGCGTCCACGAGGACGTGGCGGCCGCCGCTATCGAAGCCCTCGTAGACGTCGGGTTCGCCGGCAACGGCACGGATTCCGCGGCCGGTCAGGTCCGTCTCCGGAGTGAACACGGAGACGAGCAGCCGGGCCCCCGTTTTGAGCACGCGAGCGGTCTCCGACAAAGCGCGTTCCCACTCGGCGCGGCTCTGTGCGCAGTGGTAGAGACCGAGCGCGACGACGAGATCGAAGGTCGCGTCGGCAGCCGAGGAGAGATCGTCCATGCGCCCGAGCCGCACCCGTCTTTCCGCCTCCGCGGCGCCTAGGATCGGGACCAGGCGCTGGCGCGTCTTGGCCACCATGGCCGCCGAGGCGTCGAGCGCCTCGACGTCAAATCCTTTCTCGGCGAGCAGCACGGCATTTCGGCCCCCCGCGCAGCCGAGATCCAGAATCCGGATCTTCGAGGCATCCGGGTACTCGCGGACGAGCCCCGTCAAGCGCACGTCGGGTTCCCGCGCCGCGAAGCGCTCGACGTTCTCGGCGGAATCCCAAAAGGAGTTGGCCAAAGGAGGCAACGGCTCTTGCGCTACTGTGCTCTGGGTTCGGTGATCGGGGTTCAGGGCCTCACTATACGGCAGCGCGCCGAGAGCCTGGGACGAACCGCGGTTCTCGCGTTCGAATTCGAAATACTGTGGATGACTCTCAGCGAGGATCGATCCCTCGTCCCCGGGTGTAGAGTTGCACCGCGCGAAGTGACCGACGCCGCGGACCGCCCCCCATTGCCTCCCTTCACGCTGGAATCGGCGATGAAGAAAGTCCGCCTGGCGGAGGATGCCTGGAACACCCGGGACCCGGAGCGCGTCTCGCTTGCGTACACCGCGGGCAGCTCGTGGCGCAATCGAGCGGAGTTTCTGGCGGGGCGCGAGGCGATCGTCCAGTTTCTGCGGCGCAAGTGGGCGAAGGAGCTCGACTACAGGCTGATCAAGGAGCTCTGGACGTTCTCCGGCGATCGAATCGCGGTGCGATTCGCGTACGAGTGGCACGACGATTCGGGCAACTGGTTCCGCTCGTATGGAAACGAGAATTGGGAGTTCGACGAGCACGGACTCATGCGCCGGCGCGTCGCGAGCATCAACGATCTGCCGATCACGGAATCCGACCGCAAGTACCGCTGGCCGCTCGGCCGGCGTCCGGACGACCATCCCGGCCTGTCCGAGCTCGGGCTCTGAACCCCGATCGAAAGAGGAAAGAGCCCGCGGGTCGCGCGGGCTCTCGTGCCGTGACTCCCCGGTGACTCGCAGGGAGCCGCCGGGTCGGGACCGCGTTACTGCCGGGTGTAGACGGCCGTGTTGCTCACCGCCTGACCCTTGGCGTTGGTTCCTGCCTGCGTGACCGTGAGGGTCTTGCCATCTGCGGAGACCGCGACCTTCGCGACGATCGTCGCTTTCCCGGCCTTCCACCAGGTGTTCACGTAGTGGTTGTCGTCGACCTTGTTGGGCGAAGCCATGTCGGCGTCCGGATTACCGGTGTAGGGAATATCCTTTCCGTCGAAGTGGGAAACGTATTCGCTGTGGGTTGCCTTACCGTCGGCAGCGACGCCATCCCCGACGAACTTGATTCCTTTTGGCGTCAATTCCCACTTCACCGTCTGGCTCTTGGGCGCCGGACCCGGGCTGTACGTGGACTTCGTGGAGTCGAGCTTCCACGTGCCGACCCAGTTGTCGCCGGCCAGGGCGACGGAGCTCGCGAGAACCATTGCGCAACATGCCGCCAGGGAAACCATGAGCAGACTCTTCCGCATGACTCCTCCTTCAAGTTAAGGGTTGCCAGCCCGTGTTGGAACCGTAGGGGTTCCGGCGATGATCGGGCCCCCAGCATATCTCACCTGGTCCGGGGCTCCGGCCTTCAGGGCGTACACTGGCTTCGAGACAAGGAGCTCCCACGCTCCCCGGGGAGGCGCAACATGACATGGCGATCGACGAGGTCTCGGGGTTTTCTCGCCGGTCTTCTGGCGTTTCTTCTGCAGGCCGAGGCTGGAAGGGCCCAGGCGGCTGCCGCATCGAAGCCCGAGCTCGCTGGCGCGCCGCCCCCTCCGGGTAGGGACGCGATCGTGAGGGTGTTTTCGGAAGAGGAGGCGCATTCGAGGCCAGTCATGCCGAATGAGTACGGAGTCGCGGTCTCGTCCTCGACCGTGATCGGCTATCTCGACCTGCACCCGACCGAGAGCGTCACCTCGTTCTCTTCGGACACGACCAATGGATCCCGATGGTGCAGCAGCGGCACCTATCTGTATGCCGATCTCCACGGCATTCCCCACGGAGCGAAGATCACGCAGGTTGACTTCTACTTCATCGACAACGATTCGAAAGAAAACTTCCACGGTTTCCTCGGCTACTACTACGTAACGAGCAACGGCAGCGGCACACCGTTTGGCGGAACTTCGTTGTTCGATCTCTCGAGCTCCGGAGTGCCCGGCGACGGCGTTCTTTCCCAGGCCACGAACATCACGTACTCCGAGGCCTTCGATGCGAACACCGATGGGCTGCCTGACGCGGTCCATTGGTGGGTAGCCGTGGCCGTGCCCACCTCGGGAACGAGGGTCAAGATGATTCGGCTCCTGTGGCATCGCCAGGTCAGTCCCGCGCCGGCCGTGGCCTCGTTCGATGACGTGCCGACCGACCATCCCTTCTTCCAGCTCATCGAGGCTTTTCGAGCGGCCGGGATCACGTCGGGATGCAATGCGGATCCGCCCCTGTATTGTCCGGACGCTCCGGTCACCCGCGGCCAGGTGGCCGTATTCCTGTCCATTGCCCTCGGACTGCAGTGGCCCTAGTAAGGCCAGGCTGTAAGAACCGCGTCGCTCAGGACGAGCGCAACTCGAGCTCTCGGTCCCGGGTCGGGACGGCCGAGACGCTCGGCCGCTTCGCGTGCATCCATGCAGTGGCAGCCCGTATCCCGCGGGGCCGGGTGGCCACCTACGGCCAGCTCGCGCGGCTCGCGGGTCTCGCGGGACAGGCCCGTCTGGTGGGTTATGCGCTCGCCGCCCTCGACGATCGCAGCCGGATCCCCTGGCACCGCGTCGTCAATGCGAGGGGGCAGGTGAGCGTACGCCGCGGCGGCGGCATGGATGTGGTGCAGCGCCTGCGCCTTCAGCGCGAGGGCGTTCGCTTCGACGGGAGGGGCTCGATCGACCTGGCTCGCTTCCGGTGGCGCCCCCGGGCCGTATAGAGACTCGTTTCGCGGAGGTGGCAGGTCCGGGGGCTTGACAAGCCTCTTTTCTGACAGAATCACCCTTCGCGCGGGGATGGGCCCGGCGCGGATAAAGAAGGGAAATGCATGTTGAAACTTACCAGGAACGTCGCTGCACTCGGCGTCGTCGCGTTGGTCCTCGGGGCGGGGTCGCTCGCTGCGCAGGACAAGACCGAGGCCGAGTGGAACAACCAGAAGATCGAGGCCAAGCGCAGCCAGGTCGACGCCACTGCGGGCGCCGCCCTCGATCAACTCCTGAAATCGAATCCCGCCGCCAAGGAGCTCTACGAGAAGGCTTACGGCTGGGCGGCGTTCGACAACCTCAAGCTCGGCTTCTTCTTCTCGGGCGGCGGCGGCAAGGGCGTCGCGGTCGAGAAGAAGGGCAACAAGCGGACCTACATGAGCATGGGATCGGCCGGCTTCGGCCTCGCCTTCGGCGGCAAGAAGTACCAGGTCGTCTTCCTTTTCCAGGACAGCAAGACGTTCAACAGCTTCGTGAACAGTGGCTGGGAGGCTCAGGGGAGCGCGAATGCCACCGCAGGGCAGCAAAACGTCGGCGGCCAGACCGGCTTCGTCAACGGGATGGCGATCTACCAGATCAGCGGCACGGGCCTGATGGCGAACGTGGATCTCGCCGGCACGAAGTACTTCAAGGACAAGGAACTCAACTAGGCGATGGGGGCGGGTGGATTCGGCCACCCGCCATCCTTTTTCCGGGAGCGCCTCGCTCCGGGTCGCTACGGCCCGTAGAGCTGCAGGCCGAACGTCGCGACGAGGAAGACCGCCATCTGTCCCCGCGTGTTGGGGTCGCCGGGACAGTAGAGCGCCGGGCTCGTGCTGCAACCGGCGGTGATTCCGCGGTTGTAGAGGTCCTCGATCCAGGCGGCAAGGCCCGAACTGGCCGGCACATCCTCGAAAAGGCCGACTGCCGGCGGTGGTGTGTAGGTTGGCCCGATGAGTGTCCGCAGCAGGAGCACGGACATCTGCTCCCGGGAGACGGTCAGATCCGGGCAGAAGAGGGGCGGAACCACGCTACAGCCCGACGTGTCCTGACGATTGGCGAGATCTTCGATCCAGCGAGCATACGGAGAGGACACAGGCACGTCGTCGAAGAGCCCGACCGCCGGAGGTGGAACGTAGGAGCTGCCGAAGCGCGACCGGAGGAGAAAGACCGCCATCTGTTCGCGCGGGATGGCGGCGTCCGGGCAATATCCCGTGAGGCTGCAGCCGGACGTGACGCCGTTGTGGAAGATGTTCTCGATGAACCGATAGAACATGTTGGACGGCAGGACGTCGTCGAAGGAGAGCCCCGCGTGCACCGTCCAGCGGTACGCGTAGCGGTGATGCGGGTCCGACGTCGTGAGCGTCTCGTCGAAATACGTGTCCCAGTGCTGGGAGGGGCGCGGGATGTTCTGGAAGTGGAACATGTAGCAGTCGCCGGTCGTGTCCTGACAGTCTGCCGTCGCCCCGGCGGCGATCGTTCCGTAATGGGCGTCCAGATCCGGGTCGGTGGTGGCGAGGCCATTCGAGTCCGACTTTTCCGATGCGTGCCCGGAAAGAAACGTCGCGGCGAGCCCGAAGTTCGTCCAGGACGGAGCCGTGATGAACTTCTCTCCCGGGTCGGCCACTCCGTTGGCGTCGGAGGCTCCGGAAGCCGCGGCGTCGACGGCGAGCGCGGCGGCAGAGAGGGCATCCGGCAGCGTCCCCGCGCAGACGACGCGCTCGGGGGCGTCCGTGACTGCGGGGACCGTCGCCCGGGCCGCAACGGTCGTGTTCGCGCCTTCATCCACCGCGCTGTCGGAGAGGGAGGCCGGCGTCACGCTGGTCGTGGTCGACGTGAAGGTGAGGGAGTACTCCTCGTCGAGGCAGCCCACGAAGCCGCCGCCTGCATCGACCTTGATCGCGAGCAGGCGCGAGTCCGCGCCGGGTTTGTCCTCGCCCGCGGCGAGGAACCCGCCGTCGAAGGTCGGAACGAGGGCGTGGAAGGCGGACGCCGAGGCCTGAACGGTGGCGAAGCTCTTGCCCCACGACGGGGCGCCGGAGGCGTCGAGCTCGAGCAGCGTCGCGCGCGAGGGGGTTCCCTGTGCTCCGGCAATCGCGTAGCCGCCCGTTGCGGAGGGAACGATTCCGCCGGCCGCTTCCGCGCCCGCGATCTTGTACGTCTTCTGCCAGGCCACGTTGCCGGCGTCGTCGAGCCGGATCGTCCACATGCCGCCGACGGTCTGTGAGCCGCCCGTGACGACGAGGCCACCCCCGGCGCCATTGGCAATGCCACTGGCGAAATCGTTCAGCGTTCCGCCGAAGGTCTCCTCCCACGCGATGGCGCCCGAGGAGTCGGTCTTCAGCACGCGGTAGGCGCTCGAACCGCCGGCCGATATCCAGGTGCCCGCGAGCGCGTACCCTCCATCGGGGGTCTGGACGATCGAGGTCGCGTGGCTGTCGGCGAGCGTCGATCCGCCCCCGTACGCGCGGATCCACTGCAGCGTTCCGCCGGCGTCGACCTTGGTGAGGCCGAAATACCCGGCCACGCTTCCGGCGAAGGCGAACCCGTCGTCCGACGTTCGCACGATGCCGTAGGCGGCGTTGGCGCAGCCGCCGAGGCCGACGTCATTGGTCGCATAGGTATTCGACCAGACGAGGTTGCCGAGGATGTCGACCTTCAGAACCCAGGCAACCGAGCATCCGTTTCCGACGGAGCCGGCCATGACGAGGCCGCCGTCCGCCGCTTCGGCAAGCGCCCGGACGTGAAAAGGTCCGCCCGCGTAGGCATACGCCTTCTGCCACTCGACGTCGCCCGTGCCATCGAGTTTCAGGAGCCAGAACGCGCCGTTGCCCCCGTTGACGAACCCGTCGCTGTCTCCGGCGATGGCATAGCCGCCCCCGGCAGTGCGAATCACGGCCCGACCGCTCTCACCCGCGCCCTGTCCGCTGCCATAGATGCCGGACCAGCTTCCGGGAGAGGGCGGCTGCCCGGCGCTCGTCGCGACGACGAACTGGCCGTCCGCGGCCTTCGTCGAGAAGTAGAGGATGCGGCGCGCGCCCACGAGCGTGACCTCCGGGTGCGAGAATTCGAACTGGTTGGGCGCCCCGTCGACCCGGACGGCGTCGCCGTTGGAGAAGATGCCAACCGGCGTGGACCAGCTCTGGCCGTCGTCGCCGGACTGCGCGTAGTAGATCTGCTTGTTGACCCGCGAGCCGTCGGGGTAGCGCAACGAGTAGTACACACCGAGCGTCCCGTCACCCTGGTCGAGGACGCGGCCGATGTTGTGGACGTACACCGCGAGCGGATTGCCCGGGTTGGTCAGGAAGTACACGTAGCCCGTGCCCGTAATGAGGTCCTGGTCGTGGTCGGCCGGCGGGTCGACGCTCGGAGGCGTCGTGTCGTTGTAGTCCCACTTCGAGATTCCGCCGGGTCGGTCGTCGGCGACATAGAGCTTGCCGCCGACCATGCCGAAGGGGCCCGTCGTCTGTCCGAACGTGCCGGTGCCGTTGGTCGGATAGACGGGGCCCTGATGGGCGACGACGAGCGTTGCGGGATCAGCGCCGATGTCGTTGACGCTCTCGTTGTAGTTGTAGTCGCCGGTGGCCCCGGACGGATCGTTGTGCGTCCAGAGGAGGAGCTTCCAGTCCGAGCTCAGCTTCGCGGCGCGGGGAAAGACGAGCGGCGGCTCCGTCGGAGCGCCATAGATCGGAAACGGATTCCCGCCCAGGAAGGAGAGGTACCCCGTCGAGACGAAGTGGACGCCGTCGGTCGACGTTGCGTGCTTGATGTCTTCGACGGTCTGCGTGGCGCCGGCGATGACCCACATGTGGTAGACGCCGGTCCCGCTGTCGTACACGACGCTCGGAAAGAGCGAGAGGTTCGAGGCGTCGAGATCCGTCCCCAGCCGGACGCCGTCGAGCGTGACGGCCAGGAAGTTGTTGGTATAGACAGGCGCCACCGCGAAGAGGCGGGTCGCAGAAAGCACAAGCGCCACGGAGAGGGCGCAGACGAATCGTTGCATTTGTACTCCTAAGTGCAAGCAGTGTAGCCGCTTGCAGCCGCCGGGCCGTGTGACCCCTGACACAAGGGACAGGCGCCTTGCATCTGCTGGCGCGGGAACCGCGTAGTCTTTTCGGCGCGTGAGGCATGTTGCCCACGCGTCTTGCATCCGCCGGGAGCGATTGCCCCGGCGAGAGGAGGGTTCATGTATCCAGGATTCATTCCGCGCTGGAAGGCTGGCCGTTGCGGCGAAGGCCGCGCCGCCGCGGACGCAGGCGCCTGGGGGCCCGGGCGCTGGCGCCACCGCGAAGAGTACGAAATGGCTGGCGATGACGATCCGGGCCAGGGAGGCTACGGGGGCGGGCACTTCGGCGTGAGGCGGCCGCTGCGCTTTCTCGCCTACAGGCTCGAGCTCGAGGAGGCCCAGGTCGCCGAGCTCGCGAAGATTCTCGACGAGATCAAGACCGAGCGCGCGCAGGCTGCGGTGGACCACCGCCGCGCGCTATCGGCATTCGCCGATGCGATCGCGGGTGATGTGTTCGACGGGGCGAAGGCCAACGCGGGCGCGGATCTGCGGCTTCAGAGTGCCGAGCGCCTGCGTGGCGCCGTCGTGGCCGCGCTGACCGGGCTCCACGGCCTGCTCCACCCGGAGCAGCGGGCGAAGCTGGCGTACCTGATTCGCACGGGCACGCTCTCTCTCTGATTCGGGCCATTCCAGGGGCGCGGGAGCCGTTGCCGGCCTCGCGCCCCGTTTCATTTCGCCAGCGTGGCGAGGTATCGCATGTAGTCCGTGGACGTTGGTGTCCTGCCGAGTTGCCGCAGGAGCGTCACGACCTGGCCGCGATGGTACGTGCCGTGGTTGGTGACGTGAACGAGCGCCTCGCCGAGGGGATAGGTGTAGCTGTCGCCCCGGAAGGCCACATACGTGAGGGGCTCCGCGATCCGCGCGGGGGTCAGCGTCTCGACGAATTCCCGCTGACCCTCCTGCACTTCCAGCCACTTCTCGCGCAGTGCCTCGAAGGTCGGGGTTTCCTGCGACGGCGGCAGTGACCGCGGCGAACGCCCGTGCCAGCGCTCGAGCCATACCCAGTCGGCCCCGCAGAGGTGCGCGAGCGTCGCCTGCACGGAGCCGAAGCTGCCACCGATGCCGCGGCCGAACTCTTCGGCGGTCAGTTCCGAGACAGCCTCGAGTGTCAAGCCGGTGGCCCAGCGCGTGTAGGCGAAGAGCTTCGCGACGTCTTCGGGTGTCCGTGTCATTTCACACCTCCGGCGGGATCTCCTCCGGGCGCCTGCCCCGGTTGACCGGATCGCGGCGCGCGTGCTTGCGCGGATCGAATGCGATGGAGTGGTAGCAGATCGTGCACTTCAGGCGGCCGTCCTTCGGGATCGGCGAAAAGCGCGGGGAGCGGCAGCCCGCGCAAAACCAGCGCGCGAACCGCCGCTCCTCGCCTTCGTAGCTCATCGTCGATCGGCAGCTCCGGCGTCGAATCGGAGCATGGGGCGGTCGTCTCTCACGCCGCCATCTTCTTGGCCGCCTTGATCGCTGCCGCGACACCGGATTGCATGCGGACGGCCTTGATCTTCGTGCGCGCGTCCGTGGAGAGCCGGCGAATGGCGGCCATGTAGCGGCCCTGCGCCTGGCGCGCCGCCCTCTGCGCCCGGGATATGGCCTTCTTCGCGGGCGGCCCGGCACGGCGCGCGGCCCGGCGTCCGGCGCGGGCGATGCGGCGCGCGACCGGTGCGGCGGCCGTCTCCAGGGCGGCCAGTCGGGCGCGCAGGTCCTTGATCATCTTCTCGCGGTTGGCGAGCACCTTCCGGACGTCGGAGGCCGCGACCTTGCCGTCTTCGATCAAGAGCTGCAGTGCCACGGAGGCATGGTGTGCGGATAGCTTCAATGCTTTCTTCGTCTTACGTCTCACTGTGAGTCTCCTTCGGGCCGCATTGTATGCAAGACCGTATGTGCGTGCGCGACAAACTCGCCACGTCCTCGCGCCGGGCACTCGGTGGGCCACTCGGCCAGTCCCGCCTTGCACACCGGGCCTGGCCGTTCTCTGTACCGCGGAACACGCCCGGTTGGGCGGGAGGCGGCTGCCCTTTCTTTGACCTTCCGGACAATTGTGCGCGGCACGCGCCGCGTCTAGCGTCACATCAGACTCCCGAATCCCGGACTGACTTCCAGCCCGCCGTATCTCGAGAGCCGAACGAAGGGAGGGCCTCATGGGCTCACGCGTTTCGTTTCGGATCGCATTCTCGGTTCTCGTCGTGCTCTCGCTTGCGGCGCTGACACCATTCGGCAATTCGCCGCCGGACTTCGGACAACCACTGGCGGGCCTGACCTCCGACCAGCTTGCCCGATTCGACGCGGGCAAGGAGGAGTTCGAGTCGGTCGAGACGATCCCCGAAGGTGTCGGGCCGGTTTTCAATGACGTGTCCTGTGCGAATTGCCACAATGCGGCCGCCGTGGGCGGAGGAAGCGCGATCCTCGAGACGCGCTTTGGCACGATCGGATCGGACGGCAAGTTCGACCCCCTCTCCCAGTTCGGTGGTTCGCTGATCCAGAAGCAGGGCATCGGCGCGAGCGAGACCTGCGAGTATCTCGCCGAGCTCGTCCCGTCGCAGGCGACGATCGTGGCGGGGCGAAGGACGACGCCGCTCTTCGGCCTCGGTCTGGTCGACGCCGTTCCCGACTCGACGTTCTACGCGATCGCTCAGGACGAGTCCTGCGACCCGGACGGCGTCGACGGCAAGGTCAGCGTGGTGACGAACATCTCGACCGGCAAGCCGGCGGTCGGAAAGTTCGGATGGAAGGGGCAGAACCCGAACCTGTTTCAGTTTGCCGGCGACGCCTATTTGAACGAAATGGGAGTCACGAACCCGCAGTTCCCGGACGAGAACTGCCCGCAGGGCGACTGCGGGTCGCTCAGCTGCAATCCCGCGAAGGGATTGAACGACGACGGCTCGGGCGTGGTGGCGTTCGCGGACTTCATGACGTTCCTCGCTCCACCGCCCCGCGGGCCGATCAACAACGACGTCAGCCAGGGCGAATACGTGTTCCGCTCGATCGGGTGCGTGAATTGCCACGTCGCCGATCTGAAGACCGGGTCGAACCCGGTCGCGGCGCTCGACAGGGTCCGATTCCATCCCTACTCCGACTTCCTGCTCCATGACATGGGCTCGCTCGGCGACGGGATCACGCAGAACCGGGCGACGGGAAAGCTCATGCGCACGGCGCCGCTGTGGGGGCTGCGCAAGGTCACGACTTATCTTCACGACGGGCGGGCGACGACGCTCGAACAGGCGATCCTCGACCACGATGGCCAGGCGAAGAAGGCGAGGAACCGGTATGCGAATCTTCCGCATTACAAGAAGACCTGGCTGACGGCATTCTTGAATTCTCTATAAGGTCGGAGCGGAACGCGCCGCGCCGCCCGCGTGGCGGTCGCGGCGCGTACAATCCGCGCGGTGAGAACGGGGCGAGGGAGGGGGCGCCGAATCGCGCGGGCAGCGGGGTGGGCGCTGCTCGCGGCGGCGGGCGCCGCCGCGATTGCGGTGGCGCGCTCGACCGACTGGCTGGCGTCGCTCGGCGGCAGGCTGGCCGGGGAACGGCTCGACCGCGCGCGACGCTCGGGTCACTGGGCGGACGGGAAGTTTCTCAATACCGTGCCCACCGAGACCATTCTGCCGCGCGACGTGCCGACGACGCTGCTCCTGCAGCTTTCCTCGGACGGAGCGCGGTACCCGAGGCGCCCGATTCCCGTCGTTGCGCGCGCCCGCGCCGATTACGACTCGCCACCGCCTTCGGGCCTGCGCGTCACCTGGATGGCGCATGCCGGAGCGCTCGTCGAGATCGACGGCCATCGGGTGCTGACGGATCCGGTCTGGAGCGAAAGGGTTTCGCCGTCGTCGATCCTGGGCCCGAGACGCTTCTTCACGCCGCCGATCGCCCTGGCGGATCTGCCGCAGCTGGACGCGGTTCTGATCTCGCACGATCACTACGACCACCTCGACATGGAGACGGTCCGGGCTCTCGGTGAGCGTGGCGCGCTGTTTCTGGTTCCGCTCGGAGTCGGCGCGCACCTGGAGAAGTGGGGCATCGCACCGGAGCGGATCCACGAGCTCGACTGGGAGGAGAGGACGTCCATCGGCGATCTCACCATCGTCGCCACCCCGGCGAGGCACTTCTCCGGCCGCGGAGTCAGGGACCGGGACGCCACTCTCTGGTGCTCGTGGGTGGTCGCCGGACCGCGCCACCGCGTGTTCTACAGCGGCGACTCGGGGTACTTCGCCGGGTTTCGCGAGATCGGTGCGGCGCACGGTCCCTTCGATGCGACGCTCATGAGCCTCGCCTCGTACGGGCCGACGTGGCCGCAGATCCACATGAATCCGGAGGAGCTCGTCCAGGCGCACGCCGACTTGAGCGGCGGACTCCTCCTGCCGGTGCACTGGGCGACCTTTAATCTCGCCTTTCACGCCTGGAACGAGCCGGCCCTGCGCGCCAGCCGCGCGGCGAAAGAGCGGGGGGTCCGGATTGCCTTTCCCCGACCGGGCGAGATGGTCGAGCCTGCGGCACCGCCGCCCTCGGTTTTCGACGAGTGGTGGCGCGAGCCCTGAGCGGCCGGCCTGAACCCGGGGCGACCGATCGCGCGTACGTCGGGCGGAAGGGGGACTCGAGCGTGATGCAGATCCGACGGGCGCAAGAGCGCGGGCACTTCGACCACGGGTGGCTCAATACCTACCACTCGTTCTCGTTTGGCGACTACGAGGATCCGGACCACATGGGCTTTCGGGCGCTGCGGGTGATCAACGAGGACCGCGTGCAGCCGGGCCAGGGCTTCGGCACGCACGGGCATCGCGACATGGAGATCATCTCCTACGTCCTCGAAGGAGAGCTCGCGCACCGCGACAGCATGGGCACGGGCTCGGTGATCGTGCCGGGCGACGTGCAGTACATGAGCGCGGGCACCGGTGTGCGGCACAGCGAGTTCAACAACTCGAAATCGGACGTGACGCACTTCTACCAGATCTGGATCCTGCCGAACGCTGCGGGCCAGCCGCCGCGATACGCGCAGAAGCGGTTCGAGGAGGAGGAGCGGCGCGGCCGGCTTCGCCTCGTGGCCTCGGGCTCCGGTGCCGGCGGATCGATTGCGATCCGCCAGGACGTGAACCTCTACGCTTCGATTCTCGAGCCGGGTGGTTCGGAAGCGCTCGATCTTCCTCCGGGAAGGCACCTCTGGGTGCAGGTTCTCCGTGGTGGCCTCGGGGTCAACGGCCAGGCCCTCCGGGCGGGTGACGGGCTCGCCGCATCCGACGAGAGGAGTTTCCGTTTCGTCGCCGCAGATCGCGGCGCGGAGTTCCTCGTCTTCGATCTGGTCTGAGAGGCCTTCCTCAGCGGGAAGGGGTCGTGTCGGGGGTAATCTCGAGCGCCGTCTGCTGCCCGAGGCTGTCCTCGTCGAGCTCGATCGCCGTGACCGGGTGGATCTCCCACGCCGTCGCGCGCGTGACGCCGACGCCGGCAAGGGGGGCGGTATTGACCGACCGCGCCGCGGCGTCCGAGTTGAAGAACAGCCAGCCGCGGATCGTGACCGTGCGCTGGACGTACTTCGCCCGGATCGCCCGCATGGACCAGTCGACCTGATTCCTCGCCATGATCCGGCGCCACTGGGGCGTGATGACCGCGAGAACGCGGTGCGAGTTGTCGGAAAAGTTCGGTCCCGGCGAGAGATCCAGAATCGTGTCGTGATCTGCGGGATCGGCCGAATGGCAGTTCGCGCTCGTCATCCCGCCGTCGCGGACGTCGATCACAAAGGCCGAGATTTCGACGGCGGTGTCGGCCTGCCAGCGCAGGGTGTCGTCGCCGGGAGCGATCAGGGCGCTGATGTCGGCGGTGTCGTCGATGTCGTCGTCGGAGGGCTCGTCGGTCCGTGCGCGGAGAACGTTGAGCTGCTGGGCCTTCGCCTTCGTGGCGTCACCCTGCGGCGGACAGGGGCTCGAGCCCTGGGCGAGCACGGCCGCCGCGCCGGATCCGGCAATGAGGGAACTGCAGAACAGGAGCGAAGGGCCGAGCCTCATCGGAAGGCCAAGCCTAGCAGATTAATCTTCGGCGACGTGCCGCTCGGCTTTTCTGCAGTCCACAGGAGCCGGAGCGAGTGCGCAACCGGAGGCTGGCCTAGACTTCCGCGGGGGAGGAGTATGTTCCTCGGGCACTTCGGTCTCGGCTTCGCGGGCAAGCGGCTGGCGCCGGCGCTATCGCTCGGCACGCTCTTCCTCGCCGTCGAATTCGCGGACCTGCTGTTCTGGATCCTCACTCTCTTCGGCATCGAACATTTCCGGATTGCGCCGGGTGCGACGCGGGTCACCCCGTTCGACTTCTACGACTATCCGTGGAGTCACGGCCTGGTCCCGCTGGCGGTATGGGGCTTACTGCTCGGCGCGGCGCTCTACGTCTGGCGGCGGCACCGCGTCGCGGCGATCGTCTTCGGCTTCGGCGTCGTGAGCCACTGGTTCCTCGATGCATTGGTGCACCGTCCGGACATGCCGGTCCTGCCCCACGGCCCTTATGCGGGCCTCGGTCTCTGGAACTCGATTCCGCTCACCGTTGCGGCGGAGGTCGTGGTCTTCGGCGGCGGAATCTGGGTTTACGGGAATGCGACGCGTGCCGTCGATCGAACCGGGTCCTGGGCGCTCTGGGCGCTCGTCGTGTTTCTCGCCACTCTCTGGATCGCGAGCATCGCGGGCCCCCCGCCGCCGAGCGAGCGCGTCGTCGAGTGGTCCGGCCTCGCGATGTGGCTCTTCGTGCCGTGGGGTTACTGGATCGACCGGCACCGGGCGATCCTCGCTCGATGAAGCTCTGGATCGAAGTCCCTTATGGCGACATCGATGGTATGAGCCACCGGAACAACGTCGCGAACCTGCGCGACCTCGCGTGGGCGCCGGAGCGCCGCGCCGATATTCGGATCTTCTGGGAGACCGCGCGCTAGAATCGCCTCCGCTTCAGGAGGGACCGATGGCCCGTCTGCTTCCCGCAGTGCTCTCCCTGGGTTTGCTGGCCGCAGGACCCGACGCTCCCGCGCCACCGGATACGAAGGCGAAGGTCGACGCCGTCTTCAAGGACTTCGATCGGTCGGATTCGCCCGGCTGCGCCCTCGGCGTCTACCGGGACGGGCAGATCGTCTATGCCCGCGGCTACGGGATGGCGAACCTAGAGCTCGGCGTCGCCAACTCGCCGGAAACGGTCTTCGACATCGGCTCGACGTCGAAGCAGTTCACCGCGTTCTCGATTCATCTCCTCGCGCGAGACGGCAAGCTGTCGCTCGACGACGACATCCGCAAGTGGCTGCCGGAGATTCCGGACTACGGCAAGACGATCACGATCCGAAACCTCCTCCACCACACGAGCGGGTTGCGCGACTACATCGAGCTCCTGGCGCTTCAGGGCGTGCAGACCGAGGACCTGGCGACCGACGCGGACGCGCTGACGATCCTCGCGCGCCAGAAGGCGCTCAACTTCGCTCCCGGAGACGAGCACCTGTACAGCAACACCGGCTACTTTCTGCTCTCGATCGTCGTCCGGCGGGCGAGCGGCCGGTCGCTGCGCGATTTCGCCGCCGAGCGGATCTTCGAGCCGCTCGGCATGCGACACACGCAGTTCAACGACTCGCATTTGCGGATCATCGCCAACCGGGCCACGGGCTACGGCAAGGCCGAGGCCGGAGGCTTCGAGATCGCGATGGGGGACTGGGAGCAGACCGGGGACGGCGCGGTGCAGACGACGGTGGAGGATCTGCAGCGATGGGACCAGAACTTCTATGACCCGAAGGTCGGCGATACTGCGCTGATCGAAGCGATGCTGACGCCCGGCGTGCTGAACAAGGGGAAGAAGCTCGCCTACGCCTCGGCCCTGCAGCACGGGACCTATCGGGGGCTGCCGACGGTCAGCCACGGCGGGGCATGGGTGGGTTACCGGGCGCAGTTGCTTCGGTTTCCTCAGCAGAAATTTTCGGTGGCCTGCCTGTGCAACCTCGCCGAGTCGAACCCGAGCCGGCTCGCCCGGCAGGTCGCCGACGTCTACCTCGGGGACCGCATGGACGCGACTCTCGAACCGCCGAAGACGACGGCCGCGGCCCGGGGGGCCTCGCCACAGGGGCTGGACAGGCTGACCGGCTTCTATCGCAGTTCGCGGACGGGTGAGGTCGCCGAGGCCTCGGTCCGGGACGCCCGGCTCATCGCGCGGACGAGCGACGCCCGGTATCTTCTCTCCCCTCAGGGGCCGAACCGCTTTTCGATCGACGGGTTCGTGCCCCCGGAGCGGGGTGAGGTCGAGTTCGTGGCTGTCGCGGGAGCGGCCCGGCCACAGATGCGGGTCACGATCGTGGACGAGGACGGCGGCCAGGAGCGCACCGTCTTCGACCCGGCTGCGGCCTGGACGCCGACGGCGGCAGACATCGCGGAGATGGCCGGCAGCTACACGAGCAATGAGCTGGATACGGCCTGGAGGCTGGCGGTCGAGGACGGCCACCTGGTCGTGCGGCACCGCGGAATCCCGGGCAAGCCGCTTCAACCGACCGTAGCGGACACCTTCACCCTCGAGGGCATGAGCCTCCACCTCTCGCGGGATGCCGCCGGGAAGGTTTCCGGCTTCACGCTGGACGAGGGCCGCGTGCGCGGCGTCGCCTTCGTCCGGCTGCCGGCCGGATAGGAGGCGGCGGCCGGCGCCAATTTTTGCCTTGCCTCGGGGGTCTTCGGGGGCAGAGAATCCGATCAGTTACTCCCGACGGGGCTCCCTCTTGCACCCCCGTCAGCGAAAGAGGCGATGGCGGAAAGACGCACGTTCGCGCGTAAGAAGCGGCGTTTTCTGGTCGAGTTCAGCCTTCAGGGTGCCAATTGCACGGGCTTCACGTACGACGTTTCTCCCATCGGCATCTTCGTGCGGTCGATTCGGATCCCCGTCCCCGGGACCTTCCTGACGGCCAACCTGCATCTGTCCGAGGGAAAGCGCATCACGGTGCGCGGCAAGGTCGTGCGCTCGTACCGGGTGCCGGCGCAGATGGCCCGACTGATTCCGAGCGGCTTTTCCATCCGCCTGTCCGACACTCCCGAGGACTATTTCCAATTCTTCGCCACGCTGTAGAGGCAGGCTTCCCCGGCTGAACCGATGGCCGAGAAGCGCAGTTTCCCGAGATCGAAACGGCGATACCTCGTCGAGTTCGCGCTCGACGGGTCCCCGTGCAACGGCTTCACCTTCGACGTCGCCGCCCGCGGCATCTTCGTTCGATCCGCGCGGCTGCCGGAGGTCGGCGCGAGCCTGGCGCTGAGCCTGCACCTGCCGGACGGACGGCGATTGGCGGTGCGTGGCAAGGTCGTCCGGGCGCGGCGCGTGCCGGCGGCGCTGTCGCGGGTGATCCCGAGCGGTTTCGTGATCCAGCTGACCGACACGCCGGAAGACTACTTCCAGCTTCTCGCCAAGCTGTAGCTCCAGGGCCCCGTAGTCCTCCGGCGCTCAGGCTCCGCCGCAGGTGAGTCGCGTCATGCGCTCGACGGTGACCTCGTCGGGTTCCCGCGACACGAGCTCGATGACGTCCCCGGCGCCGACCTCGCCCTCCTCGAGGACGCGCAGGTAGAAACCCGACCGGCCGCTTTGCAGGAAGGCTCTCGGAAAGGTGGGCATCTCCATCTTCAATGCGAGCTTGAAGCACGGCGAGCGCGGCTGCGAGACCTGGAGCAGAGCGGTGCCGACGCGATAGACGTCGCCGATCCAGACCTCGGTCTCGGGCATCCCCTCGACCGTGAGATTCTCGCCGAACTGGCCGTAGGGGAGCTCTCGCGAGAGCTCGCGACGCCAATGCTCGTACCCCGAGAGGTCGTAGGCGTAAACCGCCTTGTCGGGACCTCCGTGGACGCTGAGGTCGGCCTGCTGGTCGCCCTCGAGATTGAGCGTCCCCACCCGGATCCGGAAAGGGACGGGCTCCTTGAAAATGCCGGTGTGGACGGTGCGCCCGAGGTATGGAACGGACCGAGGACGGGCGACGTTGACGGAGAGAACCTTTCTCATGCCTGTTGGATTCTAACCCTCTCCAAGATATTTTGATGGTTACAAGAGCGCGCTTGACACAATATAAGTAAATTAGTATTAAGTTATTTACTTATGGGCCGAACCGCACGCGTCAGCCGGGAGCAGGTTCTCTCCGCAGCGCGGGAGACGTTTGTCGAGCGCGGCTACGAGGGCGCAACACTCGCGGACATCGCTTCGCGCATCGGTGTGTCGCCGGCCGCGCTGCTGCGGCACGCACCGACCAAGCGCGATCTCTTCCACGCCTGCATGGGGGAGACGGAGCCCGAGCCGATGCCGTTCGGGTTTCTGGCCGAGATGGACGGGTCCGAGGATCCGCGCCCGGTTCTCCAGCGCGCTGCCGAGGCGCTCATACCCTTCCTGGAGGCCAAGATGCGGCAGATCGTCGCGCGCTGGGTGTACTCCAAGACGGTCCCGGGAGTGGGCCGATTGCCCCTGCCATTCGATCCGAAAGAGCGCCCGACGCCGCCGCAGAAGAACCTCAAGTACCTCGAAGACTACATGCGCCGGGCGACGCGAAAAGGGACGCTCCGCGTCCGCGATCCCCGCGCCGCCGCGCTGGCGTTCCTCGCCACGCTGCACTCGTACGTCTTCCTGCAGCACGTGATGGAGATCCTGGAAAAGCCGATGCCCCTCCCGCAATACCTCCAGACGGTCCTCGACATCTGGACGGACGGAGCCATCGTCACCGAAAGGAGAGCGCGATGATTCCACCGCGCCGATCGTTTGCCCTCCTGGCGATTCTCGCGGCGGCCGCGGCCGTCGCCTGCAACACCAAGGACGACGGGATGGTTCACCTGCAGGGGCGCGTCGAGGCACCGCTCGTGGATCTCGCCCCGAAGGCCGCGGGGCGCGTCCTCGAGGTCCGCGTGCGGGAAGGCGATCGCGTGAAGGCCGGAGACGTGCTCGTGCGCCTCGACCTCGGCGACACGGCGATCGCCGTGGATCGCGACCGCGATGGCCTCCGCTCGGCCGAGGCGAAGTATCAGGATCTGGCCGTGGGCAACCGGCCTCCGGAGATCGCGGCCGCCGAGGCCGACGTTGCGGACAAGCGCGCGCAGCTCGAGCTCGCCCGTCGGGAGATGGCCCGCCAGAAGGAGCTCCTCGAGAAACAGATCGGCACGCAGCAGGACTTCGACCGCGGCCGGGCGAGCCTGGACAGCGCGGCGGCGGGTCTCCAGGCGAGCGAGGATCGCCTGCGGCTTCTCCGCGAGGGCTTCCGGATCAACCAGACGCAGCAGGCGCGCTACGACGCGGACCGGGCCAAGAATGTTCTCCGGCAGTCCGAGGTGCTCGCACAGGAGTCCGAAATTCGCGCTCCGGCCGACGGGGTGATCCTCCACCGGATCGCGGAGCCGGGGCTTCTGCTCGCCATCGGGCAGCCGGCCATCACGATGGCCTTTGCCGACCGGCTCTACGTGCGCACGTTCATTCCGGAGCAGCAGCTGGGGAAGGTGCGACCGGGCATGCCGGCCACGGTGCACGTGGACGCCTTCCCGGGCCGGAGCTTTCCGGCCCGAGTCACCGAGATTTCGCCGGATGCCGAGTTCACGCCCAAGCCCGTCGAGACGAAGAGCGAGCGGATCAACCTGGTCTATGCATCCAAGGTGGATCTCGATCGCGGTTGGAAGGAACCGATCGTGCCGGGGCAACCGGCGGACGTCACCATCGCCGGGGCAGAGGCGGCCGCGCGGTGATCACGGCCCGGGCGCTCGTGCGGAAGTTCGGGGCGACTACCGCGCTGAAGGGCCTCGATCTGACGATCGCGAGGGGGGAGATGTTCGGCCTGATCGGGCCCGACGGAGCCGGCAAGACGACGTTCTTCCGGATCGTCGCGGGGCTGCTCGCGCCCACGTCGGGGTCCCTCGAACGCGACCCCGGCGTGACTTTCGGATTCGTGCCGCAGCGCTTCGCGATGTACGAGGATCTCTCGATCGACGAGAACCTGGCGTTGCGGGCGCGGCTCTACGGTGTGCCGCGGGAGGAAGCAACGCGCCGCGCCGCGGACCTTCTCTCGCGCGTCGGTCTCGAACGCTTCGGCGCGCGGCTGGCCGGGGCGCTCTCGGGCGGCATGAGGCAGAAGCTCGCGCTCGTGGCGGCGCTGCTCTCGCGTCCCGAGCTGCTCCTGCTCGACGAGCCGACGACGGGTGTGGATCCGGTGTCGCGGCGCGAGTTCTGGATGCTCCTGAACGAGCTCCACCACCAGGGCCTCACGATCCTGGTCTCGACGCCCTACATGGACGAGGCCGAGTACGCATCGCGCATTGGCTTTCTCGACGAGGGACGTCTCTCGGCGCTCGGCACGCGCGAGGAGATCCTGGCGGCGTATTCCCGGCCGCTCTTCCTGATCCGGTCCTCCGACCGTGTGCACGTGCGGGAGCGGCTCTCACGCGTCCCGGACGTGGACGACGTGTCACTCTTCGGCACCCAGCTGCACGTGCGCGGCGCGCCGGGCTCGGGGCCGGCGCTGCTCGGCGTGGTCCGTTCTGCGCTCGACGGCCTCGTGGAATCTTCGGCCGTCGAGCCGCTCACGCCTTCGCTGGAGGACGTGTTCGTGCTCAAGAGCGAGGAAGGGGAGGCCGCGTGAGCGGCGGCCCGGGCGCGTTTCTGGTGGTCCGGAAGCTGACGCGGCGGTTCGGGTCGTTCACCGCCGTGGATGGAGTCGACCTCGACGTGCCGCGGGGCAAGGTGTTCGGATTCCTCGGGCCGAACGGCTCCGGCAAGTCGACGACGATCCGGATGCTCACGGGCCTGCTGGAGCCGACGTCGGGCTCCGCGACGGGGTTTGGCGGCCTGGACGTGGTGCGCGACACCGAGCAGTGGAAGATGCGGCTCGGGTACATGAGCCAGAAGTTCTCGCTCTACCTCGACCTGACGGTGGACGAGAACCTGCGCTTCTTCGGTTCCCTGTACGGCCTCGCCCCGTCGCGGCTGGCGGAACGAATCGGAGCGCTTTCGCAACGGCTCGGCTTCTCGTCGCTGCTTCCGGCGATGACCGCGGGCCTCGCGACGGGTCAGCGCCAGCGCGTGGCGCTTGCCGCGGCACTCCTGCACGAGCCGGAGCTGCTCTTCCTCGACGAGCCGACCGGAGGCGTGGACCCGAAGGGTCGGCGCCTGTTCTGGGACCTCATCTACGAGCTCGCTGCCGAACGCGGGATGACGGTGCTCGTCACCACGCACTACATGGACGAGGCCGAGCAGTGCGACCGCCTCGCGTTCATCCTGAACGGTCGTGTCATCGCCGACGGCTCGCCGCACGGACTGAAAGATGGCCTGCGGGGGCGGATCTTCGAGGTCGTGCCGGCGGCGGGCGTCGACCCGTTCGAAGAGCTGTCGCGGGTCCAGGGCGCCGCTGCGCTGGAGGACGCGTATCTGTTCGGCCGGCGGCTGCGCGTGGTGGCACGGCCGGGAGCGCAAGGCGAGGCGAGGCAGCTCGTCGAACCGCTCGGGCCGGCCGCGCCGGCGGAACCCTCTCTGGAGGACGTGTTCGTGTCTCTTGCGCGGCAACAGCCCGTGGTTCAGGAAAGGGTCGCGGTATGAAACGTCTCCTGGCACTGACGTGGAAGGAATTCCTGCAGTTGAAGCGAGACCCGATCACGCTGCGCATGATCGTCTTCGTGCCCGTCATGCAGACCCTGGTGTTCGGCTACGCGATCAACTACGACGTCAAACACCTCAAGATGGTGGTCTACGACGAGGCGAAGTCGGTCGAGAGCCGGGACCTCGTGTCGAAGATGGTCGCCACGCAGTACTTCACGGTCGTCGGTCACGTCGCTTCCCTGAATGAGCTGCGACACGTGATCGATTCGGCCCGCGCGTCCGTGGGGCTGGTCATCGACCGCAACTTCGGCAGGGACTTCCACCGGGGCGCGCCGGCGCACGCCTTCCTGATCGTGGACGCCTCCGACACGACGACCGCCACGCAGGCGATGTCCACCGCGGCCGGCATCGCCAACGGTCTGTCGATCCAGACGCTGGTGCAGAAGGCGGACTGGAAGTGGCGCGAGCTGCCGCTCGATCTGCGGGTGCGGCCCTGGTACAACCCGGACCTGAAGACGGCGAGCTTCGTGATACCGGGCCTCATCGCGATCATCCTGACGTTCACCCTCATTCAGTTCACCGCGAGCGCCATCGTGCGCGAGCGCGAACGCGGGACACTGGAACAGCTCCAGGTCACCCCGGCGACCCGGACCGAGATCATTCTCGGCAAGATCATCCCCTTCACGCTCATCGGCCTCGTGCAGCTGACGATGACGATCCTGCTGATGCGCTTTCTCTTCGACATCGAGATCCAGGGCTCGGTGGCGGAACTCTACGCGGTTGGCCTGGTCTTCATCGCCGCGGTCCTCGGTCTGGGCATGCTGATCTCGACCATCGCATCCACGCAGATGCAGTCGATGCAGATCTCCACGTTCTTCCTGCTGCCGTTCGTCTTCCTGTCGGGCTACGTTTTCCCGATCGACGGAATGCCGGCGATCTTCCAGTACATCTCCCGGGTCATCCCGGCGCGCTATTTCATCGAGGTGCTGCGCGGAATCATCCTGCGCGGCGCAGGCCTGGCGGACCTGTGGCGGCCGATCGCGTGGCTGGTCTTCTACACCGTCGTGATCATCGGCCTCGCCGTCGCCCGCTTCAAGAAGACGGCTGCGTAAGGGCGGGCGAGCTCGCCCCTGCGCAGCCGCCCCGAGCGCACCGAGGGGCCCCTTTTTGAGCCTCTCTACCGCACTCCGGCGACGACGCCGTTTTCGAACACGACGGACTTGCCGACGGTCCTGTAGGTCCAGACTTCGCGAGGCCCGCCGCTGGCGGTCGTCTCGCTCGAGACTTCGTCGGGCGAACCGAGGAGCGCGCGGACCTGGTCGGGGGTCATGTTCTCGGTGACCGTGCCACCGCCGGGCTGATCGGCGGCCTGGGCGACGGCCTGTCCGGCGGTGGTCCGGGCATCGCTCGCCTGCGCCGCTGCCCGCGCCCGGTCCACCGGTCCGCCCTGCGGAGTCGCGGGAGTCGCGGAGGAGAAGAGGCCCTGGGACTTCACCAGGTACGCGACGACGCCGGCGACCACGAGAAGCAGCAACATGCGTTTCATGCGCTCGATGATACTCCTCGACCCTCGACCCTTGACCCGCGACTCTTGACCCGCGACTCTTGACCCGCGACTCTTGACCCGCGACCCATGACTGTCTGTAGACTCTCGACTCCGCCATGAGCTACTGCCGCGTCGCCAGGGGCCACCCGTTCCACGGGCCCTATCACGATCGTGAATACGGATTTCCGATCCGTTCCGACGCGGCGCTGCTCGAGCGTCTCGCCCTCGAGATCAACCAGGCCGGCCTCTCGTGGCTGACCATGCTGCAGAAACGGGAGGGCTTCCGGCGCGCCTACCGGGGTTTCGACCCGGAGGTCGTGGCGGGGTTCGGCGAGCGGACATATAAGCGTTTACTAATGGACCCCGGGATCATCCGCAATCGCCTCAAGATCCGCGCCGTCATCGAGAACGCCCGCCGGATCCTCGCCATCCAGCAGTCGCACGGCTCGTTCGCCAAGTGGCTCGACGCCCACCACCCCCGCTCGCGCAAGGAGTGGCAGAAACTGTTCAAGCAGACCTTCGTCTTCACCGGCGGCGAGATCGTCGGCTCGTTCCTGATGAGCATCGGCCACCTGCGCGGCGCGCACGTGCCGAGCTGCCCGGTCTATGCGCGGATCGCGAAAAAGCGGCCCGCTTGGGCGAGGGCGAAGCGGTCGCCCCGAGGAGCGCAGGGACGAGGGACCCCTTTGAAGCCGTAGCGGAGGCTTGAAAAGGAATCCCTCGCTGCCCCCGGGATGGCGGGGCGCGGGCGCGCCCCCTGTCAGTGGATGGGGCCGAACGGCTTGAGCTGTTCCTCGATGACCTTCCGGTCGCCCGCGACGACGATCGTGGCCTTGTCGTCCTGGATGTACTTCTTGGCCATCTCCTGGACCTCGGCCGGCGTCACGGCGTAGACGCGCTTCACGTAGCCGTTCAGGTAGTCGGCGGGCAGGCCGTGCAGGTCCACGAACTCGAGCTGCCCGATGATGCCGGGGCGCGACGAGTTCTGGAGGATGAAGACTCCGGCCCGGTAGTTCTGGAACCCCTTGAGCTCCTTCTCCGACGGGGGCTCAGGCCTGCAGCCGATCGATCTCACCCAGGATTTCCTTGATGGCCGGCCCGGTCACGTTCGTCGTGACGTCGGCAATCTCCGCCCAATAGGCGTCGCGGTAGCGGTTCGAGAGCTGCGCCGTGGGCGAGTAGGTGTACCCCTTCTGCTCGCGGATGTTCGACGTGATGCGGGAAGAGAAGGATCCGCCGAGCAGCACGTTCATGACGAACAGGCGGTCCCAGTCGGGATTGGAGGGGTCGATCACGGGCATGCCGAGGTTGATCGTGGATTGCACGGCGCCGGGCCGGTCCACGATGTAGACGGCGCGCTCGCTCCGGGGAGGCGGCCGAAAGGCTCGGCGGGGCACCGCGCTTCCACGCGCCAAAGGCCTTGCGGATCGCGGCCTCGATGGCCTTGTCGTCGAAGCGGCCGACGACGTAGAGGTGAGCCCGGGCGGCCCCGAAATTCTTCTCGTAGAAGCCGCGTACCTGAGCGCCCGTGTAGGCCTGGAGCATCGCCTCGGTCGGGAAGAGACGGCCATAGGGACTGTCACCGTAGAGCACCGCCCGGAACTTCTCCTGGGCAAGCGGCTGCGGCTGGCTGCGCGCGATCGAGAGCTGCCTCTGACGGTCGGCCTTGCGCCGCGCCAGCTCCGACTCCGGGAACGCCGGATGCTGGGCGACGTCGGCGACCAGGGCGACCATGTCGGCTCCGAATTCCGACAGCACGTCGCCGCCGATCTCGGTGCGATTTTCGGCCACGCTGATGTCGAGCGAGCCGCCCATGCGAGCCGCATCCTCGGCGATCCGTGTGGCGCTGCGCGTCGTGGTGCCCTCGGCGAGCATGTCGCCGACGAGGTCGGCCAGCCAGACCTCGTTGGCCGCCTCGTTGACGTTGCCGGTCAGGATCGCCAGGCGCACGGTCACCTTCGGCACGGTGCCGTAGCCGACGAGCGTGGCGGTCAGCCCGTTGTCGAGCGTGAACGTTTTCGGCGCGGGAACCGAGAAGCCCTTGGGCGCCGCGGGCGCGGGAGGGGTCTGCTTGTCGGCCCGGAGTGCGGGCGCCAGGCCGAGGGCGATCAGGAAGAGTGCGGTTCTGGTCTTCATCGTCGGTCCTTTCGCTACGAACCGCCGTTGGCGGCGGGCTTCTCCCCGGCCTGCGGCTCGATGACGAGAATCGTCCGGTTCTCGGGCCGCAGATACTCCTGCGCCGTTCTCTGGATGAGCGCCGGGGTGATCTTGCGGAACTCGGCTTCGATCTGGTTGATCTTGCCCGGGTCGTCGTCGAAGAGGGCGAAACAGGCGAGCAGGTCCGCCTTCCCGAATCCGCCGGTCTGCTCCATCTTGTCGTAGAGGGCGGAGCGCAGCTTCACGAGCGCCCGGTCGAGGGTCGCCTGGTCGACCGGCGTCGTCCGGACCTTTTCGATCTCGGCGTCGAAGACGGCGAGGATCTGCTCGGAGGTCTTGTCCTTGTCGTGGAAGAGCGAGACGTCCCAGAGCGTGGGGCCGTCGATGTTGTACATGTCGCCCAGGCCCGAGTTGATGCCGCCGTCGACGTCGCCCGTCAGGCCGCTCTGCTGAACGAGCGCCTGGTAGAGGCGGCTGTCCTTGCCCTGGACGAGGACCTGGTCCAGCAGGCCCATGGCGAAGTACTCGGAGGTGTTGCGTCTGGGGGCGTGGTATCCGATGGCGATCGCGGGACGCGTGGCGAGGGCGTCGGGCTTGGTCGCGTGCTTTTCCTTTTCCTGGCGAGGCTCCGCGATGTCGGGTTTGGGCGGAAGAGCGGATGCGGGGATCGCCTCGAAGTATTTCTTGATCCATGCGAGCGTCGGCGCGGGCTCGAAATCGCCGACGACGACCAGCACGGCGTTGTTCGGAGCGTAGAAGGTCTTGAAGAACTTCGTCACGTCCTCGAGAGTGGCCGCGTCGAGGTCCTTCAGGTCGCCATAGAAGTTGTGGGCGTTGTACCAGTTCACGTTCGCGTACTGCGGCAGGTCGAGCCAGGGGAACCCTCCGTAGGGACGGTTCAGGACGTTGACCTTGACCTCGTTCTTGACGACTTCCTGCTGGTTCTTGAGGTTGTCCGCCGTGATGGCGAGGCCCTTCATCCGGTCGGCCTCGGCCCAGAGGGCGGTCTCGAGGGCGTTGCGCCGGCACGACCTCGAAGTAGTTGGTGAAGTCGAAGCGCGTCGAGCCGTTCAGCACGCCGCCGTTGGACTGGACGAGCCGGATGAACTCCATCTTGCCGAGATTCTCGGAGCCCTGGAACATCATGTGCTCGAAGAGATGCGCAAAGCCCGTCCGGTCCTTCGGCTCGATGCGGAAGCCGATGTTGTAGTACACCGCGACGACGGCCGTGGGCGCCGTCGTGTCGCGCGAGAGCACCACCTTCAGTCCGTTCGAGAGCCGGGTGTACTCGACCGGGATCGTGAATGGGGCGGATGCCTTCGGCTCCGGTGGGGCCGCGGCAGTGGCCATTGCGAGCAGGATCCCGGCGGCCGCGGCGGCTCCGCGGCGAAAGACGTGCTTCATGTCCCTCTCCTCCCGTGACAAACGAATCAATCTACGTCCGATGCGGGGTAAGGTTTCCGCCGGCCGGCCCCCGGGGAGGCCGGTTGGTTCCCGGGAGATTCTGCCATTGAACCGCCGAAGCGCTTTTCGTCCTGCCTGGTGGCTGCCCGGTCCGCACTTGCAGACCGTCTGGGGGAGGCTCGCCCGGCCGCGGCGCCTCGTGGCCATGCGCCGGGAGGTCCTCGGGACGCCGGATGGCGACGAGCTCGTCCTCGACCACCTCGACGGTCCCGCCGGGAGTCCCCGGGTCCTGCTGCTCCACGGCCTCGAGGGCAGCTCCAACTCGGTCTACGTCCAGGGATTCCTGAGCGAGATCGCGCGGCGACAGTGGCGGGGCACGGCGATGAATTTCCGTTCCTGCGCGCGCGACCCGGCGGATCTGGCGCGGATGCTGCCGAACCGCCGTCCACGCCTCTACCACTCGGGCGAGACGGGGGATTTCGACTTCGTCGCCCGCACGCTCGCGCAGCGGGACCCCGCGGCGCCGCTGCTTGCGATCGGGGCGTCGCTCGGCGGCAACGTCCTGCTGAAGTGGCTCGGAGAGCACCCGGATCAGCGCGAGGTCGCCGCCGCGGCGGCGGTGTCCACGCCGTACGACCTCGGTGCGAGCGGAAGGCATCTCGAGACGTTTGTCGGCCGGCTGTACGTCGGCCACTTCCTGTCGACCCTCAAGACGAAGGCGGTGGACACCGCGCACCGCTTCCCCGATGCCGCGGCCCGGGTCGACCTCCCGCGCACCCTCGACTCCAGGTCCTTCTGGGAGTTCGACGACGCGGCCAACGCGCCGCTGCACGGCTTCACGGGCGCCGACGACTACTACGCGCGCGCGAGCTCGCTCGGGTTCCTGGCAAGCGTCGCGACGCCGACCCTTTGCCTGTCGGCCGAGGATGATCCGTTCCTGCCGGCCGAGGCCCTGGCGCGCGCTCGGGCCGCTGCGTCGTGCGCGGTCGACTTCTGTGTGACGCCGCGCGGCGGGCACATCGGCTGGGTTGGCGGGACCTTTCCCTGGCGGCCCGAGTACTGGGCCGAGCGGCGCGTCGTGGAATGGCTCGCCCGGGCCTTGAGGGATCGCGGCGTCTGAAGTCCTTTGCGCCGGCATGCGCGCCCGGGGGCCGGACGCTAGGCCGGAGCCGATTCCTTGCGCTTCTCGGCGGCCCGCTTGCGCCTGGCCGCAGGCGAGAAGTGCGCGGCGGTGACGTCGGTGTGGATGACGGAGCCCCGGCGGACCGTGACGCCGTCCGGGATCTCGGCGTTCTTGCCGATCGTCGTGATGCCGTAACCCTCGGCGGGTTTCTCGTCCCGAGAAACCTTGCCGATGCGCGCCTTGCGCCCGATGCGAACCGACTTGTCCACGATCGCGCGCTCGACCCGGGCCCCGGCCTCGATCCAGGTGTCGGTGAGGATGACGGACTCGCGGATGACGGCGTCGGGTCCGACGTAGACGCCGGGAGACAGGATGCTCTTCTCGACGCGCGCACCCGGCGAGATCACACAGCCGTCGGTGATCATGCTGTCCTTGACGGTGGCCCCCCGCGTGATCAGAACCGGCGGCCGCTCCTCGGAGCGCGTGTGGACGATCCAGGCGCGGTCGTTCAGGTCCACCGGCGGCGGCGTCTTGAGCAGGTCCATCTGCGTTTGCCAGTACGCCTCGACGGTCCCGACGTCGACCCAGTAGCCCTGGAACGGATACGCGAAGGCGCGCAAGCCGCCCTCGACCATGCGCGGAATGATGTCTTTGCCGAAGTCGTGCGAGGAGTCGCGCCGCCGCGAGTCCTCCGTCAGCACCTGGGAGAGCATCTGCCGTCCGAAGACGTAGATGCCCATCGAGGCCAGAGTGCCTGGAGGATCGGCCGGCTTCTCGACGAACTGCGTCACCCGCTGGCTGTCGTCGATTGCGAGGATGCCCATGCGAGTCGCCTCGTCGCGCGAGACGTTCAGCGTGGCGATCGTGACGTCGGCCTGCTTCTCGAGGTGAAAGGCGATCAGCCAGCCGTAATTCATCTTGTAGATGTGATCGCCCGACAGCACGAGCACGAGATCGGGCGATCCGCGCTCGACGAAGGGGAGATTCTGCGCGATCGCATCGGCCGTCCCCTTGTACCAGTCGGTGGCCGCGCGGCCCCGGAATGGCTGGAAGATCTGCACCCCGCCCGTGAACGTGCGGTCGAGGTCCCACGGGCGCCCCGAGGCGATGTGCTCGTTCAGGGAGTGCGGGCGGTATTGCGTCAGGATCATCACGTCGGAGATTCCCGAGTTCACGCAGTTGGAGAGCGTGAAGTCGATGATCCGGTACTTTCCCGCGAAGGGCACCGCGGGCTTGGCCCGCTTCTCCGTGAGAACGCCGAGTCGGGACCCCTCGCCGCCCGCGAGAATCACGGCGCGCGCTCTCAAGTGCGGCGTCCTATCCGGCAGAGCGCGCCGCCCTGGCCCTTGCGTACAGCGTGGCGTACTCGCCGGCCGACTTCGACCACGAAAAGTCGCGGGCCATGCCGTTTCGCTGCAGCTGTGCCCATTTTGCGGGCTGAGCGTACACCTTGAGCGCCCGGTCGAGCGCGTCCCAGAGGGCCCACGGATTGAACTCGTCGAACATGAGACCGGTCCCGCCGGGGTCGCCGGAATCCGTCACGGTGTCGGCGAGGCCCCCGGTGCGCCGCGCCACGGGGACGCAGCCGTAGCGCATCGCGATCATCTGGGCCAGGCCGCAGGGCTCGTAGCGCGAGGGGAGCAGGATCGCATCGGCCCCGCCGTAGATCCGCCGGGCGTAGCGCGCGTCGAAACGCAGGCGCACGCTCGCCGGTGCGGGTACCGGGCCTCGAACTGGGCGTAGTCGTGCTCGAGTGTCGGGTCGCCCGTTCCCAGAAGGACGAACTGGCCACCACGATCCAGCCAGCGCTTGATGGCCGGTGCGGCGATGTCGAAGCCCTTCTCCTTGACGAGTCGCGAGACGACAGCCAGCAGCGGCATGCGCGGGTCCGGATCGAGCCCGGCCTCCTTCTGCAGCTCGGTCTTGTTGCGGGCGCGCTGCAGGAGGGTCCCGGCCTCGAAGGTCGTGAAGAGATCCGGGTCCGTGGCCGGGTTCCAGGAATCGATGTCGATGCCGTTCAGGATTCCGGCCAGCCGGTCCGCCCGCGCGCGCAGCACCCCGTCCAGGCCGTATCCGCCCTCGTGCGTCAGGATCTCGCGTGCGTACGTCGGGCTGACGGTGGAGAGATAGTCGGCGCCGAGGATGCCGAGCCCCATGAGCGAGTCGCGGTAGGCCTCGGGGAGCGCGAAGAGGGCGTCGCTCTTGCGCAGCTTGTAGTCGCCGAGGACGCGCCCCGCGCCCTGCGCCGCATACGGCAGGTTGTGGATGGTGAAGACCGACGCGACGTCCCGGAACCAGGGGTTGTCGCGGCCCTCGGTGCCGAGCCACCACACGGCGGCGCCAGTGTGGGAATCGTGAGCGTGGACGACGTCGGGCTTCCACTCGAGGGCCTCGGCGGAGAAGAGCGCGGCCAGGGAGAAGAAGACGAACTTCGGCCCGTCCTCCCCGATCGAGCGTCCGTAGATCCAGCGCTCGCTCGGGATCGGCAGACCGGTGACCAGGAAGAACGGCACGTCGCCGACGGCCGTTTCCCAGATCTCCGCCACGGGGGCGCCCCAGGTCGTGTAGACGGGAAACTTCTTACGCAGGACGGGATTGTGGGCGGGCCAGTCGATCGCACCGTACCCCGGGATCACGACCCGCACCTCGTGCCCGAGGGCGATGAGCGCCTTCGGCAGCGACCCGACCACATCCGCGAGGCCGCCCACCTTGGCGAGCGGGGCGGCTTCGGCGGCGAGCATCAGGATGCGCACGGGGACGGATTATTGCGCAGCGGGCGACTTCCCGGGGGAAGCGTCGAAACCCGACGCGGCCGTCGGCGTATAGCAGCCAATGCGGAGCCCCTTCTCGATGCGAGGGCGTGCGCCGCGCAGCGCCGCCCGGGCCGTGCTCCTCGGTGCGTTCTGGCTCATCCAGGGCCCTGCCGATCACACGCCCGGGGCGCGCGGCGCGCTGGCCGCCTATGAAAGCGGGGTTCGCGCCCTGCGGGCCGGAGACGCCAGGAGCGCGCTCGCGAGCCTCGAGACAGCGGCCGCGGCGTTTCCGCGCGATCCCTCGCTCCTGTACGCGCTGGCGCGGGCCGAGGCTCGGGTCGGCGATCGCGGACGCGCTGTCGAAGTCCTCGGTCGCGTGGTGCGATTCGGTTTCGGAGCCGGCCTGGCGAACGAGCCGGACTTCACGCCCCTCCGCGCGGACCCTCGCTTCCAGGCGCTGCTTCCCGCTGCGGCCGCCAACGGCCGGCCGATTGCGGGCAGCCTGCCCGCCTTCACGATTCCGGAGCCCGACCTGATACCCGAGGGCATCGCGGTCGATGCCAGGAGCGGCACGCTCTACGTGGGCAGCCTTCACAAGCACAAGATCGTCGCGGTCTCCGACGGCGGAGTGCGTGATCTCGTCACCGACGGTACGCAGGGGCTCGGGGAGGTGCTCGGCTTGAAGGTCGATCCGGCGGGTCGATCGCTGTGGGTGTGTTCGGCCGAGGGCGATGCCGTCGGCGGCAACCCGAAGCGCCGGTCCGCTCTCTATCGATTCGCGCTTCCGGGCGGCGCCTTCGAGCGATCCTGGCCGGCGCCCGGGGCCGGAGCGCATCTCCTGAATGATCTCGCCCTGACCCGCTCGGGCGACGCATTCCTGACCGACAGCGAGGATGGCAGCGTCCTTCGCCTTCGCGCGGGCGCGGATGCGCTGGAGCACTTCACGGCCGAGGGCCGGTTCGCCTATCCCAACGGCATCGCGCTTTCACGGGACGACCGCCTGCTCTACGTCGCAGACCTGGGCGGAATCACGGTCTTCGATCTTCCGACCGGAGTCGAGCGCCCGCTCGACGCCCCGGAGGACGTGACGCTCGCGGGAATCGACGGGCTGTCCGTGGCGAATGGGAATCTGGTCGCGGTCCAGAACGGGGTCGATCCGCCCCGGATCGTCGTCTTTTGGCTGGCCGCGGATGGCCGCCGTGTCCTCGGCGCCGAAGTCCTCGAGCGCGGCAACCCGCTCTTCGACGACCCCACGACGGGTGCCGTGGCGGGTTCCTGGTACCTCTACCTCGCGAACACCCAGCTCTCTGCCCTCGCGCCAGGCAACATGATCCGGGATCCCGAGCAGAGAAGACCCGTCCGGATCCTGAAGATCGAGCTGCCCGCCGCCCGCCAGCGTCCCCTGTCCTGAAGCAGTTACAGCGGCGTTCGCGGACCCCGACGACCCGGCGCCCGGGGGCGTGTTATGCTTTGGTCGTTCTCGTTCGCTCGCCTTTTCCAGGCCCGTCCTGCCGAAAGTCCGAACGGCCAAGCGAGAAAGCGTGAGGGTGCCTCGGCGGGCCCCACGTTGGGACATCGCCGAGACGTCGGACTCTTTTTCGAGTCGAAAGGAAACGCAATGAAACTGTACGTGGGGAACCTTTCCTACAGCACCACCGAGAGCGATCTTCGGGAGCTCTTCGGGGCCTACGGGGCCGTCGATTCCGTGGCCGTGATCACGGACCGCGACAGCGGGCGCTCCAAGGGATTCGGATTCGTCGAATTCGGGAATGATGCCGAGGCGCAGGCCGCGATCTCGGCCTTGAACGGCAAGGATGTCGGCGGCCGCGCTCTGACCGTCTCCCAGGCTCGCCCGAAAACCGAGGGCGGGGGCGGCGGCGGGCGAGGTGGCTACGGCGGGGGCGGCGGCGGCGGACGGCGGAACCAGTACTGAGGCGTTGGGCACGGCCGCCCGTCGGCCGAAGGAGGCCCTCATGAGTCAGGACTGGAAGATTCGAATCCAGCCCGCGGAATTGAAGCCCTACGAGTTCAAGGCGACGCTGCTCCTGCGCAGCAAGGGCGATGCGACGGCTCTGGACGTGAGCTACCTCTATGGGGACGGCGACCTTGCCGTGTTCCTCGAGGATCTCGGCGCGGGCGCGCCCGAGATCTGGGGGCTGCTCGAACAGCTGCACGGCCGCAAGACGGCGGAGATGATGGTCGAAGTCACGGACGAAGCCATGGAGGTCCTCGCTCGCCACGCGCCGAGGGCGCAGGCATGAGTGACGCTCGAGTGGAAACGCGCAAGAAGGACTGGGTTCGCATCGCCTTCTTCATGCTCTCGCCGTTGATCGGCATCCTCGGCACGGCGGCGTATACGCTGAAGTTCGGGGTCCGCTGGTGGGAGCCGGTGCTCTTCCTGGTTCTCTATGCGTGCGTCGGGATCTCCGTCACGGCCGGCTACCACCGACTCTTCGCCCACAAGAGCTACGAGTGTCATCCCGCGGTCCAGGCGTTCTACCTGTTCTTCGGCGCCATGGCGCTGCAGAACTCGATTCTGGCGTGGGGTTCGGATCACCGGATCCATCATCGTTACGTGGATCACGACTGGGACCCGTACAACATCCAGCGGGGCGGCTGGTGGGCGCACATCCTCTGGATCTTCTACAAGAATCCGCCGGGCCGCACATTCGAGGACGTCCCCGATCTCCAGAAGAATCCGCTCGTTCAGTTCCAGCACCGCCATGCCGCGTGGTTCGGCATCGTCGGCGGGCTCGGGATCCCGACCGCGATCGGCTGGGCCATGGGAAGCCCGCTCGGCGGCCTGCTCTGGGGCGGGTTCCTGCGGGTGGTCGTGATTCATCACACGACGTTCTTCGTGAACTCGATCGCCCACCTCTACGGCTCGCGGCCCTACACCGAGGAGAACTCGGCGCGGGACAATCCGTGGATCGCGCTGCTCACCAACGGCGAGGGGTACCACAACTTCCACCATCGTTTCCCGGCGGACTTCCGCAACGGCATCCGGTGGTACCAGTGGGACCCCAGCAAATGGTGGATTCGCGGGCTGCGCGGGATCGGACTGGCCCGAGGTTTGCGCAAGACGCCGCAGCTGGTCATCGAGCGCTCGCGACTCCAGACGGCCGTCGGGCGGGCCGAGAGCCGGCGGGCGACGGCGCCGTCGCACTTGCAGGAAGGCATCCAGCAGCGTCTCGACGCCGCGCACCACTCCCTCGAGCGGGCTGCGGCCCACTGGAAGGAGATCCAGGAGAAAGGCCGCAAGGACTGGAAGCACTACCGGGAGGATCTCGCCGAGGCGCGTCGCCAGCGGCGCGAGGCCCTGCGGATGCTCAGCACGGCGCCCGAGGGGGCAGCCACCTAGGACCCGCCCGTCGATGAAGCGTCGGGCGCGCCCCGAGGGCACGTCAGGGGTGCGAGGGCAGGGACGGTAGCGGTCGGGAATCCGGTCGGGTCGAGAACGCGTTCATTTCCGGCTCGCTGCGCAGGAGGTCCTTGAGCGTGAGCTTGCCGAGCACCTGGTCGATGGCCTGCTGGACTCTGCGCCAGACCGAGCGGATCGAACAGTCGGGCATGTGCGTGCACGAGAGTTCGACGCCCGAGTGGCCCTCGCAGAACGCGGGTTCGTAGAGCCGCCCGCCGAGCTCGGCGAGGACGTGGCCGATGACGATCTGTTCCGCTGGCCGCGCGAGCGCGTAGCCTCCGGACTGGCCGCGCGTGGACGTGACGAATCCGCCGCGCCGCAGGATGCGCATCATCTTCGCGACGTTGGGTTCGGAGATGCCTTCGGCGCGTGCGAGCTCGGGGATCGTGAGGCTCCCGCCATCGCCTTCCCGCCCGACGCGCAGCAGGCACCGCAGCCCGTACTCTTCCTGGGAGGAAAGTTTCATCGCTCGCCTCTCCCGATCACATCATTCCGAGCTGGAGCTTGGCGGCGTCGGACATCATCTGCAGGCTCCATGGCGGGTCGAAGACGACCTGGACATCGGCCTCCTTGATCCCGGGCACCGTGAGGAGCTTGCCCTGGATGTCCTCCCGGAGCACGTCGCCCATGCCGCAGCCGGGCGCGGTGAGCGTGAACTTGACGTCGATACGGTCGCCTCCCTCGGGCAGCGGCGCGACCGTGCACCCGTAGACGAGGCCGAGGTCCACGATGTTGACCGGGATCTCGGGGTCAAAGCAGGTGCGCAGCTGGTCCCAGGCGAGCTCTTCGGTCGTCTTGCCCTCCGCGGAGGAAGTGTCGGCCGCGACGATCGGCTCCCCGATGGCGTCGGCGTCCTTGCCGTCGATCCGCGCGAGAAATCCGACGGGCGTCATGACCGTGTAGCTGCCGCCGAGCGACTGGGTGATGATGACGGGGTCCCCCGCGTGGAGTGTGATCGGCGTACCGCTCGGGATCTCCCGTGCACCGACCTCGCGGGTGACGGTCGTCTCCTTGCGCATCTGCATGTTCATGCTCCTCCGCTCTCGGCCGGGGGGCCCTCGGCCTCCGTGGAGACCGGCTCGGCCTCGCCCTGGAGCGCGGCCTTGAGCGTGTGCCAGGGCAGGGTCGCGCACTTGACGCGCACCGGATACTCGCGCACGCCCGAGAAGACGGCGAGCTTGCCGAGCTCGGGGCCCGTCTCCGGCTCGCCCTTGCCCGTGATCAGGTCGTGGAAGCGAGTGAAGAGAGCGTCCGCCTCGGCGCGCGTCTTGCCCTTCACGCTCTCGGTCATCATCGAGGCCGAGGCCGTCGAAATCGCGCAGCCGGCGCCCTGGAAGCTGACGTCCTTCAACACGTCGCCCTCGAGGTCGAGGTAGACCGTCTCGCGGTCGCCGCAGAGCGGGTTGTAGCCCTCGGCCTTGCGGTCCGGCGCGGGCATCGCGTGAAAATTCCGCGGCCGCTTGCTGTGATCGAGGATGACCTCCTGGTAGAGGTCGCGCAGGTCGGACATCAGCGGAACATCCCGATGACTTTGTGGATCGCCGCGACGAGCGCATCGACCTCGCCGTGCGTGTTGTAGAGGCCGAACGATGCCCGCGCCGTGGCGGGGAGCCCGTATCGCTCCATGACCGGCTGGGCGCAGTGATGGCCCGTGCGGATCGCGACGCCCTCGCGGTCGAGGATGGTGCCGATGTCGTGCGGGTGGATGCCGTCGACGACGAAGGACAGGACGCCCGCCTTCTCGCGGGCGGTGCCCGACGATGCGCAGCCCGTGGATTGCCGCGAGCTTGCCGGTCGCATCGACGAGCAGGTCGTGCTCGTGCGCGGCGATGCGGTCGAGGCCGATTCCGCCGACGTAGTCGAGTGCGGCGCCGAAGCCGATGCCGCCCGCGATGTTCGGCGTTCCGGCCTCGAACTTGTAGGGCAGCTCGTTGTACGTCGTCTTCTCGAAGGTGACCGAGCGGATCATGTCGCCGCCGCCCTGGTACGGCGGCATCGCGTCGAGCAGCGCCGCCTTGCCGTAGAGGATGCCGACGCCGGTCGGCCCGTAGATCTTGTGGCCCGAGAACGCGTAGAAATCGCAGTCGAGCTCCTGCACGTCCACCGGCATGCGGGGCGCTGCCTGCGCTCCGTCGACGAAGACGGGCGCTCCGTGTGCGTGGGCGATCTCGGCGATGCGGCGAATCGGGATTGATGGTACCGAGGGCGTTGGAGACGTGCGCGACCGACACGAGCTTCGTGCGCGGCGTGAGGAGCCTCTCCAGCGCGACCAGGTCCACGGCGCCGGTCTCGTCGATCGGGGCGACAGTCAGGCGCGCCCTCTTTTCTTCGCAGAGCATCTGCCAGGGGACGATGTTCGAGTGGTGCTCCAGTGCGGTGATGAGCATCTCGTCGCCCGCTGCGACGTGCGTGCGGCCATAGGTCTGGGCGACGAGATTGATGGCCTCGGTCGTGCCGCGCACGAAGATGATCTCGCCCGTTTCGCGGGCGTTGACGAAACGCCGTGCCTTCTCGCGCGCGGCTTCGTAGGCGTCGGTTGCCTGGCCGACAGCCAGTGGACGCCACGATGGATGTTGGCGTAGTCACCGTTCATAGACGTCGCGCTCGGCATCGATGACCGGCGCGGCTTCTGCGCGGAGGCGGCGTTGTCGAGGTAGACGAGCGGCTTGCCGTGGACCTCCGTTGCGAGGATCGGGAAGTCGCGGCGAATTGCCTCGACGTCGAGGCGGTCCCCGGCGCGGCGACGCGAGTCGGCGATCGGAACGGCGCTCATGCGCGTGCCTCGGCGGAGTCGAGCCCGCCGGGAAGGATGCGACCCAGGGCGGCCTCGACGGCTGCGCGGACCGTCGGGATCCGGATGCGCTCCGTGACGTCGGCCGCAAACGCGTAGGTCAGCAGGCCGCGGGCAGCGCCCTCGCCGATGCCGCGCGAGCGGAGGTAGAAGAAGGCCTCCGGGTCGAGCTGGCCGATCGTCGCGCCGTGCGTGCACTTGACGTCGTCGGCGAAGATCTCGAGCTGCGGCTTGGTGTTGATCAGCGCCTGTCGCGACAGCAGCAGGTTCTTGTTCGTCTGCTTGGCGTCGGTCTTCTGGGCGTCCGGGCGGACGATGATCTTGCCGTTGAAAGACACCACGGGCGGCATCGTCCAGGATGCCCTTGTAGAGCTCGCGGCTGACGCAGTGCGGCCGGGCATGGTCGATGACGGTGTGGTTGTCGACGTGCTGCGTCCCGCGGCCGACGAAGAGGCCGTTCAGCGTGCACTCCGCGCCCTCGCCGTCGAGCACGACGCGCAGGTCCGTTGCGCGCGAGGGCACCGCCGAGCGCGACGGTGCGAGGTGAAGTGGCTGCGCCCGGTCCTGTCGGGCCGCGAGGGTGTCGACGTGGAAGGCCGACCCGCTCTCCTGCTGCAGCTTGTAGTGCTCGAGCATCGCGCCTTCGCCGAGCGCGATCTCGGTCACGGCGTTGGTGAAGTAGCGGCCCTCGTCCGAGGTAGGTCTCGACGATCGCGGCCTGCGAGCGTTCGCCGGCGAGGACGAGCGTCGCGGGGATGCGCCACCGTGGGCACGCCGCCTGGAGCCGAGACGTGAAACAGATGGATCGGCGCGGAGACGATGGCGCCCCGGGCGACCGAGATCACGACGCCGTCGTCGAGACACGCCGTGTTGAGCGCCGCGAAGGCCTGGCGGTCGACGGACGCGACCTTCGAGAAGTGGGCCCGGAGCGCCTCCGGTTCCCGGCCGAGGATCTCGCGCAGGCTCTCCGCGCGGATTCCGTCGGGCGGCGAGGACAGCGCCTTCGCATGCCGTCCATTGACGAACACGATCCTCGCGCCTTCCGCCGGTGGGAGCACAACCCGGTCCGTGGGAGGCGCGGCGATCCAGGGAGTCCCCGTGATCCCGCTGGATCCCGGTGTAGCGCCAGTCCTCGTCCTTGGCGGTGGGAAAACCGAGCGCCTCGAACCGCGCGAAGGCCGCCCGGCGCAGCTCCGACAGCCACGGCGCTCCGGCGAGCTCGGAGGGCTGCGGCACGAATCCCTGCTCGACGGCCGCGGCTTCCATCAGCGTGCCGCTGCGGCCGTCGCGGTCGAGGGAGCCGGCGGCTCCTTCTCGAGCCACGCGTAGCCCTTCTCCTCGAGCTCGAGCGCCAGCTCCTTGCCGCCGGAGCGCACGATGCGCCCCTCGACCAGGACGTGGACGAAGTCGGGCACGATGTAGTTCAGCAGCCGCTGGTAGTGGGTGACGACGATCATGGCGCGCGTCGGGGCTCCGCAGCGCGTTGACGCCCCCGGCGACGATCTGCAGCGCGTCGATGTCGAGGCCGGAGTCGGTCTCGTCCAGGATGGCGAGCTTCGGCTCGAGCACCGCCATCTGGAAGATCTCGTTGCGCTTCTTTTCGCCGCCGGAGAACCCCTCGTTGACCGGGCGCTTGAGCGAGGCTCTCGTCGATCTCGAGGAGCTTCATCTTCTCCTTCACGAGCGCCAGGAACTCCATGGCGTCGAGCTCGGGCATCGCCGCGGTGCTTGCGGATCGCGTTGAGCGCCGCCTTCAGAAAGTAGATGTTGTTCACGCCCGGGGATCTCGACCGGGTACTGGAAGGCCAGGAAGACGCCCTCGCGGGCGCGCTCTTCCGGGGCCATCGCCAGCAGGTCCTGGCCCTTGTAAAGGACCGCGCCGCGCGTGACCTTGTAGCCGTCGCGCCCGGCCAGGACATGCGGCCAGCGTGCTCTTGCCCGAGCCGTTCGGGCCCATGATGGCGTGCACTTCGCCGGCGTTGACCGTCAGGTCGAGCCCGGAGGATCTCCTTGCCGCCGACGCGAGGCGTGGAGGTTCTTGAGGATTTCCAGCATGCGGTGTCGTCATCCGACGCTGCCTTCCAGGCTGACACGCCGAGCAGCTTCTGCGCTTCGACGGCGAACTCCATCGGCAGCTCCTTGAAGACTTCCTTGCAGAATCCGTTGACGATCATGTTGACGGCGTCCTCCGCGGAGATGCCGCGCTGCTTGCAGTAGAAGATCTGATCCTCGCCGATCTTGGAGGTCGAGGCCTCGTGCTCCACCTGCGCGGTCGAGTTCTTCACCTCGATGTACGGGAAGGTGTGCGCGCCGCACTTGTCGCCGATCAGCAGCGAGTCGCACTGCGAGTAGTTGCGCGCGCCGTCGCGCCCTTGCCAGAATCTTGACCAGGCCGCGGTAGGTGTTCTGGCCGTGGCCGGCCGAGATGCCCTTGGAGACGATGGTGCTTCGGTGTTCTTGCCGATGTGGATCATCTTGGTGCCGGTATCGGCCTGCTGGTAGTTGTTCGTCACCGCCACCGAGTAGAATTCGCCGACGGAGTTGTCTCCCTGCAGGATGCAGCTCGGGTATTTCCAGGTGATGGCCGAGCCGGTCTCGACCTGGGTCCAGGAGATCTTGGAGTTCCGGCCCCGGCAGGCGCCGCGCTTGGTGACGAAGTTGTAGATGCCGCCCTTGCCGTCCTTGTCGCCGGGATACCAGTTCTGGACCGTGGAGTACTTGATCTCGGCGTCATCGAGCGCGATCAGCTCGACGACGGCCGCGTGCAGCTGGTTTTCGTCGCGCATCGGCGCGGTGCAGCCTTCGAGGTAGCTGACGTAGGCGCCTTCGTCGGCGATGATCAGCGTGCGCTCGAACTGGCCGGTGTTGGCCGCGTTGATGCGGAAATAGGTGGAAAGCTCCATCGGGCAGCGCACGCCCTTCGGGATGTAGCAGAAGGAGCCGTCGGTGAAGACGGCGGAGTTCAGCGCCGCAAAGAAGTTGTCGGTGTAGGGCACGACCGATGCCGAGATACTTGCGCACCAGGTCCGGATGCTCGTGCACCGCTTCGGAGAAGGAACAGAAGATGATGCCCATCTCGGCGAGCTTCTCCTTGAAGGTCGTGGCGACCGAGACGCTGTCGAATACGGCGTCCACGGCCACACCGGCGAGCTTGGCTCGCTCGCGCAGCGGAATGCCCAGCTTTTCGTACGTCTCGAGCAGCTTGGGATCGACCTCGTCGACAGCGACTTCGGCGCGTCCTTGCGGTCTTCGGCGCCGAGTAGTAGACGATGTCCTGATAGTCGATCGGCGGGATAGTGGACGTTCTGCCAGGTCGGCTCTTTCATCGTGAGCCAGTGGCGGTAGGCCTTGAGCCGCCACTCGAGCAGCCACTCGGGCTCGTTCTTCTTGGCGGAGATGAGGCGGACGACGTCTTCGGACAGGCCCGCAGGAATCGTCTCCGACTCGATGTCGGTGACGAAGCCGTACTTGTACTCGCGGTTGGCCAGGTCGAAGACCGACGTGGGATTAGAGCCCATGGTGCGCGCTCACGCGGGCAGCATACGGGAATCAGTACCTAAAAGTCAACTTTGTCTACGTGGGTAAGTTATTTGTTATCATGCTCTTAGGGTTATCTTGCACTTGGACGATATATCCTCGCTCATCGCCTTGCCGGATGGATCGGCCGTTGCGCCGGCGGTGACCTCCGAGGCCGCCGTCCTTTGCGGCGCCGACCCGTACCGTTTCGGCCTTCTGCTGAAGGCCCGAGGCGTGACGCTGCTCGCTCGCGGTGCACGACCGGGACTGGAAGCGGCCGGGCGCGCACTGACCGCGGCAGGAGTCCGGTGCCGTGTCCTCTCTCCCGAGGACTTCCGCTGCCTCCCGCGGCCGGGCCTCGCGGGCGGTGTCGCGGCCGGCGAGGACGGCGCGCGTCCGCGGGTCCACGGCTTGCCCGCGGGCCCTCCCGCGGGAGCTCCGCTTCTCTTCGTGTTCGGAGATCTCGGTGTGGATTCTGCGGCGGCCCCCGGGTCGTCGCCGCGGGCGCAGGACACCTTCTCGCAGCGGATCTTGAGATCCGCCTTCCCGGTCGTCGACGTGGTCTGGAAGGCCGGCCGGGTGCGCATCGCTCTGCGGCAGATGGCCTGGGCCGGCCTGCGCGGCGGCACGTTCTCGGGTCCCGCAAACCTCGGGCTGCTCCTCTCCGAGCTCGTTCAGGCCTCCGGCGGAGCGACTCTGGATCTCGAGTTCGACGGCCAGGAGGTTTTGGCCGGACCCGCGCTCGGCATCGACGAACCGCTCGAGGGTGCCGACCGAACGCGGACGCAACGGTTCGACCGTTACTCCGCGGCGGCCGCGGCCGCATGGTCAAAGGGCCTGTACGCTCCGGTCGCGGCGGGCCGCATCGCCCTGGCTCGCGACGGCGTGGCGAAGACGCCGGAAGATCTCTTTGGACGCAAGCCCCGCCCCGTTCCTGCGGCGAATCTTCCCTGGATCCGGCGCTCGGGCCGCTCGCGGGTCCGATCGAAGGCATGGGTCTGGTTTGCGGTCCTTCCGTTACCCGTCCTCTACTTCTCGCTGTCCCGCCACTCGGCCGGCCTGATCGTCGCCAGCTTCGCGATCGGTGGTGCCGGCCTGGTCGCCGTCGGCCTCGAGGCCATGCGGCGGCGCGAGCGCGTCCGCTCGCTGCAACCAGCGCGGGTTCGGTCCATGGCCCTGGGCGCGGTTCAGGTCGCCGGTAGGGTCGTGCCGTGTGCGCCGCTTCTGGCGCCGTATTCCCGCGTGCGCTGCGGATGGTTCCGCTTCGAGCTGCGCGAGCGCGGCGGAGAGGATCCGGGAGATCGCTCCCTTCTCCGAACGACGGAGACCGGCGGATCCGGCGACATCCCTTTCTGGCTCGTCGACGATACGGGCGCGGTGCTCGTTCAACCGGCCGGGGCCGAGGTCGACGTCGAGCCGAGCCCGACCTCGCTCGGCCCGGGGCTCGAGGCCGTCGAGTGGATCCTCCCGGAGGGTGCGGCCATCTTCGTGTCCGGAGTCGCGCAACGCCGCTCGACCGATCGCGTGGATCCTCCGTCACCGTCGGACCCGGGTGTGGCGGCACGCGACGACGTGTTCATCGGGTCTGCGCCCGGCGAGCCCCTCGTCCTCTCGGGACGTTCACGTGCTGGCGAGTCCGAGCGGTGGAGCCGGGAGCTCTGGATCGGCGCCGTCCTGGGAGCCGTATACCTGCTGGCCGGCGCACTGTTGCTGCTGCTGCACATCGCGGGCGATTTCGAATGAAGCATTTCCCTTACCATTTCGCTTTCGCATGATCTTCGCCGCCGCGATTCCCTTCGCGCTGCTCATTGCCGCGGCCGTGGCGGCGGGGTGGGGCCTCGTCCTCTATAACGGGCTCGTGTCCGCGCGGCGAGAATGCGATCGTGCGTGGGCGAACATCGACGTGCTTCTGAAGCAGCGGCACGACGAGCTGCCCCGGCTGGTCGAGGTCTGCCAGGCGCACGCGGGTTTCGAGCGGGGGACGCTCGAAGCGGTGGTGGCGGCCCGCGACCGTCTTGCCGAAGCGTCCACGATGCCCGCGCGGGCGGACGCGTCGACGGCCGTGTCCGAGACGCTGCGAGCGGTCTTCGCAGTCGCGGAGCGTTATCCGGACCTGAAGGCGAGCGAGGGCTACCTCCGCCTGCAGTCCCGGATCTCGGACCTCGAGAACCAGATCGCCGATCGCCGCGAGCTCTACAACGCGGCGGTCACGGAGTGGAACACCCGGATCGAGCAGGTGCCCGGTGCCTTCGTGGCAGGTGCGGTCGGCATGCGACCGCGCGATCTCTGGCGCGCGCGCGGCGAATCGGCGCGCTAGGGCGATCGGCGATCGTGCCCAGGGAAGTTCGCGTCGCGCATCCGCCCGAGAGGCCGCTCGCAATCTTCGACGGCGACTGCGGATTCTGCCGGCTCTGGATCGCGCGGTGGAAGGCTGCCACCGGGCCGGGCGTCGACTATGCACCCTCGCAGGAGGCGGCATCCCGCTTTCCGGAGGTCCCGGGCGAGGCCTTCGCGCGCGCGTTCCAGCTCGTGCTGCCGGACGGGCGCGTGCTCGAGGGCGCGGAAGCCGTGTTCGCCACGCTCGCGGCGGGCCCTCGCGGCAGCGTGCTCGCCGCCCTGTATGCACGCGTTCCCGGCTTTCGGGGGCTCGCCGAGCTCGCGTACCGGGCGGTCGCGAGCCACCGGGGGGCGGCGAGCGCCTGCACGCGGCTCTTCTGGGGCCAGTCGGTCGAGAAGCCGACGTACCTTGCAGCGACGGCTCTCTTCGTGCGCCTCCTCGGCCTCTCCTACCTTGCGGCGTTCGTCTCGCTCTGGGTGCAGGTGGATGGGCTCGTCGGTTCGCACGGGATCCTTCCGGTGGCGCCCTTTCTCGACTGGGTGCGCGCGCAGACCGGGACCGAACGATACTGGCTGCTCCCGACGTTGTGCTGGGTTTCGGGAAGCGACGCCTTCCTGCATCTTCTGTGCGGCGCGGGTGCGGCGGCCTCGATCCTTCTCGTCGCGGGGCTGGTGCCAACGCTCGCCGCGGCAACTTCTTGGATCGCCTATCTCTCGCTCGCCGGGGCGGGCCAGGTGTTCTTCGAATTCCAGTGGGACTCGCTGCTGCTCGAGGCCGGGTTTCTGGCGATCTTCCTCGTCTCGCCGCGGCGCCTGCGCTTCGGAGGCGGGCTCGCGACGGCACCCGTCTCGCTCTGGCTGCTGCGCTGGCTGCTCTTCCGGCTGATGTTCTCCTCGGGTTGGGTGAAGCTGGCGAGCGGGGACCCGACCTGGCGCAACCTCTCCGCGCTGCGCTTCCACTACGAGACGCAGCCTCTGCCGCCATGGACCGCGTGGTTCATGCACCAGAGTCCGCCGTGGTTCCAGACGGTGTCGGCGATATTCCTCTTCTCCGTCGAGCTCGCCGTGCCTTTTCTGTTTTTCGCGCCCCGGCGGCTGCGGCTCCTTGCCTGCAGCTGCACGGTGCTGCTTCAGGTCCTCATCGCGGGGACGGGCAACTACGCCTTCTTCAACCTTCTCGCGGTCGCGCTCGCCCTGCTCCTCGTCGACGACCAGTCGCTGCCGGCGCGCCGGCGCCCGCGGGCGGAGCCGAGATCGATCCGGCTGTGGCCGCGCGTCGTCCTGGTGCCGGTCGCGTGCGCCGTCGTCTTCGCCTCGTCGATCGAGTTCGCGGCGACGCTCGATCGCTCGCTCACGCTTCCGCGTCCGGTGGCGGTGGCGTTGGGTGCCGTGGGCCCGCTGCGAATCGCGAACGGGTACGGTCTCTTCATGGTGATGACGACCGAGCGGCCCGAGATCGTCGATCGAGGGCAGCGCCGACGGCGTCGTCTGGGTACCGTACGAGTTTCGCTGGAAGCCAGGCGACGTGCGGCGACGGCCGCGTTTCGTCGCCCCGCACCAGCCGCGCCTGGACTGGCAGATGTGGTTCGCCGCTCTCGGCGGCGACTCCCAGAATCCGTGGCTCGCACGCCTTCTCGACCGGCTCCTCGAAGGTTCACCCGAGGTCGAGGGATTGCTGGCGGCCAACCCGTTTCCGGGTCACCCGCCGAAGTTCGTGCGCGCGGTGCTCTACGACTACCGATTCACCGACGCCGACGAGCGCCGCCGGACGGGAGCCTGGTGGCGCCGGCGCGCGCTCGGGCTCTACTGTCCCGTGAGGGAACGGCCAGAGTAGGCTGCGGCACCCGGCTGCATGCTCGACAAAAGGACGCAACGCGATGGCTCGGCTTCCGGGTTGCCGGCGTTCGTCGACGTGCTACTTGTCGAGGAGGAGTCTGGGGGAGTTGCACATGTACTTGGCCAGGGCTGGCTTCCCGCCCTTGATCTCGAACTCGAACTGCTCAACTCCCTTGCCGCGCTCCCATTCGGTCTCGTACTCGAGGACGACGTTGGTGCCATCGGGGTACGCCTTGGCCCTCCAGTGGGTCAGTCTGGATGCCACGAAGTTGCCCATTTTCCGATGCACGATCGTGAGGAGCTGGGTGAAATCCGCTTCTGTCGTGGCCTTGCTGAAGTGTGGGTCTGTGTGCCGGTAGATCTCCTGCCATTGCTCCGCGTTGTAATCGGAATGAAACGTCACGGTCGCCATCTCGGCAGCTCGCCTTTCGGCATCGAACGAACGAACGGCACAGAAGCACAGGGCGACCACCAGGGCGGCGACTATCGAAGACTGACGCGGGATGGAGATCGACATCTTTATCCTAGACTCCGAACCGGTCGGGGCTCCATGCGAGGCCGAGCTCTCCGGGCGGGGCCATGTAACCGGCCATGGCGGAGGCGGCGACGACGGCCGGACTCGCGAGGAATCCCTCGCCTCCGTATCCCATCCGGTTCTGCCAGTTGCGATTGAACGAGGTGATGGCGCGCTGCCCCGGCGCCAGGGCGTCCGGACCCTGGCCGAAGCATGGGCCGCACCAGGACTGCCGGATCTCTCCGCCCACGGATCGGAGGACCTCGCCCACGGATTCGCCGCCGAGCCGCGGGTCCGGCCGCTCGATCTGGCGTCCGACTCCCCCGGAGCCCGGGAAGATGGCGAAGGGGCGCGTCACCTTCCGGAATCCCTGCTGGCGCGCCGCCCGCAGCACGAGGGCGGCCGAGAGCAGATCGTCGTAGCTTCCGTTGGTGCAGGATCCGATCATCGCCTTGTCGAACGTGATGCGCTCGCGCGCCACCTCGTCCGCCCGAAATGCGTTGCCCGGGGCGAAGGGCTTGGCGATCATCGGCGCGATCTCCGACAGCAGCAGCGACTCGTCGACCGCAAATTCCGCGTCGGCTCCCGGGGCGATGCGCGGGTAGGGGAGCTCCGTGATTCCCTTCGCGCGGTACCAGGCTTCGGTGATCTCGTCCGCGGCGAAAATGCCGTTGAGGGCCTCTGCCTCCGCCATCATGTTGGCGATCGTGTTGCGAAAGGCGATCGGCAGCTGCCGTCGGGCGTCGACGAATTCGACCGACATACCCTGCGACTGCTCGGGTCCCCAGCGGCGCAGCAGCTCGAGCACGATGTCCTTGCCGGACACCCAGGGTTGCAACGTTCCGTCGAGGACCACGCGGCGCTGCCTGGCCACGGTGAAGTAGATGTAGCCGGTCGACCACCCAAAGCCGAGCGTGGTGGAGCCGACGCCGAAGCCAATCGCGCCATAGGCGCCGTAGGCCCGGCTGTGGGAGTCCGCGCCCGGTATGAACTGGCCGGGCAGCACGAGTCCCTGCTCGGGAAAGTAGAAGTGGAAGATGCCGTCGCCCGGGTCCGCGTAGTAGGGCTTCTCGAGTCCATGGAGTCGCGCGAAGTCGCGGCCGATTGCCGTCTGGCGGTCGTCGTCCGCGCGCCCGGTGAAGACGAAATGGTCGTTGGCGATCGCCGCCTGGCGCGGGTCGATCGCCCGGCCTCCGGTGATCTGGTTGAACGTGTGGATCGCGAACGGCGCCGTCCCGTCGGAGGCCGGCAGGAGGTCGGCATAGACGCGCAGCGTCGCGCCGGGACGAACGGGGGCGTCGCGATCGACTCGATGTGCCCACACGATCTGCTCGGTGGTCGTCATGCGGCGGGCCAGCTCCGGGTCCGGCCAGCGGATCTCTGGAAGGGCCTGGGCCGAGTCCCGAAACTCGCGCCGCCCGACGGCGAAGATGCCTCCTCCGACGCGGATCTCTTCTTCCTTGGGCGAGAGCGGCAGCGGCGTGTACGTCTTGCCCTGTGTCTCGTTCGTGAGCCGGCGCGTGGCGGGGTCGAAGGCGAAGGCATCGCCGTCCCGGGCGTTGGCCACCGCCTCGGGGCACTGCACGACGTGGAGCCCGAGATTGAACGCATTGCGGCGGAAGATGTCGCCCATCCCGTTGCCGCAGACGACGACGAGCTCGAGGCCCTTCTCCTCGGCGACGCCCTTCAAGCCAGCGGGGCTCATTTCGCGCGACGAGCCGATCGCGAAACGCTCGCCGGCGATCAGGAACGTTTCACCCCGGTGCACGCGCTCCCGGAAGTCGGGCATGAGGTGGCGGAAGGACCCCGCCTTCCAGCGCTCGTCGAGGCGATCGAGGCTCTCCGAGACACAGTCGGCGGCCGGCGTGATCTGGTCGGTGTCGATCGCGTCCCGCTTCTTGCCCGGAATCTTCGGGTCCCAGAAGACCAGCGCCTTCCCGCGGATCGAGTGGGGAGAGGCCCCCACGGCCACGTCGGAGGGCCGGGGCTGCGGCAGCGTGTCGTGGGTGACTCCCGGCTTCAGGCGCGCCGGTTCGATCCTGTGGATCCTCACCGCGCCATCCTACCCATGGTCGCGCCGGGTCGCGCCACTATCTTTGCGGGCGGTCGAACGTCGGCTACGGGTCTGCGGAAAGAGTTGCCGAGTGCACACGCTGCTCCCAGCTCGACTCCTGGGCCTGCTGGAAGAGTTGTGCGGCGCGACTGAAGGCCATTTGTGCGGCATCGTAGTCGTTGCGCTGGAGCAGCCGCTCGCCTTCCTTCTCGTTCTGCTGCCCCTCGTCGAAGACGTCGGCGGCCTTCTCCCGCGCGCCGACCCGGTCCGCCTCGATGCGCGCGAGCGCGGCGCGCAGGCGCAGATCCTCGGTTGGCTGCCGGAGCTCGGTCTGGATCTTCTTTCCCGATCGCGCGGCCGCGGCGGAGTGGTTGGCGGCAGGCGCGAGTGTGCCGACCTGCGATGCGGCGGATTCCGGAAGCGGGACGGGCAGGGTCGGCGGGTCCAAGGGCACGGCCTCGTGGATTGACTCCGCGGACGGAGCCAGAGCCGTCGCCGGGGCGGCTGCCGTGTTCGCCTGGCTCGCGCGCATTCCGTTGGTCACGAGAATCACTCCCGCCGCGAGCCCTGCGGCTGCGGCCAGGGCGGCGGCCGGGCCGCGCCACGCGAAGCCCGGCTGCCGCCGTCGCCGTGCGGGCTGTCCCTCGATCAGACCGGCCGCGTGCCCCTGCAAGGCGGCCGGCGCGGGTGAGTCCGCCGGCGGCGGCATCGTCGCGAGAGCCTCCGGCGGCACGATGGCCGGCTGTTCGGCCGAGGCGGCCTCCTCCGGATCGAGATCTCCCCGGCGGCGTCGGGGCGCATCCGCAGGAGGCGGCACCGGCGCAGGGGTCTCGCTGCGCCGCGTCTTGGTCTCGACGAGGACCGGGTTGGTGGACTCCCAGTCGGAGGACGGCGCGACGCTCTGACTCTCGGGGTTCAGGAGCTTGTAAAGGAAGAGGGCGAGGTTCGTGGTGAAGAGCGAGAAGGGGTTTCCCGTCACCATCTGTTGCAGCGCCCGGTGCGCGTCGATGGCGGTCGGGAAGCGTTCGTCCGAAGGGGCGAGGCAGCGGCGCAGGAACGCTCCGAGTTCGTCCGACCGCGGGTCGCCGGCGCGCAGCTCGGCCGAGGGCGTGTCGAGGGAGGGCCGGCGCCCCGTGATGAGCTCGACGAGCATGGCACCGAGGGAATAGACGTCGGCGTTTTCCGAGATGGTCGCCGACCCCCGGGCTTCCGGCGCGATGTACGGCGCGATCTCCGCGGTCATGCGCGGGCCTGCGAGCGCGGGCAGCACGGCCTCTGCGATGCCGAAACCCCCGACGCGGACGGCGGCATCGTGCGTGATCGTCACGAAGCCTGGCCAGAGGAGCCCGTGGTCGGCCGGGCGATCCCCGGCTTTCCACTGGTGTGCGTGCTCGAGGGCGGCGGCGATGCGCTCGCCCATGAGAAGGGCGTACTCGACGGGGATGCGGATGCCCAGGGCCCGCACGCGCGCGAGCATCGTGTCGAGCGTCCACCCCGCGGTCTCGTCCCACGTCATGTAGGGGATGCCCTCCACGACGTCGAGCTCCGGCCGCAGGACGATCGCGTCGTGCGCGAGTGCGGCGTCGCGGAAGCGGTTTTCGCGGACCACCCGATGGATGGCATCCGGGCGGAGCTCTTCGGACTGCAGAATCCGAAGCCGGACGAACCGCCGTTCGTCGGCCGCGTAGAGTGCGCGAAAAACCGTGCCGAGCGGGTCCTCGGAGAGCTGGGCGACGAGAAGATAGTCACCCAGGTGCCTGGACAGGAACGGGGCGGTGGTCGTCATACGAGCCTCGACCCCTGGTCCCGAGGGGACAGGTTCGGCCCGAGCCGGCCATCCATTAGCGGCAGTCCAGCCATATCCTCTTTCTTTTGTTGAAATTGTAGCAGTTTTCGTGCCGGATGGAGCGTCGCCCACTAACCCTTGCGGGCACAGGCCCGTTGCGCTGCCGGGCGCTACCTGTCCCTTCGGACATGTGACAAAAAAAGGCGGAGCCGCGGCAATGCAGCTCCGCCGGATTGTCCGCAGGAGGGTCTACTTGATCTCGAGAAGCTCGACTTCAAAAAGGAGGGTCGCATTGGGGGGGATGACCCCGCCGGCGCCCCGGGATCCGTAGGCGAGGTCGGCCGGTATGAGAAGCAGGCGCTTGCCGCCGACCTTCATCGTCGCAACCCCTTCGTCCCAACCCTTGATCACGCGGCCCTGGCCGAGCGGAAACGAGAACGGCGACCCGCGGTCGACCGAGCTGTCGAACTTCTTGCCCTTCGCTCCGTCCTCCCAGAGCCAGCCGGTGTAGTGCATGACGCAGGTCTGGCCCTTCTGGGGCGAAGCGCCGGTCCCGACCTTGACGTCTTCGTATTGGAGGCCGCTCGGGGTCTTCGTCATTTTGGTCTCGCTCTTCTTTGCCGCTTCGGGAGCGGCCGTGGGCTTGGGCTCGTCGGCAAGCGCCGGCGCCGCCAGCAGCGCCGCGGTGAATGCCGCCGACAGGAGCAGGAATGTCGTCTTCATCATCGTCGTTCGGTTCCTTTCTCGCCCGCTCGGCGGGCCGCGGGAGTCTACCGCAAACAGGGGGTTGCGAGTCCCTCCGAGCACAGGGATCATGGCGCGGTGCTGCGCAACTTCGCGGTTCGGTTCGGCCTCGGCGCCACCGGTGCCGTCTATTTCGCCCTCGGGATCGTTTCGGCGCGCGTCGCGTTCCTGGGGGCGAAGCGAAGGGAGGCCGGCATTCCGGGCGCCCTGCGCTTCCTGCTCCAGCAATCCAACGGCCCCTGGATTCTCGGCGCCGTCGTCGCCGGGCTCGCCGCGATCGCCCTCGTCCATCTCGTCGAGTCGGTCATCGGCTCGCGCAAGGCGCTGACCCGGCTCGGGCTCGCCGCGAACGGTTTCGGGTATGCGACGCTGGCGTGGACCGCCGCCCGCCTTCTCTTCCATCTCGAGAAAGGCGGAGGGTCCTTCGAGCACGCGGGAGTCTCGTGGCTGCTCGGGGAGTCGTGGGGAGCCTCGGCGCTGGCGGCAGCCGGCGTGGCGGTCGCGGCGGGCGGGCTCTGGGAAGGTTACCAGGGGGTCCGCGGGCGCCTGCCGTTTCGCCGCGATCTGCTGCCGCGCCACGTGGTGCGGCTGCTCTCGGCAGTGGCGCGCTTCGGTCTGGTCGCCCGGGGGCTCGTTCTCGCCGCCGTGGGCTATTTTCTCTTTCGGGCCGCTGCGGAGCTGAATCCCGATCGCATCCGATCGTTCGGCGGCGCCCTGCGCGCGCTCTCGCGTTCAGCGCTCGGCCCGGCCTTCATGGCCGTCGTCGCGCTCGGCCTGGCCGCTTACGGCATCTATCTGTGGACGCTGATGCTCCTGAAGCGTCGCGTGTAGGGCTCACCGCAGGCCCAGCCACTGGCGCAGCTTCCTGGCAACGCTCTCGGCGGAGGGCGGATCGAGGTTGGACAGCACGACGATCGTGTAGCCCGTCGAGAGATCGGCCTCGAGCACGGCGTTGGCGCCGGGGGTGCCGCCGGCGTAGCCTCCGGAGCCCGAGCGCCTGCGCGGCGGCGGAGCCGGCTCGGTCCGCGGCCCCGCGGCCGGGGCCGTCGCCTTCTCCGAGTAGAACCAGTCGGTCCAATCGGGCGACAGCAGTTTCTCGTGGCGCATGGCGACGTCGAACGCGAGCAGATCCCGCGCTGTCGCGTACCCCCCGCCCGCCGAGCTCGGACACGCGGGAAGGCCGTAGATGTTGACGCGTGGCGCATGCGACCCGGACCCGTCCCCGCCTTCCTGCGTATAGCCGACCGCGCGATTCGGTACGACCGAATCCTGGGGATAAGCGCCACTCTCCCGCATGCCCGCAGGCAGAAAGACGTGGCGCCGGACATAGTCGTGGTACGGCTCGCCCGAGACCTTCTCGATGATCAGGCCGAGGACGATGTATCCGGCGTTCGAGTAGCGGCGGTCCGTACCGGGCTCGAAGAGGAGAGGCTGGTCCACGAAGAGCGGCAGGAAGTCGGCGAGCGTCCGCAGCCGATCCTTCGGCGTGGCGTCGAAGCGCTCGCCGAAGATGTCGCCGAGGCCCGAGGACATGGTGACGAGCTGCTGGAGCGTGATGCGGTCGGCGGCCGACGACGGGTAGTCCGGAATGTGCTTGCGGACTGTGTCCGCGAGGGAGAGCTTGCCCTCGGCGGCGAGCTGCGCGATCGCGACCTGGGTAAAGATCTTGTTGATCGAGCCGACGTTGAACTTCGTGTCCGCGCGGTTCGGGACGCCGAGGTCACGATTGGCCAGGCCGTAGGCCTTTTCGAATACGGGCGCGCCGTTCTTCGCGATGAGGGCGACGCCCGAGAACTGGTCGTCGCGGGCGAGCCTGCGGAGGTAGGCGTCGGCCGCGGCTGCAACCGCGGCGTCGGAGCCTTTGGGCTTCTCGACCGCGGCACCCGGGCCCTCCGACTGGTCGAACTTGAGCCCGAGAATGCCGAAGGAGGGGCCGGGCTCGAGCATCATTCCGATCTCGAGCCAGTCGCCGCCTTTTCTCGCGCGAGCGAGGAATCGGACCTCGGGGCCCGTGGCCTCCAGCACCTGTTGCAATTCGAGGGGGCCGATCTCCCGTGCCACCCCTCCCAGGCGCTCGACCCGCTTCTCGAGCGGCACCTCTTTCTGCGCGGACGCAGCGAAGTTTTCCGTGACGAGGGCACGAATCGCCTCGGGCGTGCCGGCCTCGAATGCCCGGAGAAGCGCGGCAATCCGATGGCCCTGGGGAGTATCGGGCGGCGCCGTGGCGGACGAGGCGGCCACGATGGCGACCCCGAGGAAGCAGAGAACGAGCGTCCAGGCGCGAATGGACCCGGAAGGGTGCGTCATGCGTACCGGGTACGCCCGAGCCAGGCCGAGGTTTCGCAGGCGGCCGACGCGGCCTAGGCGGCGCTGACGCCAGGGATTGCGAGCGAAGCGCGGCCGCGGCTCTCGCGCGACTTCTGCGCCGCGGAGCTTGCGTTCTTCATCGCGCAGAAGAGCAGGTCAGCCCTCCGGCGCACGCCGTGCTTGACGAGAAGGTTGGAGACATGGAACTTCGCCGTGCGTTCCGACATGTGGAGCCGGCGGGCGATTTCCTTGTTCGAGAGGTTGTCGAGCACCGCTTCGAGGACCTGCCGCTCGCGGCGCGTGAGCCCTTCGAAGCCGGTCGCGTAGACACGCAGGGGAACGTTGCACAACGCCGAATCCACGAAGCGGGACAGTAGCGCGCGGCCGACCCAGAGGCCCCCCCCGGAGATCGTCTGGAGGGCCTGGGGAAGTGTGCGGGTGGCTTCGGCGTAAGTCATCAGTCCTTTGACCCCGAGACGCAACAGCGCGAAGGCACCGGGATCGCCGAATCGCTCGCCGAGCACCAGGACCCGGGCGGCCGCCTGCCGCGCGTGGATCCCGGTCACGACGGCCTCGGTCACGGGGAGCTGCGGGTGGGATTCGACGACCTGTACCGAGGCCTTCGGAACCGACAGGTTCTCGAAGTCCGGGATCCGGTTGGCTTCGAGCCGCCGTGCCAGAAGCCGATACCCACTATCGGAAATCAGCTGCTCGAACTGCGGCAGAACCAGCGGATGGCACCAGAACAGACCCACCGTGGAACGATGCGTTGTCACCGTCTGCAGGGTAATGGATTTCCGCAGCCGGGGGCAACCCCTAAATTTCGGCCCTGCCGCCGTGGTGTCCCCGGATCAGGTCGTGGACGAGGCGCGGCCGGGTTCGTGGCGCGCGAGTGCCGGCGCCTCGGCGTATACCGGATGGCACCAGTGCCCGTAGTCGGAGCGGCGGCCGCGCGCGACGTCGAAATACAGCGCGCGCAGGGCGGCGACGACCGGGCCCATGCGGCCCGATCCGATCGGTCGATGATCGACGCGGGTGATCGCCGCGATCTGCACGCCCGTGCCGCAGAAGAAGGCCTCGTCGGCCAGCGTGATCTCGCTTCGGTCGATCGACCGCTCGACGACCGGGGCGCCGAGCTCCCGGCGCAGCAGCTCGATGACTGAGCGCCGCGTGATGCCCTCGAGGACGTTGTCGGTCACGGGCGGCGTGATCGCGGTGCCGTTCTTCACGAGGAAGAAGTTTGCGGCGGAGCCCTCGGATACGTGGCCGTCCTGGTTCAGCACGATGGCCTCGTCGAAACCGGCGCGCTGCGCGTCGGTCTTGGCGAAGGCGGAGTTGACGTACGCCCCGGCGATCTTTCCCCGCGGCGGGATCATCGTGTCGTCCACACGGCGCCAGGACGAGACGGTCGCGTGGACCGCCTCGTCGTGATCGAGGTAACGCCCGTAGGGGATCGCGACCATCGAGACCGCGGGCGTCAGGTTGTGAAGGCGCACGCCGATCGATTCGTCGGCGTAGAAGGCGAGAGGGCGGGCGTAGCAGTCCTCCCGGTAGAGCTCGGCCCGGAGCAGGCCGACGAGCGCCTCGGTCAGCAATTCGACGGATTCGGGGAGGGTCATGTCGAGCAGCCGCGCCGACTCGAGGAAGCGCTGAAAGTGCTCGCGCGGGCGGAAGACGTAGAGCTCCTCCTTCTCGGCGGACCAGTAGGCGCGAATCCCGGCGAAGACTCCGGTTCCGTAATTCAGCGCGTGCGTGAGGACGCCGACCCGCGCTTCGGCGTAGGGGACGATGCGGCCGCGAAAGAATGCATGGCGGGGGAGGGTCATCGGCGGGCTCCTTTCCGATCCGTTGCAGTCAGTCCACTTATGCAGTCCACTTTGCCTCTGTGCTCTAATTGGCCACTAGAATGGACTTTTCGCCCCGGTCAATCCATAGCCACCTCCGGCGGAAGTGGACTGACGCGCCGTGACACGGCGCGGGTTCGCGGGGATTCTGGGAAAGTGGGCGCAGGGGGACGGTCCCGCCTACCGGCGGCTGGCGGCGGCCATTGCGTCCGCGATCGACCGCGGGGAGGTCGACCCGGGCTCGCGGCTGCCCTCGGAGCGCGCGCTGGCACAGGCTCTGGCCGTGTCGCGCACGACGATCGTCGCGGCCTACGACCAGCTGCGGCGGGAGGAAAGGGTCGAGAGCCGGCAGGGCAGCGGGACGCGGGTACGCGGCGCGGCCGGCCACGGGCCGGGGCTGCGCCTGCGCGAGGATCCCTCCGGTTCGTTTCGCCGCCATCCCGTCTACCGCAGCCTCGTGGATGGCCCCGGCGGGACCATCGAGTTTCTCGGCGCACACCTGCCGGCCCCCGAATCGCTCGCGCGGGAGGCTTCGCGCATCGAGGAGAAGGAGCTCCGGGAGCTCACGCGCGGGCCCGGCTACCTGCCGATGGGCCTGCCGGCGCTGCGGCGATCGATTGCCCAGCACCTCGGGCGCTCCGGCCTTCCGACATCCGAAGAGCAGATCCTCGTCACGCACGGCGCGCAGCAGGCGATCGGCCTTGCCGGCGCGCTGTTTCTCGAGCGCGGCGACACGGTCGTCGTCGAGAACCCGACGTACCTCGGTTCCATCGACATCTTCGAGGGTCTCGGCGCGCGTCTGGCGGCCGTTCCGGTCGGCGGCGACGCCGCGTGGGTTTCGCGCCTCAAGGATCTCGTCACGCGCGCGGCGCCGCGGCTGATCTACCTCATGCCGACCTACCAGAACCCGACGGGCGCCGTCATGCCCGAGTCGTGCCGCCGCGCGCTTGCGCGGCTCTCGCGCGAAAGGCAGGTGCCCATTCTCGAAGACAACACGCTGGCCGACCTCTCGCTCGGTGTGAAACCCCCGGCGCCGATCGCGGCCTTCGACGCCGCAGCGCCGATCCTGACCATCGGCTCGCTCTCGAAGCTCTTCTGGGGCGGGCTGCGCATCGGATGGATCCGCGCCCCGGAGGATCTGCTCGCCCGGATCACGCGCCTGAAGATCATGGCGGACCTCGGCGGGTCGCTGATCGGCCAGCTCGTCGCCGTTCGCCTGCTCGCGGAGGCCGACGGCGTCCGGCAGGAACGCCGGCGGGAGATGCGCGAGCGGCTCGAGCGCTTGAGACGACTTCTCGCGCTCCATCTTCCGTCCTGGAGCTGGACCGCGCCATCCGGCGGCCTCTCGCTCTGGGTGAGGCTTCCGCAGGGTGACGCGAACGCCTTTTCGCAGGTCGCGTTGCGCCACGGCGTTGCGGTCGTGCCGGGCAGCCTCGCCTCGCCCGATGGCGGCTGCGCGGACCACCTGCGCATCCCGTTTGTTCTGGACGCGGCGGCGATGCGGGAGGGCGTCGAGCGTCTCGGGCGCGCCTGGTCGGCGTACGCCGGGGGTGGGAGGAAGCCTCGCGCCGACACGGGCGTTCTGGTGTAACCCGCGTCGCCCGAGACGGTAGCGGACCTGTCATCCCGAGGGCCGAAGGCCCGGGGGATCCCTTTGAAGCTGGAGCGCGGCGAGGAAAGGGATCCCTCGTCCCTGCGCTCCTCGGGATGGCACGGGCTAGGGCGCTTCCTTCAGGTACCTGTCGAGGAACTCGCGGATGGACCGCCATGCCTCGATCTGGTTCTTCTTCTTCGAGAAGCCGTGGCCCTCGTCGGGGAAGACGACGTACTCGACGGGCACGCCGCTCTTCTTGACGGCGGCGACGATGTCGTCGGATTCCGGCTTGATGACGCGGGGATCGTTCGCTCCCTGGACGACGATGAGCGGCCTCTGGATCCTGTCGGCGTGGAAGAGGGGCGAGGTCTCCTTCAGGAAGTCGCGATCCTTCTCGGGGTCTCCGATCTCCTTGTAGAGCGCGAGGCGTTCGGACTCCCAGTACTTGGGAATCGACTCGAGCGTGCGGATCCAATTCGATACGCCGAAGATGTCCACTCCCACTGCAAACTCGGTCGGCTGGAACGCCAGCGCCGCCAGAACCATGTAGCCGCCGTAGCTTCCTCCGATGATCCCGATCCGATTCGGATCGACGTAGTCGAGGCCCTGCAGGTATTTCTTGGCCGCGACACAGTCCCATAGGGGCTCGTGGCCGTGCTTGTGGTCATCCGCCGTGTTGAACGATTTGCCGTAGCCGGAGCTGCCGCGGTTGTTGATCCCGAGGATCACGTAGCCATGGTTGACGAGGTACTGGATCGAGGCGCTGTACTGGCGGCGGGTTTGCCCACCCGGGCCGCCGTGCACCCAGACGAGCGCCGGAGCCTTGGCCCGGGGAGTCGCCTGGTAGGGCCTGTAGAAGATGTTCGGGATCTCCATGCCGTCGAAGGACGCAAATCGGACGACTCGAGCCTCGACCAGGTCGTCGGGATCGATCGCTTTGGCCATGGAGTTTGTCAGTCGGACCGGCGCCTTCGCGCCGAACTCGTAGACGTACAGGTTGTTCGGCCCCCGGTCGCCGTCGAGCTCGAAGGCGAGCTTCGTCTCGCTCCGGGAGATGCGCACCGAGGAGATCTCGCCCGAGGGAAAGGCCGGCAGGGCGATGGGCGCTCCGGTCTTCCCGTCGTACGTCCGGAGAGCCGTTCGCCCGTCCTCGTTGACGCCCGAGACGCGGTACCTGCCGTTATGCGAGAAGAACGTCCACGCGATGTCCCAGTCGGCCTTCTCGACGTCCTCGGTCCTGCCGGTCGCGACCTCGTAACGGCGCACACGCGTGAACTCGAAGCCGTCGTTGGTCAGGTAGTAGAGCCACCGCGAGCCCACGTCGAAGGTGGCCGGCTCGTAGCTCGCCGTGCCGTCATGCTTCGAAAGCAGCTTCATCTCCTTCGTCGCGGCGTTCCAAAGATACATGTCGCTGTCGGCTGTCGAGTTGGCCTTCTGGAAGGCGAGCCATTTCTGGTCGTTCGAGATCGCCCCGAGGGCGTATCCCGTATCGTCCTGGTAGACGAGCTGGCGCCCGTACGTCCGGGCGTCGTAGCGATAAAGATCGAAGAAGCGCTCGTCGCGCTCGTTCGTCTTCGCGTAGAAGGCGCCGCCGTCGTGGCTCCAGTCGACGAACTCGGCCTTCAGCTTCTCTCCCGGTGTGAGGTCCTGCTCCCGGTCGCCCGGCGACTTCACGTACAGGTGGTTGTTCTCGTTCCCGCCCTGGTCATGGGTGTAGAGAAACCGGTCGCCCGAGGGGAAGGCGGAGACCAGGAAGGTCGAATCCACGGCGGAGTCGGTCAGGGGCGTCGCGTCCCCGCCGGCAACCGGGACGGCGTTGACGTTGAAGATCCCGGTCCGGTTGGAGGAGAAGAGCAGCCGCTTCTCGTCAGCGGAGAAGGAGGCGCCGTTGATCGAGACGGTCTCGAGGAACTGCTCGATCGAATACTGCTTCGAGGGCCGGACCGGTGTGGCGGCGAGGGCCGCCGCGGCGAGCAGTGCCGGGGTCAAGGCGGCGGTCAGGGCTTGGAGGGTGCGTCTCATCGAAAGTCTCCCCTTTCCAAGAAGAGAACCCGAACGTGCGATCAGCCGGCCCGGGTTCCGTCGGGCATCGGGCGCTCGGGTACGGCGAGTGCGGGCGAGACGCCGTCGGCGTAGCCGAGATCGAAAAGCATACCTTCGGAAGTCTCTCCCATCATCGTCCGCGGCTCGAGATTCACGACGAAGAGCGCCTGTCGCCCGACGATCTCCCGGGGGTCGGGGCGCTCCCGTTTCATGCCGGCCAGGATCGTGCGGCTGTGGTCGCCGAACCGGACGGTCAGGCGCAGGAGCTTGTCCGACTTCGGGACCTCGTCGATGCGCTCGATCGTGCCGACGCGGATGTCGATCGCGTCCAGGGCCGAGAAGGGGATCGGGGGCTTGACGGGTGCGGGCGTCATGATCGTCCTCCGGGCGTCTCGGCGATCGCGGAACGTATGTCGGCGAGGCCTTCCTCCACCCGGTCGCGGTGCGTGCGAAACGAGAGCACGCAGATCCGGATGGCGAAACGGCCGCGCAGCAGCGTACCGGTCAGATAGACGCGCTTGCGGGCGTTGATGCGCTCCAGAATGGCGCGGTTCCAGCGATCGAGTGCCTCCCCGTCCAGTCCTTCGCGGCGGACGCGAAACGCCACGATCGAGAGCTGCGGCCGGGCGACGATTTCGATACCGGGCATCCGCGACAGTTCGTCCGCGGCGACGCGGGCGAGGGCGAGCTTCTCCTCGAGGTTCGCGCGGAACGGCCCGATCCCGTGCATCTTGAGAGGCAGCCAGACGCGCAGCCCTCGGAAATCCCGGGAGAGCTCGGGGGAGAGCAGGTTGAAGTCGACGAGATCGGGGTCCTCCTGCATCGACGGCATGTAATCTGCCGAGAGGGCGTGGGCCTGCTTCAACGCCTCGCCGTCCCGCACGAGGAGCGCGCCCGTCCCGTACGGAAGAAAGAGCCCCTTGTGCGGATCGAGCACGATCGAGTCCGCGCGCTCGATGCCGGCCATCCGGCGCCGACCCTCGGAGGTCAGCAGGAAGAAGCCGCCGTACGCGGCGTCGACGTGGAACCAGAGGCGTTCCCGGTCACAGAGGTCGGCGAGGGCCCCGAGATCGTCCACCGCGCCGGTGTTGGTCGTGCCCGCGTTGCCGACGACGAGAAACGGCCTGCGTCCCGCTTCCCGGTCGGAGCCGATCGTGGCCGCGAGGGCGTCCAAGCGGATGCGAAAGAGGGAGTCCGAAGGGATCTCGCGAACGTTGCCGGAGGGAAAGCCCGCGAGCAGGGCCGCCTTCGCGACGGCATGGTGCGTCTGGTCGGAGGCGTAGATCATTCCCGGGAGAAAGTCCTCGGGCAGCCGGTCGCGCCGCGCGGCGGCGAGTGCGGAAAACGTGGCGAGCGAGCCCCCGCTCGTGAGGATCCCGCGCGCGCCATCCGGATAGCCCGCGAGGTCGCAGAACCAGCGGACCACGTTCGCCTCGAGCTGCGCCAGTCCCGGAGCCGCGGCGAAAACGCCGACGTATCGATTTACGGAGTCGGCGATCAGGTCGGCCACCGCCGAGTGCGGCAATCCCCCGCCGGGGATGTACGCGAGATATCCCGGCCCGGCGGTGTTGAAGCTCTTCGGAATGACACGTTCGAAGAGAAGCGCCAGCAACTCCTCGGCAGGCCGGCCCGACTCCGGGATCGGCTCGACGAGCGAACGCGCGAGCGCGGCCCCGCCTTCGGTGTCCGCGGACGGCTGTGCCGGAAGCGACGCCAGGTGCGCGACGATGCGGCGCGCGGCGGCGTCGATGAGGCCGGAGAGCGCCTCCGGCGAGAGCTCGAGCGCCCGGTCTTCTTCGGGCACGGGGTCAGAAGTGCGCAAGCCAGTTCTCCCGAACGGCGCTCGGGGGCATCCACGGCGGCAGGGGCATGAGGAGCAGGTCCGAAAGCGCCGCCACCATCGGCTCGTACATCGCCCGCAGCTCGGCGAGCTTGGGGCTCGACGCGGTCGTGGGCCGCAGCGGGATCCGCGCATCGGAGAGGGCCTCGCGCAGGCGGACGAACTCGGGCGGCGGCAGGCGGTCGGGGTCGGGCGCGACCGGCCTTGCGTCGAGGACGCGGCACATGTCCGCGACGGCATGCCGCGCCATCGCGAACGTCAGACGCGCCTGACGGCGACAGTCGGTCTCGACGACCGCGAGAACGAGAGCGCAGGAATCGAGCACAGACGTCATCGCCGCGACCCAGGACTGGTTGTCGTGTTGCGAGCGGTAGAAGGCGAGTACCGGGAACGAGACATGGCTCTCGAGGAGCTCGGCGCACCAGCTCTCCCAGTCACGCAGGAGCTCGACGAGTGCCTCGTGACCGTCGTCGCCGAGGTGGCGCCGCAGGAGCTCGACCGCGGTCGGCGGCGAGCCCGCGCGCGCGTCGAGCAGGGCGATCGACGCCTCGCGCCGCGAGAAGGCCTGGGAGACCACGGGCAGATACCCGATGACCAGGGCGAGGAAACCGAGCCCGATCCCCGACTCGAAGACCGTCAGGAACCGGCCCGCCGACGAGTGCGGGATGACGTCGCCGATCCCGAGCGTGAAGAGCGTCGTCCCGCTCATGTAGAGGGTCGTGAGAAAGCTGTCGCTGCCGTCGGGCGACGCCATGCGCGCGCCCGCGCCCCACTGCATCATCCCGAAGGCGAGCACCATCGAGAGGGCCCAGAGGCCGATGAGCAGCAGGAGCCAGAGCGGCCCGTAGACCGTCAGGAAGTTCTCGCGCCGGTTACCGGCCGGCAGGCGGCGGGCGATCGCGCGCCAGGATGGCCAGCTCAGCCGGTAGAAGAGAATCGTCAGTCGCGTGCCGCGGGACACCCGGCGCGAGAGCACCATGGTCTCGAACGCGTCCCACAGCGTGCCGACGAGGAGGATCGCCCCGCCGGAGATCATCGCGATCGAGATTTCGGCGCGGGTCACGATGCCATTGAATCACTTTCGGGAGGCGGGGCCGAAGCGCGTTACAATGGTCTATCGGACCGTGCACAGGATGACAGACTCCATCGGTTGGACCGAGACCACCGAGGCGGGGCCCTCGGCGGCCGAGCACCGGGCCGCGGCCGCACTGCGTTTCGACCCTTCGCGCCGCGTCCTGCTGCGGTTCCAGCTCTCGCTCGAAAGCGACGCTGCGCTCGAAGCGCTGCGCTACGCTCGACGGGCCATGATTCGCGAGGAGCGCACGCGTGGCCTCGAGTGGGACGAGCCATCGATGGAGGATCCGACCCTGACCCGGTCCGAGGTGCGCTGGTTCGCTCTGGCCTCGCAGGCGGCCTGGTGCCGCCAGAAGATGGCGGAGTTGATCGACCGAGCGAATCGGGCCGTCGCCGATCTGCGCGGCAGCACGCGCTAGAGCCCTGTTACCAATGGTAACAGTTTGGCCTCGGCCCATATGGGATTTAGGGGCCGGTGACCCGCCAATCGCTCTGGATCGAGGTGCTTAGCCCGCCCCGAAGCGCACGGCACGGGCTTCGCTACTATTGAGAGGCGATGTCCTCTCGCATCGGGTTCTCCGAGATCGAGACGTCGCCGGATCCGATCCCGGTGAACTCGGGATCCAGCGCACCGGTGCTCGCCGACGGGACCATCACGCTTCGTTTTCGATTGACGGCCGCCGACCCGCGCAGCCTCGAGGCGCTGCGGTACGCCCGCCGGGCGATGTTGCGCGAGGAGTGGACGCGGGGCGTCGAGGAGGGCGAGCCTTCGCTCGAAGAGGCCGTGTTCTCGGCGGACGAAGTCGTCTGGTCGGTGGATCTGGCGGTTCGGGCGCGCTGCCGCAGAAAGCTCGAGGAGCTGGTCGCCCGCGCCAACCGGGCGCTGGCGGATTTGTCGGCTTCGCGGCGCTCGCCGCCGGACGGGACGGCCCGAAGGCCGTAAAATCCCACCATGACCGGGCGGCGGATTCGCAATCTCTTCTTCCTGGCGGCGGTCGGTGCCCTCGTCTACTGGATCTACGAGGATCGCCCGACGGCCCAGGGCATCATCGACTCCATCACCAACCCGCTCATGGGCTCCAAGGCCGCCGTCAAGAGCTCGGAGCGAAACCGCGTGACGGGCGAAGCGTCCTCGGCCATCTCCGAGCAGAGCGACGCGCCGTCCGCCACCTCGCTGCGCGAGGGCATGACCTCCGGAGACGTGCGCGAGGTTCTCGGCGAACCCGACCGGATCGAGAAGAATCGCGAGGCGGGCGTCGAGCGCATCCGCTGGACCTACGAGAAGGTCGGGCGCGCCCTGGTCTTTCAGGACGGCCGCGTCGTCTCGATCGTCGTCTTGCGGTAGGCGCTCGCCGCCGCGCCGTAGAGCCCGAGCTTCGGGTCCAGGACGACGCGGACCGGGACTTTCGCGAGCAGCCCCTCCATGGGCGGCTTGCGGTGGAACGCTTTCAGGAAGGCGGGGCGCTCCAGCGCCGGAAGGATCTTGGGCGCGATGCCTCCCGCGACGAAGATTCCGCCGGTGGCCCGATATTGCAACGCGAGGTTTCCGGCTTCCGATCCATAGATCGAGACGAAGAGATCGAGCGCCGCTCGGCAGAGGCGGTCTCGCCGTCCGAGGCCGAATCGGCTGATCACGGCGGCGTGGTCCGTCGCCTTCACGAGGGCGGCCGCAACGGCCCGGCTTTCCCGCGCGCGCCCGTCCGCCTGGAGGAATTCGTACAGGAGAATCAGTCCGCTGCCGCAGAGAATCCGGTCGCGGGTGACGCGGCGAAACCGCTGGCGCAGGAATTCGACCAGTCTGTCTTCGAGCGCGTTGCGAGGTCCGAAATCGACGTGACCCCCCTCGGAAGGCGCGACGACGTCATGGCCGTCCACGTGCAGAATTCCGGCCTGGCCGAGCCCCGTGCCGGCACCCAGGATTGCGACGGGTGCTCCAGCCTCGGGCCGCCCGCGGGCCAGCGTGCGCAGTTGTCGGGGGCCGAGGAAGCGCAGGCCCAGAGCGTTGGCGGCGAAGTCGTTGACGAGCGCGACGCGCCGGATGCGGAGCTCGCTGGCGAGCCGGCACTCGTCGAGGCGCCATGGCAGCTTCGTAATCCGGGCCGTCCCGTCCCGGACCGGGCCTGCGACTCCGAACCCGGCGGAGGGAATCGGCGTCCTCTCGGCGCGCAGGAAGTCGGAGACGATCTCTTCGAGGCTTGCGTGTTCGGCGCTGGGGTAGACCTGCTGCCGCAGGACCGTGCAGCGTCTCACGCCGATCTCGATGATTGCAACCGCTGTCTTCGTCCCGCCGATGTCGCCCGCGAGGACCCGCACCGGGCCAAACTACCATTGAGGGCTGACAGTGGCGGGTCCGTGGCTTAGAGTCGGCGGCGCGGCAGCAGGCTCGGATCCCCTCCCGTTGTCCGGACAAAAAAAAGCCCCGGGTCGGGGTGGGGCCGCCCGGGGGGCGAAAGGAGGAGGTTGAGAGGTTCCTTTGCTCGCAAGTCAGAGATAGCAATTGGGTGGCCAGTTCAGGATGATTGAATAAGGCTAATGAACTCAATGAGATGGGTTCTCGACAGAGTCCCGGCTTGACGAGAATTGTCAGTCGAACAGCCGCACTTGTTGCGACTATTTGCCGATGCGCTCCGCGTGGGCGCCCGTTGCCGGTCTGGCGGGCCGCCTTCCTTCTCGCCGGCCTGGTCTGCCTGCTCGCCGGCACGGGATGCGCGTTTCTCTTTTCGGAAAAGCGCACGGTCTATCAGTACGAGCCCGCGTACGGGGTGGATAGTTCCGAATTCCTGCGCTCGCTCGACGCTCTCGGCACCGAGATGGTCGCCGGAAACCGGGCCACGCTCCTGCAGAACGGCGCCGAGATCTTTCCGGCGATGCTCGAGGCGATCGCCCGCGCCAGGAGCTCGATCAACCTCGAGACCTACATCTTCAACGACGGCGAGGTCGGAAGAAGCTTCGCGACGGCACTCGCCGAGCGTGCCCGCGCCGGGGTGGACGTGCGGCTGCTCGTCGATGCCTGGGGCTCGAACCTCGGCCCGCTCCAGGACCAGCTCGAGGCGGCTGGCGTCCACGTCCGCCGGTACAAGCCGCTCAAGATCTACTCGATCGACCGCGTCGGCAATCGGACGCATCGGCGGATCCTGACCATCGACGGGATCATCGGCTTCTGCGGAGGCGTCGGCATCGACGACCGCTGGAAGGGCGATGCGCGCAACGAAGCCGAGTGGCGGGACACGATGATCGAGATCGAGGGGCCGGTCGTGCCCCAGCTGCAACACGTGTTCGCGCAGGACTGGGTGCACACGACCGGCGAGGTCCTGAACGGCGACGGGCAGTTCCCCCCGATTGCGCCGGCGGGCACGATGCTCGCGCAAGTGATCGCCGCGTCGCGCGCCGACTCGATCTCGATGTCGAAGCTGCTGCTCTACATGTCGATCCAGGCCGCGCGCGAGAAGATCTGGATCGAAAACGCGTACTTCGTGCCCGACCGGCAGATCCGCGAGGGCCTCGCCCACGCCGCGCGCCGCGGTGTCGACGTCAAGGTGATCGTGCCCGGCGAGCACATGGACGCTCCCAACGTCCGCCTGGCGTCCCACTATCACTACGGCGACCTCCTGGACGCCGGAGTGGCCATCTACGAATACCGTCCGACCATGATGCACAACAAGGTGATGGTCGTGGATGGCGTGTGGTCGACGATCGGCTCGATCAACTTCGTGAACCGGTCGATGACGAAGAACGCGGAGGTCAACGTCGCCGTCTACGATCGCGCCTTCGCGGCCGAGGTCGAGACGATGATCCGGACGGACCTCGCCGAGTGCGACGTGCTCACGAAGGAGGAGTGGAAGAAACGCGGGCTCTGGGATCGTCTGGGCGAAGTCTTCTTCTGGCTGTTCTCGGAAAATTACTGAGGACTTCAGAGTAGGATCGGACCCCGATGCTGCAGGATCTGATCGCCCTCGACCGGCCGATCGTCGTCTTCGATACCGAGACGACCGGCACCAATCCGCGCGCCGATCGAATCATCGAGATCGCCTGCCTGAAGGTGAGCCCCGGCGGAAGGCGCGAGCAGTGGGTTCGCCGGATCAATCCCGGAATTCCGATCCCGCCCGCCTCGACCGCGATCCACGGAATCACCGATGTCCACGTGGCGGACGCGCCCCGGTTCCGGGAGCTCGCCGTCGAGCTCGCGGCCTTCCTCGCCGACGCGGATCTGGCCGGGTACAACATCGCCGGCTTCGATCTGCCCGTCCTGCGCGCCGAGTTCCTGCGCGCCGGTGTTGCCTTCGACGTGTCGCAGCGGCGGCTCGTGGACGCTCAGCGGATCTTCTTTTCCCGGGAGCCCCGGCATCTGTCCGCGGCGGCCCGGTTCTACTGCCAGTCCGACCACCAGGGAGCCCACGGCGCGCTGGCGGATGCCGAGATGACCCTGCGAGTGCTGGAGGGGCAGCTCGAGCGCTACGCGGAGCTGCCGCGCTCGGTCGGCGAGCTGCACGAGATGTTCTGTGCGGGGATCGACCAGGACCTCGATCCCGAGGGGCGGATCCGCCTGGTCAACGGCGAGCCCACCATCAACTTCGGGAAGAACCGGGGGCGGGCGCTGCGCGACATCAGCCGCGAGGAGCCGGGCTTCCTGCGCTGGATCCTGAAGGGCGACTTTTCCGAGCCCGTCAAGACGCTGGCGCGAAAATATCTTCCCCCGGAGGGCTGACGCGCAGCGCGTCCGTCACTTCGGGAGTTCGCGCTTGGACACCTGCTTGAAGCGGAGTGTCTCGCCCGTCTTCTCGTTGCGCAGGCGCAGATTTCCGGGCTCGAACTCGAGAGTCCACTTGCCGATCGCTCCGCGCATGGCCTGGGAGCACGACGTCGTGCCGAGGGTGTCGCCGAAGAACCCGTCGCCACGCGGCTTGAGCGACATCATGCATGCCGAGGAGAGCTCCGTTTCGGTGAACTTGCCGGCGTCGACCGAGAGCGCCGTGATCTGCGAGTTGAAGTGGGGGATGTAGGAGAAGAAGACGTCCTGACCCTGCTGCTCGAACCGCAGCACGCCCTGCTGGCGGACATTGTCGTTCTCGAACTTTCCGGTGACCTGGAGAAAGAGGTCGAACGGGTAGGCGGGATCGAGCGAGACCGGGCGCAGATCGAGCAGCAGGTGATTGCCCGGCGTCGAGCCTTCGAACGTGCCCGACAGAAGGGCAGCCATGTCGTAGACCTTGTTCGCGGTCGGGTCGGCGGAGACGTTCGTGGTCAGCGTGGCGGCGAGGATGGCGGCGACCCAAAAGAACCTTCTCATATGTCCTCCGGTATCCGACTTTGCGATTTCCGTTCCAGCGATCCGGCGCCGGCGGATTCCAGCGGCGCGGCCGGACAAACCTCCCGGATCCACCCGTTTAGCGCATCTGCCTGGCGCATGAGCGCGGACCGCATCCCGGCCCGAGCGTCCTCGCGAGGGGACAGATCAGCGCCGGATGCCGACATGATCTGGAGGCCCTTGACCGTCCGCTCGAGCGCCCGATGAAAGGCCTGGGAAAGCGACTCCTTCTCGTTGTCGCTCCCCCGGTAGTTTGGCCTCGAGACCTCCTCGTTGGCCTGAAACTGATTGAGCGTGCGGCCCTCGGCGCTTCGAACGGAGACCGTCCACTCCGCTGCGGCGTCCCACGAGCCCTCGTCCTGATGCGATGCGAAGCGATGCACCTCGATCGTGATGGTGTCCTGGGCGGTGCCCGCGGCCAGCCAGCGGCATCCCGGAAAGGACTTCTGGATTCCGTCCCGGATCGCAGAGCTCATTTTCGCCTCCCCCTCGCGGTCGGCCCGCCGGTCGAGGATCTCGAGGCTCCACGCGGAGCGGCCGCCCGGACAGGGAACTTCCGGGTCGCCATAGGTCGCCGGGCGCACCGTCGGGGGACCGCAGCCGGGCGACAGCGTCGCGGCCAGAAGAAGGAGGGGTGCGATCCGGGCCATGCCTCAACGAGAACGCGGCGCGGGCGGCATCTTCTTCCGGATTCCGGAGCGCGGCGTCACGGGGGCGCTCCCGGTCGCGTAGAGGCGGGCGATCTGCGAGGACTCCTCGCGCATGCCTTCGACGAGCTCGGGCGGAGCGAGCGCGGTGGCGTCGCGGCCGTAAGCCAGGATGAAGCGGCGCGCCTCGCGGAGGGATTCGGCAGGAAGCTCGAGGATCGCCTCGCCGTCTTTTCCCCGTTCGATCTTCTGCTGCGGGTGCCAGACCATCTCGCGCACTTCGTCGGAGATGGCGGGCGAGAATCGCACGCGAAAGCGAAATGCCTGGCCCTTTCCGACGAAGAGTCCGAAGGTGTTCCGGAAGAACGCGTCGGGCTTGAAGTCCTTCGGGATGGCGTAGCGCTCTCCGGTCAGGCGAGCGCTCTGGATGCGCGCGAGGTAGAAGTTCTTCACCTGGTCCTGGGTCGCGTCCCGAGCGAGCATCATCCAGTCGCGGCCGGCCAGGACGAACGCATACGGGCGCACGACCCGCGGCTCGCCGGGCCCCTTTGCGGGATGCCGATACTGGATCGCCAGGGCGACTCCCTTCTGCAGCGCCTCGGAGACGGCCTGCCAGATCTCCTCGCGCACGGGCCGGAATGCCGCGGCGCGCAGCGCGAGCTTTTCCCGGACGACCTCGGGGCGCAGTCGCACGGCCGGAGGCATGAGGCGGGCGAGGCGCTGGTAGCAGGAGCGCAGATTCTTCGCCAGCGGCGTGCCGCCGAGAAGCTGCAAGACCTGGGCAGCCACGCCGATCGAGAAGAGGTCCTGCCCGTCCACCGGCAGGAACGGGAGGACATAGTCCGCACGCGCGTAGGCATAGCCGTTTTCCTCGCGGTGGAATTCGATCGGGGCCTCGAGCTCGTCGCGAAGGTAGTCGATGTCGCGCTGAACGGTCTTCGAGGACACGCCGAGCTCGCGAGCGAGGGAGCTCGTGTTGGGATGTCGGCCTTCCTTGATCGCGTGATGGATCGTCTGGAGCCGCCGCCAGAGCGGCCGGTCCTTGAAGGCTCCGCGACGACCCACGCCCGGATTCTCGTTCCGGGAGTGCTCCAAGCGCAACGCGGGAGGTTGCCAGAAAGTGTCCCGGATGTGTCGCCGGACACGCCGGGTCCTGTCAGAAGCGCAAAGCAGCCTTCGCCCAACTGTCTCATTCCCATGGCTTTGCGGCACGAGCGCAGCGTGGCCCGGGGATTGCTGCCTTTCAGGGCTGTCATGCAAATTCCCTATGATCTCGAGTTCGTCGAGAGCCGGCCGGCTTCGGCCCGCGCGATCGCCATTCCGCAGCCCGCCGCGCCGTGGGCGAGCGGGCGGCCCCGCGCCGAGCGCGACGCCGGTGATGCATTGCTGCACTGGGCGCTGCGGATGCTGCGCCGGTTCGAGCAGCGCTCCGGTCGCTAGAGCCCCTCTCCGGCCGGCTACTTCAGTAGCGGCAAAATCTCCTTTGCCGTAGCGGCTTCCTTGCCGTTCGGATCGAGCTCCAGGTACTTCTGCAGGTGCTCCCGGGCGAGCGCCTTCTCGTTCTGATTGAAAGCGGCCATGCCCAGGTAGTAGTGCGCATTGGCGAAGTCGGGCTTGACGGCGAGCGCCCGGGCAAGGGCAGCCTCCGCGTCCTTCATCTTCCCCTTGTTGTAGGCCTCGATTCCCTTGTTGTAGAGCGTGGCGGCCGAATCGGGGTTCGATTCGGCGTCGCGAGCATTCCATTCCGCCGCGCCCTTGGCGTCGCCGGATGCCTTCGAGGCCTCCGCGAGAAGCGGATAGAGGCTCGTCAACGACGGATCCAGGTCGACGGCCTTGCGCCCCGTACTCGATCGCCTTCGACCAGTCTTTCCTGTCGTAGGCGAGTTGGGCGAGCGCCTGCCAGCCCGCCGGCAGGTCCGGGTTCTTCTTGACGGCCTCGAGAAACTTCTCTTCGGCCGCCGCCTTGTCGCCCCGATGGACGGCGTCGACGCCGGAGTTGAAGGCGAGAACGGCCTGCTCGTTGGTCGAGGGTCCGGGCACGCCGGCGGTGCTCGGCCCCGGGCCGTCCTTCCCCTCGGAGGCCTTCCGCAGCTTCGTGTCGACGAACGCCGCGTCGTTGACGGGGACCTTTCGGTCGATTGCCACCGCGACGAATCCTTCTTTCTCGAAGGTGACGTGGTACGTCAGGGTGCAGTCGTTCAGCAGAAGTCCCCATTGGCCCTTCGAGTTCGCACTTGCGATGCGATTCGGAACGTCGTCATGTTCGGCGTCGTCACGACGAGCGACACGCCCTCCAACGCTGCGCCCGACGAGTCCGTCACCGTTCCGGTCAGGCGGCACTGCGAGCCGGCCAGAAGCGGCCCCGCCCAGAGAAATGCGGCCAGCACCGTGATCCTGCGAATGGCGTGCGACATAGACGTCTCCTCCGGCGGGCGCTCGGGGCAGCGCCGCCTGAGCTTCGATTCTATGGGAAATCGGCGCGAGGCTTCGGGCCGCGCCTCACCCCGGCGCTATCTCGCCGGGCGTCGCGGGATTGCGGCGAGAATCTCACCCACCGTGCGATACCGGCCCATGGGCATGACGTGCATGCCGCGTGCGAGGCCGGAGATCCCGGCAGCGAGCTCTCGGGCGATGACGAGCCCCTCCTCCCGCTCGTGCTCGCCGCCGCGCTCAGACGCCTTCCGCATCCGCTCCTGGATGGCGGGGGGGACGACGATGCCGGGCACCTCGTTCGCGAAGAAGAGCGTCTGCTTGAGCGAGAGCAGCGGGATGAGCCCGACGAGGATCGGGATCCCGCGGGCATCGGGGTGGGCGAGGAAGCGCGCGAGCGCGTCGAGGTCGTAAACGGGCTGCGTCTGGGCGAAGTTGGCGCCGGCCTCGATCTTGGCGCGGAGCTTGGAGAATTCCACTTCCTGGTCGGCCGCAGCGGGGTTTGCGGCGCAGGCGATCGAAAAGCGCGTGGGCGCACCGATCGCGTTGCCGGCGAGGTCGGCGCCCGCGTTGAGTCCGCGGGCGATGCGCAGCAGCCCCAGGACGTCGACCTCCGAGACCTGTTTGGCCTGAGGGTAGTCGCCAATCTTCAAGGGGTCGCCGCCGAGGCACAGGATCGCCTTGATGCCGAGCCCGGCGGCGCCGAGCAGATCGGACTGCAGTCCGAGCACGTTGCGGTCCCGCGTCGTGATCTGCACGACGGCATCGAGGCCGGTCTCCCGCTGGATGAGGGCCGCCACGGCGATCGAGGACATGCGCAGGCGCGCCATCGGGTTGTCGGTGACGTTGACCGCGTCCACCCCCGCTGCCTTCATCGCGCGCGCGCCCTCGATGGCGGCACCGGACTCGGCGCCACGGGGAGGCTCGACCTCGGCCGTGATGAGGAACGCTTCCGGATCGGCGAGCTGGCGTTTCAATCGCGACGTCTCGACCTGCGCCTCGGCCAGGTGCTCGACGGACGCTTCGACGACGACCGAAACGGCGTGCCTGGGCCGCACGCGCTTCTTTCCGGCGACCTCGCGCGCCATGGCGCGGATGTGCTCGGGGGTGGTTCCGCAGCATCCC
>CAWERV010000023.1:0-149910 GCA_963811425.1 uncultured Acidobacteriota bacterium
AAAGTTGGTGGCGGTGCAGTGATTCAGGGGCCGGAAATGATGTCGCCCATCCTCTAGGGATTTGAGGACCGAGGTGTTACCGACCTCGGGAGCCTCGGTGGCGCATCCGGGGGGACCACCTCGCCGCGCTCCGACCCGGTTGTTGTGATCCGGCCGATCTGGTTGGCGATCCGTTCGGTGAACCAGAGATTGCCGTCCGGGCCGGCGACGACTCCTAGTGGGTAACTGTTCCCCGTGGGGGTCGAAAACTCCGTGACAATGCCGGCTGTGGTGATTCGACCGATCTGGTTGCCCCATTTAGTGAACCACAGATTGCCATCCGGCCCGGCCGCGATCTCAAGAGGGACATAGGCGCCGGGGAACTCGGTGATGACGCCGGCCGTGGTAATCCGGCCGATCTGGTTCGCGTCCAGCTCGGTGAACCAGAGGTTGCCGTCCGGGCCAGCGGCGATACCCCGAGGCCCGTCGTCGGTGGCCGTAGGGACCGGAAACTCGGTCACGACGCCCGCCGTGGTAATCCGGCCGATCTTGTTCGCTCTCGGTTCGGTGAACCAGAGGTTGCCGTCGGGTCCGGCTGCAATGTCATATGGCCAGCTGTCGGCCATGGGAAGGGGGAACTCGGTCACGACGCCGGCAGTGGTGATTCGTCCGATTCTGTTGCCAAAGAATTCAGTAACCCAGAGATTACCATCCGGCCCGGCCGCGATCTCAAGAGTGACATTGGGGCCGGGGAACTCGGTGATGACGCCGGCCGTGGTAATCCGGCCGATCCGAAGGCTGGTCTGTTCCGTGAACCAGAGGTTGCCGTCCGGGCCAGCGGCGATACCCCCGGGGTGACTATAGGCGATGGGAAGGGGGAATTCGGTCACGACGCCTGCCGTGGTAATCCGGCCTATCTTGTCGGCAGCGTATTCGGTGAACCAGAGGTTGCCGTCGGGTCCGGCTGCAATGCCATGTGGCTCGCTGTTGGTCGTGGGAAGGGGAAACTCCGTAACGACTTGACCGCGGGCGACGCTGGCCAGGCCCGCGCCGAGGAGTGCCAGGAGGATCAACACCGCGGAGCGCCTACCGAACCGAGCGGTCTTTCTAGGACTTTGGTTACGCATTGGAGACTCCTTTGGCACTCCCGCCTACGGCCCATAAAGCAACAGCCCGAACGTCGTGACGAGGAAGACGGCCATCTGGCCGCGGGTGACCGGAGTGTCGGGGCAGTAGAGGAGCGGTCTCGTGCTGCAGCCGGCGGTGATGCCGCGGTTGTAGAGGTCCTCGATCCAGTCTCCGAAGCCCACTCCGGGCGTGCAGACGACGTCCTCGAAGATGCCGGCGCAGGCGGGCGGCTTGTAGGTCGGGCCCTGGCTCGACGTGAGCAGGAAGACGGCCACTTGCGCGCGGCTGACCGGGTTGTCGGGGCAGTAGAGCAACGGGCTCGTGCTGCAGCCGGCGGTGATGCCGCGGTTGTAGATGTCCTCGATCCAGTCAGCGGCAAAGGAGTCGCGTGGCACATCGAGAAAGATTCCGGTGGCGGCAACTGGCCTGTAGTTAGGGAAGTGACTCGCCCTGAGCAGGAACACGGCCATTTGGGCGCGGGTAACCTCAGTGTCCGGGCAAAAGTTGCCGTCGCCACAGCCACTTGTGATGCCGTGATGGAGGATGTTCTCGACGAACCTGTAGAAGGAGCTCGAGCGGGGCGTGTCAGTGAAGCTGTCACCCACGTGTAGTGTCCACACGTGGGGAAACACTTGCGGGACATCGAGCGCCTCGGTGAAGGTGGCATCCCAGTGCGTGGCCGGACGCCAAGTGGGTGTAGAGATCAACATGAGGTAGCAGTTGGAGCAGGGCTGAGTCGCTCCGGGAGCGATCGTGCCGTAGATGGCCGTGTCGACGACGATCATGTATGCAGCCCCGACCGGCCCGGTGAGCTCGGATGCCTGGCCGTTTGCTGTGACCGGGTCGCTGGAAAGGTTTTTCCAGAGGGTTGTTACAGGCACGGTCTCCCCCGGCTCGAACACGAAGTCGCCGTCGCCGGGATCTGCCACCGGATCCACCGCCAGGCCAGCCGGTGACAGGATCGCGGCCAGATCCGGCGTGAGCCGGGCGACAAAGGCATCGCCGTCACCGGCCAGGGCGGGCTGAGCGCCGCCGGCCGTGCCGGGGAACCCAGCCGAGTGTGTCGAGCCCGTGATGAGAACCTCGCCGCTCGACGGATCAATTGCGATTGCACTGCCGACGCCCATACAGGTCGCCTGGAGGATGCTCGTGAGTGTCATGTCGAGCCGTGCCACAAAGCCATCCAGGGGGCTGGGAGGAGGCAGAGCGCCGCCGGTCATGCCGGGGAAGTTGGTCGAGGCAGAGCCCGCGACCAAGACCTCGCCGCTCGACGGATGGATAGCAATGGACGTAATGGCAGCGCCGCCATCGCCGCCGAGATACGTTGCCTGAACGAGCGCCGTCAGTGCTGGATTAAGTCGGGCGACGAAAGCATTTCCCCAAAAACCTCCGCCAGTGGGCTGAGCACCGCCCGCTGTACCCGGAAAGTCGGCCGAAGCCGTGTTCCCAGCGACGAAAACTTCACCGGTCGAAGAGTGGTTCGTGACAGCAGAGGCGCTGTCGCCACCGCTGCCGCCGAGGTATGTCGCCTGGAGGAGGGTCGTAAGCGTCGGGCTCAGTCGGGCGACGAAGCCGTCGACGTAGCCGCCGCCAAATGAGGGCTGGGCACCGCCGGGCGTGCCAGGGAAGTTAGCCGAGGAGGTCTGGCCCGTGACGAGCACCTCGCCGGTCGTCTGGTCGATTGCTATACCCGTTATCCAGTCGCCGTCGGTGCCACCCAGATATGTTGCCTGGAGAAGGGTGGTCAGCGTCGCGTTGAACCGAGCAACAAAGCCGTCAGTGTAGCCGCCCCCATATGAGGGCTGGGCGCCGCCGGCCGTGCCGGGAAAATCGGTTGACTGCGTGTAGCCCGTGACGAGGACCTCTCCACTCGTTGGGTGGACCGAGATCCGCCCCCCGTCGCTGCCGTCGCTGCCGTCGCTGCCACTGCCACCCAAGTAGGTTGATTGGAGTAACGCGGTGAGCGTTGAGTTGAGCCGGGCAACGAAGCGGTCATTGTAACCGCCCCCATATGAGGGCTGAGCGCCGCCGGTCGTACCTGGGAAGTCGGTCGAATATGTGAAGCCCGAGACGAACACTTCACCGGTCGTTGGGTAGATAGCGATACCCAAGGCACCATCCCCATTGGTGCCGCCCAGATATGTTGCCTGGAGAAGGGTGGTCAGCGTCGGGTTGAGCCGGGCGACAAAGGCGTCAGCGATGCCGCCGCCATATGGGGGCTGAGCGCCGCCAGCCGTGCCGGGAAAGTCGCTCGAGTACGTCCAGCCCGCGACGAGCACGTCGCCGGTTAATGGGTGCACCGCAATGTCTTCGGCCTCGTCTCCGTTGTATGGGTCGGTTCCTCCCAGATACGTCGATTGCAAGAGCGGATCGACTACGACCGGCAGGGCGTGGTCGTAACTTCCCAGCCGGAACCCGTACCTCGATCCGTGAAGGGCATAGACCGCCTTAACTGGACGACGCACGCCGTCCTCCTCTTGGTAGCCTAGGGGCGCGGTGAAATGGATCTCGCCGTTGCCGATCGCGGCCACGAGCGATCCGCCTTTGTCGATCCGAAGAGAGCTGGCACCATCGAGCCGCAGCTGGATCTTGTCGACCTTCGCGCCAGGCTGAAGCGTGAAGACCTTCTCAACGTTACCGCCGTGGGCGCGCAACGAGACAGAGACGCCGCGCCAGACTTCGCCCAGGCGAACCTCTTCGTAGGTCGGCAGATTGCTCCGCCAGTGCTCGGGGTCGTTGCCGTGGAAGTAGCTCACGCCGGTAACTGCGCGGGGTCCGGCGGTAGGCTGCGGCTTTTCCGCGACGAACGTCTCTGTCAGAGTCCAGACGGTAATCTCGTCTTTCGGCAGCGAGTAGACGAGCTCTCCCTCGTGTGTCACGAAGACTGTTCCGAAAAAGGTCGGCGCGGCGAAGGCCACACGCTCGTCGAGCTGGCCGCAGTTCTCGACGAAGGGAACGCGCACGCGCGCGAGCCGCCCGCGCTGTGCCTGGTCGAGCGTATTCGTCCCCGCGAACGTGGGTAGTACAGCGAGTAATCCGATAGCAGTTGTGGACAGGAACTGGAGGAAGCGGCATCTAAGACGGTTGGTACGCATGAAAAACTCCTTGGGCGCCCACACTGGGGTCCGTAGAGGAAAAAGCCGAGGCGGGCAGTCGGCGTACAGGCCCAGCGATGAGAACCCCCGAGAAGGCGAGGCGAGGGACCATGGACTACCGCCTTCCGATGCCGGCCTGCCGGGCAGCATGGGCCGACTCGAGGATCGTTGTCTAAGGCACGTTATCGGGGAAGATCAGGTTGCATCAGTTTCGTCTGAAACCGGGAATGCGCAGCCCATGATGAGCGGCAACTTGCAGCACCCGAGCACGCCGGGGTCCAAGTCGGGCACGTCTCGCGCGACCGGAATCGGGCGGCGATCCGGAAGCTTGGGGGGTTCTTCGAGAAGCGCGCCGCAGACAGTCGGGGGGCTCTGGCGCAGACAGTCGGCCACGAAAGGCCTCCACGGTTGGCGAAGTTTGGTGGCGGTGCAGGGATTTGAACCCCGGACCTAGCGGATATGAGCCGCGTGCTCTGACCAGCTGAGCTACACCGCCTTCGGGACCGCGGATGATAGCAAAAGACCGGCGGGACGCAGAGCCCAGTGCTGCCGCGGGCCTATACTTTCCGCATGGCCGGCTTCAAGGACCATTGTGCGGCCTGCGGCCTGGATCTGGGATATGCGCTGCCGCAGTGTCAGACCTGTCACAAGTCCGTCTGCGAGGCCTGTGTCGTCCGGATGGGGGGCAACATCTTCTGCGGGAAGCCGTGCGCGCACGCTTTCTTCTTCGGAGGCCAGGAGGACGTGGAGGACGAGTCGGACCTGAGCCGGATTGAAGATGGGGAATGAGCGCGCCTGAACCCGATGCCCCGTCGCGGCCATCCCGGTTCGGCCGCTTCTTCTGGCGGGATCCCAATACCCAGTTCCTGATTCTCGCGGCGGTCGCCGGGCTTCTGGGAGGCCTCGGCGCGATCGCGTTCCGGTTCCTCACGCATTCGCTGACGAACGTGCTGACGGGGGCGCGCGACGTCGTGCGGGGTGCGCAGGCTCTCGAGCCTCTCGTCCGGATCCTTCTGCCGGCTGCGGGAGGCCTCGTGGGCGGCCTGATCGCGCTCTTCTTCTTCGGCGAGCGGGGCCCGAGCGGGATCTCGCACATGATCGAGGTCGTCTCGCTCGGACGACGCACCGTGCGTGTGCGCCCGTCGCTGGCGCGAGGCGCCTCCTCGATCGCGGTGATCGCGACGGGCGGATCGGAGGGCCGCGAGGGGCCGATCATCCAGATCGGCGCCGCGTTCGCCTCGGCGCTGGCGCGGCGGTGGAAGGTCTCGCCGGAGCGGGTGCGCATCCTGACGGCCTGCGGCATGGCCGCCGGCGTCGCCGGCGCGTACAACACGCCGATAGCGGCGACGCTCTTCGTGCTCGAAGTGGTGGTCGGGTCCTTCTCCATGGCACTCTTCGGGCCCGCGGTCGTGTCGGCCGTGGTCTCGACGGTCGTGGTGCGCGCGGTGCTCGGGGACGAGCCCGTTTACCAGGTCGCGCCGTTTCGGCCGGAATCGCTGCTCGAAGGCCTGCCCTTCGCGGCGATCGGCATCCTCGGCGGCTTCGGTTCCGCGCTTTTCGTGCGCGTGCTCTCGGCGGGCAAGCGACTCTTCGCCGCCACGCAGCTCCCGATCTGGGCCACGATGACGCTTGGCGGAGCGCTCGTCGGCGCGATCGGAATCGGTTTGCCCCAGGTCTTCGGCAACGGCTTCGAGGCGACCAACGACATCCTCCACGGCAACCCGACGCTCGTGTTCCTGCTCGTGTTGCTCGTCGGAAAGACCGTGGCGACGGCGTCGACCATCGGGTCGGGAGGCGTGGGCGGCGTCTTCACGCCGTCGCTCCTCGTCGGCGCGACAATCGGGGGAGCGGTTGCCAAGGTCGTCCACGTCGCGCTGCCTCACCTGGCCGCGCCCGTGGGCGGCTACGCGCTGCTCGGAATGGGTGGCATGCTGGCGGGCATTACACGCGCGCCCCTTCTCGCGGTCATCATGATATTCGAGCTGACGCAGAACACGGCGGTGCTACTCCCGATGATGGTCGTGTCGGTTCTCGCCGTCGCCGCGGCGCGCGTTTTCCAGAAGGAATCGATCTACATCGAGAGCCTGCGCTCGGCCGGTATCGTCTGGGAGAAGACGCCGGAGGCCACCGCGCTCGCGAGCCTGAAGGTCTCCGACATCATGCGGCGGGACGTGACGCTCATCCCGCGGACGACGACGCTGCCGGAGGTGGTGGCCGCCTTCCTGCGCTCGCGCAGCCTGTTTCTCTACGTCGGCGACGAAGAGGGGAGACTGCTCGGTGCCGTCGACATCCACAACGTGAAGGAATCGTTTCCGGAACGGGAGCTTTCGGACCTCGTCCTCGCAACGGACCTGATGACCGAGATTCCGTTCGTCACGCCGGGGGAGCCCCTGACGTCGGTCAACGAGAAGTTGTGGTTCCGGGACATGGGACAACTGCCGGTCGTCGAGTCGGCCGAGAGCCGCCGCTTCCTCGGTGTGGTCACCCAGCGGGATCTGCTCGGCGCCTTCGACAGCGAGGTGCTACGCAGCAGCCGCCTGCTCGCCCGCGTGCGCACGGTCGGGGAGAGCGGCGGCGGCGTGGACTACCTGGAGCTGCCGGAGAAGCATCGGCTAGTCGAGGTCGACGTGCCGGGCGCGATCGTGGGCCGCACGGTTGCCGAGGCCGCGATGCGGTCGCGGTACGGCCTCTCGGTGCTCGCCCTGAAGCGGATGACCCGGGACGGCGTCGAGCGGCGAATCGTGCCGCAGCCATCGGATCGCTTCGAGCCCGGGGACGTGCTCGTGGTGCTCGGAAGCGACGAGGCGATCGCCCGGCTGCGGGAGGGGGCGCCCCTGCCCTTGACGGCAGGCTCGTAGGCCCGGAGCGCCTGCCATCCCGAGGAGCGCAGCGACGAAGGATCCCTTTCTTAGCCACAGCTTGACTGAAAAAGGGATCCCTCGCTTCGCTCGGGATGACAGGACCATGCGGACGGCGCCTGGCTCGCCACGTCGGAGCGCTGTCATCCCGAGCAGCGTGTTGTGCGCCCACCCTCCATCTGGAGTGCTATTCTCAATCGAAGCTTGGACAAAGAGCGCGAGGCCGCGGCGGCCAAGGAAAAGCAGAGCGAGCTCGTTGCTCTGCGCGGAAAGTGGTTCAAGGAGCGCACGCGGCTCTACGACCGCGAGACGGGCCTTCCCACGGTCGCCGTGCTCGTGGACGACCTGCGCAAGCAGCTCCTGGAAAAGGGCAGCCTCTCGGTCCTCGTCTTCCGCCCGAGCTCGGAGGGACACGTCGAGGAGGTCTGGGGCTGGGAGGCGTATGACGATCTGCTGCTCGATTTCGTCCGGCGCCTGAAGGCCTTCCAGACCGACGGCATCGTTCCGGGCGGCACCCTCTGCCTTCCGTACGTGCGCTCCGACGAGATCATCCTCTTCGTCTCTCCCGACGGCGGCGGCCTGCTCGAAGGCCCGACGGCGCTCGGCCAGAAAGCGGCCGAGCTCGACCAGCTCATCCGCGGCTATCTGGCCGAGCGAGCCGACGTCTCGGCACGGTTCCGGTCGTTCGTGGGCGCGGCGCGGATCATGAAGGACCCCAAGCACCGGGTCGAGCGGCTCGTCTATCGCGGCGTCCAGGACGCGCGCGACCAGGTCACGCGCCAGACGGTGCGCGCCGAGATTCGGGGCGGCGAGCTCCTGCAGGACGTCATCTCGCGGCGCGACATCCGGCCGGTTTTCCAGCCGGTCTTCGATCTTGCGACCGGGAACATGATCGGCATGGAGGCCCTCTCGCGGGGTCCGCGGGGCAGCGAGTTCGAAAGCGGCGAATCGCTCTTCTCGCTCGCCGACCGCACGGAGCTGCTGGTGCCGCTCGAGCGGGTCTGCCGTCAGCGTTGTCTCGAGGCGGCGGCGGAGGCGAACCCGAAACGGCAGATCTTCCTCAACCTCTCTCCCGCCGCGGCCTCGGACCCGGAATTCCTGGGGCCCGTCTTCCGCGACCAGGTGCGCGCGCTCGGCCTCGAGCCCGACCGGATCGTTCTGGAGATCACCGAACGCACGTACGCCGTGTACGAGGGGCTCTTCCGCGAAGTGCTGTCGAAATTCCGCTCGCAGAACTTCCGCATCGCCGTGGACGACGTCGGCACGGGCTACTCGAACCTCTCTTCGCTCGCCGACATCGAGCCCGACTACCTCAAGTTCGACAACGTCTTCGTGCGAGGCATCGATCGGCGCCAGGTCAAGCAGGACCTGCTCGAGGCGCTCATGAGCTTCGCGCGCAAGATGCACACGAAGGTGATCGCCGAGGGCATCGAGACCCGCGAGGAGCTGCGTGTCCTGCAGTCGCTCGGCGTCCCGTACGGGCAGGGCTTCCTGCTCGCGCGCCCGATGCCCGTCAACGAGATCGAGCGCTTCGCCTCCATCGCGATCTAGAGTCGAGCGACGGGGTCAGGCGGGCCGGAGCCAGCCGAAGATCGCCCCCGTCACCACGGCGTAGATCAGAGCGTCGATATTCGACTTCAACGTCGTGGTCCATGCAGGAGGTAGGCGAACCACTGCGCGAACCGCTTTCCCATCTCGAATTGGCCGGACATGTCGGCAGGAGATCGGGGGAATCGGGTGTTCTCGCCGCCCGCGGCCGATGGGTCGTAGAATCCACCTCGAGCGCACGGCGGCCGATCGGCCTCGGGGGAGGTTAGCTCAGCGGTAGAGCGCCTGCTTTACACGCAGGTGGTCGGGGGTTCGATCCCCTCACCTCCCACCATTCCCAACTGCTTCGAGCCATGACGGGTTAACGCGCTCCTCGGGTTTCCACGACGCGGGTGTTAACTGTTCGGAGTTCACGGCGGAGTTCACGGAGAGGCTTCCATTCCCCTTCCGGAAGGGGAAGAAAAGGTTTGACGTAGGACGGACTCCCCCCTACCTTGAAGATCGTGCTTTACGTCCTGAATTTGCCACGCGGACGACTCCTAAACAGGGGTCGTCATGCGTCGTCATTTTTCAACCCGTGAAGCTGCCCGCAATTTAGGCTACTCGCCACAGACACTCCGTAACTGGCGCTACCTCGGAATCGGGCCGAGGTACATCCGCCTCAACCGCTGCCGGGTCGTTTACAACGAGAGCGACCTGCTCCGCTGGATCGAGGGGCAGGACGACGGCCAAAGTCTCGTGGCTCCATTCGGGCCAGAAGGCGCGAAGTGACGGAGCTTCCCGGATTTTGGTACTCGGACGGTCTGGCGAAGTTCGAGATCATCAAGCCCGGCACCGGCGGCAGAAAGCGGTGGCGGACGACGGCGGTGGTTCCGAGCGTTGCCCAAGCCCGGTCGGCTTACTTCAAGTTCAGGGAGGAATGCCTATCTGGGGAACGGGACGAGCGCAGGCGCGACCGGCCCCTTCGCTTCCGGGAGTACACGGGCGAATTCTGGCCGTTTGGCAGAATGAATGAGAGAACCAAGGTGGAGCAGACCCAAGTTGTCGCCAACCTTCTGGTTCCCCGGTTCGGAGACGCGCTTCTAGGCGAAATCACGCTGGCGCGGATCGAGGACTTCCAGAACGACCTCGTCAGCGAGGGAAAAAGCCCGTACACGGTCAACGCAAGGGTCAGAACTTTGCACAAGATTCTGAGCCATGCCTTCCGCAACCAGAAGCTCGACAGGTTGCCTCCCTTCCCGAGGCCGCTTTCGGAGCCGAAAAACAAGCCGGAAGTAAACGACGAGGATGTCGTCCGGTATCTCGCCGCATTCGATACCCCAGACTCCAACGGCGGGACCGGTGGGCGCAAAGCGCGGGAGTACTACGACGAACTGTTCAGGGATAGCAAGTCTCTCTTCGTGGTTGCCTCGGATCTTTAGGTAAGGAGAAACGCTAATGAGAATCCAGACTGACCGAGACGGGTTCTACGACCAGCGGGACGAACTTTGCGGACTTTGTATCTTCCGAGCTGTTGCCGCGTTCCGAGAGGCTTCGGAGGCAAGCGTTCCACTCGATATCATCGCTGATGGTTTTTGCCGGAAATGTGAGTGCTGGCTGAGCCTTCAGGCCGGAAGTCTTGCCGATGGAACCCTGACGATCCGCCTCGTGACCGGCGACGGCTTGCTGGACATCCAACGCAGCCGTTGACCAAGCTGGGAGTTGGGTTTGTTCGGTCACACTCGACCGGGTTTGCGGCTGCGGGACGCTCCGGCGCGAAGCTTGACCCCGTCTACGACTCCGGGCTGCGTGCGCTCGTAGGGAGCTACCTCATGACGGTCCCCGAAGTCAGCGAGAAGACCAATCAACACTATGGCCAGTTCAGCCCGAGTGCCGCTGACAGGAACACCGCCATCTGCCCCCGCGTAATCGGATCGTTGACGCCAAACCTGCCATCCGGATATCCGTTGGTGATACCGGCAGCGTGAAGCGCTTCGACAAATTTGAAAAAGGGATGCGACGTTGGTACATCGCTGAACGTCGCCGTTGCCGGGCCGGGGCTGACCTGAAGTTGGTAGCCAATCTGGATCCTGCTGACTGCAGTGTTCCCGTCGTTACCCGAGCTGCCTGCCCTGATGAGATACCGAAATGCATAATTGTCGACCGTGATGGCGGCCCCAGTAAGGTCGACGAAACTGTAGTTCCATCCCTTCGCGTCCGTGACTCCGGAACAGACCGAATAATCACAAGTTGGGTCGCTGCTGAGGTACCCGAACGAGCAACTTTGGCCGGCGTAGGTGCATATCACAAGCACGGCCTGCGCCTGGTCCACTGAACTGAGGTCGTAATAGTCAAGCTCCAACGAGACAATCCTCGCCCCGGACGGAAGATGGAGCGCCGCAACAAATGGCGTGCCTACGGAGGTCGAGGAGTAGAGATCGTAACCAATAAACGCAAGCTGCGTAGCGCTATTATATAGCTGCAGGTCGAAGGCGTCGACGTTGTAGTAGCTGGTCATCAACGTGCCGTAGGTGTCTGGCTGCATGGGGCGAGCCGGGCGCTGTTGACTTGGTCGCGCCGCGACCCCATTCCCGGTTTGCGCCTGACCGACCGCCGCTAGACCCAGAACCCCGAGACTTCCCGCGAGGACACGCTTCCAGAATTGCATCTCCATCTCCTTTACTCGTTGTTAGATCAGTACGGCCAATGCAGTCCCAACGCCGCTGCGAGGTAAACAGCCATTTGCCCACGGGTGACGGGATCGTTGACGCCGTATCTCCCGTCGGGATATCCGTTCGTGATTCCGGCAGCGTGAAGGGCTTCGACGAACTGGAAGAACGGATGCGTGGTCGGTACATCCGTGAAGCTGGCTGTCGCGGGCGAAGGCGAAACCGTGCGACGCCACCAAACCTCTACGTAGCCGAAAAACTGCAAATTTGGGCTTGAGGCGATTTCGACATCGAGAATTAAGACCCCGCCTCCGTATGCGGAAATTGCGGCATTTGAACTCCTGTCCACATCCCAAGAAGCATGAGCCGAGTTTGCGATAGACCCGAGAAAGACCTTTGCGCCAAGAATAGTGCGCCTCCACAACGTGACACTCATTATTCCCGGAGTCCCGTCATTAAAGTTATCGAGGCCGAGACGGTCGATCACAGCGCTATTCGGCATATTCAGCGTTGCGTAAAAGTGCTGATCCACGTTCGTTTGGCCGAATCTACCGAGACTGCCCGAAACGTTGAACGACCCGCCACTGAAGGAAAGGGCCGAGATCGTAGTAACCGTGTAGTCCTTCGTCCCGAACTCCTCAGGCTGTTCAATCCTTTCCGGTAGCAGCTCCTGCGCCGAGAGCACCTGCGCCGCGCCGACTCCCGCGCAGAGGCTTGCAGTCAGGGATAGAGCGAGAAGGCAGCGGAGTCTGGCGAGTCTGGTCATGGCAATCCTCCCTGCCCAAAACGATATACCTCGGAAGCTGGGTCGGGCTGGATGCTAGGATTTCCGACAACTCAGGGGCTGGCGGATGAGAATCGCATGGTGGTTGGCGGTGGTCGTCGGGAGTCTCCTGCCCGGTTCGCTCCTAGCGCAACCCTCCCACGGCTGCAATCTGGGGTTCATTGGCAGCGCCCGTCCGGATGTGAAGAACCGAAAGCCGAGCGATGGCGCGAAATCTGACCCCGTCTACGACGCCGGGCTGCATGCCGTGATCGTCGCTGCTACCTCATGACGGTCCCCGAGGTCTGCGAGAAGGCAATCAATCGCTACGGCCAGTTCAGCCCGAGTGCGGCGGACAGAAATACCGCCATCTGCCCGCGAGTAATCGGGTCGTTCACGCCAAACCGCCCGTCTGGATATCCGTTGCTGATTCCAGCGGCGTGCAAGGCTTCCACGAACTTGAAAAAGGGATGGGAGGTTGGCACATCGCTGAATGTCGCGGTCGCCGGGCCGGGACTGACCTGAAGCTTGTAGCCGATTGAGATCCTATTGATTGCCGTTGAGCCGTCACCGTTTGTCGTGCCCACAAAGACGTAGTACCGATTGTAGTAATTGTTAATCTGGATGTTGGCCGCTGTAAGGTCGACAAGACGGTAGGAGTATCCGTCAGTATCGGGGACGCCGGAGCAGGCTGTACTGCCATCCGGGCATGTTGCCGGACCCGAACAGCCTTGTCCGTTGTAATCGCAGATGCGAAGAAGGGCTATAGCCTCGCCCGCAGCGGCGTTGTCGTAATAGTCAAGCTCCAAGCTCTGAAGCATCGCTCCCGACGGAATGTGCAAAGCTGCAGCGAGACACGGCCCAGTACAGTTATCAGAATAGCGCGTAAACGTGCCGGGAAGTGAGGCATATGTCACGGAACTGCTTGTAGGCATGAACTCCGCCGCGTCAATGTTGTAGTAGCTAAGGTTCAGCGTGCCATAGGTTTCCGGCTGTGTTTCGCGAGCCGGACGCCTGACAGCCACATGCACCGATGTCGCGCCGCCTGTCTGCGCCTGAACAAACGCCGCTAAACCCAGAACACCGAGACTTGTCGCGAGGACACGCTTCCAGAATTGCATCATCATCTCCTTTCCTCGATGTGACGAATGTCGGGTCGCGAGATCGTATCGCACCGTTCCGGCGGCCATCTGCGAACGCGACCGCGAGCAACCCCGTCCTCTGGGGCGCACAAGAATGATGCAGACGAATCAATCCAGCTCTCGAAATCTTGTGGCAGCATCACTTCCGTCTCTCGGCGTCCTGCTGACAGGCTATCGGGATGATTGAGAGTGCTGATGGGGGGTTTTATCTCCCGGTTCGTGACCCGGCAAGTGCGACCGCCTTTGAGCAGTTGGCTTAATTAGTGCCGCCGGGCAACTGACGCCGCCGCTATTTGGCGTGGCGTGCCGGGAAGGAAATCCCGGCGTCTCGCTTTTACTCGTTAGCCCCAGCGAGGGAGGTTCGCGTGCTCGCCCCACGCGACGACTTCATCGCGGCGTTCGACGGAGCCAAAGCATTCTGCAAGGAGCAGGGGCCAGAAGACTTGATTCGGCTCTTCAGTAGATAGCTAATCGGCGCGGCCTCGTGGGCTAGGGTGATTCGGCCAAATTGAAGCACCCTTGCGCCCGGTGCTCCGAGACGACCCGAACGGCACTGGACCCCGCGACCGGGTGGCGGACGCGGAGTTCACGAGGAGTTCATTTGGCGGTCTGACCCGATGCGTCCCGAAGCGTACCGATTTCTACTCCGATGGAATCGTTAACACCCCCAGCGAGTTACGAATCGGTACGGAACGGGACGATGAGCGAGACGGTCTCTACACGCCCCAGGTGGTCGGGGGTTCGATCCCCTCACCTCCCACCATTCCTAACTGCTTGGAGTTAGTGATTGCTTGTCGTCTCGCAGACTTCGGGGACACGAACCCTGTGCCATGTGCGCCGGTGCCTGTGTATGGTCGCGGATCGGCGCGGTCGACTACGGCGTGCTTCAAGAGGATATTGCTGCGTATGGCCGACTCGCCCGTCGCCTTCGGAGCCGCTGACGCGTCGCCTCTCAGATGCTGCAGGGATGTTGAAATTCGCGCGAAATGTCAATTTTCAGATCAAGACCGGCAAGGAGAAGGACTTTACGACCCTCTTCGAGAAGGAACTCATTCCGATGCTGCGGAAGCAGGGCGGTTTTCTGGAGGAAGTGACGCTCGTCAACCCGAAGCACGCCATCGGCATCAGCCTTTGGGATAATCGCCAGAGCGCCGAGGCTTATCAGACGGGGACATATCCGCAGGTTCTGGCGAAGCTCGGCGGCTTGATCGAGGGAACACCGAAGGTCGAGACCTACGAAACAGCCTCAAGCTACGTTCGCGGTACGGTCCAACAGTAGGGCGATCGCGTTGGTGCTCCAACATGGGTGAGGCCCCTTTCGGGGCCTCTTTTTTCGAGATTCGGCTCAGCCCGCCGTCGTCCTCGCTCCTCGTCTCGTAGCAAAGCCGCTCGTAACACAAGTTAACCGCGTTCGCGGCCTGCTCCCGAGCCGCCCTGCTGTCGGCCCGCACCTGAACCTCCGTGCTTGTCCGGCTTGGGCCGTTCCCTCTGCTGATACTTAGCCAACCTCCGCTGCGTCGGACTCTGGTAATCGGGCTCCGTGCCTTGCCCACCTCGTTGTGGCTTGGCTCCCGGTGCAGCCCGGTTTGCCATCGCCCTCGCAGCCCTTATCGCAGCTTGAACGCCAGTCCTCGCCCGAATCTTCTTGATCTTTGTCTTCGCTGCTTTCGGAAGGGTGCGGATGTGGCCGAGGTACTTGCCGTGGAGCTTCAGGGCAGCGCGACGAGTAGCTGACATTTTGCGCTTCCCCTTCGGCCGCACCTGCCGGGTGACCTTCCTCCGGGCTTTCTGGGTGCCGGATATCACCCCCTGTTCGAGAGCGGCGAGTCTCTCGCGCAGGTCGTCGATGAGCTTCTCGCGTCGGTGCAGGGCGTTGACCACGTCCCGCTCCGCGATTCTGCCCTCGCTCACCAGCATGCCAATTGCGTGAGCGGCATGTTCGGCAGTGAAGTTCAGAGGCTTTCTGGTCTTTGGTTTCACAGTAGTTCTCCTCTAAGAGGCCGAGTCTATCGGGAAGTCGCCCGTCAAGAGTCGTCCCATGAGCAGGCTTCCACCTTGGCGGTGATAATCTAAGCCGCAGGCTAACAGCAGCCGAGGAGACGCCATGATCATTGGCGCGCACTCGACTATCTACAGCAAGGCCCCGGAAGCTGACCAAGCCTTTCTTCGAAACGTCCTCCGGGTGCTGAGCGTGGATGTGCGAGTAAGGAGATGAAAATATGAAGACACTGATGGCGCTTGCCGTGGCTGTTATGGTCTCGTTCCCGACTTCCCTGCGGGCTACTCCCGCAAAGCCAGCGTTGGAAGTTGTGGTGCTGGGTTCTGGCGGACCACGGGCGTTTGGCAGGGCCGGGTCGAGTTACATCGTGCTCGTCGGAGGAAGACCTCGGGTCCTGGTGGATGCCGGACCGGGTGCGTTCTTGCGCATCGGCGAATTGGGCCTGGACCTCGACAGAGTGGATACGGTTCTGTTGACGCATCTGCATATCGATCACAGCGGAGACTTGGCGGCTTTCTTCAACGCCCGAGCGCTTACCAGTGACGGACCAATTGCATACCGGGTGTTTGGCCCGGACGGGGCAGGACTTTTCCCCAAGACGTCGCGGTTCGTAGACTTGCTGGTGGGAGAAGGCGGCGCGTTTGCGTATCAGAAGACGTTTGGCGCGCGCGAATCGTTTGCGGTTCGCGATCTGGCAATCAGCCTGGATCCCGCGCGCATGAAGATTGTGGATGAGGATGGTCTGGTTGTGGAAGAAATTGCAACGCACCACGGCGACTGTCCGTCGGTGGCCTACCGGATTTCTTACAAGAGCGTGGCGGTTGTTTTCTCCGGGGACATGGATGCGTCAGCGCTGTCGAACCTCGTGCAACTCGCGAGGAATGCGGACTTGCTGATCTTTCATTGTGCCGTGCTTGATCCTCCGGGTTCGCCTTCGCAACTGTACGATCTGCATACGCCGCCCGGGAAAATTGGCGAAGCCGCGCGCGCGAGCGGAGTGAGCAGGTTGCTGCTAAGCCACTTGGCTCCAGACGTGGAAGGGCAGGAGGCTGCGGTGCGGAAATCGATTCGTGCGTCCTACGCCGGGCCGGTTGCGTTCGCGAGCGATAAGTTGCACGTGCCCGTTGGGAAGTGAAAGCAACGCAAGATGCTTGTATCTCGGCCGGAAGGTCAGGTCCGTTGGCCGTTGGAGTCGCTCGCCGCTAACGCGCCGCCCGTCGGCAAGGGGATGGGACATGAAGCGGTTCCTGCTCGCTCTGGCGATTCTTCCATTCGGCACGACCAGCCTCACAGGGCAGGCCGAAGACACGAGAACGGCTCCAACGCCTGTCGTTCCCGACCAGGCCTCGACCCCGGTCGCAGCGCCGGGAGCAACTCTGCTCATCGTTTGCAGTGCGTCGGCCAACGTATGGCTTGACGGAATACAAATGGAGTCGTGTCTTGCCGGGCATACCGTGACGGTTTCCACCAAGCCCGGAAAGCATGCCGTTCGAGCGCAGAGCCTTGAGTCTCCGACCGCGAATTGGTTGGAGATCGTTGATGTTCGAGCGGGGACAGTGACGACTGTCGGGCTAGACAAGGGCGGCAAGACGAGCACTCATGTTGATGACCGGAAGCCCGGCGTCCAGTCGGGCGCGCTTTCGCAAGCGCCGAAGGGCTTTCAATGGGAGCAAGCGACCAAAATCAAGGCGGCGTTCCTGAAGCCGGATGGTTGGTTCTTCAGGGTGGAAGAGAAGCCAAAGACCATCGCCTACTTCGTCTCGCGGGAGGATTCGCATGTTGGCAAGTTCCGGGTGGGCCTGACAGTCAACGTCAACCGTGTTACGAGCGGCAACGGCGTGGAATACGCGAGAAAAATCCTCACCGAGTTCCCGCGATCACCGGGCAAGAAGCTCCACAGGAGCTGGGAGATCAACGATGCCGGACTTTCGGGTGGCGGGTGCGAGGTCGAATTTGATGACATCGTGATGCAAGTTGTCATACTCGCCAATCCCAGGACTGGCCTCGTCTACATCAACACCTTCGAGGCACCAAAGGCTGAATGGGCGGAGGCCTGGCGGGTTGGTCAGGAAATCATGAGTCATTTGGTGTTCGATCCTGATCTCTGAACGCGCAACACACGCTTCGTCTTCGGCCCGGTCGACATGAGAAGGTCGCCGGGGGGTTCCTCATCTCCCCCACAGGAAGGCGATCTCGGGCGCCCGCGGCGCCCGGCGATTTACAGATGGGGGCCGACGACCGACGCGAGCACGAGGGCCAGAGCGCCGACGAGGACCGCGGAGAGCGCCCCGACGTAGAGCGGCTTCCAGCCCATCTTCCCGAAGGCGCGGAGGTTTGTCGAGAGCCCGACACCGGCCATCGCGGTTCCGAGGGCCGCGCTGCCGCAGGAGTCACCCACGGTGTTCGTTACCTGTTTCCAGGCCGCAGTGCTCCAGACGCCCCAGGCGCGTCCGCCCGCGGCGAGGCTCGCGTCACCGATCGAGCGCGCGATCGCCATGGCGAGAAAGCCGAGGACGAACAGAGGGACGAGCCTCGCAAGGGGCACGCGCCCGCCCGCATGCCCAGTCCGGCGGACGTGCAGGTACCCGAGCAGGGGAACGACGGCGACGAGGAAAACGTTGCGCGTCAGCTTGGTCACGGTCGCGACTCGGAACGCGGCCTCGTCGCGGAAGATCTCCCGGTAGGAAAGCGCGGCTCCGATCACCTGGGAGGTGTCATGGATGCCCGTCCCGAGAAAGAGGCCGACCGCGCCGGATTCGGCGCCGAAGAGTGCGTGCGCCAGATAGGGATAGCAGAGCATTGCAACGAGCCCGAAGAGCGTGACGTTGGCGACGGTGTACGCCACCTCGCTCTCTTCTGCCTCGATGACGGGGCCGACCGAGAGGGCGGCCGTGACGCCGCAGATCGCGGTGGAGGCCGCGGCGAGCGTTCCGAGCCGGTCGGAGACACCCAGCAGGCGCGCGAACGCCGTCGCTGCGACGAGCGCGACGACAATGATGACGGCCACCACCGGAATGCCCCAGGCCCCCAGCCTGACCACGTCGACGAAAGAAAGCCGGATGCCGACGAGGATGATGCCGAGGCGCAGCATCCGCTTCACCGCGAAGGCCAGACCCGGCCGGAAAATGTCCGCGGTGCCGATCGTGTTCGCTGCGAGAAGCCCGAGCAGGATTGCCATCGAGATGCCGGATATCGGGCTCGCTCGACCCGCCGGATCAACACCCTCGAAGCGAAGAAGGAGAGCGCCCAGCCGCCGCGCGACTTCTCCAGCGGCAAACATGACCGCGACGGCAAGAGCGAGGCCTGGCAGGAGCGCGAGGGCCTTGGCTAGCGACGCGCGCATGGCGGCGGAGCATACCTGACCGGGTCTGCTCACCGCGCCTGTGACCCGTCGGCTCGAGAAGTTTGGAGGGGTTTCAGACCCCCCGAGCGACGGCGACTGACTCCTTCAAGTCGCGGCGCATGATGGGCCCTTGCGATAGGCGCTGCCGATGCGCCAACGCCGTCTCGCCGCTGGCGGCGGAACTCCCACTCCTCCTTGACGCCGCGCTCCAAAGGGAGAATCCTAGATTCTCCTGATCGAGAGATGGACAAGGAGGTCGGCATGAAACGGCCGCTCGAACGTCTCGCATATCTGCTGCTGGCGCTATTCCCTCTTGCCTCGGGGACGGCTTTCGCCCAGAGCTACAGCGTCCTGTACGACCTCTCCAATGCCTCCACCGAGGACGGCAGCTCGCCGGCCGGTCCGCTGACCGTCGGGGCGATCTCCGGTCAGCTCGCCCTCTTCGGGACGGCGCGCTACGGAGGTCACAGCGGCAACGGGACCATCTTTTCGTTCATCGTCCCGACCTCTTCCTTCTCGGCGACGTCGCTTTCCGGCGCCAATGGCCACCAGCCGCTCGGCGGAGTCACCGTGACCTCGGCCGGGCTCTTCGGTCCGGCGTACGTGGGCGGGTCCGGCAGCGGCACGGTCTGGTGGGACGCCGGAACGCCTCAGGCGATCCACACCTTCTCGAATGCCGATGGCACCAGCCCTCTCGGGTCTCTGCTCGCCCTTTCGGACCCGAAGACCTTCTGGGGGACGACGACGGGAGGCGGGTATCCGGGTTCGCCGTTCGGCAACGTCTTCAAGCTCAGCTTCAACGGGGCGACCGGAGGATGGGACTTCACGGTGCTCCACTCGTTCTCCGGGGGGACGGGCAGCTCCCCGTGTCGGGGCTCATCCAGGCCTCGAACGGCTCGCTGTACGGCACGTCGTACAACGGCCCCTACCGGATCGATCCCGACGGCTCGAACTACGCTGCCCTCCACTACATGTCGGGCGAGTACTGCTACACGCTCATCCAGGCCTCGGACGGCTACCTGTATGGCGAGTCGCTAGGACAGCTCTTCAAACTCGACCTCACCGGCGCCGACTTCTCCATCCTGCGGTCGCTCGGCGGCGCCGACGGTTTTTCGGCCGGGCCGCTCGGGGGTCCCCTCGCCGAAGGGCTGGACGGTCTTCTCTACGGAACGGCCGAGGTCGGGGGCGCCAACGGCGGCGGCACGATCTTCCGCCTCGACAAGAGCGGCGGGCATTTCAAGGTCGTTCACGATTTCTCCGGGCCGGATGGAACTCGACCCGTGAGCGGCCTCGTGCGGGACGCGTCGGGCATGCTCTACGGGACGACGTCCGGAGGAGGCGTCAACGGCGACGGTGTGATCTTTCGGTTGAACCCCGCGCCGTGGCCCTTCGTCATCCGGCTCTTCCCGACGGCCGGCCCCGTCTTCGTCCAGCCGGGCGATCCCGTGCAGGTGATCGGCGGCAACTTTCCGCCGGGTGCCGGCGTGACGATCGGCGGGCTCGATGCCACCAACGTCGGTCTCGTGGATGACGCCCACATCAATGCCAACACGCCGGGCGGCCTTCTGCCGGGCACGCTCAACGACGTCGTGGTCACCGATCCGGACACGGGCGCGGCCGGCAAGCTCGCCGGAGGCTGGATGGCGGACTTTCTGGACGTGCCGCTGGCAGACCCGTTCCATGATTTCGTCGAGAAGATCTTCCGCGACGGAATCACGGCCGGGATGGGAGGCGGTCTCTATGGCCGCGACGACCCGGTTACGCGCGCGCAGATGGCGGTCTTCCTGCTGGTTGCGAGCCAGGGCAAGGGTTACGCGCCGCCCGCCTGCGACCCTGCAATGCCGGTCTTCTCGGACGTGCCCTGCCCGTCGGGGTTCGCGGTGAATTTCATCGAAGATCTCTACCATCGGGGCATCACCGCGGGATACCCCGACGGCACTTTCGGCCCCAACGACCCCGTGACGCGCGCCCAGATGGCCGTTGAGCTGCTGACCACGTTGCACGGGATGGGATACGCGCCGCCGAACTGCGACACCGCAAATCCCGTGTTCGCGGATGTCGCGTGCCCGTCGGGGTTCGCCGTGAACTTCATCGAGGAGCTCTACCACGCCGGGATCACCGGAGGGTGCGAGGTCGGGCCGCCGATGAGATTCTGCCCCGACGGACTGGCGACCCGGGGCCAGATGGCGGTGTTTCTCGATGCGGCGTTCGCTTTGCCCTGAGACCGGGGGTCCGGACGAGGGCTATTCTGCGAACGGCGCGAGAAGCATGGCAGTCGCCGGCAGTGCCACGGAGAAATGCATGGCCGGTGGAGGATGGCTAGCTGCTCGGGTTTCCGGACGCTGTGTCGGGAGGCAGGAGGACCAGCGGCAGCAGGTTGACTATCGCGCCACCGATCACGGTTGCGTTGAGCGGCTTCGGCGCCGTGAAGCCGGCGAACGTCGTTGTCACCTGATACTGCCCGGCCGGCACGTCCTGGAAGCTGTACGAACCGTCCGCTCCCGTCACGACTGTCTGGACGAGCTTACCGGCGTTCGTCTGAAGCGAGACCGTGATTCCCGGAAGGGGGTTTCCGTTGTTGTCGATGGCCTTGCCGGCGAGCGAGCCGGGGGGCCCCGAGGCGGTGCTCGCGCAGCAAAGGGAGAGCAAGCAGACTCGCCGCGGCCAATGCAGTTCTCGTCACCGGCTCACCTTCTTCGCCGTTCCATCGCGCCGTCGAGACTAACTCATTTCCTGCCTCGCAAGAGCGCGTCGAGGCTCCAGTCGCCGGCTCCCTGGGCGGCCATGTAGAGGAAGAGGAAGCAGAAGAGAACGGCCAGCTCCCCATGATTGACGATGGGCCACGGGCCCTTGGGTGCGTGGAACTGCCAGTACGCGACCGCCATCTCGCCGGACAGGACGAACGCGACCGGACGCGTGAAGAGTCCGAGCACGATGGCGATGCCGCCGATCATCTCGAGCAGCCCGCCGATCCCGGTCTGCGAGAGCCGAGGAGCGGTGGAGCCGCCGGGCATTCCGCCGAACCAACCGAGAACGATCAGGCAGCCCGCCTGAAAGAAGAGGAGTCCCGCGAAGACCCGGAGCAGGAAGAAGGTCACTTGCACGGCGCGATCCCTGCTCATCGATTGCCTCCTCGTGCCCTCGCGAGATTCGCGGGGAGCTGGTCCCAGAATTTGCGGTAGTGGTCGACCCACTCGGCGACGTCCCGCAGGGGGGCCGCCTCGAGCCTGGCTGGCCGCCATTGAGCCTCTCGGCCGCGCGCAATCAGCCCCGCGCGCTCGAGCACCTTGAGGTGCTTCGATATGGCCGGCAGGCTCATGGCGAAGGGCCGGGCGAGCTCCGTGACCGTGGTTTCACCCGAAGCCAGGCGAGCCAGGATCGCGCGCCGGGTGGGATCGGCGAGAGCCGCGAACGTGGCGTCGAGTTGAGCGGGCGACATGGCAGTCATGGCCGTTGTACGTAACCGAATGGTTAAATACACCGTTCCGCCGTTCCCTGTCAAGCTTGCCGATCTGATGCAACCGAATCATGAGGAGGCTTCCCGCCAGCGCTAACGTTGCGCCAAGAGGTGGTCCATGGGCATGACTTTCCTGATCCTGGCGGTTCTCCTCGTTCTGTCGCTGATCCCGCTCGCTTGGTTGTCCCTGCGCGCCTACGTGAGGGCCAGCCGTAAACGTGTCGTGACCTGTCCCGAAACAGGTTGCGCGGCGGCCGTTCAAATCGACGGGAGGCACGCGGCGGCGACGACGTTTCTGGGGGAGACGGAGTTGCGGCTCGCCTCCTGCTCGCACTGGCCGGAGCGGGGAGGGTGCAGCCAGGGGTGCCTGACCCAGATCGAGACGGGCGCCGCCGTCGAAGGCCTCGCCGCAGGGCACGCTTCGTAATACCGGCGGACCCATCGGCCGGGGCGCGTCGAGGACGCGGCTGCTGGTGAATGCGGGCTCGGAACCAGAGGCCCGGACTCGAGGCGGCTATCGCGCGGAGTCGCAACCCGATGAAAATCTGCGCCGGGGATCGCTCCCCGGCGCAGCAGGAAGGGCTACTTCGAAGCCGGAACGCAGCAGCACGAGGGGACTGTCTGGCCCGTCAGCGTACAGACGAGAGTCCCGTCCTTTTCGATGCAGCAGCATTGCTCGACTTGCTGGCCCGTCAGGGTGCACACCATCGTGGAATCGGCGTTGGCCCCGGCGGAGCCGGCGACCGCGAGAGCAAGAATCAACGAGGCAACGAGCGTTCTCATTGGGGTTCCTCCATTCCGAGTTTCGATTGGGACGGCAACCGGAGGAGGGGGAGTCAGTTCCTCATCGGGCGAACGAAACCCGTGGATGCGGGGGCTCCGCAGGCCGTGGACACGACCTCCGCCAAGGTTGGGGCGGCGGTGGAGGAAAGTGAGCCGGAGATCCCCACCGGTGTCGCGAGGCTCTCGACGGCTCTTGCGGTCGAGAACACAGGTGTGCCCTTGCAGAAGGCGGGCGGGCACGGCGAGCATCCCGAGCCGCAGCAGGCCAGGGGAGCGCTGCCCATGCCGAGGGCAACGGTACCGATGAATCCCAAGAACGCAGCGAGCCAGACCCGCTTCATGGCTCGAGGATAAGCCAGGATGATCTGATGCGATTGAATCAAAAGGGCGGCCTTTCCTGTCGGTGGCGGCCTCGCGGGGATGTCGGTCGCGACTCGAAACGTCGCGGCACTGGCCTCTTCCGCGCGGCTCGAGTAAGGTACTCGGGGGCGTCGATCTCGTGAAGGTCATTCTGTTCGGCGCCACGGGCATGGTAGGGCAGGGCGTGCTCCGCGAATGCCTGCTCGACCCGGGCGTGAGCGAGGTGCTCGCCGTCGGGCGAGGCGCGACGAGCCAAACGCACCCGAGGTTGCGGGAGCTCGTGCGTCCCGACCTGCTGGACTATTCGGACGTCGAAGCGCAGCTCTCCGGCTTCGATGCCTGCTTCTTCTGTCTGGGCGTGTCTTCCTTCCGAATGAAGGAGCAGGACTATCGTCGAGTCACCTACGACATTACGCTTGCGGCGGCCCAAACCCTCGTGCGGCTCAACCCGACGATGACGTTCATCTACGTGTCGGGCCAGGGCACCGACAGCAGCGGAAGCGGGCGCATCATGTGGGCCCGCGTCAAGGGCCAGACCGAAAACGCGCTCTTGCGGTTGCCGTTCAAGGCGGCGGTGATGTTTCGCCCCGGGTTCATAGTGCCGCTTCACGGCGTGACGTCGAAGACGCGCCTCTACCGGGTCTTCTATGCCCTCGCGAAGCCTCTCTGGCCCTTGTTGCGCGCCGCGATTCCACAGGCCGTGACGACCACCGAGCAAGTCGGCCGCGCCATGCTCCGCGTCGCCCGCCAGGGCGCCCCGAAGCCGATCCTGGAGACCCAGGACATCAACGCTCTCTAGCCCCCAGCGAACAGCAATCCGAGCGATCTCTGACCTCGTGACGGGACTGAAGTGACTGACGTCCTAGAACGAGATTCGAACTCCGAAGCGAATGGTCCGGCCGGAGAGGGTCTCTTCCACCTGGTGAAATTGCTCCTCGTTCGGGGAGAATGCCGGCGCGGCGTCGGCGTCGTAAGTTCCGACGAATCCGTTGCGCGCGAGCACGGTGTGACTGTTCAGCACGTTGAAGCAGGCGATCACGGGGCCGACGGCGACGGTCGATCCGATCAGGAACGTCTTCGAAAGCTGCAGATCCAGCACGTACACGTTCGGCGTTCGGTAGTCCGTCGCCTGCCCGATCTGAATGAGTGGCCGGTTGAAGTAAGGGTCGTCGTTCGCGACGGCCTCGACATAGTAGGGAGTCGGGAAGCCCTGGCGGCCGAACAGGTTCAGGCCCGCCTGGATGCCCAGAGGAAGCTCGACCATGCCGCTCACGTTGAATTGCCAGGTCGCGTTGATGATGCTGCCTCCGACGCCGTTCCCGACGCTGCCGCTGGTTACGACCGGCCCGTTCGCGTTGGTACCGGGGGTCTCGTTGTTCGGATTGACGATCGCGCCGGGACCGATGTGCTGTTGCCAGTCGTTGTACGCGAAGCTCACGCGCGCCATCCAGCCGTGGGAGAGGGACTTGATGAGCTGGAGCTCGACGCCGCCGTAGGTCTCGCTGGCGTCCGGCCGGTTTTGGAGCACGGAGCCGGCGCATGGAGCGGGACAGTGTATGAGCCCGTAGTAGGGCTCACTAAAGCTCAAGGCGAAGCCGTCGCTTGCGACGGCGGTTCCCGACGGCGTTGCTGATGTACTGGTAGCTCGCGCGCGTCGTGCCGATCAGCGGAGAAAACAGAGGGTTATTCAACGAACGGTGCGTGTAGGCGATCGAGGCGGAGAGGTCGGAGGAGATCTGATGCTCGATGCCGACGATGAACTCGTTCGTCAACGGCGGCTCGAGGTTCTTCGAGATCTGGTTGATCGGCGTGGTGGAGCCTGGATCACTCGGATCGACGTTCGAGAACCCCTGGGGGCTGGCGAAATCAATCTCGTTGGGTTCGACGCGGCCGTTCCCGTTCGCGTCGTTCCAGCCGTAGTAGAGACCGGCGGTGCCTGGAAACGCATTGACGCTGCTCACCTCGAGGCCGAGCTGATTGGCGAACCGGGCATACGACGCCCGGAGGAGGGTCCGCCGGTCCTTTCCAATTGCGTAGGTGGCACCGACACGCGGTTGGATCGCGCGCCACGTAATCGGATACCCGGAATCCCCGCCGTATCGCACCGCGGGAAGCAGGTCGGGAAAGGCGGGATTGGCCGGCACCGACGAAGAAAGGTTCTTCCCCTGCTGGTAGTCGAAGCGCGCGCCGACGTTGATCGTGAGGTTGCCGGTCTGGATGGTGTCTCCGAGATAGGTGTCGTAGTAGTTCAGAAGGAGGCGTTTGTTGGCCGCGCGCGTGATCGCGGCCTGCGTCGGAAGCTCGGGAGCGGCATAGCCGACGAGCTGGTCTGCCGGCCAGACCGTGGAAGAATCCCACCGGGCCTGCCGGTAGCCGAATCCGAACTTGAGCTCGTGCCGCAGGCTGGCGGTATCGAAGAAGGCCGAGGCCGTCACTCCGGCCTGGCGTTGAACCCCCGTCACGTCCCATTCGTAGAAGCTGTTGCGCCAGACCTGGTTCACGTCCTGATCGGCCTGCGTCCCGAGTCCGCCTTTCGGCGTCTTGAAGTTGTCCGCAGGAAGGTATGACAGATCGAGCGAAGCGAAGAGGCTCGCCGAAAAGACGTGTGAGTCTTCGAGTCGGTACGACTGGCCCGGAAAGGTGTTGTCCCAGGTGGACTGCTCGGAGCGGTCGCCCCAGTCCGCGCCCCGTCCGTCGCCGAACCGCTCCCACTTCAAGTACGAGAGCGAAAGGCTATTGGAGGCAGCGAGCTGGGCGTTGAGCTTCGCGTTCCAGTACTCCTGCGACTCCTGGTACCGGACGGTCTCGCCGTAGGGCAGGTCGAAAGTCTGGCCGAGGTACGAGTTGCTCGCGCCGGCGGCCCAAAGCCACAGGCGGTCCTTCCAGAGGGGGCCGCCGACCTCGGCCCCGTAGTCCCAGCGGGCTCCGTCGGTATAAAGCCCACGGGCGGAGCCGTGAAGCTGGTTCGTGCCGCGCTTGGTAACGAGATTCAACGTCACTCCGGGACCGGGGAGGGATGGGTCGGAGCCCCCCGTCGCTATCCCGATGCTGTCGAGCGAGTCGAAGTCGAAAAAGAGGGGCGTAAAGCCCGCAATCGAGACGGCCACGCCGTCGAGGCTGTAGGTGTTCTGATCCGCGTGAGAGCCCTTCCCGATGAACGTGGGCTGTTGTCCGGTGTACGCGCCTCCGGTGTCGATGCTTCCGAGGAGAACTCCGGGAACCTGCCGAAGCACGCCCCACGGATCCCGTGTCGTCGGGATGTCGTCGAGCTCCGTGCGGGAGAAGTTGGCTCCGGTTTGCGTCTTCCGGGTGTCCACGGCCGGCATTGCGCCGCCGACGGTGACCGCTTCCGTCGCCGCGGCCACGGCCATCGTGATCGCGAGGACGGCGTTCTTTCCGAGCGACACCGTCACGTCGCTCTGCACGGGCGCAAAGCCCGACCGCTCGAGGGTCAGTTTGTAAGGCCCCGGCGAGAGGCTCAGGAAATGGAAGTCGCCCTTCCGGTCGGTGTTCACGGATTGCGTGGCGCCCGGCCCGGTGAGCGTTACCGCGACGGCGGGCATGGGCTTTCCTTCGGCATCCAGCGCGGTCCCGTAGAGGTTTCCCGTCGGCGACGGGATCTGGCCGCCGGCGGTCGCGGCCAGCAGCAGGATCGCCAGCAGGAACGCGGCGGACTCCCGCGCAAGCCGCATCGATTCTCCTGATCGTACTTGCGGCAGTCTCTCCTCGGCCTACCACCGTGTCAAGGCAGCGGAAGCATTCAGTTGGCCGGCGTCGGATGTTGCGACTTGAGCGAGTTGTCCGGGTTTAGCAGCCAGAGCGAGCCGCCGCGATCGACTCCGGTCCAGAGAACCTGCGTGAGGCCGTCCGACGAAGTGCCGATGCGGCGAGCCTGAGGGCCCGGGCTGCTGTAGGTTTTCCTGTCGAACAATTGGCCCCGTGCGTCGACGGTCCCGATGCCCATCCGTCCATCGGTACTGATCCACAGAACGCGCGGATGACCGTCCTTTCCAACGGCGATGTCCTCGGCCGCCCATCCGGGGTTCGCGCTCCAACGGAATGCCCTCTCGAAGACCCCGTCCCGGTACCGGGCGACCCCCGTCCGGCCGTCGGAATGCCGCCACAGCACCCAGCTCGCGCCATCCGGCCCGTCGGCAATGGCGCAGGCGGACCAACCGTCATACGGCCCGTACGTCGGCCCGACGGTGGTCGTCCAGGACGAGTCCGTGCTCGTGATCCGCACTTCGCCCTTCGCGCTCGTCCAGAGCAAGTGGGTCTGGTTGTCGGCCCCCACCGAAAGGTCGAGGGCCGTCCACGGCCACGCCGCCGGAAATGAAAAGCTCGCCTGCCGTCCCGCTGACCCGACGATCTCGAGGGCGATGCGACCCTCTCCGCTCTGCCAGAGGACGCGGGACAGTCCGTCAGAGCCGTCCGAGATCGCCGTTGCATTCCAGCCGGCAATTGCCGCCTCGGAGGGTGTGTTCGTCCAATTGCCCGATCCGTCGAGCTGTTGCACGGAGAGTCGATCGGCGTCCCACCCGAGGACGTGAGCCTTTCCCGCCGCGCCGGAAGAAACGTCGAGTGGTCCGTCTCTCATCTCGAGGTCGAAGGGACCGAAAGGAGTCGCCGCGTGGAGGAATCGGCCGCTGCCGTCGAGGGCGAGCGAATTGACGCCGACTCGGTCGAGCTGCTGGCCGATGCGAGTCCAGGTCTCGCCCCCGTCCGTGGTTCGGGAGATGCCGGCGCCCGCTGCGTACATGATCTTCGGATTTCGCGGATCCACGACGAGGCTGAGGACGGGGGATTCTGCTGGCAACCAGCCCGGCGCCGGGGCCCAGGAGTCGCCTCCGTCCGTCGAGCGGAGCAGGCCGACCTTTTGATCGAGTCCCGCGAAGAGGGTCGACGGGTTGGACCAGTCGACTGCAATCGTTCTTACTGTCGCGGGACCGACGCCGAGCTTTGCCGAGAGATCGGTCCAGGTCGTCCCGCCGTCGGTGCTTCTGACGAAGGCAGGAGAAAGAATGGCGTAGTCGGGGAAGGCGTACTCCGAGCCACCCGCGTAGACGGTCTGGTCGTTGTCCGGATCCAGGACGAGAGCCTCGATGTCCTTGGTAAGGGGCGAACCCGGCAGACCGTGTCGGATCCACTGCGCCCCGGCGTTCTCGCTCTTGTAGATGGCTCCCTCGCTTCCGCCATACAGGCTGCGCCCCGACGAGCTCGCGGCGAGCACGAAGGGAACCTGGGACAGTGACGTGGTCTTGGTCCAGGTCAGGCCGCTGTCTGTGCTCTTGAGCACTCCGAAGTAGACGTCGTCGGGTCCCGAGACCACGGTCGTGCCGAGATATACGGTCGACGGAGAACTCGGATCGACGAGTAGTGACGCGGGGCCGAAAGATGAGTTGACGAGCGCCCAGGTCAGTCCGCCGTTATCGCTCCGGTAGACGTCCGGGGGCGACACGGCATAGACGACGTTTGGATGCAGGGGATCGGCCGCGACCCTCCAGGTTCCCGCCGCCGGATACGAGTGCCCCGGGTGCGACGTGCCGGTCCACTGGTTCACGCCGGCCCGCAGAAGGGCGGGCGCGAGGAAGAGAATCCAGATGGCCGTGAGGCTGGGGGCTCTGCGCTTGTTCATTTCGTCCTCCAATCGGGGCGGGGCGTCGTGGCCTCGCGTGCTTCGAAAAATGCGGCCTGGAGGCGGGCGAAGTCCTCAGGCGCGGTTACGCGTTTTCTGGGATTTCGGTAGGTGCTCGAGAAAGAACGCGGGGCCGAGTGTCTGCCCCGCCTCCGACTTGGTGGTCCCGGTCACCGCGACTCAATCGGTGTGGATTTTCGTCCCGACCCCGTGGACCGCGTTGCCGTCCGACTCGCTCATCATGTAGAGCCCGCGCCCGTCCTCGGTGACGACGATCCGCGTGAATTCTTCGCCATCGAGGAACCCTTTGCCGGTGCAGTCTCGATCGACCTGATAGGTGAAGGAGCCCTCCGAATCGAAGCTGTAGTCTCCATTCCGGCTGATGCTCTGCGAAACGGTCGCATTTCCGTTCCCGTCGAAGTGGAGAATTCCGAGCGCCGCCAGTCCTCCCGTCCCCTGATCCACGGTCCCTGTTCGGTAGAACCCAAAGGTCCCTTTGAGGGTCGCATTCGAGCAGGGCTTGTCCGCCTTTTGCTCTCCAGCCTGGAGCGTGGGTGCCAGTCCGACGAGCACACCGACGGCGATTGCGGGGAGCCAGGGAAGAAAGACCCGAGTCTTCGTGGTGTTCATCGTCCTTCTCCTTTCATAAGCGAGCCGTGTTTTCGCTAAGATTGCGCGCGGAAGAGGGCGAAGTCCTCAGACCGCATTACTCGTCTCATTGGATTTCGCCAGGTCCGATGCGACTGCGATCCGACGATTTCATACTGGACTTCGGAACCCGCGAGATCCTGCGCGGCGGGATGGCGGTTCCCGTCTCGCCGAAGGCGTTTCAGCTCCTCGAGCTTCTCGTCCGCCAGCGGCCGACCGCGCTTTCCAAGGAAGACTTGCATCGGGGCCTCTGGCCCGACAGCTTCGTCGTGGACGGGAACCTCGCGAACCTCGTCAACGAGCTGCGGAAGGCACTCGGCGACAGCGCGCAAAGCCCGCGCTTCATCCGAACGGTGCAGCGGTTCGGATATGCGTTTCAGGCCGAGGCACAGGCGCTTCCCGATGCGAGGCCTCGCCAGACGGCGGGTGCCGCGTATCGGCTCATGTGGGGTAAGCGCGAGATCGCGCTGGTCGAGGGCGAGAACCTGATGGGGCGGGACCAGGGCGCCGTCGTATGGCTGGATGACGCTTCGGTCTCGCGACACCACGCGCGGATCACGATCGAAGGCTCTACGGCGCGGCTCGAAGATCTCGGCAGCAAGAACGGGACCTACGTCGGCGGCCGCAAGGTCGAGAACACCGTGATCCTCGAGGATGGAGACAGCGTTCGCCTCGGGTCGGTTGCCCTGGTAATCCGGCGCTACGAGGCGGGAACGTCCACCGAGACGGCCTCGAGGCAATGACGGAGACGGCGCTCTCTCCCGGCACGCGCATCGGCCCTTACGAGATCCTGTCACTGCTCGGTTCCGGTGGGATGGGCCAGGTGTACCGCGCTTGGGATGGCCGCCTCGCGCGCGAGGTCGCCCTCAAGGTGCTCCACGAGGACGTTTCGTCCGATTCGGGCCGCCTCAAGCGGTTCGAGAACGAGGCGCGCGCCGCTTCCGCCCTCAATCATCCCAACATCGTGACCATCTACGACGTCGGAGCGTCCGGCGCGGTCTCCTGGATCGCGATGGAGAACGTCGAGGGGGTCACGCTGCGGCAGGCACTTTCCGTGGGCGCGTTTCCCGTCAAGCGCCTCCTGCCGATCGCCATCCAGATTGCCGACGGGCTTGCGTCTGCGCACGAGGCCGCCATCGTGCATCGCGATCTGAAGCCCGAGAACGTGATGCTGACGAAGGACGATCGAGTCAAGATCCTGGATTTCGGGTTGGCGAAGCTCGGGCCGACGGGTCCGACGGGCAGCGGCACGCCGCACTTGCCGGCGGAGACGGGGACCTTTCCAGGCGCGGTGCTCGGGACGGTCGGCTACATGTCACCCGAGCAGGCGCAGGGGTCGCCGATCGACTATCGATCGGATCAGTTCGCCTTCGGCTCAGTGGTTTACGAGATGGCGACGGGGAAGCGGGCGTTTCACGGCAAGAGCGCCATAGACACGCTTGCCGCCATCATCAACTCCGAGCCCGAACCGATCGGAAGCTCGAGCCCGCTCATTCCGGGGCCCCTGCGCTGGGTGGTGGAGCGATGCCTCGCCAAGGAGCCGCTGGACCGCTATGCATCGACGCAAGACCTGGCGCGGGAGCTGAAGGGCCTGCGCGATCACCTGGCCGACCTCTCCGGGGCTGGCACCTCGACGGCGATGGTTTCGACACGTCGGATGCGTCCGTCCTTCTTCCTGGTGTCGGCGGCCGTTCTGGCGGGCTTCGTAGGAATCTATCTCGCCGGCAGGCGGGCCGGCGAGAAGCCGATCTCCGACTTCGAGCGCCTGACGTTTCGCCGCGGCAACGTCCCGTCGGCCCGGTTTGCCCCGGATGGGCGAACGATCATCTACAGCGCCAGCTGGGACGATGAACCGACCCGCATGTTCTCGGCGCGGACGGATGGCCGCGAATCCACGCGGCTCGGCCTCCCGGATGCCGACCTCTTTTCGGTCTCGTCGATGGGTGAGCTCGCTTTGTCGGTCGATGGCACACTGGCGAGAGTCCCTCTTGCCGGCGGGGCCCCCCGGGAATTGTTCGAAGGAGTGTCGGACGCCGACTGGTCTCCGGACGGCAAAGGCCTCGCGATCGTCCGGGAGGTCGGAGGAAAGAACCGGCTGGAGTTCCCCTCCGGCAAGGTGCTCCTGGAGAGCGATCAGCCGATCCGTTCCCCTCGATTCTCGCCGGACGGGCGGCGCATTGCCTTTCTCTCTGGCGGGGAGGCGATCGTCTCGGTCGAGACAGTGGATATGTCCGGCAAACTGAGCGTGTTGTCGCGTGATTGGAAGAGGGCGCAAGGTCTCGCCTGGTCGGCAGACGGCAGCGAGATCTGGTTCGATGCCAACGAACGCGGCTGGCGGACACCGCTCTACGCCGTCACGCCCTCCGGAAGGCTTCGCACGGTGCTGCGGCTGCCAAACTGGATCAGGCTGCAGGACATCTCCGCGGATGGGCGGGTCCTGGTCTCTCTGGCTGTCCTCCGTTCGGACATTCGCGTGTTGGCTCCGGGCGAAACGGCAGAGCGCGATCTTTCCTGGCACGAGGGGTCATTCGCAAAGGATCTGACGCCGGACGGCAAGACGCTGCTCTTCGACGAAGGGGGAGAAGGCCTCTTCCATGCCATCTACGTTCGTCCGACGGACGGATCGCCGGCCAAGCTCATCGGCGAGGGGAGGGCAATGGCGATCTCCCCCGATGGCCGGTGGGCGGTGACGAACTCGAAGGACAGGGGGTCGAAGACCCTGCTCGTGCCGACCGGGGCGGGGGAGCCGATCGTCCTCGATGACGGGAGCCACGGATTCGAAGAGGCGACGTTCTTTGCTGGCGGGAAGCGGATCCTCCTGGAGGCCGTGGAAGGGCCGAGTTGCGTGATCGATCTTCCGTCCGGAAAGCCGCGTCCCATCGCCCCCAAGGGCGTCCATTGCAGCGTCATGTCCCCGGACGGGAAAGAGGCGGCGTGCCGCGGGCCGAAGGGCGAGGGAGTCATCTATGCCGTGGACGGAGGAGCGGCCCGGCCGATTCCCGGCTTCCCGGCGAACGAGGGCGAGCAGATTTTCCAATGGAGCGAGGACGGGCGCTCTCTGTATGTCGGCCGCGGCTCCGAGGTCCCAATGAAGGTTTTCCGTCTGGACCTGACGACGGGAACGCGCGAGCTCTGGCACGAGTTCAAGCCGACGGAGACCGGGCTTCTGTACCGAGGACTCTATTACTTCACGATGACGCGTGACGGTCGCTTCTACGCGTATTCATCGTTTGTGATCACGTCTGATCTGTATCTCGTCACCGGACTGAAGTAGCACGCACCCGCGACATCCTCGGCTCAGGGCGTGGGTGTCCGATGCTGCCCCTGGAGCGAGTTATCCGGGTTCAGGATCCAGATCGAGCCGAGGCCATCCGACGTGGTCCAGAGTACGCGCGTCGTGCCGTCCGAAGACGCGGCGATGCGTCGGGCCGTTTCGCGGTAACGCGGAAGGGGGTTTAGAGAGGGGTTGTTATAGATGACCCGGTCGGTCAGCTGACCCTGGCCGCCGACGGTCGCGACTGAGGTCCTCCCGTCGGGATTGGTCCAAAGCAGCCGCGGCAGCCCGTCTGCCCCGACGGCGATGTCCTCGGCCGACCATCCAAAGCTCGCGGCCCAGCGAAAGGATATTTCCAGAAAACCGTCCCGGTACCGAGAGATTCCGACCGTGCCGTCCGTGCGCCGCCAGAGCACCCAGCTCGCACCATCGGGCCCGTCGGCAATCGCGTTCGCCGACCAACCGTCGTACGGCCCGTAAGCCGGACCTCGGGTCGCCGATCCGGATGAGCCCACGGTCGTGATGCGCATCTGCCCGTCTGCGCTCGTCCGCAGCATTTGAGTGCGGCCCTCGACGTCGACCGAGACATCGATCGCCGTCCATCCGGGCTCGGCCGGGAAACGAAACGTTGCCTGGCTCCCGGCCGGGCCGACATTTTCCAGGCTGACCCGGCCGTCTCCGGCCTGCCAGAGAATGCGGGAGAGCCCGTCGGCGCCGTCGGCGATCGCCGTGGCATTCCAGGCGGTGAAAGGCCCCTCCTCCGGCGTGCTCACCCAGACTTCCGATATGAGGGTGCGAACCGAGAGCCGGTCGTCGTCCCAGAAGAGGAGCCGGTTGGATGAAACATCCAGGGCGCCCCGCCCGATCTCCACATCGAATGATCCGTAGTCTGTCGCCGCATGGAGGAATCGGCCTTCCGGATCGATGGCGAGGGACCGGGTCACAACCCCCGCGAGCTGCTGGGAGAAGGGAATCCAGGTTGCGCCGCTGTCACGGGTCTGGTACACGCCGGCGCTCGTCCCCGCGTACAAGGTGCTCGAGCCCTGAGGATCCACGACGAGGCTGTAGACGCTCACTTTGGGCGGGAGGCCATTGGCGGCTGCGGCCCACGAGCTTCCCCCGTCCGTCGACCGAAGAAGATGGACCCCCGGGTCGCCGTAGCTTTCCAGTCCGAGAAAAAGCGTGGAGGGGTTGGCCGCATCGATGGCAATCGTCCTCACTATCGCCTTGCCCGTGGCGATGCCGACTGCAGCCGACAGGTCGGACCATGTCGCTCCGCCATCCGTGCTCTTGCTGAGTGTGGGAGCCTTCGGAAAGAAGTAGTAGTAGCTGCTCTCGGATTCCCGACCTCCGGCGTAGATCGTCGTCTCGCTCGTCGGATCGATCACGAGCGCCTCGATCGTCGTGCGGAGATTCGAGTTGGGTCGTGTGAGGGAAAACCACTGGTTGCCGCCGTCCACACTCTTGAAGGCCGTCCCTTCAAAGGTTCCCGCACACACCGAAGAGCCCGTCGCGCTCGACGCGAGGGCCGGAAGCGTCGAAAAGACGTGGGACATCCCGGTCTGCGTCCAGGTCCGCCCGCCGTCCACGCTTTTGAGCACTGCGTTAGAAGTGGTGGCGCCATCGTCTACAGTCGTCCCCAAAAGAAGCGTCGAAGGCGACGTCGGATCCACGAGAAGCGATTGGATTGAGGAGAACGAGCCGAGGTGGGTCCAGGTACGGCCTCCATCATCGCTGCGATAGAGGTCCGAGCTGGACGCGGCGTACACGACGTCGGGATTCGAAGGGTCCGCCGCACTCAGGATGGTCGAGGTGTCGCTGTGTGGAGTTGCTGCTGGCATCCGTCCGCTCCATGCGTTCACTCCAGCGTGGAGCAGCGCGGGCGCGAGGAGAAGCGTCCATGCGGCCATGAGAATCGGAATGTTTCGCCACGACTCTGGTCTGTCGGGCCCGGGCACCGACCCTGGGCTGCGCACGCTCATAGCTTCCTCCCGAACGGGGCGGGGGCGGCGTGTCCCTGCTCTTGTTGGCTAGGCTATGACCAAAGAGGGGCGAAGTCCTAACTCTTTTGCACCTTTCCGGTCAGGGCACGACGTTGACGGCTCCAATCATGCCCATCGACGAGCCGTGAATCTGGCAGTAGTACTGAAAGGTGTTTTGCCCCGCAGGGCTGGGGTCGAAAAAGAAGGTTTGCGTGTACGTGTAGCCGGCGTTTTGGACCATTGAGTCCCAGACTCCATCCGGATGGCACAGACCGCCCAAGACGCAGGGTCCGGACGTTGTGGAATGGACCGAGTCGCTCCAATCCCATTCCACCGTCTCGCCGGAATGAACCGTCGTGGTGGACGTGAACGCCACCTGATCGACGAATTGGTAATTCTGGACCTTCACGATGTGATTGGGGTTGGGGGTCGGAGTCCTCGTCGGCAACCGCGTCAGGGTGATGCTCGGCACGGCGATGGGCGTCAGCGTCGCCGTGGCACTCGGGGTCCGGGTCGTCGAAGCGGTCGGCGTGATCGACGGAGTGAGAGTGATCGTTGGGGTCAGCGTGATCGTGGGCGTCGCGGGGACACCGGGGTCGTTCGCACCGACGACGAAGATGGGATCGGACGTCGCGTTGTCGATGACGGCTGCGTAGGAGAAGACGGGCCCGCTCGCCGAGACCAGGATCACCGCGTTCTGGGTGGAGATTGCCGCGGCGCCGGCCGCTTCGAAAATCCCGTTGACCTGGACGCCGGAGTGCCCAGGCATCGCGCGCGTGACTGGCGTACCGAGCGTGTCCCCGTCCACGACGAGGGTGAATACGATGGAGACCGGATTGTCCCCGGGGTTGAATGCGCCGACGTTCGCTCGAAAGCCGCCCACCGCGCCCGGCGGGTTGTGGCGTATCGAGGTCAGCACGGCAGCCGAGAATGCCCTTGAGTTGTGCAGCCCTGGGACGAACATTCCGACGGTCGGTGTAGGCGTGGTCGAGTAGAGGCGGCTGGTGACGACGAGCTGACCCGGCGGGCCGTCGAACCCGAATTCCACGCCCCCGGCGGTGTTGGGGGCCAGAAACGTCGAGGCGACCATGTCGTCGAAGGCCCGGGACTCGCGCGGAGCCAGCGTGAACTGGACCTGTGGCATGCCGGCCAGACAAGAGGTCGGCAGGAAGCAGCGGTAGGTGGCCGTAACCGCGAGGCTCGATGTGTACGAGATGTTGAAGGCCCGCACGTCCGAGTAGAACGGCGAAGCGCCGAGGATGGACGCGGCCGCCGGAAGGGTCACGGTTTCCGCACGGAGGGTGGCGGATGCGAGAAGGAGGGCGAGTGCCGAGACGATCAGAGCCTTCATGCCGCGACAGGCTACATCGAAATTCCGGGCGGAGTGGTCCGCGGGTCAGGGATTGACGACGATCGTTCCGATCATGCCCATCGAACCGCCGTGGATCTGGCAGTAGTAGGGAAATGTGCCGACATCTATTGAACGTGCGTGTGTACGTGAACGGGGTACTCTTCACTTGCGAGTCCCAAATGCACAAGGGGTCTCGCGTACAGAATCCGGACGTGCACGTGCCGGAAGTCGTCGAGTGGATGTCGTTGACCCAGTCCCACTCGACTGTCTGGCCGGTGTAATCGTGGTGATGTTCGAGTTGGAGCTCAGCGGAGTCCACGAACTGGAAGTCCTGGACGTGGACGATGTGATTCGGATTCGGCGTCGGGGTGAGCGTCGGAAGCGGCGTGCGCGTCACCGTGGGCGTCGGCGTTTGCGACGGCGTCAGAGTGCTCGTCGGGGTCTGGGAGCGTGTGAATGTCGGCGTGATCGTGAATGTGCGCGACGGCGTAAGCGTCTGTGACGGCGTCGTGCTCGGGACCGTCTGCGTCAGGGTTGGTGTCAGCGTCGTCGACGGTGTCCGCGTAATCGAGGGCGTCAAGGTGATCGTGAATGTCGGGGTCGGTGGGCCGGGTGTGAATGTCCTCGACGGTGTCGGGCTCGGCACGGTCGGCGTACGGGTTGGGCTCGGTCCCGCGGTGTTCGTGATGGAGGGCGTCAGGGTCGGCCCTCCGGGCGTCAGGGTCCTGGTGGTCGTCACCGTCGGAGTCGGGCTGTTGCCCGGGGTCGCCGTCTGCGTGGCCGTGCCGCGAGCCGCCGTGTTCGTGCGGGTCGGCGTCGGCAGAGCGCCCGGGTCCTGGGCACCGACGACGAAGATGGGATCGGACGTCGCGTTGTCGATGACGGCGGCGTAAGAGAAGATCGGCCCGCTCGCCGAAACCAGGATCACCGCGTTCTGGGTCGAGATCGCGGCGGCTCCGGCCGTCTCGAAGATCCCGTTGACCTGGACGCCGGAGTGCCCGGACATCGCTCGCGCCACCGGTGTCCCCAGGGCGTCCCCGTCCACGATGATGGAGTAGACGACGGAGACCGGATCGTCGCCGGGGTTGAATGCGCCGACGTTGGCCCGAAAACCGCCCACGGCGCCGGGAGGGTCGTGCCGGATCGAGGTCAGGACCGCGGCCGAGTACGCGCGCGAGTTGCGCAGTCCGGGGACGAACATGCCGACGGTCGGCGTGGGCGAAGTCGAATAGAGGCGGCTCGTGACGACGAGCTGTTCCGGTGGGCCGTCGAACGTGAATTCCACGCCGCCGGCGGTGTTCGGGGCCCGGAACGTGGTTGCGACCATGTCGTCGAAGGCCCTGGATTCGCGCGGAGCCAGCGTGAACTGGATCTGCGGCATGCCGGCCAGGCAGGAGACCGGGAGGAAGCATCGATAGGTCGCGGTGACCGCGAGGCTCGAGTCGTAGGAGATATTGAAGGCCCGGACGTCCGAGTAGAACGGCGAGGCGCCGAGGATGGACGCAGCCGCCGGCAGTGTGAGCGTCTCTGCGGAAGCCCCGGAGAGAGCGAGCAGGAGACCAAAGGCCGACCACGCGAGGGATTTCATGCCGGGACAAACACCCTTCCACAGAGCATATAGTCTCCGGTGCTTTCTTGAGGAGACCTTAATGAACATTCGGATTCGAATCGCGAGCGTCGCCGTAATTCTTTTCGTCGCGTCAACGCGTCTGGGGGCGCAGGGCAGCCCGCTGAAGGGCATCGAGCTGTCCGACATGGACCGCAGCGTGGATGCCTGCACCGATTTCTTCGACTTCGCCAACGGCGCCTGGCGCGCGGCCAACCCCATTCCGGCCTCGATGGTGCGCTGGAGCCGCCGGTGGCAGGCGGGGGAGTCCTCCAAGGATCAGTTGAAGGGGATCCTCGAGGAAGCGGCGGCGGTCAAGAACCCGCCAATGGGCAGCATCGATCAGCTCATTGGCGACTTCTACGGCGCATGCATGAACCAGGACGAGCGAAACCGTCTGGGCGTCAAGCCGCTCGAACCGCTCTTCGCCAATATCGCCGCGATGAAGAGCGCCGCGGACCTGCAGCGCATGATCACGCGATTCCAGAGCATCGCGATCCCGGTGCCGTACGCGCTCGTCTCCGGCTCCGACAATCACAACCCGACGGACGTGATCGCGCAGATCTACGCGGCCGGTCTCGGCTTGCCGGACCGCGACTACTACCTGAAGCCCGAGGATCGGTTCAAGGAGGCACGGGAGAAGTACCTCGCGCACGTCGCTGCCGTCTTCCAGCTCGCGGGTTCGAGCCCCGCGGACGCAAAAGCCGCCGCCGCGACCGTGTTCGCCATGGAGAAGCAGCTCGCCGAGGCCTCGCTCGACAACGTGGCGCTGCGGGACCCCAAGGCGACCGACCACAAGACGTCCATGGCGGATCTCCAGAAACTGACGCCGCGTTACGACTGGTCGGCGGCATTCCAGACGCTCGGCATCCAGCCCGGTGACGTGAACGTCGGGGAGCCGCGCTTCCTGGAGGACGTGAACAGGCAGTTGGGCTCAGTCTCGCTCGCCGATTGGAAGACCTATCTGAAGTGGCACCTGCTCGATGCGGCCGCGCCGTCGCTGTCCGACGCCTTTGTCCAGGAGGACTTCGCTTTCAACCAGGCGTACCTGAACGGGGCCAAGGAGATGAAGCCAGCCTGGAAGCGCTGCGCCGAGTCTGCCGACACGCTGCTCGGCGAGGCGCTGGGCAAGAAGTACGTCGAAAAGTATTTCCCGCCCGCGGCCAAGGCCCGGATGCAGGACCTGGTCAAGAACCTGCGCCTGGCGATGGGTCAGACGATCGAGGGGCTCGACTGGATGAGCGCCGAGACCAAGAAGCGCGCCCTCGAGAAGCTCTCGACCTTCAACCCGAAGATCGGCTATCCGGACAAGTGGAAGGACTACAGCAGGGTCCCGATTTCGCGGACCTCCTACTGGGATGACGTCGTCGCAGGGCGGAAGTTCAACGTCGAGGACGATCTCCGGCAGATCGGCAAGCCAGTCGACCGCGGCCGCTTCGGAATGACACCGCCGACCTCGAACGCGTACTACAACCCGCTCCTGAACGAGATCGTCTTTCCCGCGGGCATCCTGCAGCCGCCGGCTTTCAGCATGTCCGCCAACGACGCCGTCAACTACGGCGCGATCGGGGTCGTGATCGGACACGAGATCAGCCATGGCTTCGACGACCAGGGCGCGCAGTTCGACGCGCAGGGCCGGCTCCAGAACTGGTGGAGCCAGGAAGACCTGAAGAAGTTCCAGGAAAAGACCGCCTGCGTGGTCAACCAGTTCGACCACTACGAGGTCGAGCCCGGGATTCCCGAGAAGGGAAAGCTCGTCGTGGGTGAGTCGATCGGCGACCTCGCGGGCGCGCGGATCGCGTATCGGGCCTTCCAGATCTCGCAGAAGGGAAAGCCCCCGCTGCCGGACGTGGACGGTTTCACGCCGGATCAGCAGTTCTTCATCGCGTGGGGGCAGTTCCGCGGCGACGCGGTCCGCCCCGAGGCCGCGCGCACGATGGCGCAAGGCGATCCCCATCCGATCGGCAAGTTCCGCGTCATCGGGCCCCTGTCGAATCTGCCGGAGTTCGCGAAGGCGTTCAGCTGCAAGGCGGGCTCGCCGATGGTGCGGTCCGATACCGAGCGCTGCGACGTCTGGTAAGAGACGCCAGCGGAAGAGAAGCCTCGCCGTGCGAGGCGGGGTTGCAACCTAGTGAAGGGCCGCGAGGCCGGCTTCGCCGGGTAGCGCGGTTGTTGCGAGGGACCCCGAGTTCCGGATCGGCGGGACGTCGGCGGACTGGCCGTTGTCGAGGATGACGACGCGGCCGCGCAGGTCGGGCGAGACGGCCAGCGCGTCGACGAGGACCTCCACGGGCTCCGTCTCGGCATCCGCGGCATTGGGGAAGGTGCCGAAATGCATCGGGATCATGGTCGCGGCGCCAAGGTCGCGCATGGCGGCGAGGGCGTCCTCGGGGCCGATGTGCTGGTCCCGCATGTACCAGACGGGCTGGAAGCCGCCGATCGGCAGCATCGCGAGGCGCAGGTTCGGGAAGCGCTTTCCGATCGCGGCAAAGTGCGTCCCCCATCCCGTGTCGCCGGCGAAGTAGACCGAGCCCGAGGGTCCGCTGACGACGAAGCCACACCACAGCGTGCGGTCGTGGTCGAAGAGTCCGCGGCCCGAGCTGTGCCGCGCGGGGACCGCCGTGACGGTCACCCCGTTGCCAAGCTCGGCCGACTGCCACCAGTCGAGGTCGCGAGCTCCCGGCACTCCGTTCTTCGCGAGGAAGACGCGGTTGCCGAGTCCCGAGTAGACGATGGGGTGATCCGCCGCGGAGAGTCGCCGCAGCGTCGGCAGGTCCATGTGATCCTGGTGGTTGTGGGAGACGAGGACCGCGTCGATCTTCGGCAGGTCGTCGAATCGGATCCCGGGCGGCCGCCGCCGACGCACGCCGACCGTCGCGGCCGAACGCTTCGCCCAGGTCGGATCGGTCAGGATGTTGACGCCGTCCATCTGGACGAGGAGCGTCGCGTGGTTGACGAGGGTCACGCGCAGTGCGCCGTCGCAAACGCGGGCGGCCGGTGCCGGACCGGGGGGCGTGTCCGTGAAATCGCGCCACGGTCCCCGGCGTGAGCGGAAAGTCCTCCGCGCCCAGTCGCCAAATCCGATCGAACGGGGCTCCGGTTGATGGAAGCGAGTGCCGTCGAAGCTCGGCGTCACGGCCACGGAAGGCGCGGCAGAGGAGGCGGGCTGAAGCTGCGCCATGAGCGCCGCGACGAGGAGCATCCCAAGTGTCATCATTCCCAAGTTCCCGGTGTGGCCCTCTCGGGGGCCCGGCTCCGAATATTGTTCAACCGGTTGACTGGCTTCGCCATTCCGGTATGATGCGCCGTTCCTTTTGCGGGGTCGTAGTTCAGTTGGTTAGAACGCCGGCCTGTCACGCCGGAGGTCGCGGGTTCGAGTCCCGTCGGCCCCGCCATCTCGTCATTCCACGTCGGCGCCGGAAGGTCCGGGGGCGCTCAAGAAGAACGACCGGGCCCGGCTCGAGCAAGCCGCAGACCCGGGAGAGGAAAAGTTCTCGTCGTCGTCCTGGCAACATGCTTCGAGCGAATCTCCCATCCAGACGCTTGCTCGGGAACACTCGACATCGCGACCGCGGCGACCAAATTCTCGGAAGCAGCATTCTCTCGTGAACCATGCAACCGTGTCCTGGAGGCGTCGACCTTCGGATCCCGCACCCTGAACCCGTCCGGCTGCGATGCAGGTGCCTAGCCGTGGGGGTTGTGTGGAGGGGCCGGGCGCGGAGGGGCCGGGCGCGGAGGCGCGGGATGCGGCGCGGGGTGCGGGGGCGCGGGATGCGCAGGCGCGCTGCGGGGCGGTGGCGGGCCGGGCGGTCGGACGGCGTGGGAACGCTGGTCTCCCGTTGCGCGTGCGCCGTGTTCTCGCTCGAGCGGCTGAACCTGTTCGCGCTGGGGAGGCCGTGCATCGCGCGGGCCCACTTGCCGCCAGGTTCCATTCGCGTCTCGGCGGTAAACGCGTCCGTCTGGCCCCGCGTAGACGTCGTTGCCGGGAGTGCCGACCGGCGTCCGATAGACATTGCGGACCACGGCCCGCTGTCCCGCCGCCAAGGCGCCGGTATGGGAGTTGTAAGCGCGGCCATAGAGGCCGACCGGGTGGGGTGCCGTGGGATCGCCGGCGCGAACGGGCCGTTGCGAAACCGTCACCGTCTGACCCCAGCGCCGGTAGATGCTCCCGCTCGTTGCCGGCCAGCCGCCCGGGCGCCACGGCACCACACGCGGAACCCGGGCACCATCGTGCCAGTCCCCATCCACCGGGGTGCCAGCCCGATCCGACCGGTCCCCACCAGGGAGGCGGAATGCATCCCCATGCCCAGCCGGGGCCCCAGCCCCATCCAAAACCGACGTCGAAGCCCCACCCCCACCATGGCGTCCAGGCAAGACCGAAGCCCAGGCCCCACGTGATCGGCGGGCCGTACCAGAAATTGCCGACCCATGGCATGTAGTCGTAGCCGGTGCCGTAGACGATCAATCCGTCGTCGTCGATGTAACTGCCCGTATAGCCCGGTGTATAGCCGACCCACACGGAGTCTTCCGAAGCGCCATAGACGCGCACGTACGTCACGTAGTGGAGGGGGTTGTCGGGGGGGATCGAGTAGATCGAGGGTGGCACGCTCTGCGCAACCGACCAGGGCCCGCGGGCAGAGCCCGCGACGAACCAGATGCCGTTCTCGACTGCGTACCAGTTCCCGTCGTCGGCGAGGATGACGGGCAACGATGCATTGATGACGTACTGGAGCGGCGTATCTTGGATGGGCGCGAGCATCGGTTCCCCGTCGTATTCGGGGGCCGTCATCTTCGTCTCGTTGCGGTCGACCTTCGCCGTCTGGGGGATCTGATCGGCGATGAGAGCTTCGGCTGCCTGCGACGTCCCCGGCACCGACGCCTTCACGTTCTCCTTCGGGCTGTCATCCGGGATGTTCGCGAAGTCGGCGGGTAAAGCCTTGCCCGAAACGTGTTCCCACGGCCCGCTCTCCGAAGATCCACGGTACCAGCGGCCCGAGATCAGGACATACGTCTTCTGGTCTGCCAGGGACTTGAAGACGTTGGCGGTCGTGTTCTGGATGTAGAGCAACTTCGTTCCGTCGACCGGAACCCAATTTGGCTCTCCATCGGTGACGATCAGTTCGGTTGGGGTGGTTGCCACGAATACGGCCGGAACGGGCCCCCTCGCGAGCGATGGCTTTGCCGGCGCGTTCGCGCTGCCGGCGGTGCTGGAAGTCGTCTGCACCGCCTCGCCCTGGAGCAAGTCGATCGGTTGACCCGATCGCAGCAGCTGCTGGAGGGCCTTCCCGAGCTCGGCCGGCGGGTTCTGGTCCGGGGCCCACGGTCCGTCCAGAGATGCGGCCCTCATCCAGCCGTCGAAGAGGTGGAGATAGCAGGCGCCCGAGAGATCCCGGATGAGCAGAGGCCTCGTGTTCAAGACGCGCTCGAACGAGGTCCCCTCGATGGCGCGGTAGGCGGGAGGGCCGTCGACGGAAACGAGAATCGCCGGTCCGTTGAAGAAGAGGATGCGGGGCGGGTTGTCACGCAGCGGCAGCGCCGCGCCACGGCGCCGCTCTTCGAGGATAGCCAGACTTGCCTCGAGGCGGTCGAGCGCTATGGGCCTCGACCACTTCGGTATCGCCCGGCGGAACAGATCGAGGTACGCGCTCTCGCTGCCGGGCGCCGAAGGGAAAGTCGCCTTCGGGAGCTCGATCTCTTCGAGGCCGACGAGGCGGCTTTCCTTGTCGACGCTGGTCTGGGCCGCGATCCAGATGATCCCGAAAGTCGATTCGCTCGCCTCGGCCGGGCGAACGGAAACCGCTGCGTGTGCCTTGAGAGACCGGCCGTCCCAGTCGTCCAACTGGGGCTGGAAGATGGTCAGCACAGTATCGCCGCTCGTAAACTGCCGCGGCCAGGGATCGACCCCGGGCGGAGGCTTCGAGGTGGTGGCCGCGGAGGCAGCAAGGTTCGAGGAGAAGATCGAGGTCAGGGCGGAGGCCAGGAAGAAGGCCAGAATGGGCCGGCTGTCGGGTGCTCGACTCATGATCGGTGGTATCGCAAAGGATTGCCTCAGCGCCACATCAGACGGGGGACCCGGCGACCGGGCGACGCCGGATGCGCTCCGGGACGGCCGAGAATGATGGGGAACACGGGAATCCAATCCTGTGGGATGCCGAGCGCGCCCTTGGTCGCGGGCAGGTTGAGCCAGGGCCGCGCGAGACCGATCGGGCAGGTGCCGAGGCCTTCCGCGTGCGCGGCCAGCATCAGGTTTTGAGCCGCCAGACAGCAGTCCTCCGCTGCCTGGGACTGGCGGAGGTCGCACAGATCACGATGAGGAGCGGGGCGCCGTAGAAGATGTCGAAGGAGGGATCCGAGAGCATGGCTCGCATCTTCGGCGATTCGCTCTGCGCGGGGCCGTCGAGGAGCAGACCCTTCGCATCCTCGGAAAAGCCGCGGAGGCGTGCCTTCCCTTCCAGGATCACGAACGCCCATGGCTCCAGATCCCTTGCGCTCGGTGCTTGAACCGCCAGGTTGATCAGCCGTTCTACCGCGGCCCGTTCCAATACCTCGTTCGTGTAGGTCCGGATCGCGCGACGCTCGGCGATGGCTTCGAGGATGTCCACGACTTTCCCCCGTGGTTAGCTTGTTCTTCGCCCTGCCCGGCCGCCTGATAGGAACGTATCAATCGCAGGAAGGGCGAGCGCGAGATCGGTCCTGGCTCGAGCCCTCCGTGTGCCGTGCGGGGCAGATGTAGGATCGCAGGAGGCGAGGTCCGACATGTCGATTTATGTGCTGGCATTCCTGATCGGTTTGGTGGCAGGGCTGCGAGCGATGACGGCGCCCGCCGCCGTGAGTTGGGCGGCGCGCCTCGGCTGGCTGAAGCTCGAGGGCACACCGCTCGCGTTTCTGGGTGCCGCGGTGACGCCCTGGATCTTCACCGCCGCCGCGCTCGGCGAGCTCGTCAACGACAAGTTGCCCAAGACGGGCAGCCGCAAGGAGCCGCCCCAGTTCATTGCCCGGATCCTGATGGGCGCCCTGTGCGGCGCCGCGGTCGGCGCGTCGGGGCAGGCGCTGACGGCTGGCCTGGTGGCGGGCGCGCTCGGCGCGGTCGCGGGAACGCTCGGCGGCTACGAGTTTCGCGCGCGTCTGACGCGGGCGGTGGGCGGCAAGGGTCTGCCGATCGCGCTGCTCGAAGACGCCATCGCGATCGCGCTTGCATTCTGGGTCGTCAGCCGACCCCACTGACCATGGGCCGGCTCCGGCTCAGGGAGCGTGCAGGTCTCCGAGCATCGTCGGCACCAGCTCCGAGACGGTGGGGTGGATGTGCATGGCGCGCTGGATGACCGTGTACGGGGCACGGGTGTACATCACGTCGAGCAGGGAGTGGATCACCTCGTCCCCGCCGACGCCGAGGATCGCCGCCCCCAGTATCTCCTTCGTGTCGGCGTCCACGACGACCTTCATGAATCCGAGGGGTTCGCCCTTCTCGACGGCCCGCTTGACCTTCGCCATCGGGCGCTTTCCGACCAGGATCCGCCGGCCCGATTCGCGGGCTTTCGCCTCGGTCATGCCGGCACGCCCCAGCGGGGGATCGATGAAGAGGGCGTAGGTTTCGATCCGGTCGCTCACGCGCCGCGGGTCGGCGTCGAGCAGGTTCGCGGCAACGATCTCGAAGTCGTTGTAGGAGGTGTGCGTGAAGGCGCCCTTGCCGTTGCAGTCGCCGAGGGCCCAGATTCCGGGAACGGACGTGCGGAGCTCGTCGTCGACCTGGATGTAGCCACGCGCATCGACGGCGATGCCGGCCTTCTCGAGCCCGAGGTCGTCCGTGTTCGGGCGCCGGCCGACGGCGAGCAGCATGTGCGTCCCGTCGATCGAGGGGTTCCCTCCTTGCAGCCGACGCCCACGCGCACGCCCGAGGTCGTCTTTTCGACGGCGATGCACTCGGCGCTGGTGCGCACGAGGATGCCTTCGCGCTCGAGGATGTCCCGGATGGCGGCGGACGTATCCTCGTCCTCGCGGGGAGCGAGCCGGGGCGACATCTCGACGACCGTGACGGCGCTTCCAAACCGGCGGTACATCTGGGCGAATTCGAGGCCGATGTAGCTGCCTCCGATGACGACGAGGTGCGGCGGCACGAAATCGACCGCCATGATCGAGGAGTTCGTCCAGTAGGGCACTTCGGAGAGCCCCGGGATCGGCGGTGCGGCCGCGCGCCCACCGACGTTGATGAAGATGCGCTCCGCCGTCAGCACGTCGCTGCCGACACGCACGTCGCGCGCCGACTCGAACCGGGCATGGCCCACGTGGACGGTTCCGTTCGGCAGGCCGCGCAACATGGACTCGACGCCGGTCCGCGACTCGCCCGAGATCGCGTCTTTTCGGGCCTTGACCGCTTTCATGTCCACGGTCGCCGGCCCGCCGGCAAGCACGCCGAACTCGAACGAGCGAACGACCGCCCGCGCGGCAGCCGCGCTGGCGACCAGCGTCTTCGTCGGGATGCAGCCCGTGTTGACGCACGTACCTCCGAAGGATCCGCGTTCGACGATCGCAACACGCATTCCAGCCGCAGAGAGGCGCGCCGCGAGCGGCGGGCCGGCCTGGCCCGTGCCGATGATGATTGCGTCGTAGCGGGTGGGCACCGTCTCAGGGCCTGGGCGCCGCCGGGGGCGCCTGGTACTGTCCGAGGAGAGCGTCGAACTTCCTTCCGCCGGTCGTTCCGGCAGATGCCTCGCGCCGCCAGGACGGGAGGCAGCTCACGATGATGGCAACTGCGGGGGCGGGACTGTTCTTCATTCTGGTCTGGCGAGCCGACGACTTCCGGGGCGCATTATTCCCCCATTCTCGAGCGCGCGAAAGGCGGTAGGCGCGCGGAAGTTGTAGTCTTCTTGCAGCTCGATGGCGCTCGCGGCCGGTGCCCGTCTCGGCCCCTACGAGATCCTGACGCCGCTCGGCGCGGGTGGGATGGGAGAAGTCTACCGGGCGCGGGACACGCGCCTGGGGCGCGAGGTGGCCATCAAGGTGTTGCCGGAACGGCTGGCCGCCGATCCTAAGGCTCTGTCGCGGTTCGAGCGGGAGGCCAGAGCGGTCGCCGCGCTGTCGCACCCGAACATCCTCGCGATCCACGACTTTGGCGACGACCGGGGGGGTTCGTTACGCGGTCACGGAGCTCCTCGAGGGGCAGACGCTTCGGGAGCGGCTGGCGCGCGAGCGCCTGGCATGGCGCAAGGCAGCCGAGATCTCGATCGCGATCGCCGACGGACTCTCCGCCGCGCATGCCCGGGGGATCGTCCATCGGGACCTTAAGCCCGAGAACATTTTTCTGACCTCCGGCGGACGGGTGAAGATCCTGGACTTCGGCCTGGCTCGCGCCGACGCTGCGCCCTCGGACGTCACCTCCGCGCCGACGGAGTCGTCTGTCACGGAGGCCGGAACGGTTCTCGGAACGCTCGGATACATGTCACCGGAACAGGTCGGCGGGGAGCCGGCCGATGCCCGAAGCGACATCTTCTCGTTCGGTTGCGTCCTGTACGAGATGCTGACGGGAAGGCGAGCGTTTTCCGGCGCGTCGCCCGGCCAGACGATGGCGGCGATTCTGCGGGACCAGCCCGCGGAGATCACGGGATTCGGGACACCGGTTCCGGAGGGCGTGAGCCGGATTGTGCGGCGATGCCTCGAGAAGAGTCCGGGCGAGCGGTTTCAGTCGGCCGGCGATCTGTCGTTTGCCCTCAAAGAGTCTCTTGGCTCGAGGTCTTCCAGCTCCGCGCGCCGGAGCGGCCGGGGATCTCGCGGCGCGTGGGTCTCGCGGTTGGCGCGGCTGCGATCGCCCTGGTCGCCATCGCGCTGGTTTTTCGGGCGCCCGGCCGCAACTCTGGCGCGGTCCGGATCGAGTCGCTCGCCGTCCTGCCGCTCGCCAACCTCTCGGGCGATCCGCAGCAGGAGTATTTCGCGGATGGCATGACGGAGGAGTTGATCACGGCTCTCGCGAAGATCTCGGCCTTGCGCGTGACGTCGCGGACCTCCGCGATGCGTTACAAGGGCTCTTCCAAGTCGCTGCCCGAGATCGCGAAGGAGCTCGGCGTGGATGCGGTGGTCGAGGGCTCCGTGACGCGCGCTGGCTCGCAGGTGAAAATCACCGCGCAGCTCATCGACGCTGTCAGGGATCGGCACCTCTGGGCCGACTCGTTTCAGCGCGAATTGAAGGACATCCTGGCGCTTCAAGGCGAGGTGGCCAGGGCCATCGCCGGCGAGATCGGGGTCCGACTGACGCCGCAGGAGCGGTCGCGACTGGCGGAAAAGAAGACCGTCAACCCGGAGGCCTATGAGGCCTACTTGAAGGGCCAGTACCACCTGTTCCGGCGAACGGCCGCCGACGCGCAGAAAAGCCTCGAGTACTTCCAGCAGGCAATCGAGAAGCAGCCCGACTATGCGCTGGCCTACGCCGGTATCGCGGAAGCCTACGCAAACCGGCGACGGGTTCGGCACAGGGTGCGTTCTCTCCGAGAGAGGGTTTCCCGAAAGCGAAGACAGCCGCCCTGCGAGCCGTGGAGCTCGATCCGACCCTCGGCGAGCCCTATGCGGCTCTGGCCTGGAACAGCTTCGTCTTCGATCATGACTGGAAAACGGCGGAGAGTCAGTTTCAACAGGCGCTCCGACTGAATTCGAACATCCCGGTCGCGCACGAGAACTACGCGATTTTCCTTTCACGGATGGGCCGATTCGACGAGGCCATTCAGGAGATGCAGCGATCGCAGCAAATCGATCCCGTCTCGCTCGGCGCCAACACGATGATGGGAATCACCCTGGGCCTCGCGCGGCGCGACGACGAGGCCATTCCATGGTTCCACCGAGTGCTCGAAATGGATCCGAACTATCTCCGGGCGCGTTTCGCGCTGGGTCTCAGCCTCGTTCACAAGAAGCGCTTTGACGAAGCCATCGTCGAGCTTCGGAAGGCGGTCGAGCTGTCCGGTGGCGGCTCGGCGCAGCTCGCAGCCCTTGGCTACGCCTACGCCGACGCAAACCGTCGGTCCGAGGCGCTCGAGATCGTCGAGAAGCTCAAGGCGAGGTCGAGCGACCGCTACGTGCCTCCGGCGATCGTGGCGGGCGTTCCTGCCGCCCTGGGCGAGAAAGACCAGGCGATGGCGTGGCTCGAGAAGGCCGTCGAAGAGCGGGATCCCTGGCTCACGAGCCTCAAAGTGGAACCGATGTACGACTCTCTCCGGTCGGACCCTCGGTTCGTCGAGCTCCTCCACCGCTTGGGGTTCCACTGAGGCCGCCGGGCGCGGTGCGGCGCGGTCAGGTCAGGGCGTGGCCGGCAACGCCAGGGACGCCTGGCCGAAGACGTATCGCCAACCCCGGCTCGTGCGCACGTAGACGTCGCTGAACCACAGCTTGCGGTCGGAAGTCTTGCCGTCGGCCGTGCCCTTGATCCAGAGAAGCGCCGTGACCACCGCCGTGTCTCCCCACACGCGGACCTTCTGTTCGAGCTCCTCCTGGTGCTCGTAGGTCGTGGTCCGATCGCGGGCCTCCTGGAGCAGATCGGCCTTGCTGAAGGTCTTTCCGCGGCCGGTGACCAGCACGAAGTCGTCCGCGAGGATCCGGTCCATCGTGGCCGCGTCGTTGGCCTTCACGGCCGCCTGATACGCCGTGTCGAGCGCGGCGACCACTTTTTCGACCTCGGCGGGTGACTCGGTGGGAAGTCCGAAGGAAGGCGAGGCGAGCCCTCCGAGGATCAGCCCCAGGATCCAGCGTCTTCTCATCTTCTCCTCCTCTGCGAGCGCTTCGCTCTCAGTGGGGATCGAACCAGACGAACTGGTTGGCCCCGACGCGCGTCGTGGCGCCCTTGGCCGATTCGCATGCGCGCGGCGGCGAATCTACCAGACGAAAAGGGTAGTCTGGGCGCGGAATCCTCGACCCGGCGTCCGTGTTGCTTGCGGCAGGGAGGAGGGCGTATGCGTCTTGCGCGCGCGATCCGGCTCCTGATGTTCTCGTGTCTCGTTTCCCGCGTCGCCCTGGCGCAATCGTCCGATGCGCCGCTCTCCGGTCCCTGCGTCGCCGAAACTCCCACCGCCGAGGTCGCGGCGCAGGCGGGCGGGGGAGGGGCGGACCCGGAAGAGGCGGCCGCGGAGGAAGCCGCTCCGGGAAGCTCCACTCCCGGAATCGGGACGATCGCGCTGAAAGACACGGTCTCGGTCCTCGGCGCGCCCCTGCACTGGACCGGGAAGGAATGGGTCGCCGTGACCGGCACCCTCGCCGGTGTGGTCGCGGTCGGCTTTGCCTTCGACATCCCGATGCGCAACAAGACGCAGAGTCACCAGACCTCGACCCTCGATGAGCTCACGAAGGTCGTGGAGCCTTTCGGCGCCGGGTACTCGTGGGCGGTCATTGGCGCATATGGGATCGCCGGATTCGTGTTCCACGATCCGGGGGCCAGAGACATCGCGATCGACAGCGTGATCGCGAGCCTCCTGGCCTCGGGCATCATCACGCCGACCTTGAAGTTCGTCATCGGGCGCGCGCGGCCCAACGAATCCGTGAGCAGCACGACGTTCCACCCCTTCAGCGGCAGCGACAACGCCTTTCCCTCGGGCCACGCGACCCAGGCGTTCGCCGTCGCCTCGGTCATCAGCGCGAGCTCCGACCAGGCCTGGGTGAGCATCGCGGCCTACACCGTCGCGGGCCTCGTCGGGTTCGCGCGGATTTACCACAACGCCCACTGGACTTCGGACGTCACCGCCGGGGCGATCATCGGAACGGTGGTCGGCCGCGGTGTCGTGACGCTCAACAAGAGGCTGCGGGCGGGCGATGGCAAGGTGCGCGTGGCCTTCGCGCCCATGCTCGGGCGTGACGCGCGCGGCGCCGGGCTCCTGGTCCAATTCTAGGGACGCCTTCTAGGGACCCCCGGACAGGGCGCTTCCAGGCGGCAGTCACGCCGCCTTGCACCGTCGTTCCGCCAACCTGCTAGATTACGCGGCGGCCGCGGCACGACTTCGCCTCCGGCCTCGAGGAGGAGATCCCGATGGCTCGACCTTCCGTGCGTTTCGTGTGCCTCGCGCTCCTGCTCCTTCCCGCCCTGGGCGCTGCCCAGGACCCGGCCTACGCGCCGGATACTCCCGAGTCGGGGTCGGTCGAGGCGATCGCCCGGTTCACGACCGAGGCGCGCTTCTCCAACCCCTGGGTCGCCTACGTGCCTGCGTCTTCGACCGTGCCGTCGCCGACGAAGTACCTGGGCCACGTCGCGGGAGCGGCCGGAGACCTGACGCACACGGCTCAGATCTACGGGTACATGCGCGAGCTCGCCAAGGCGTCTCCGCGCGTGAAGGTCGAGGTGATCGGCAAGTCGGAAGAAGGGCGCGAGATTTTGCTCGTGGCCGTCGCCGACGAGGAGGGAATCCGCGACCTCGAACGGCTCAAGGCGGCCACGGCTGCCCTCGCCGACCCGCGCACGACCAGCCCCGCGGCGGCCGAGAAGATCATCGCTGCAGCGCGGCCGATCTATTACTTCAACGCCGGCCTCCATTCGGCGGAGACGGGCAGCCCGGAAATGGTCATGGAGCTCGCCTACCGCCTGGCGGTCTCCAACCAGCCGATGATCGAGCAGATCCGGCGCAACGTCGTCGTCCTGATCAACCCGGCGTCCGAGCCCGACGGCCGGGACAAGATGGTCGACTGGTACTACCGGTATCTGAAGGGAAAGACGGATTGGGAAAATCTCCCGGAATTGTCGCCGCCTTACTGGGGCTACTACGTCTTCCACGACAACAACCGCGACACCCACCAGAAAGCGCTCCAGCTCACGCAGGCCGTGCACCGGATGTTCTACGAGTACCATCCGCAGGCCGTGCACGACCTGCACGAGTCGATCCCGCTGCTCCACACGTGGAACGGAACCGGGCCTTACAACGTGAATCTCGACCCCATCGCGATCGACGAGTGGCTGGAGACCTCGTTCCATGAGGTGAAGGCCCTGACAGCCTTCGGAATGCCGGGTGTCTGGACCTGGGGCTTCGGCGAATCGTGGGGGCTTCACTACCTCGACTCGGTCGCCTCCAACCACAATTCGCTCGGACGCGGCTACGAGACCTTCGGCAACCACACGGCCGAGACGATCGAGAGGACGCTGCGGCCCTCGAATCGCTTCGTCGACAAGCCCGTGACGGATCGCGAGTGGTACCGGGCCTTTCCGCCGGACAAGAAGTTTCTCTGGTCGCTGCGCGACAACACGAACTACATGGAGTCCGGCTGCCTGTCGATCCTCGACTGGACGGCCAAGAACGCCAAGGACGTCCTGCGCAATTTCTACCGCAAGGGATACAACTCGTGGCAGAAGGGCGTCAAGGGCAACCCCTACGCCTTCGTGATTCCCGAGGACCAGGGCGATCCCCGTCGCGTCGCGCAGATGATCGAGGTGCTGCGCGGCCACCGCATCGAGGTGGCGCGCCTGACCGCCCCGGTGACGGTGAAGGAGGGCACCTTCGCGAAGGGCGCCTTCGTCGTCAAGCTCGACCAGCCCTATCGGAACTACGCCGTGGACCTGCTCGAGCCGCAGAAGTTCCCGACGGAGACGCCGTACGAGCCGTACGACGACATCTCCTGGGCTCTTCCGGTGCACTACGGCCTCGAGGCCAAGCGGATCGACGACGAGAAGATCGTCCAGGCGCCGCTCGCCCCGGTCACGGCGGCGCCCGCCGTCGTGGGCAAGATCTCGGGGGCCGGTCCGGTCTTCCTGCTGAAGGACACGGGCCAGGAGGCGCTGCTCGCCGCGCGGTTCCGGCTCTCGAAGTTCGAGGTCTCGATCGCGGAGAAACCGTTCAAGGCGGGGGCCGCCGACTACCCGGCCGGTTCGTGGATTCTGGCGGCGCAGGACGGTCTCGTCGCCGCGCTCCACGGCGTAGCCGACGAGCTCGGCCTCTCGTTCGAGGGCGTCGCCGCCGCACCGAGCGTCGCTGCGCATGCATCACGGATCCCTCGGATCGCGGTCTGGCATCTCTGGGAGGACACCGAGGCGACCGGGTGGTTACGCCTCGCTCTGGACCAGGAGAAGATCCCCTACGCCTACATCCGCGACGAAGACGTCCGGGCGGGCAAGCTGCGGGATCGCTACGACATCATCCTGTACGGGGACAACTATTCGAACTGGAAGGCCCAGGTCTTCGGCCTCGATCCGAAGTGGAGCCCGATGCCTTACACGAAGACGGCCGAGTTCCCGAGCCACGGTGTTCCCGATGCCTCCGACGACATCACGGGCGGCATCGGATGGGGCGGGATGGCGAACCTGCAGGAGTTCCTCGGCGCGGGCGGATTGATGATTACGCTCGGCAATGGCTCGGCGCTACCCCTGGAGGCGGGCCTCGTCCGCAACGTCCGCAACGTCGGCGGCAAGGCCTGGACGCCGGGCGTGGAGCTGCGCGTGAAGTTCGTGCGCCCCGACCATCCGCTCGCCTACGGGTATCCGGCCGAGACGTCGGCGTTTCGCACCGACCTGTCGGTCTACGACGTGCGGCGCCCGGACCGCGCCTCGGTCGTGCTCCAGTGGGGCACGAAGCCGAGGAAGGAAGATCGGGACGACGCCGATAAGGACAAGAAGGACCAGGACAAGGCGGCCGAGAAGGACGCCAGGACCAAGGATGCCGGGATGGTCGTCTCCGGCGGAGCGAAGCACGAGGACGACCTCGAGGGATACCCGGCGATCCTCGACCTGCCCGTCGGTCCGGGGCGGGTCATCGCGTTCAACTTCAGCCCGATGCACCGCGACTTGAACCACTCGGACTACCGTTTTCTCTGGAACGGCATTCTGAACTGGAGCGGCCTGCCGCCGCTAGCCGGGCGCTGACGGGAGGCGCCCGGTGGGCAGTTCAGTGGCCCAGGCGCTTTTCGAGCTCCTCGGCCCGCCGTCTTGCACGAGCGAGGGCCTGCTCGGCGGGCGTGTGCTCGCGCCGGCCGAATTCGGCATTGGCAAACGCGACCCATTCCGGCATCTCGACCGCGAAAGCTTCGATGTCGGATTCGTTGACGAGCTCGATGGAGAAGGTGTGGCCGTCCCAGTGGAGGTCGCGGGCGTGCACCGTTCCCGAGCCGAAAGGCGCGGCGCGCAGCAGCTCGATCCAGTGGGCCGGCGGCGTCGGGGAGGGCTGCCAGGCGACGAGGAAGCTGGTCACGTAGTCGGCATGGGTGAGCGGGGCGGCCTTGCCCGCGGGCGCGACGACGTGCGGCCGCACGCGGGGATGGCCCATCCGAATGCTAATCCTGGCGGGCTCGAGACCTTCCTCGCTGGATCGAAACGGTTTTTCATCGAGCGGCATATGACCTCGTGGAGGGCTCAGGCCCTCGGAAAGCTCGCGATCCAGTAGATCGCAAGCGCGAGCATCGCGAAGGCAACGGCAACCAGGCCGACCCTCGGCCCGCGGATCTTGAATCGCTGGCTGAGCGCCGTGAGCAGGAGTACGGTGGCGAGGACCACGGTGATGCGCACGTACTCGTCGCCGGTCTCCCGCGTCGCGATGCCCGTCTCGAAGTGGCGCCGCGCATCCTGCTCGAGGCGGTGCGCGTTCGACTCCCGGGCGTTCTTGTATTCCGCCATGAAGATTGGCCCGGCCGGGGCGCTCGGGCTCTGGAAAGGATCGGTCTTCAGCCACGCCTCGTAGGCGACGTGATACTCGGGCCGGAATCGGCGCTCGTAAACCCCGGCGAGTCTTTCGTCGCGCCCGAGCTTCGCCGCGATCCAGGCGTTGAAGGTGCTGACGTCGTAGAGCCGCTCCTGGCCGGCCAGGGTCTCCTGGGCTTGCGCCTGGACGGTGGTTCGCCCCGCGAGCGCATAGGCGGCGGCGCTGCGGGCGTCCCACTTGGCGGCCTGGTAGCCGCTCCAGGCCGTGAGGACGGCGACAGCGGCGAGTACCACCGCTTCGACGACCTCGATCCACTCCTGCCGGTGCGGGTGAGAGGCGCCGCCGTGGTGGCTGCTCTCGTGGATCTTGTGCGCGAACTCGATGTTGGACGTCGTCTCGGGCATTGCGTCACTCCGGTCCGTGGGGGGAGGATACCCGAGAGCGGCCCTGGTTCAGCGGCCGACAGCCGCCATCGGAATGGGCCGTCCTGATGGCGGCGATGCCCGGGGGAGCCCTCTACGGCACGACGTGGAAGATGCCGACCATGCCGTCGTGTCCCACGCCGCAGTAGTTGGTGCAGTTGAAGGGATAGTCGCCGGGGGCGGACGGCGTGATCGTCTGGACGGGCGCCAGACACGTCCCATTCGGAAGGGCGCCTCCATCGAGCCCGAGCGCCGAGATCCCTCCGAACTGGTGCACGTCGGTCACGTCGGGCAGGTCTTCGTTGCAAATCTGGATCTGGTACGTCTGTCCGACCTGCAGCGTGATGCTCGAGCCTCCGTTGACGCCGAGCGCGGTCGAGAAGAAGTCCCATTGCCACTGGATGGCGCGCAACTCGACGAAGATCGGTCCCGAAGGCGTCGGTGTCGGGGTAACGGTCGGGGTCTGAGTGGGGAGTCGGCGTCCGAGTCGGTGTCGGCGTTGGTGTGGGCCATGGCGTGCGCGTCTCGCTTGGCGTTCGTGTGCGCGTCGCGGTTGCGCTGGGCCCGGGTGCCACCGGCGTGGCGGTCGCCGTCTGGACACCGCCGGGTGTGGACGTCAGAGTGAGCCCGCGGCCGGGGATGCCGCCGTAGGGATCGGGCCGGGTCACCTCCAGCAGATCCGGGCGCTGACGGGGAAAGCTCGCACCGTCGACGCCGCCGGCGAATGCACCGGCGCCCCGGTAGATCTCCACCTGGCCAGTGCCGGCGTCGCGCACGGTCAGCGTGTAGTCGAGGTCGGTCAGGCTGCCCCACGAGACGCGGTAGCGGTCCCCGCGGCGGCCGGCGTCGGACTGCGCGTTGCGGACGGAGAGCTTCCGGGTCGAGGATTCTGACCGTGATCGCCGGGCCGTCGGCCTCCCGGGCGATCCCCGGAAAGCGGAAGTAGCCGTATCCGTCGTCCTGCCCGACGGCCTGGCCCGCGGATTCCTCTCCCGTGCGCGGGTCCACGGCGCGAACGGTCGCCTCGAACGGGTGGGCGGCGTTGAGCCGCAGGGTGTCGGCTGCAGACACGACGAGCGAGATGTCCGCGCTCGCGCTCTGCGTCTGGACGTGGACCCGGTAGGTTCCAGGCTCCTCCCAGATGTGCTCGGCCGAAGGGCACTGCGCCGAGCGGCCGTCCCCGAAATCCCAGAGCCATCCCGAGTCTTCCTGAGGGGCAGCGGCCGCCAGGAGGACCCTCTGACCGGCGACGGGATTGGGCGGCGTCACCCGGATCGACAGGTTGGGCGCCGCCGCCCGGGCGAGCCAGGCCGCGAACGCCAGAACCGGAAATGCGAGGAGCTTCTTCGAAATCGACACGCCCCGGGCTCGCTCGTTCCTACGGCAGGAAGCCAAGACCCGAGGGCGAAGACATGTTGCCGATCAACGGAAAGACGCTCGGAATGTCGGCCGCGCCAACGCCCAGCCATTTCGCGAGGGTGGTGCCGTACTCGTCGACGGAGGTCGAGGGGATCCACCGGCCGCGGCCGTTCGTGCCGCTGTTGGTCGTATCGTCGGGGCTTCCCGGGGCGAGGACCGGGAAGCGTGAGCTCGTCGCCGGATTGACGTTGCCGTAGAAATCGCCACCGAGGACTGCGCCTCCGATGACGAACTGGTGGTTGCCCCAGCCATGGTCGGATCCGATGGACGTCCCGGAGCCCGAGGGCTGGAGCGTGCGACCGAAATCGGAGAGCGTGAACGCCGTGATGTTGTTCTGCAGGCCGATGTCGTTGACGGTCGCCTGGTAGAAGGCGCCGAGCGATAGCGAGAGGTCCGTGAAGTTCCCACCCTGGTCGGAGAGCTGATCCTGGTGGGTGTCGTACCCGCCCTGGGACACGAAGAAGATCTGTCGCGTCAGCGCCGGGACCAGCCCGCCCGTCGCGTTCAGCTTGATGATCTTCGCCACCTGCTTCAGCTGGTTGCCGAGGCCCGTGGTCGGGAAGACCGTGTTGATCGTGGGATCCGCGACGGCGAGCTGGGAGCTCACGTCCACGCCCTGCTGGGTGACCGAGCTCGCGCCGTTGATCATGGCGGCGGCGTTGTCCACCGTTCGCAGGAAATTCATCGAGGCCTTGCGCGCGTTGTCCGAGGTGTTGTTGTTGAAGCCGCTCAGGACCAGGACGCCGTTGAGCGCTCCCGTCCCGATCGAGAGGGGCCGCTGCAGGGCCCCGATGCAGAACGTGGATGCGCCGGCGATGGACGTCATCGTGGGAAACCCGGCGCCGGAGTTGCAGGTCAGGACCGAGTCCACCATCCGCCCGCCCCAGCCCGTCGAGACCTTGACGTCGGCGCGCGAGGTCTGCCAGGCCTGCACCTGGTCGGAGTGGGAGAAGAGCGCGTAGGGCTTCTGGACCGAGTTGTTCATGTACTCGGCCTGCGACATCGGGTGCACGAGCGAGCCGACGTTCGTGACGACGGCGAGCTGGCCGGTGTGGAACAGGCTCGCGAGCCCCGGATAGCCGTTGACCGGGTCGTCGACGAAGCTCGGGTGGAACCCGTAGGTCTGGCCGCCCATGCTCGGCGGGTTGGGGGTGAGGGCCAGGAGCGCGTTCGTGCCGCCGCCCGGCGCCGGGAGCGCGAGGCCTCCCCGGGCCGTCTGATAGGCGTTGTATCCCTGGTTCGGGACGTTCGTATACGTCGGCGCGACCATGTTGTTGCCGTCGTTGCCGCCGCCGAGGAAGACGCAGACGAGCGCCTTGTACCCGCCCGTGCAGACGGGCGCTTCCTGGGCGAGGAGGTTTGCCATGCCGAACTGCCGGATGAACCCCTGAAAGGACGCGGCGCCAATCGCCGCGCACGTGCTTCGGACGAGGAAGTCCCTTCTCGAGTGTGACATGGCGTTACCTCTGGGCCTGGTACTGCGAGGAGGTCGCGACCAGGTAAAGCGCTTGGCGTGCGCGTTTCAGATTGTCCGTCGACGGAGTGACGGCGTTGACCGCGGTGATGATGGAGTCGCGCATGTCGCTCGACATGGTGCCGTGCAGCATCAAGCGATTGAGCCGGTCCACGAGGTTGCCCGCAGTCGGCGCGAGCTGCTGCAGCTCCGAGAGGTCGATCGAGGTGCCGTTGGGGGCGTTGGTGCTGACCCCGATGCTGCTGTAGACCATCGTGTTGATGAAGTTCGCGCGCTTCAAGGACGTCGAGGCATCCATGATCCCGAACTCGGGGCCCAGAAGGCCGGCCGAGGCGGGCGGCGCGAAGTAGTCCTGAGGGAAGTAGCTGAAGACCGTGTTCGGCCGGAGGGTGTCCTGGCCCATCGGTACCGCCTGCGGGTTGACGTACCCGTCGCTCTGGGCGGCTCGATTGACGGACATGGCGTTGAAGGCCCGCAGGATGTTGTTGATGTAGAGAACCGGCTCCCGAAGCTTGCCGTAATTCAGATCGCTCGCCGGGTCGGTCCGCGCTTCGGGATCGAGGAGGATCGCCTTGACGACGGCCCAGAGATTGCCGCGCGCGCCGGTACCGTCGTTGTTGAAGAAGCCCGCGACCCGCTCGACATACTCGGGCGACGGGTTGGACGTCACCAGGCTGTGGATCAGCTCGCGGGCGACATAGGGCCCGGTGTTGGGGTGCTGGAACAGGGCGTCGATCGCCTGATTGAGCTCGGGCAGACCCGTCGCATCGCCGGCGATGGTCGTCGGACCGCCCGCGCCGTCGAGGTTCGGCAGGAATCCCGAGAAGAGCATCTTCGTCGTGACGTCGTGGTTGGACGACTTGAACGACATCGGGGCGATGAAGTCGCGGCAGGTGCTGCCGGCTGCGCTCGCGGGGTCGCAGGCGACGTTGTTCTGGACGTACCATCCCGTGAAGACCTTCTTGAGGTTGTCGATGACCGACTGGTCGTACGTGGGGAGCGGGCCGTCGACGTCGTTCTGGGTGGTGCCGTCCTGGCTGAGCAGCTCGGTGCCGATCGAGAAGAGCTGCATGATCTCGCGGGCGTAGTTCTCGTTTGGATTCCCCTTGGTAGACGTGTCCATGTTGAGGAACTCGCCCATGCCCGCGTTCAGCGTCACGTTGTAGAGAATGTCCCGGTAGTTGCCGAGGGCGTTGTAGTCGAAGATGCGCAGATACGGGACCATCCACGAGGGCTGGAACAGCGTCTGCCCGGACGCGACGTCGATCTTGTGAAGCGCGAAGGCGATGCGCTGCCGCAGTTGATCGGGGCCGTACATCGCGTTGACGAAGAATCGGGTCTGCAGCGGATACATCGAGTAGTTGTCGCGGCGACACGTGGTGTCGCAACTGGAGGGTGTGGAATCGGGCCACAGCTGCCTGACGGGATAGCTCGAGACGGGCGCCCCGTACTGGCTCGCGAGCCACCCGACGTTGCCCTGACCGAGCAGGGTGCTGATCGAGAGGTCGGTTGGGCCCCAGGAGGCCTGTTCGAGAAAGCGGGTAGCCTCGGGGCGGTGGAAGGTCGCGTTCATGAAGATGGCCATCTGGCCTCGCGTGACGTTGCTGTTGGGGCAGTAGTTGGCGCCCCCGCAGCCGGCGGTGACCTTGAGGCGGGAGAGCTCCTCGACCCACGGGGCAAAGCCGCTGCTGACGGGGACGTCGGTGAAGAGTCCGACGGCGGCCGGCGGAGCGTAGCCGGAGCCGTGGTAGACCGCGAGCAGGAAGACGGCCATCTGGCCTCGCGTGACGGAGGCATCGGGGCAGAACTTCTTGGGGGAGGTCGAGCAGCCGGCGGTGATGCCCTCGGTGTAGAGCTGTTCGACCCAGTCCGCGGCGAAGGTCGTTCCCGGGATGACGTCGGTGAAGATTCCGACCGCCGCGGGCGGGAAGTAGTCCTTGCCGTGCTCGGCGCGCAGGAGGAAGACGGCCATCTGGGCGCGCGTGATCTGGGAGGAGAGGCAGTAGTTGCCGCTGCCGCAGCCCGAGGTGATGCCGTCGCGGACGAGGGCCTCGACGGAGGCATGGAAGGGGTCGGCCTGGGGGACGTCGTTGAAGTTGGCGAACCAGGCCTGGGGCAGCACGGAGGTGTTCCCGCCGCCGTTGTCCACGATGATGTCGTAGAGGCCGCCGGCCGTGCGAGCGGGCATGGTCACCGTGATCAGAGTCGGGGTCGTGACGACGGCGGAGGCGCTGAGGCCCCCCACCGTCACGGCGGCTCCCGGCAGGAACTGATTGCCGATGATGTACGCGGGACCGCCCGAGGCCGGGCCCGACGTCCCATAGACGTATGAGGCCCCGAACGACGTGGTGCCCGCTGCAATTCCCCCGGACGCGAGTCCGAGGGTCGCGAGAACCGCCGACGCGAGGCGTGCGGCATCTCTCGCGATGACCGAGGGGAAGAGCGTTCGGCGAGAGGGTCTTTCTCTCATCGGCACAAGTCCTTTCTGAGGGCCCGGGTCGTTCGGTTGTATGGGTTCGCGAATTGTAGCGAGCAGCGGGAAGTGGGGAGGGTGATCGGCATCACAACGCGCGGAGAGTAGGAAGGCACGACACCCCGCACGGTACGGTTCAGGGCGCAAGAATGCGACTGCCCGATCGGGCCGAAGAAGAACAGGCGCGCGTCGCGTGCATGCGCTGGTCGGCCGGTCAGGTGTCTTGCAGGCGGAGTCCGCCCCATAATCGCCTTCTGACGAATTCCTCCCGGCGACCGTTGACATGGGGAGCGCGATTTCTCTTCGCCGCTCCGTGGGTGAGCCTCGCGCTGTGTGTTGCGGCAGCGCCGGCCGAAGCACGCCTCCCCGCGCCTCGAGTTCCGGCGAGCGCGGGCATGACGCCGCGTTTGGAGGCGAGCCTCCCGGGGCCTCTGCCTCTCCTTCCTGCGACCAATTGGTGGAACGTGGAAGTCGATGCCGCGCCGGTGGACCCGGGCTCGGCCGGATTCATCGCCTACGTGAACAACGGAAGCCCGCGTCCGCTACACCCGGACTTCGGGGGACGCTCGACGACGGCGTCCGCATCTACGGCTTTCCGTACATCGTGGTGGACGGGAGCCAGCCGAAGAAGACGGTGGCCTTCGGCGAGCCCGGCGAGAGCGACGGCGTGACCCATCCGGGCAACGCGTCATTTCCCTTCTACCCGATCCCCGACGCGGCGATCACGCAGCCGCACTGGATCGAGGGGGGCGATCCCGGGAACGTCGACGACACCGCGGCGGAGGACCGGCACATGCTCATCGTCGACCGGGACCATCGCTACCTCTACGAGCTCTACAACGTCTACTACGACGCGGGACTCCAGCAGTGGCAGGCCTATTCGGGTGCCTTCTTCGACCTGGGCACCAACGACCGGCGACCCGACGGATGGACGTCGGCCGACGCGGCGGGCCTCGCGATCCTGCCGGGGCTCGTGCGTTACGACGAGGTGTATGGCCCCGACGAGATCCGGCACGCATTGCGCTTCACGGTGCGACATACGAACGGGTACGTCTATCCGGGCTCGCACCTGGCGGGGCTCCAGGACCCGGGTGCCCTGCCGATGGGAGCGCGGTTGAGGCTCAAGGCCCCGAAGGACATCTCCGCCTTCGCGCCCGCGATGCAGAAGATCTTTCGTGCGATGAAGAAGTACGGCCTCGTCGTCGCCGACAACGGCAGCGACATGTACGTGAGCGGGACCTGGGACGACCGCTGGGACAATGACGTCCTGAATCCTGCCTTCGGCGCTCTGACCGCGTCCGACTTCGAGGTGGTCCAGCTCGGGTGGCAGCCGCCGCTGTCTCCCGCGCTGGCGGTGGATGTGCACCCGGGCGGCGGCTCGAACCAGAACGCGATCCTCGAGCCCGGCGAAACCGTCGCCGTCGAGCCCTCCTGGGAGAATCCGCCCGGCCCGGCAGCCGCCCTGACGGGCTCGGCGTCCGCGTTCGCCGGCCCCTCCGGCGCCACGTACACGATTTCCGACGGCGCGGCTTCCTACGGCTCTCCGGCTTCGGGGCAGGCGGCGAGCTGCCAGGACGCCACCGGAAACTGCTACGCGCTGACCGTGTCGAACCCGGCGATCCGGCCCGCGATCCACTGGGATGCGTCGTTTCTGGAAACCGTCGACGGGTCGGCGACGAAGAGCTGGACGCTGCACGTCGGCAGCAGCTTCGCCGACGTGCCCCCGACGAGCTCCTTCTACGCGAGCATCGAGGCGCTTCTGCACTCCGGGGTCACCGCGGGGTGCGGCGGAGCGGATTACTGCCCGGACACGCCGGTCACGCGCGCCCAGATGGCCGTCTTCCTGCTCCGCGGCAAGCTCGGGCCCGGTTATCTGCCCCCGGCCGGCTCGGGCGCTGTCTTCGGGGACGTGCCGCCCGGCGCGTTCGCCGTGGACTGGATCGAGGATCTCGCCGCGACCGGCATCACCGCGGGATGCGGCGCAGGCGACTATTGTCCGGATTCTCCCATCACTCGCGCGCAGATGGCGGTCTTCCTGTTGCTCGCGCGGCACGGGACCGGCTTCGTGCCACCGGCCGCGCGCGGCCGATTTCTCGACGTGCCGGCCGCCGACACCTACGCGCCCTGGATCGAGGAGCTCGCCGCCGAGGGCATCACGGCCGGCTGCGGCGGCGGCAAGTACTGTCCCGGCTGGCCCGCCACGCGCGCGCAGATGGCCGCGTTCGTCGTGACCACGTTCGGCCTCAAGCTCTACGGACCCTGAGTCGTCGCTCGACGAGAAGCGGACCGGCGTGTCTGTCATCCCCAGGCGCGGGAGCACTCTTGTCATCCCGAGGAGCGAAGCGACGAGGGATCCCTTTCGAGTCTCGATGCGGCTTCAAAGGGATCCCTCGCTTCGCTCGGGATGACAGACGGGGGCGAGGGGCTCAGGTCGACGGAGGAAGGACCGAGAGCTACCCCAGCGCTCGCGTGAGCAGCCCGTGGAAGTGGTGCAGTCCGTTCTCCCGCAGCACCGAGTAGCGACCCCGCTCGTAGGTCCGCGACCGCAACCCCTTCTGCACGGCCTCGCAGATCGCGATGTCCTCCTGCTGGACCTGGTCGCTGAAGGCGAACGATCGCGCGAACTCCTCGGCGACTCCGGGGCTGTTGGGCTCGAGGACATACCACTCGAAGCGCGTGAGCGTGCGTTCGGGCCCGAGCGGGAGGATGATGTTGGTCTGCAGGTTGTCCGGGTAGAGGTTGAGCATCAGATTCGGGAAGACCCAGTAGTACAGGGCCTCGGGCTCCGAGCCCGAGGGGAGATTCCGGCGATACAGCGAGTCCTCGTTCTTGGACCGGATCGGTGCATGCTGCTTCGAGTGGTACGTCGCGGTTTCCACGCGGTACGCCCGGTAGTCGATCTCCTGGAAGAGCTCCGGGTGCACGATCGGGATGTGGTACCCCTCGAGGTAGTTGTCGACGTAGACCTTCCAGTTGCACCCGACCTCGTAGTCGATCTTCTTGAAGAGGCTCATGTGCTCGAGGGGAAGGTGCGCCGTTTCCGCCGGGATCGTTCCGAGCACCTCCGCGAGCGGGGGCACGGCCGGATCGACGCAGACGAAGAGAAAGGGTCCCCACGTCTCGACCCGCGCCGGCGGAAGCGTCTGCTCAGATTTCTCGAAGCAGCGGACGCCCTCCCACTCGGGAGTCGACTGGAGCCTGCCGTCGAGGCTGTAGGTCCAGCCGTGGTATCCGCACATCAAGGCCTTGCGGTGCCCGGACCCGCGGGCGACGGGGCCCGCCCGGTGCCGGCAGACGTTCGAGAAGGCGCGGATCACGCCGTCGTCGGCCCGTGTGACGACGAGCGGCTCGTCGGCGACCGTGCACGTGAAGTAGTCGCCCGGCAGCCGCACCTGTTCCGTGTGGCCCACGAGCTGCCACGTGCGGCCGAAGATGCGCTCGTTCTCCAGAGCGAGCCGGCCGGGGTCGAGGTACCAGCGCGCAGGAATCGTCGCGGCGGAGGAAAGGTCGGCGTCGAAGCGGAAGTCGGCGGTCATGACGATTTCTCCCTTCGCGCCGGGCCCGGTCGCCCGGCCGGTCGCGCGGAGATGGCGCTGCGGACGAGCTCGAGGAACTGTCCGATGCGCCCGGCGGTCTTCTCGGCGCGATTGCCCTGACGCGAGAAGAGACCCGGATCCAGCTCCTCGGTCAGGAGCGCGTCCTGGAAGCGCTCGACGGTCCAGGCGAGCATGGAGACGATCATCTCCGCGTCGATGTCGGAGCGCACCTCGCCCCGCTCGATGCCCATTTGCACGAAGGCGGCCGTCCCGTAGGGGTCCTGGTCGCGCAGAAAACGATTGATCTCCTGGCGCAGGCCGAGATCCGTGCCGTAGTTTCCGAGCAGCGCCATGCGGTACGGGACCCAGTTCTCGCGCACGAGGCGGTCGGTCCGCTCGAGCCAGTACCGCAACGTCTCGAAGAAACCCCTGGCGACGGTCGGCGCCGGCGCGTCGAGATAGGCGGGGAAGGAGGAAACGGCCTTCTTGTAGCCCGCGAGGAAGAGCCCTTCCTTGCTGCCGAAGTGCTGGAACACCGAGCCCTTGGCGATCGAGAGCTCCCGGGCGATGTCCTCGATGCGCGCGTCGTGGTAACCGCGCTCGGCAAAGTGCCGCATCGCCGTTTCCAGGATGCGGGCGCGCTTGGCCTCCGACCGCGGGCCGGTCAGGACTGCGGGTGGGGAGGTCCCGGGCGGGCCATGAGGGCTCTTCGCGACCATTTTTGATGACCAGAGGTCATGCTACCGATGTCGGTCTGCAAAAGCAACCCGTGCTAGTTTATTGAGAGTTCGGAGTCCCTATTGTGACTTCAAATCACGCTCTCGGCCGCTCCTTCGACGTGGTCGTCGTCGGCGGAGGCCACAACGGCCTGACGGCGGCCGCGTATCTGGCGCGGGCCGGCCTCTCGACGCTCGTCCTCGAGCGCCGCCCGATCGTCGGCGGCGCCTGTGTCACGGAGGAAATCGCTCCCGGTTGCCGCGCCTCGACGACCTCGTACATCGCCAGCATGCTTCGGCCCGAAGTGATCCGGGACCTCGAGCTCGCACGGCACGGTCTGCGCATGGTGCCGTGCGATCCCGCGCTCTTCGTCCCCTTTCCGGATGGGACCGCCGTGCCGTGGTGGTCGGACCGCGAACGGACCGTCGCCGAGCTCGAAAAACTTTCGAAGGCCGACGCGCGCACGTTCGTCCGCGTGGACGACGAGCTGAAGAAGCTCGCGCGCTATCTGCAGCCGTTCTTTCTCGAGCCGCCTCCCGACGTTCATGGGCGTGGAATCGGAGGGATCCTCGAAGCGCTGCGGGTCGGCAAGCGGTTCCGGGGGATCTCGGGCGGCGAGATCGCGCGCATGGTGTCCTTCCTGACGGGGAGCCTCGGCGACTTTCTGGATCGCAACTACGAGTCCGAGAAGGTCAAGACGCTCTTCCTCGCGAACAACGTGTACGGCAAGCACGGCGGGCCCTATTCCCCCGGAACGGCGCTGGGGCTGCTCTTTCATCTGCTGTCGGGCGGGGAGCACGATATCCAGGGCTTCTTCGGGCACGTGATGGGAGGGATGGGCGCGATCACGCAGGCGATGGCCTCCGCCGCCCGCCAGTTCGGGGCCGAGGTCCGGACGTCCGCGCCCGTCGCCCGCATCCTCGTGCGGGAGGGGCGGGCGCGCGGGGTGGTCCTCGAGAACGGCACGGAGATCGCGGCACGGGTGGTCGTCTCGAACGCGGACCCCAAGAGGACGTTCCTCGGCCTCGTCGAGGAGGCCGCGCTCCCGGAGGAGTTCCGGACCGCCGTCGCGGGCATCAAGATGGACGGCCCGTGTGCCAAGGTGAACCTCGTCCTCTCCGAAGAGCCGCGGGTCAAGGGCATGCCTCCGGATTTCACGACCCCGCAGCGCGCGCTCTTCACTCTCGTGCCTTCGCTCGAGTTCGCCGAGCGGTGCTACGACATCGCCAAGCTCGGCGATATACCCGAGGAGCTGTGGGTGGACTGCGTCGTGGCCTCGAACGTGGACCCGTCGCTGGCGCCCGAGGGCCGGCACGTGATGACGTGCTTCGTCCAGTACGTCCCGTACCGCCTGCGCCAGGGCACGTGGGACGAGAAGCGGGACCTGTTGGGCGACCGCGTGATCCGCAAGATCGGCGAGTACGCGGGGAACGTCCCGGGCGCGGTCGTTGCCCGACAGGTGCTGACGCCACTCGATCTCGAGCGGACGTACGGATTGACCGAGGGAAACATCTTCCACGGCGACCTTTGCCTGGAGCAGCTCTTCTTCATGCGGCCGGTCGCGGGCTGGGCGCGTTATGGCACGCCGGTGCCCGGCCTGTATCTGTGCGGCGCGGGCGCCCATCCCGGCGGCGGCGTGACGGGCGCGCCGGGGCACAACGCCGCGCGCCGCGTGCTCCAGGACTGGAAGCGGAGGGCGGCGTGAGCGAGGGCGCCCTCGAGAAAACGGCGGACGTCGTCGTTCTCGGCGCCGGCGTGATGGGCGCGTCGATCGCGTTCCATCTGGCTCGGCGCGGCGCCGGACGGATCCTCGTCCTCGACAAGGGCGACGTGGCGAGCGGGGGCAGCGGCCGCTCGTCGGCGCTGGTGCGGATGCACTACAGCTATCCGATCGAGGTCGATCTGGCGGTCCGGAGCCTCTCGATCTTTCGGAAGTGGAAGGACTACGTCGGGCGCGACGGCCATTTCCGGCAGACCGGTTTCGTGCGCATCGTCCCCGAGAGCGACCTCGATCGACTGCGCAAGAACGTGGCGATGCAGCGGGAGCACGGCGTGGACGCACGGGTCGTCACGCGCTCCGAGCTCGCCGAGATCGTGCCGGACTGGGATGTCGACGACGTCCCGTACGCCGCCTGGGAGCCGGGCTCGGGATACGGGGACGGCGCAGGTGTCGCGACCGACTTCCTCGAGAGCGCCCGCGAGATGGGCGTCGTGTATCGGTCGCAGACCCGCGCCACGGGCTTTCGGGCCCAGGCCGGCCGCGTCACGGGAGTCGAGACGGATCGGGGCGACGTCGCTGCGCCGGTCATCGTCGCGGCGACCGGCACGTGGAGCGTCCCGCTATTGGCGAAGCTCGGCTTCGCCGTGCCGATCGAGGGCGAGTATCACGAGGTCGCGATCCTGAAGAATCCTCCCGGCCTGCGGGGCGCCGCGCCGGCGTGCATCGACGGGATCACGACGACCTACTTCCGCTCCGAGGTCGGCGGCCTGACCCTCGTGGGCGACTTCTTCGGAAAGCGCGGCGCCGACCCGGATTCTTTTCCGCAGTCCGCCTCGAGCGAGTCGCTCGCGAACCTCGTCGGGCGCGCCGTCCGGCGGGTGCCTGCTCTCGCCGACGCGGAGATCTGGCGGGCCGTGACGGGCGTCTACGACGTCAGCCCCGATTTTCGTCCGATCCTCGGCGAGGTGCCGGGAACGCGCGGGCTCTACCTCGCGGCGGGATTCTCGGGAATGGGATTCAAGATCTCGCCGGCCATCGGTCTCGTCATGGCGGAGCTCGTGCTCGACGGCAGGGCCCGCAGCGTGGAGATCGGCGATCTCTCGCCGGATCGCTTCGCGCGGGGGCGGCTGATCAAGGCGGCGTGGGAGTACGGCGACGAGGAGCCCACGGCATATACATAAGCGTTTGCTTATGGGTTCAGAGGGAGGGCCGACGGTGGTCAAGAAGAAGGGGATCCTGGAACGCCTCGCCGAGGGCCCGGTTCTCGGCGATGGGGGTTACCTGCTGGAGCTCGAGAAGCGGGGTTGGGTGCGCGCCGGCCCGTTCACGCCGGAGGTCGCACTGACGCGGCCCGAGGCCCTGCGGCAGCTCCACATCGAGTTTCGCGAGGCGGGCGCCGAGGTGCTCCAGGCGTTGACGTTCTACGCCAGCCGCGACAAGCTCGCGACCGTCGGACTCGACAACCGCCTCGAGGATCTGAATCGCGCCGCCGTCCGGATCGCCCGGGAGGCCGCCGGCGACCGGTGCCTCGTGGCCGGCAACCTCTCGCTGACCTGGATGTACGAAGAGGGAAGCCCGTCGGCCGCCGACCGGGTGCGGCGCACCTTCGACGAGCAGCTCGCCGTGCAGGTCGAGGAGGGGATCGATTTCGTGATCGGCGAGACCTTCTCGTGGCTCGGAGAAGCGCTCATCGCCGTCGAGCGCGCGAAGAAGACGGGGCTCCCGGTCATGGTCACCGTGTGCTTCGAGAACGAGCCCATCACCTCGGACGGCAAGACGGCCGCGGAGTGCGGGAAGTCGCTCCGGGATGCCGGGGCCGACATCGTCGGCATCAACTGCCTGCGCGGCCCGGAGACGACGCTTCCGCTCATCGAGGAGATGCGCAAGGCCGTACCGGGATTCGTGGCCTGCCAGCCGGTCGGCTACCGGACGCCGGCCGACAAACCGGACTTCACGAGCCTGCCGGCCTTTCCGTTCGAGCTCGACCCGCTCCAGCATTCGCGGCGCGAGATGGCCCGCTGGGCGCAGCAGGCGCGCGACCTCGGAATCGACTACATCGGCTCCTGCTGCGGATCGGTCGCGATCCACGTGCGCGAGATGGCACGTGCTCTCGGCAAGCTCCCGCAGGAGAACAGGAAGTGGACGGTGGACTACTCGAAGCCCATGTCGGCCTACGAGTACTACGAGCACAAGGACGAGTAGCCCGGAGATGGCCCTCGAAAAGTCGCTGCCGAGCGAGTACTACCTCTCGCCGGAGATCTTCGCCCGCGAGCGAGAGAGGATCTTCTCGCGCGAGTGGTTCTGCGCCGGCCGCGCCGACGAATTGCCCGCAGCGGGCGCCGTGCGGGTGCTCGATCTGCTGGGCGAGAGCCTGCTCGTCGCACGCACTCGGGAGGGGAAGCTCGCGGCGCACTACAACGTGTGCCGGCACCGGGGGGCGCGCCTCTGCACGGCCGATGCGACAGCGGCGACGATCCGCTGCCCGTACCACGCGTGGACGTACGGCCTCGACGGAAAGCTCCTCGGGGCGCCCTTCTTGAACCAGGACCCGACTCTGCGCCAGGAGGAGTTCTCGCTCCACCCGGTCGGCATCGCGCTCTGGGGCGGCTTCTTCTTCTTGAACCTCTGGCCCGCGGGCCCCGTCGCGCGCAACTTCGATGCCGCGCTCGGGCCCGTTGCCGGGCGCCTGCGCCGATACCCGCTGGCGTCGCTGACGACGGCGCACCGCATCGCCTACGAAGTCCGCGCCAACTGGAAGGTCGTCGCCGAGAACTACAACGAGTGCTACCACTGCGCGGGCGTCCATCCCGAGCTCTGCGAAGTCGTGCCCGCCTTCAAGGAAGGCGGTGGCGCCGGGCTCGATTGGGACCACGGCATTCCCCACCGCGACGGGGCTTTCACGTTCACGAAGAGCGGCACGACGGATCGGCCTCCGTTTCCCGGCCTCGATGAGAACGAGAAGGTCAAGCACAAGGGCGAGCTGCTCTATCCGAACCTCTTCCTGTCGCTCTCGCCCGAGCACGTCGCCGCATTCCGCCTGAGCCCGGAGGCGCCCGACCGCACGCGCGTCGTCTGCGACTTCCTCTTCGATCCGGCGGAGATGGCCAGGCCCGGTTTCGACCCGTCCGACGCCGTGGAGTTCTGGGATCTGATCAACCGCCAGGACTGGGCGATCTGTGAAGAGGTCCAGCGCGGCATGTCCTCCCGCGTCCACCGCTTCGGCTATTACGCCCCGATGGAGGACCAGAGCCTGGACATCCGGCGATATGTCCTGGAACGGCTGGGGGAGCCCGCGCCGTCCTAGGATCGAGTCCTACCTTGCCATGGCTTCCTTCACCTTCGCCTCGAGGTAGCCGTAGAACGGATTGCAGTTCAGGCGCATCCACTGGTCCATCGGCACCGTGAGGACGCCCCGCTCGCCGCGGGGGGTCATCAGTCCGAGCCGTGCCCCGTAGTCCACGCTCATGTCGGGCGCGAGGCCGAAGAGCGGATCGTCAGCCCGGAATGGGACGGCCAGGTGGGACAGGGAGAAGACCTGCGGCGGCCAGGCGAGCCCGAGGGGAATCTCGCCGGCCTCGGCCGAGCCCGGCGCGAGGGTGCGCACGACGGCATCGGGAGCCCCGGCTCGCGCGTTGGTGACGAGCGAGAGCCGATAGCGGCGGCCCGTGTCGGCGAGCAGTGCCGACAGCCGTGCATCGAAGCTGTCCTTCAGGAACCCGAGCGCCATCGCCGAGCGGTTGACGTCGAAGAGAACGAGCTCGCTGCCGTTGGTGTCCAGCTTGCCGAAGAGCGCGTCCACGGTGGCCCAGGTCTCGACGGTCGAGTCCACGAGCGAGGAAAAGGCGAGGATGGGCGGCAGTTTCGCGATGCGTCCGCTCGCGGCCTCGCGGTCGACGGATGCCTGGATGGCCCGGGTGATCTCGACCGTCTGCTGGCCGGCGAAGGCCGGGAACGAGTTGTACTTGAAGGGGTTGAACTCTGGCTGGACGTCCATCCAGCGCGATTTCGCGAAGTAGGGGACCGAGCCGACCGCGGTGACCATCTTCGCGATCAGGGCGGCCGCGCCCGTGAAACGGGTCACGCCGATCATCGGCGACATCAGGACGATCCGGTCGGGCTTGGGCAGCGAGGGATCGCCGAGCGCATCGAGGGCGTACTGGACGGCGAGCGCTCCTCCGTTCGAATAGCCGACGATGTGGAAAGGCAAAGGCGCCGGGACCCGGCCGCGCACGTGGCGGGCGCCGAGCCGCGTCGCCGCCCTCCAGTCCTCCCAGCGGGCCACGGTCAGCGCTCCGGGTATCGTGCCGTGCCCCGGCATCCGGATCGAGAGGGCGTAGAAGCCCTCGTGCGCATAGAGCTCGGCCTCCGCCTTCACGCTGTAGGGCGAGTCCGTCAGGCCGTGCACCAGGAGCACGCCGCCGCGGACCTCGCCGTCCGGCACGAGCTCGTACGTGCGGTTCCAGTTCTTCGGGAAGCGCATCGGGTTGACGACCCCGTCCGGAGAGTAGCGGTTGTAGCGCGCGCGGTCGGCGGGCGCGACCTTCGCGATCACTTCGCGTTCCATCTCGGCGAACACCGCATTTTCGAGCTTGAGGTAGTCGGCCAGGGTGGAACCGTCGCTCAAGTCCCGCGCGCGGACCTCGGAACGGAGCGTCCCGTGCCAGGGCTTCAGGTCCGGCTGCCGCCGCGCGTCGAAGGCCCGCACGAGGATGATCGTCAGGACGACGAGGACGGTACCCGTGACGATGCGGAAGACCCACTTGAAGAATTTCTTCACCGCGCCTCCTGCAAGGGTGATGCGAGCGCGCCGCGCTGGCGCCAGACGAGCCAGGCCGCTGCGATCGCGACGATCGCGAGGGCCGCGCCGAATTCGCCGATGACCCACTTCGTGCGCCCCGTGTCCGCGGTCAGCGGGTCGAAGACCGACTGGATCCAGAGGTTGTGGCTTCCATGAAGGATCGCCGCCGGCCAGACACTGCCCGACTTCAGGCGGATCCACGCGAAGACGAAGGCGATGCCGACCACGAGCACCGTGAAGCATCCGAGGCCATACCAGGCCGGAGTTCCGCCGTTGTAGTCGGCGAAGAGCAGGACCGGGTAGTGCCAGGTCGCCCAGATCAGTCCGGAGACGACGGCGACGCGGGTGAACGACAGCTTTCGCGCCAGCTCCGGGACGAGGAACCCCCGCCAGCCGATTTCCTCGCCGAGGCCGGAGAGGCACGAGACGACGAAGCCGAGGCTTCCCTGGCGCAGCACGTACCGGAGGATGACGCTGGCGTCGGAGGCGCCGGGAGTGCCGAAGCGCTGGGTCAGGCGGGCAAGGAAGGCGCCGTCGGGAAAATCGCCGAGGCCGAGCGCCCAGGTTGCCCCGTAGGCGACGGCCGCGTAGGCGATCGGGATCGCGTACGCATAGGCAGCGTAACGCCAGCTCCAGCGCCATCCGATCTGCCGCAGCGGCCGCTTCACGAGGAGCGAGGCGAGGATCGCCGCAGCCGCGGGGCACCACATGAGGCCCATGACCCACCAGCCGCCTCCGCCGCCGAGCGTCCCGGCCCGGATGATGAGGAAATAGAAGTAGGACGAGAGCCCGAGGGTCAGGGCGAGATACACGCCCACGCGCCGGCTGACGGAGTTGTTCGTGCTCATGATTACGCTGTCATCCCGAGGAGCGCAGCGACGAGGGATCCCTTTCGGAGCCGCACTGTAACTCGAAAGGGATCCCTCGGGCCCCGGCGGGCCCTCGGGATGACAGGCTGAGCGCCCGAATCGACGAGCCATGGACCGCTCCCTGTCATCCCGAGCGAAGCGAGGGATCCCGTTCGAGTCTCAGTGAAGCGACGAAAGGGATCCCTCGGGCCCTGCCGGGCCCCCGGGATGACAAGGCGGGCGCGGGGCTCGTCGAGGTCAGCTCCGCTACTCGTCAGGCGTCGGAGGACGTGCGCCCCTGGTCGCGGACGTCACTTCTTCCAGAAGAACGCCGGCGGCTGCTCCTCGCGCGGCCAGATCTTCTTCATGGTCTCCGCCTCCCACATCTCGCCGTTCTTGACGACCCACCGGATCTTGACCGTGTTGTGGATGTCTTCGAGCGGGTTCGCGTCGAGGACCATGAAGTCGGCGAGCTTGCCGGGCTCGATCGAGCCGAGGTCGGGCTCGAAGCCGAGCTTCTCGGCGGCCAGGATCGTCGAAGCGCGCAGCGCCTCCATCGGAGTCATCGCCCAGTTCTTCTGCGGTGCTCCCTCGCCCGCCATCGCCCAGATCTCCCAGTGCGGGCCGAGGCCCTGGAGCTGGCCGTGTGCGCCGAGGGCGACGTTGCCCCCCGCCCGCAGGATCTCCGTGGCTCCGCGGGCGACCACGGGAAAGTGGTACTCGGCCGGCCAGATCCAGGGATGCCGGCGCGCCATCCGGTCGAGCGACTCGTGGGGAACGAAGCGGTTCAGCTTCGGATCGTCGTGGGGGTTGGCGTTCTGCCAGAAGTAGAGCTCGCCCCAGGGTCCGCCGTAGGCCACCAGCAGTGTGGGGGTGTAGAAGGTCGTGGACTTCGCGAAGAACTCGACGCTGTCCCGGCCGAGCCGTACCGGCAGGGCATGCTCCCACGCGGTGAAGCCGTCCATGGCCATCGTCATGTCGGTCTGGAGCTCGCCGCCGCCCTCGGCGGTGAGCAGCATGTGCTCGTCGCGGCAGGCCTCGGCAAACCACATCCGTTGCGAGCGGCGCGGCTGCTGGTACACCTTGATCATGCGCGCGCCGTAGGCCTTCATGCGGCGCACCTGGTGCTTCGCGTCGTCGAGGTTGTTCACCTCCGCGAAGACGTCGGCCTGCTGGCCCCCGTAGAGGACGTCGCCGGAGGAATACACGCGCGGTCCGACCATCAGGCCCGCCTCGACGTCCTCGGCCTGCGCGAAAACGTCGAGCGAGGGCGCCGACGGGTCGTAGACGGTCGTCACGCCGTACGCCAGGTTGGCGAGGTACTCCCACTTCGCCTCCGGAAAGATCTCGAAGCCCGAGTAGTGCAGGTGGGCATGCGTGTCGATGAACCCCGGGATGATGGTCTTTCCTTTCGCGTCGTACGTCTTGACGCCCATGGGCGCCGTGAGCGTGCCCGTTGGGCCGAGGGCCGCGATGCGGTTGTCCGTCACGAGGATGTCGGTGTTCTCGAGAACGAGATCCCCTTTCATGGTCACGACCCGCGCGCCGCGCAGGAGGTACGAGCCGCTCGGGGCGGAGCGGGGCGCCGTGATGGCGATCTCGATCGTCTCGGACTTTGCGACCCGCGGCTCGTCCTCCGGCTTCTTGTCCTTCTCGTCCTTGGCCGCGGCCGTGTCGCCCTTGGCGTCGCCCTTCGCCTTGTCCTTCTCCTCGGCCTTGCGCTTCTGCTCCCGGGCGAACTCAAGGGCTGCGGACAGCGGCAGCCGGTAGAACGTGTTCGCGAGCGCCCACGTGATGGTCTTGCCGCCGTCGGCCCAGCGGACGTAGCCGCCGGCGTCGTCCGACAGCCGGTAGACGGGGACCGAGCCTTCCTTGAGGCCCACCTCGGACGGTTCCTTCGTCAGGAGCCCCGGAAATGCGGCGACGTAGACGTTGTCTCGCGAGGTGAACACGATCCACTGCTCGTCGGGCGACGGCACGACGTCGTCCACGGCAGGAAAGCGGATGTAAGTCTTCTTGTCGGTGCCGTCGAGGCGGACCGAGACGAGGTCGTTCTTCGGATCGTCGGTCGGCTTCTTTCTTTCGACGGGATCGCGATAAAAGATGCGCGACCCGTCGGCGTTCCAGAAAACCTGCGGGTGGAACTTCATCCCGTCGCCGAGCTGGACGGTCGTGACGAGCCGGGGGTCGCCGCCCGCCGTGTCGAGGACTCCGATCTCGAAATAGTCCTCCTCCTCGGGCTGGTGTCCGCGGAACTCGAGTCCGGACCCGCGGAGGACCGCGATGAGGTCGCCCTTGGGCGACCAGGCGGGGTTCGCGTAGTGGCCGGCGGACCGGGTCAGCTTGACGGGGGTCGCGCCGGAAGCGGCCGGCGCCTTCCAGACGTGCCCGCCCTCGGCGTCGCTCCAGGACACGTAGGTGATCCACTTCCCGTCGGGCGAGAACGCCGGCGCATACTCGCGCCTCGGCAGCGAAGCGCCGTCCTTCGTCAGTCTGCGGGGCGCTCCGACCGTCTTGCCGCCTGCGATCTCCTGCAGCCAGACGCGCCCGAAGGCCTCGAACGCGATCGTTCGGCCGTCGGCAGACTGGCTCGGCCAGCGGAGGATGCGCGCCTTCACCGGTCCGCTCTCGACCTTTTCCTGCCAGGTCACGCGGGGGGCGATCCACTGCTCGACCGCGACCGTCATGGGAATCTCGCTCTTCGTGCCGCTCGCCACGTCGAGGCGGGTGAGCCGGCCATTGTTCGAGAAGACGAGGGACTTTCCGTCGGGCGTGAAGGCATAGTTCGGCCAGAGGTCCATCTGGGCGAACCCCTCCTCCTCGTCGTGCGTGGTCCCGCGCAGCAGGATGCGCTCCGAGCCCGACGCGAGATCGCGCGCGACCATCACGGTGTCGTCGTCGCGCCGCGAGATGTAGACGAGCGTCTTGCCGTCGGGGGAGATGGCGGGCCGCACCGCGCCACCGAAGCCTCCCGTGACGGGGAAGCTTTCGGCGAGCTTGCGGTCGTAGCGCCAGATCTGCCAGAGGCCGTCCTGCAGATTCGGGATGTAGTTGAACCGGCGCATCCGGGCCTCGTAGTAGATCCAGCGGCCGTCCCGGGACGCGACGGCGCCTCCGGCGTTGTTGACATCGTCGGAGGAGGTCATCTTGATTCCGCCGCCGCCCTCCCGGTGGTAGATCCACAGTTCGACGGGGGGAATGCCCGCTCGCTTGCCGTCCTCCTTGCGGGCCACCAGGTAGTTGCCGTCCGGGGTCCAGGCGGCGCTGCGCACGTAGGAGTCCTTCTCGGCGGTCAGCGCCCTCGGGTTCTTTCCGTCGGCGTCCATCAGCCAGATGTTCTCGATGCCACTCCGGTCGCTGGTGAAGGCGATCGTCCTGCCGTCGGGGGAGTAGCGCGGATGCCAGTCGAAGGCGGGCCCGGTCATGATCGGGCGGGCGGGGCCCCCGCCGATCGGCACCGCGTAGATGTCCCCGAGAAGATCGAACACGATCGTCTGGCCGTCGGGAGAGACGTCGACGGACATCCACGTCCCCTCCGTCGCCTCGAAGGTGATCTTGCGCGCGTCGGCGCGCGGCTTGTTGATCTCCGCGGCAACATCGGGCTTCTTGTCCTGGGATTCCGTCTTCGGGGGATCGGCCGCGAAGACGGGAATCGCCAGAGCGAGCAGCATCGGAGTCGAAAGAGCGGACAGTGCCTTGCACATTCGGGTTCTCCTTACGCGGACGGTCGAAAGATCGATGTGTCCGGATCGCACGGATGGGGAAGGAGCGGATTCAATCACCATCCGGTTCGAGCGACAATGGGCCAATCATGCGCAGCCGCACGGCAGCGGTCCTGGGCGGAGCGGCCCTCGCCGTGCTGCTCTTCCGCCACCCCGTCGAGCTCGCCCTGCTTCGGCACCGTGCGGCGCCCCGGCCCGACACGCGCGTCGACCCGGCCCAGACGGCCTCCGACCGGCCCCCCTTCGACCACTTCGCGGGAGGGAAGCGCTATCGCCTGACGCCCCGGTTCCGCTGGGACCAGGCAGCCCGCGTGGTTTCCGAGGAGCCGTATCATTTTGGCGCAGCCGGCGCGCTGATTCCGGAGGACCTCGCCCTGGCCTGGGGCCCGGTGCTCGCCGCGCCCTACGGCGGCAAGATCTCGTACGGCCAGTACTCGCGCTTCTTTTTCTGGCGCAGCCGGGACCCGTCGCTCGACCGCGGCACGATCGTTTCGCACACCGCCAACGTGCACATCATTCCCGCGACCGCGCGGCTGCGGCGTGTCGCGCGTGCCGTTTCCCGCGGCGACGACGTGCGCCTCGAGGGCTGGCTCGTCGACGTGGACGGCGTGAGCGATTCCGAATTCCACTGGGCGACGAGCACGTCGCGGGAAGACGAGGGGCCCGGGTCCTGCGAGACGGTCTACCTCGAGCGGCTGACGGTCAACGATCGGGTGTACGAGTGACGAGCGCCGTGATCCGGCCGTCGGGAGATCCTTCGCTCGGCCCGGCGGCTGGACTACGCGGCCTCCCACCGCCGGGCGATGCGCCGTGCCGCGAGGAAGAAGACGGCTGCCAGACCGACGAGAACGGCGACCTGGGGCGCGATCGCGGTCAAAGGCTCGTCGCGCCAGAAAACCTTCTGGAAGCCGTCGAGGGCCCAGGCGTTCAACGTCAGGAGGCCGAACTTCTGCATCTTCTCCGGCATCAGGAAGCGCGGATACATGCTTCCGCCGAGCGCCGACATGAGCAGGATCGAGAGGTTCGCGAGCGCCACGAGCTGCATGCGCGAGCGGCAGACCGATGCGAGCAGGAGCCCGAAGGTCGAGCAGGCGAGCGCCGTCGAAACGGTCATGATGAAGAAGCCGGGTAGGTGCGTCCAGAGCTCGACGCCAAAGAAGACGGCGCCCCAGACGAACATCAACGTCAGCTGTGTGATGCCGACGCCCGCGAGATAGACGAGCTTGCCGGCGAGCAGCGTTCCCATCGACACGCGCGTGGCGAGGATCCGGTCGAGTGTTCCGCTCTCGGCCTCTTCGATCAGTGCGCCTCCCGCGCCGGTGGCCGAGAAGAGCAGAAACATGACGCCGAATCCGGCCGCGTAGAATGCGACCGTCGGGTTCTTCTTCTTCTCGCCGGCGAGGTCCCGGATCTCCACGCCGACGAGGCCGCCCCGGGCCCCGGGCGCGGAGGTCGGCATGGTCTCGTGGAAAACCATGCCCATCGCCACCTTCTGGAGCAACCCCGCGAGGACCTGGGGAGAAACCGGATCGGCGCTGTCCGCCAGGATGTCGAGTTTCGGGCGGTCCGGGGCGGGAGGCATTCCGAACGGCCGGTCTCCGAAGCCCTTCGGGATGACGAGCGCGACAGGGATCTCGCCCTTGCGCACGGCTTCCCCGGCGGACGCGGTGGTGTACGGACCGGCGGGAACGGCCGCTTCGGCGCCGGGCGCGGTCACGACCTCGAGGGCACGCTCGGCCCGGAGCGCGGCGATCCAGTCCCGGGACACGTCGCTGCCTTCCTCGTCCACCACGGCGACGCGGATGCGGCGCGTCGCCGCGCGGCTGCCCGAGCCCGAGAAGATCCCGGCGAAGATCGTGAAGAAGGCGACCGGCAGCACGAAGGCCAGGATGAAGGCGGCCCGGTCGCGGCGCAGGTTGAGGAGGCGGTTCCTGGCGACGGCGAAGATCATTCGCGCAGCTCCCGGCCGGTCAGCTGGAGGAACACTTCCTCGAGCGTCGGGCTCTTCAACGTGAGGTCCCGCACTGGCACGCCCTCGCCGTGAAAGAGCTCGAGCAGCGTGCGGATTTCTCCGGCGGCGTCCTGGACGGAGACCAGGACCTTCGTGCCGTCCACGGTTGCCGAGAACCGGCCGAGCTTTTCCTTGAGGCGAGGGGAAATCGGCAGGGCTGCGTCGATCGTCAGCGCCTGGCGGGCCCCCAGCGTCGTTCGCACGAGCTCGTCCGTGGTGCCGAGCGCGATGATCCGGCCGTGATCGATGATCGCGATGCGGTCGCACAACCGCTCCGCTTCCTCCATGTAGTGTGTCGTATAGAGAAGCGAGACGCCCTGCGACTGGAGCTCCCCGATCATCGCGTAGATGCGCTCCCGCGACTGGGGGTCCACGCCGACGGTCGGCTCATCGAGAAGGAGCACCCGCGGCCCGTGGATCGTTCCGGCCGCGATGTTCAGGCGCCGCTTCATGCCTCCGGAGAGGGCGCCCGTTTTTTCGTCGGCCCGGTCGGCGAGGTCGATCCAGGCGAGGCTGCGCCGGATTCCGCCGTCGAGGGCTTCTCCCGAGAGGCCCTGATAGCGACCGAAGGTCCACAGATTTTCCCGCGGCGACAGAAGCGGGTAGAGCGCGATCTCCTGGGGAACCCAGCCGCGGACGGCCCGGGCCCGGTCGTCCGTCGGATCGAAACCGAGGACGCGGAGGCTGCCTCCGTCGACCACGACGCGACCGGCGACGCTGCGAACCAGCGTGGTCTTTCCGGCGCCGTTGGGCCCGAGCAGGCCCAGGACTTCTCCCGGCGCGAGGGAGAGCGACACGTTCTCGAGGGCACGCCGCGCGCCGAAGGACTTCGAGAGGTCCCGGATCTCGAGGGGAAGCGGGGCGGCCGTCATGCGTCCCGCATCCTAGCAATCCGGATGAAGCTTTGTCGCTTGGCGCGAACTGGGTTAACCTGCGCCGTTTGCCTTCGACACACTCCATCGTCTTTGCGCTTCTCGTCGCGGCGGGATGCTTCGGCATGCTTCTGTCCTTCTTCCAGGCGCGCTCGCGGGCCGTGTTCGCGGAGGATGGGTTCGAGGAGCCGGGCCGGCGGGCGATCGCCATGGGGCTGCTCGCGGGGGTCCTGCTGCTGACGGTCGCGATTCCGTTTGCCGGCGGGATCGCCGGTGCGCAGCCGGAGACCAAGGAGCTTTCCCTCGTGTCGGTCTTCGCCGTTCACGGGACGCTGCTCCTCTTCCTCGTGTGCTACTACGCGCTGTCCGGAAGGCGATCCCTCGCCGACTTCCTGAAGCTGAGGAGCCGCAGGCCTGTCGGCGACCTGGCGCGCGGAGCGGTGATCGGAGCCGCCGGCTGGATCCTGACGATCCTGACGGCCATGGTCCTGATCGGGTTCTGGTTGCTCGTCTCGCGCAAGTTTCGGGGCCAGACGGGGGCCGGGTCGGTGGCGCCGATGATCGTGTGGCTCGTCTCCCGGCCCCTCTGGCTCAAGCTCTCGATCGTCGCCTCGGCCATGGTCGTGGAGGAACTGTTCTTCCGTTCCTTTCTCCAGACCCGCGTCGGACCCGTCGCGGCGACGCTGATGTTCACCGCGGCGCACGGCGTCTACGGGCAGCCGCTCATGCTGGTCGGGATCTTCGTCATCTCGACTGTGCTCTGCGTCACGTTCGCGCGGTATCGCAACGTCCTGCCGTGCATCGCCGCCCATGGAGTCTTCGACGCGATCCAGATGTTCGTCGTCATTCCCTGGTACCTGCGCCAGGTCGCCGGGGGATGATCGCGGGCGGCGGCGCCTCCTCCCTGCGCCGTCGCTGCTAAAATCGGACATGACGCCGATGCCGACTTCTTGCGATCGCGGGTTCCGGTGGCGTCTGGCGGGTCTGGTCTTCCTCGCGGCGTCCTTCGCATCGCCTCTGGCGGCGCTCGATCCGAGCAAGGCGATCACCCAGTATGCCCACCAGGTCTGGAAGACCGAAAACGGCCTGCCTCAGAACTCGATCCAGGCCATCCTGCAGACGCGCGACGGCTACATCTGGCTCGGAACCGAGCGAGGCCTCGTCCGCTTCGACGGCGTCCAGTTCACGGTCTTCGACAAGGGAAACACGCCGGGGCTGCGCAGCAGCAACGTGCAGGCCCTGTTCGAGGACCGGGCCGGGAACTTCTGGGTCGGCACGTGGGGAGGGCTCCATCTCTTCCGCGACGGCCGGATGACGGCGTACACGACGGCGGAGGGCCTGACGAATGACCGCGTGCTCGCGCTCTGCGAGGACCGGGAGGGAGCGCTCTGGGTCGGGACCGGTGGCGGCGGTGTCGACCGGGTCAAGGACGGCAAGATCACGGGCTACACCACCCGCGACGGACTCTCGAATGACCGCATCTGGTCGGTTCGGGAGGATCGCGACGGGGCGATCTGGATCGGCACCGACGGAGGCGGACTCAATCGCTTCCACGACGGCAAGTTCACGATCTATCGCAAGAAAGACGGCATACCGGGAGACATCGTTCAGTCCGTTCTGGTCGACAGCCGGGGCGACCTCTGGATCGGCACGGACAGCGAAGGGCTCGGCCGGCTCCGGGACGGCCGATTCACGACGTTTACGAAGAAGGACGGGCTCGCGAGCGACACGATCGAGTACATCCAGGAAGATCGCGATGGGAACCTGTGGATCGGCGGCCAGGGCGCCGGGTTGTCCCGCATCGCGGACGGGAAGATCACGAAGTTCACCCCCTCCGAGGGGCTGTCCGACGACACCGTGATCTCCATCTGCGAGGACCGCGAGGGCAGCCTCTGGCTCGGAACGGTCGCGGGCGGGTTGAATCGCCTGAAGGACGGCAAGTTCACGGCGTACACCCACAAGGAGGGCCTGGCGAACGACCACGTGCGGACGGTGTACGAGGACAGAGAGGGAGCCATCTGGCTCGGCACGCGGGGCGCCGGGCTTTCCCGGTTCCGGGACGGAAAGTTCGAGACGTTCGGTTCAAAGGAGGGTCTTTCCGGCGACTTCGTGCGTTCGGTGTTCGAGGATGGCGCCGGAAGCCTGTGGGTAGGCACCTGGGGCGACGGCCTCGATGTGCTCCAGAACGGGAGGTTTCGCGAGTTCCACCAGCGCGACGGCCTGCCGAGCGAGATCATCCGGTGCCTCTACCGCGACCGTGCCGGCACGCTCTGGATCGGCACCGACGCGGGAGGCCTCGCCCGGGAACGAGACGGACGATTCACCGCCTACGGCAAGCGCGAAGGCTTGCCCGGAGCCACCGTGCTCGCGATCCTCGAGGACCGGGACGGAAACCTCTGGGTCGGCACGGAGGGCGCGGGCCTGGCCCGCTTCTCCCATGGGCGCTTCACGTCCTTCACGACGAAGGACGGGCTCGCCGACGACACGGTCCTGACCCTCTATGAGGATGGCGATGGCTGCCTCTGGATCGGCAGTGACGGCGGAGGGCTCTCGCGGCTGAAGGACGGGAAGTTCAGCCGTTTCACGCGAAAGCAGGGCCTCTTCGACGACGTCCAGTACGCGATCCTCGAGGACGGCCGCGGGAATCTCTGGATGAGCTGCAGCCGCGGCATTTCGCGCGTGCGCCGGCAGGACCTCGAGGACCTGGCCGACGGCAAGCGCGACACGGTCGTCGCCCAGGCGTTTGGCCGCGCCGACGGCATGCGCTCGGCCGAGTGCAGTGGCTTCACCCAGCCGGCCGGGTGGAAGGCGCACGATGGCCGGCTCTGGTTCCCGACGATCGAGGGCGCGGTCGTCATCGACCCGGACCGCATCCGCACCAACACGCTGGCGCCGCCGGCCGTGATCGAGCAGGTGCTCGTGGACCGACACGTCCTGCCGAGGGCCTCCGGAGCCGAGCTCGAGCCCGGACGCGGCGACCTCGAGTTCCACTACGCCGGCCTCTCGTTCGTCGACCCGGGCCGCGTGGCATTCCGCTACATGCTCGAGGGCTTCGACCGGGAGTGGACCGAGGCGGGCCCGCGCCGCGTCGCCTTCTACACCAACATTCCGCCGGGGGCGTATACGTTCCGGGTGAGGGCGTGCAACAACGACGGCGTGTGGAGCGAGAAGGACGCTCAGATCGGCTTCACGCTGCGGCCCCATTTTCGCCAGACCATCTGGTTCTACGGCCTCATCGCCGTCGGCCTGGTGTTGGCGGGTTTCGGCGCGGCCCGCGTGCGAGCCGCCCGGGCGCGAGCCCGCGAGCGCGAGCTCGAGAAGACGGTCGCCGAACGCACGCTCCAGCTCGAGCAGGCCAACGAGAAGCTCCAGCAACTCTCCGAGATCGATCCACTGACCGGCATCGCGAACCGGCGCCGGTTCGAGGAGGTCCTCGCGCGAGAGTGGCGGCGGGCGACGCGGGACGATCTCCCCCTGTCGCTGATCATGATCGACATCGACTACTTCAAGGATTTCAACGACGCCTACGGCCATCAGGTGGGCGACGAATGCCTCCGGCACGTGTCCGGCGAGATTCGCGAAGCCCTGACGCGGCCGGGCGACCTCGTCGCCCGGTACGGCGGCGAGGAATTCGCGGCAATTCTTCCGTCGACGCCCCCGCGCGGCGCCTTCGCGGTGGCGGAGGTGCTTCGCGCGCGCGTGGAAGCCCTGGCCACGCGCCACCCGAGTGCGCCCTCCGGCATCGTCACGATCAGCCTCGGTGTTGCCACGACGGGGGAGGGGGAGGTCTCGTCGCCCGAGGCGCTCGTGGCGGCCGCCGACGAGGCGCTCTATCGCGCCAAGCGGGCTGGGAAGAACCGCGTGGAGGGAGCCGAGGCGGTCGCGGCGGAGCGCTGAGCGACCGGTGTCATCCGGAGTGGGGCCAGGGATCCCTTCGAAGTCACGCCACGGCTCGGAAGGGGAACCCGCGTCGGGATGACAGGCCGGACAGGCCGCTCTATGGAAGCTCCGGCACCTTCGCGAATCCGGAGGCGATCACCACGTCCCGGCCTCCCCGCTCGATTGCCTCGGCCGGCGTGACGGGCCGTCTCGCCCTCGCCCTTCGGAATGCCGTTTCGAAGCGAGCGGCCGAGAGGCCCTCGTCGAACCGGATGCGCCACAGGTAGGCCATCGTGCGTCCGGATCCGAAGAACGCGATCCGGTCGCCGCGCCATCCGGTGGCGGCCCTTGCCGCTTCTTCCTCGGGCAGCGCGCGCCCGAGCAGGAATCGCAGGGTCCATTCGCCGAGCGTGTCCGTATAGACGAGGCGCTGGCCGGGAGAGGGCCCGGCGACCCCCGCCGGCAGCAGGCCCTGCACGGGCGGGAGGATAGGGGCTGCCGTGCAGGATCTCCGCGCTCGACTCGGGGGGGCTCCTCCAGAGACGATCGACTTCGGGCCACCCGCCCTTCTTGAAGGCGGCCCGCACGAACGCGGTCCCTTCGACGTACGGGAAGAAGAGCTGGTCCACGAAGTACGGCGGAACGTCTTTGGGCATGTTCGAGCGCTCGAGGCTCCCCGCGGAAAGCAGCGGAGCGAGTTCTTCCTCCGCGTGCGCATCCGCCCCGGGGATGTCCTTGAGCGCGACCTTGATCATCACGAGCGTCGCTTCCCCTTCGAGGAGACATTGGAGGGCGAAGCCGCGGTCGCTGTCGTCCTTCAACTGCCGCATGCGTTCGTTGAGCTGCAGCGAGTCGTCCTGCAGAGCGTGGGTCAGCTCGTGCGCGTAGACGATGCTTTCGGCCAGGCCGGCCGCCTCCGCCAGTTCGCCGCCGAGCCCCCCGGCGGCCCCCTTCACGACGAAGAACCGGCGGGGCTGCGGGTCGTAGAAGGCGATGACCTGCGAGTTGTAGAGGTCGAGGATGCGGTCGAGGGTCCCCGGGACCTCATCGATGAGACCGAGGACCGAGAGGGAACGGAGGTAGTCGTCCGCGGATGCGGGTAGCCCCTCCTCCAGCTTGGCCCGAATGATGCGGCGCGCCTCGGCCGCATCGATCTCGGTGGCCGGAACGGCGCGGCTGAACTTGCGGCCCCGGACCTCCTCGACGGCGCGCGAGGACTCGGCCACACGGTCCGGCAGGACCTCGGAAAACCCCGCCGCCAGGACCGCCGAAAAGGCGATTCCGAGGCCAATGGAGCGGCGTTTCGAGCGCATGCACGAGGGTAGCATGGGGGAATTCGGGCGCCCGAAGGGCCGCCCTCTTTGGGGGTTGCCGTGCCGCGGCGCCAACCTGCTAAGATCCGCCGGGCTCCCGAAGTCCGTGAATGAGCGCAGTGCGACCGTCCAGCAAAGCCGGCCCGATCCGGATGTCGTTGTCCAGCCGTTTCGAGAACATCGAAATGGCGCAGCACCTGTGCGCCAAGCTGCTGGAGGGGCGCGAGGTCCCGGAGGAACTGCGCCACTGGATCCTCATGGCGCTGCGCGAGGCCCTCGCCAACGCGATCAAGCATGGCAACCGGCAGGACCTCACCAAACACGTGCACCTCGAGATGGATGTGGTGGGCGACACGCTCGCCATCTCGATCCGGGACGAGGGGGCCGGGTTCGACCCGGGGGCGGTGGCGGACCCGCTGTCCCCGGAGAACCGGCTGAAGACGTCGGGGCGCGGGATCTTCTACATGCGGACCTTCATGGATGACGTGCGGTTCCAGCGCCACGCGGCCGGCGGAATGGAAATCGTTTTGAAAAAGAATCTGGGAGCTGTAAAAGAGAAGGAGGGGAAGCCAGCATGAAAACGAACGTGCGCGAGTCCGGCGGAGTGCAGGTCGTCGAGCTCAAGGGCAAGATCACCATCGGGGCGGGGGACGTGCAGCTGCGCGAGACCATCAACAAGCTCGTCGACTCGGGCAAGAAGCACATCCTGGTGGACATGCACGACGTGACGACGATCGATTCCTCCGGGATTGGCGAGCTGGTCGGATGCTACACGTCGGTGACCAACAAGGGGGGAAAGCTCAAGCTCCTGCACCTGCCCCCGAAGATCAACGACGTCCTCACGGTCACGCAGCTCATCACCGTCTTCGACGTCTATGAGTCGGAGCCGGAGGCGCTGGCGAGTTTTCGCGGCTGACGCCCTGAGGGATCCCGCCGCGGGAGCAGGCCCCTTCGAGCGGTTCGCGGCGTCCGCCCGTCCCTCGCTCGAGGCGGCGTTGTTGCGTCACCTCCCGCCCCCTGCTCCCGGAGCCGAGGACCTGTCCCGAGCGATCGCCGATGCCGCCCTGTCCCCCGGCAAGCGCCTGCGACCGCTCGCCGCGCTCGCAGCCGGTGAGCTCGCGCGCGCGCCGGTGTCGACATCCGCGGAAGTGGCGGTTGCCGTCGAATTTCTGCACGCGGCCTCCCTCGTGCTCGACGACCTGCCGTCGATGGACAATGCCCGGCGGCGCCGCGGGAGGCCCGCCCTTCACGTCGTCCACGGTGTCGCCACCGCGGAGCTCGCCGCGGTGGCTCTGCTGTCGCGGGCCTTCGAAATCGTCGCCGCGGCGCCGGGGCTATCGGCCGCGGCTCGCGCGCGAATCGTGCGGGAGCTCTCCGCAGCCGTCGGCGCCGGCGGCTGCTCGGCCGGGCAGGCCGCCGATCTGGCGGCGGACCCGGGCTCGATCACGCTGGATGACCTGGAGGCAATCCACGCCCGCAAGACCGGGGCGCTTTTCGTCGCCGCGGTGCGAGGCGGCGCCCTGGCCGGAGGCGCGAGGGAGAGTGCTCTGACCGCTCTGACCCTCTTTGCGCGCAACCTGGGTCTCGCCTTCCAGATTACCGACGATCTGCTCGACCTCGAGGGGGACCCGGAGCAGATGGGCAAGGATGCCGGCCGCGACGCGCACCGCGCCAACTTCGCCACGGTCCTCGGCCGGGAGTCCTCGCGCCGGCTCGTCGTGGAGCTCCTCGATGCGGCCCTGGCGTCGCTGCGGCCGTTCGGAAAGCGCGCCGCGGTGCTCGGCGATCTGGCCCGCGTCGTCCGGGACCGCCGCGCATGACGGCGCCTCCCACCCTCGAGGAGGCGCGCGCCCGGCTCAAGACGCTCGGGTACCTCGAGAGCCGTGTCGACCGGCTGCTGTTTCATTCCGTCTTCGAGGGGCGGGGAGGGGCGTTTCTCCCGGCCGTCCTGATCGGAGCGTTTGCGGCGGCGCTCGCCGCGGTGGCCGCCGTCGAGGCGTGCGAGCCCGGCTTCGGGTCTCTCGCGTCCGTCGCGCCCGTCTTCGCTCACCTCTTCGTTGCGGACCTGATCCCGGCCACCGCGCTGGCGCTGGTGCTCGCGTGGCTGGCGGACCGCGCCCGTCCTCCGGGCCTCGTCGCGACCATAGCAGGCCTGGCCGCTGCCGCCGCCGTGTTCGGGCTGTGGATTGCCGGAACCTACGGGCTCGGCCGAGAGCTCTCGGCGCGCGCCCTTCTCTGGGCCATTCCGGTCGCCGTGACGGCAGCATTTCTCGCCGCTGCGGTACGGCTGGCCTTTCTCGCGAGGGCCTTCGCGCGATCGGGGGCGCTCCCGGGCCGCGCGGCCCGCAGGGGCTTTGCAGCGGCCGCCGCGCTCGGCCTGCTGGTCGCGATCCTGCTCTTCTTCTCCCGCCACGAAGCTCCGGCGGTTCCGGCTCCGCAGCCTTCTCCACGGCCGGTCCCCATCGTCGTCCTGGCCGTCGACGGGTTGGACCTCGACGGCCCGGGTCGGCCGGCCGGCATCGCTGCGATCCTTTCCGGCGGCGCCACCGGATGGTGGCCGGCCGCGCGGGAGTCGCCGCCCGAGATATGGACGACGCTGGCCAGCGGGGTCTCCGCGCGTCGGCACGGCGTGCGGGCTCTGGCTCGCGTCCGCCCGGCGGGCTCGCGCCTGGCATTGCGGCCGCCGTTTGGAACGTCGTGGTACCTGCGGCGGCTCGGACCCGCGCTGCGCCTGGTCGTCCATGCCCCAGTGTCGGACGCGGACCGATCGAGCCTGGATTTCTGGGAGGTCTCCGCCTCCGCCGGCATCCCCAGCTTGTCGGTCGGGTGGTGGGCGTCTTCGCCGTGGCCGGGAGCGACCGTGATCGAGAACCGTACGATATTCGCGGAGGCGCGCGACGGCGCCGACGCGGACCGTGTCGCCCTGCGCTACTTCGACGCCGCCGCGGGGCGAGCGTACGGGCTCTCGACCGTATACCTGCCGGGATGCGACATCGCGCGCGACGCGCCCGCGCTGCGCCGGGCCGCGGCCGACGGCGTCGAGCGGGCCCTCGCCGAGCGCGCGGACCGTGCGGTGCGCGGGGAGATCGTCCTCGTGGTGCTCGCTGCCGACAGCCATCCGGCCTCGGCCCGGGCTCTCGGGCGTATGGTGGTCTTCGACGGCTCCGGCGCTTCCCCGATTACCGTGCGCATGCGTCCGGAGGATGCGGCGCCCTCGATCCTCGCGCGGGCCGGCGTGCCCGCGGCGCGGGATCTCGAGGGCCGGCCCGTGGCGAACCTCTTCGCGTACGGTTCCATGGAATCGGTGACCGTGGCGACGTACGGGCCGCGCCTCGTCCCCGCCGCCACGGCGCCACCCCAGAGCGACCGGGAGTACCTGGAGAGGCTGAGGAGCCTGGGGTACCTCAAGTGATAATTTCGAGATTCGACTTTCGAAATTCGAATACGTCATGAAGGCCATCTACTTCACGCAGCACGGGGGCAACGAGGTGCTCCAGTACGGCGAGAGGCCCGAGCCTTCGCCGGGGCCGGGCGAGGTGCGTGTGGAGCTGCGGGCCGCCGCGCTCAACCATCTCGACATCTTCGTGCGCAACGGGATTCCCGACGTGCCGTTGCCTCAGATACCGGGAGGCGACGGCGCGGGCGTGGTCGATGCCGTGGGCGAGGGAGTGACCGCGCTCGTCCCGGGCGGGCGCGTGCTGCTGCAGCCCGGGCTCTATTGCGGCGGATGCGAGTACTGCCGCGCCGGAGAGCAGAGCCTCTGTGTCTCGTACCGGATTCTCGGCGAGCATGTGGCGGGCACCTTCGCGGAAAGAATCGTGGTCCCCGCGCGCAATGCGTTTTCCATCCCCGAGGGCATGTCCTTTGCCGAGGCGGCGGCGTTTCCGCTGGCCTACCAGACCGCGTGGCGCATGATCGTCGGACGCGCGGCCGTGCGGCCCGGCGAAACGGTCCTGGTCCACGGCGTCGGCGGGGGCGCGGCCGGAGCCGCCCTGGAGATTGCGCTGCTGTGCGGGGCGAGGGTCCTGGCGACGACTTCCGGCGAGGAGAAGATGCGCCAGGCACGCGAGGCGGGGGCGGAGCTCGTCGTGGACTACCGAACCGAGGACGTCGTTGCGGCCGCACGGCGGCACACCGGGAAGCGGGGCGTGGACGTCGTCGTGGACACGGTTGGAGAGGCCACGTGGACGAGCTCGCTCAAGGCGGTCGCCCGGGGCGGACGCATCGTGACGTGCGGTGCGACGTCGGGGCCAAATCCGAAGGAGGAGATGCGCCTCATTTTCTGGAAGCAGATCACCATCCTGGGTTCGACGATGGCCAACGATCGCGAGTTCCGGGCGCTGCTGGCGGCCGTCGCCGCGGGCAAGCTCCGGCCGCGCATCGACAGTGTCCTTCCGCTCTCCCAGGCCGCGGCCGCCTACAGCCTGATGGAGTCCGGGAAGCAGCACGGAAAGATCGTCCTGGTGCCGGGGGGACGGTAGGGAGATTGCGGAATCCGGAATCGGCTATGATTCCGTCGTTCTCACCGAGCCGCGGGCGGTCCTCGCCGGCGACACACCATGACCGAGCAATCCACGCGTCGCGTTTTTCGCATCTGCGACCTGCCCTCCGATGAACGGCCCCGAGAGCGGCTCCTGCGTCTCGGGTCGGGCGCCCTCACGAACGAGGAACTCCTGGCGCTCCTGCTGCGGACGGGGATTCCCGGCGAGAGCGCTCTCGACCGGGCCCGCAGCCTCCTCGCGGACCGCGGAGGCCTGATCGGCCTCGCCGGAGTCTCGGCGCCGGAACTCGCCGACGAGCGCGGAATCGGTCCCACGCGCGCCTCGGCGATCGTTGCGGCCATCGAGATCGCGCGGCGGCTGCCGGCGGAGACGTTGGCGGGCCGCGACCTTCTCAACGAGCCGCGGCTCGTCAAGGACTTCCTGCGGCAGGCGCAGGCGGACGACGCGCAGGAGCGGACGGGGGCCCTCTACCTGAACGCGCGCAACCGGCTCCTGAAGAACGATCCGGAAATCTACCGAGGGACGCTCGATCGAGCGGTCGTGGAGCCCCGCGAGATCCTGCGGCGCGCGCTCGTTGGCAAGGCGGCAGCCGTGATCCTGTACCACAACCATCCCTCCGGAGACCCGACCCCTTCGCGGGAGGATCGGGAGTTCACGCGGCGGCTCGCGGCCGCATCCGAGGCGGTCGGCGTGCGCCTGCTCGATCACATCGTCGTGGGGCGGGAAGGCTGCGTGTCGTTCCGGGAATCGGGGCTGCTGTGAGGCGGGATCGCGTCCGATTCTTTCTGAGATATCTTTCGCGTTCCGCATGAAGACGTTCTACGCGACGACTCCGATCTACTACGTCAACGATCTGCCCCACATCGGGCACATCTACACGACGGTCGTGACGGACGTGGTCACGCGGTTCCGGCGCCTGGCCGGCGAGAAGACGCGGTTCCTCACGGGCACCGACGAGCACGGACAGAACATCGAGAAGGCGGCCGCGGCGCTGGGAGTCGCGCCCCTTGCGCTCGCGGACCGCGTGGTCGAGCGCTACCGCCAGCTCTATCGCACCTTCGAGATTCGCAACGACGACTTCATCCGGACGACCGAGGCCCGCCACCGCAGGGGGGTCGAGGCCCTCATCGCGCGCATCGCCGCGGCCGGCGACCTCTACACCGCGAAACACGAGGGGTGGTACTGCGCCAGTTGCGAGGCCTTCTACACGGAGAAGGAGCTCGATGCGGAAAAGCGATGCCCGGTCCACGGCAAGGCGACGGTCTGGGAGTCCGAGGAGAACGTGTTCTTTCGCCTCTCGAAGTACGCGGCGCCCCTGCTCGAGCACTACGAGCGCCACCCGGAGTTCGTGCGGCCCGAGAGCCGGCTCGCCGAGATGGTCTCGTTCGTCAAAGGCGGGTTGAACGATCTCTCCGTCTCCCGGTCCAAGGTGCAGTGGGGGATCCCGTTCCCGGGGCATCCGGGTCACGTCGTCTACGTCTGGCTCGACGCGCTCACCAACTACATCTCGGCACTCGGGTTCGGATCCCCGGAGGCGGAGCGCTACCGGGAGTTCTGGGACCATCCGGACGCCGAGCGCGTCCATTTCATCGGCAAGGACATCCTGCGGTTCCACACCGTCTACTGGCCGGCCTTCCTGCTCTCGGCCGGCCTGCCGCTGCCGACGACGGTGTGGACCCATGGCTGGTGGCTGCGGGACGCGAAGAAGGTCTCGAAATCCGTGGGCAATGTCGTGCGGCCCGACCAGCTCGTCGCCGACTTCGGGGCGGATTCGCTGCGCTACTTCCTGCTGCGGGAGATGGCCTTCGGCCAGGACGCGAACTTCTCGGACGAGGCGTTCCTGACGCGGTACAACGCCGATCTCGCCAACGACCTCGGCAACACGGTTTCGCGCGTGGCGGCCCTCTGCCGGCAGTCCTTCGGCGGGACGCCGAACGGGCTTCCGAACGACGGCGAGGTCTTCACCGCTGCCGCGGCGGCGCAGGCCGACTGGCGCGGGGCGATGGGCGAGTGCCAGTTCAACCGGGCGCTGGAGGCGGTGTGGAAGTTGCTGACCGCCGTCAACGGCTACGTGGTATCGCAGGAGCCGTGGAAGATCCGAAAGGAAGAGGGCGCGGGGTCCGCGAGGCTCCATCGAGTGCTCGCCTCCGCCGCCGAGGGTGTGCGCCTCTGCGCCGTCATGCTCTCGCCCTTTCTGCCGGCCATCAGCCGGAGGATCTTCGAGACGTTCGCCCTGCCGGCCGCCGATCCCTTGCCGGCGGACCTGGCCTGGGGCAGGCTGCCTCTCTCGACGCCGATGCCGGAGGCGCCCGCCCTCTTTCCCCGCGTCGATGCCGCCGTGTACTTCAAGGAGAAGGATGCCGCCATGACGGAAACCCCCAACCCCAACGGCCCGGCCGCGTCTGCCCCCGCCACTCCGGTCGATGATCGCATCGGGATCGAGGACTTCCAGAAGGTGCGCCTGCGCACGGCGAAGATCGTTGCCGCCGAGCGCGTGCCGAAATCGAACAAGCTGATGCGATTGCAGGTCGATCTCGGCGACGAGCGGCGCCAGATCGTGGCCGGTATCGCCGCCGTGTACGAGCCCGAGGCGCTCGTGGGCCGCAACGTCGTGATCGTTGCCAACCTCAAGCCCGCCAGGCTCATGGGCGTCGAGTCCAACGGCATGGTGCTCGCCGCTTCGGTCGGAGAGGCGGGCGCACCCGTGCTGCTCGACGTGCCCGCCGACGTGCCGGCCGGAAGCAAGGTCAAGTAGTCGCGAGTCGCGAGTCATGAGTCGTGACCCGGTGGAATTCGCCGACAGCCACTGTCATCTGCAGCTGGGAGGAGACGCCGACGCGCTGATGGCGCGGGCCAGGGCGGCCGGCGTGACGCGCTTCCTGGTGCCGGGGACGACCCTGGCCGATTCGGCGCAGGCCGCGGCGCTCGCGAGCGGTCGGGAGGGCGTGCTCGCGGCCGTGGGCATTCACCCCCACGAGGCGAAGGATTTCGATCCGGCTCGCGACGGAGCCGCCTTCGAGGGTCTGGCCCGGCTCCCGGGGGTCGCCGCGATCGGCGAGATCGGTCTCGACTTCCACTACGACCACTCGCCGCGCGTCAAGCAGATCGAGGTCCTCGAGTGGATGCTCGACTGCGCCCGCCGGCTCGGTCTGCCGGCCCTCCTTCACAATCGGGAGAGTGGGGCCGAGATGCTGGCGATCCTGGCGCGCGAGGGTGCGCGGGAGCATGCGGGTGTCTTCCACTCCTTTACCGAAAACGCGGAGTACGGGCAGAAGGTCCTCGACCTCGGGTACCTCGTCTCCTTCTCCGGCATGATCACGTTCCGGGCGGCCGACAACATTCGCGCGGCGGCGGCCGGCCTCCCTCTCGCGGCCATGCTCGTCGAGACCGACACGCCGTTCCTCGCCCCCGTGCCGCACCGTGGCGAACCCTGCGAGCCCGCCTTCGTGGTCGAGACCGCGCGCCGGCTGGCCGAGGTCAAGCAGGCGAGCCTCGATGCCGTGGGGGAGGCGACCACGGCGAATTTCGAGAGGCTCTTTCTCTCGCGATGAGCGCGCGACGCATCTCGGCCGAGGAGTTCGAGTCCTACGTCGAGGAGGCGCTTGCCTCCGTGCCCGAGGCATTCCGGCGATACCTCGCCAACGCCGTCGTGGTGGTCGAGGACGAGCCGACGGCGGAGGACTACGACGAATCCGACACCCCCGACGAGGAGGAGATGCTCGGGATCTTTCGCGGCGTGCCGTTTTTCGATCGCCAGGCGACGGTCACGAGCCTGCCCGCCCAGATCGCGATCTTCCGGGGGCCGATTCTGCGCCTCTGCGAGACCCGCGGCGAAGCCGTGCGCGAGATCCGGGACACCGTCGTCCACGAGATCGGCCACGTGCTGGGCCTCGAGGACGAGGAGATGCCGTACTGATGGCCGCTCGCCGGGCCCGGGCAGCCTCCATCGTGCTCTGCGGCGCCCTGGCATGCCGCGCCCTCGCCGAAGAGCCGAAGCACACGAGCTTCACGCTCGCCCGGGAGACGGCCGAGCAGAACGCCGAGACGCCGGCCGGCCGGCGCTACGAGGTGGCGTTCCTGTCGAGTCTCGATCGCTGGCTGCCGGCGGTCGTGCAGCGGTGCGCGAGAGACGTCCCGAAGGAAGAACAGATCGGGTTCGACGCCGTGGTGCGCATCAGCCGCTCGGGAGAGGCCGAAGAGGTGCTGGTGGGGCCCGAGACGGCGGTCGCGCGCTGTGTGGCGCCGGAGTTGAGCGCGGCGAAGTTCCCGGGCCCGCCGCAGCCCTCCTGGTGGTCGCGCGTACAGATCCAGCTCAAATGAAAAGGCGCGGCCAGCGCCGCGCCCGGGTCCGAATCCGGAAGTCTACTTTCTCGGTCCCCTCGGCCCCCGGTGGTCGCGGTTGAAGTGGCCGCGGTGCTCGCCCTGGCCGCCGCCGCCGCGCGGGAACTCGTCGCGGCCCTCGTCTTCGCCGGGGGCGCCGACCGGAGCCAGAGCCATCTCGGCATCGAGCTCCTCCTTGGAGAGGGCCTGCTTGCGGGAGAGCTTGATCTTGCCCATCGGGTCGACGGCGATGATCTTGACGGTGACTTCGTCGCCCTCCTTGACGACGTCGGTCGTCTGGCGCACGCGGTAGGGAGCGAGCTCGGAGATGTGGACGAGCCCGTCCTGGCCCGGGAGGATCTCGACGAACGCGCCGTAGGCCTCGACCCGCCTCACCTTGCCCCGGTAGACCTTGCCGATCTCCGGCTCCTGGGTCAGGCCCTCGATGATCTCGATCGCCTTCATCGCTGCCGCCTCGTCGGAGGAGGCGATGGAGACCTTGCCCGAGTCTTCGACGTCGATCTTGCAGCCCGTGGACTCGATGATCGAGCGGATCGTCTTGCCGCCCGAGCCGATCACGTCGCGGATGCGATCCTTGGGAATCTGGATCGTGAAGATGCGCGGCGCGTAGCGCGAGATGTTCGGGCGCGGGCTCTCGAGGGCGGAGGCCATCTCCGCCAGGATGTGGAGGCGCCCCAGGCGCGCCTGTTCGAGGGCCTTCTCGAGGATGTCGCGGCGCAGTCCCTTGATCTTGATGTCCATCTGGAGGGCGGTGATGCCCGCGCGCGATCCGGCGACCTTGAAGTCCATGTCTCCGTAGTGGTCCTCCTGGCCGGCAATGTCCGTGAGGACTGCGAAGCGGTCGCCGTCGGACACGAGTCCCATCGCCACGCCGGCAACGGGCGCCTTGATCGGAACGCCCGCGTCCATCAGCGCCAGCGTGCCACCGCAGACGGTGGCCATGGAGGAGGAGCCGTTGGACTCGAGGATGTCGGAGACGATCCGGACGGTGTACGGGAAGGCGTCCTCGGAGGGCAGCATTGGCGCGAGGGATCGGCGCGCCAGATTCCCGTGCCCGATGTCGCGGCGCGAGGGCCCGCGCATGAACTTCGTCTCGCCGACCGAGAACGGCGGGAAGTTGTAGTGCAGCAGGAACGTGTGCTCGCTCTCGCCCTCGTACTCCTCGATGATCTGGGCGTCGTCGGAGGTGCCGAGGGTCGCCGTCACGAGGGCCTGCGTCTCACCCCGCGTGAAGAGCGCGGAGCCGTGCGTACGCGGCAGCAGGCCGACCTCGCAGGTGATCGGGCGGATCTGGGCGAACTCCCGGCTGTCGAGCCGCCTGCCGGCGAGGATCGTCTCGCGGGTCAGGACCTTGACGAGATCGTCCGCGGCCCTGGCGACGTGCTTGCGGCGCTCCGCCTCCGCTTCGGGGACGAGCGAGACGGCGGCCTTCTTGACGGCCTTGATCTCGGCGTACGAGGCGATCTTGTTCTTCATCGTCATGGCGGCCATCATCGGCTCCTGCCACGCCTTGCGCACCTCGGCGAAGACGCTGGCCGGATACGCCTCGGGAGCCTGCCAGTGCGGCTTCTGGAAGCCGCCGCGCTGCTGGAGCAGGACCTGCGCGCCGACGATCTGACGCACGGCCGCATGGCCGAAGAGGATTGCGTCGATCAGCGTCTGCTCGGAGACCTCGCGCGATCCGCCCTCGACCATGCACACGGCGTCATCCGTGCCGCAGACGATGAGATCGAGGTCCGACTTGTCGCGCTCGGCGTTGGTCGGGTTCAGGAGAAAGTTCCCGTCGACCCGGCCCACGCGCACGGCCCCGACCGGCGAATAGAAGGGAATGGTGGAGCAGGTCAGCGCGACGGAAGCGCCGTTGATGGCGAGGATATCCGCATCGTTCTGGCCGTCGGCCGAGAGCACGAACGCCACGATCTGGGTTTCGTGATTGAAGCCCTTGGGGAAGAGTGGCCGCATGGGCCGATCGATCAGCCGCGAGGTCAGGATCTCCTTCTCGGTGGGCCGGCCTTCCCGCTTGAACCAGCCGCCGGGGATTCGGCCAGCGGCGTAGGTGGGCTCGCGGTAGTCGACGGTGAGGGGGAAGAACTCGGCGTTCTCCTTCGGCTCCTTGCCGAAGACGGCGGTGGCGAGCACGACCGTGTCGCCGAAGCGCACGACGGCGGCCCCGTCGGCCTGCTTGGCGAGCTTGCCGATCTGGATCTCCATGGATTTCGAGCCGACCGGGATGGTGATCTGGTCGATCATGGTCTTTACCCTTCTTGTGATTGGCACCCGAGGACGGCCGTTCTCGGCTCGAGAGTCGGCGCGGCCCCGCGGCGTTGCCGCGGCCGCCTCGCCCCGGTGCCGGACGGACTTACTTCCGGAGACCGAGACGCTCGATCAGCTTGTGGTAGCGATCGACGTCCTCGTTCCGCAGATACTCCAGGAGCCGGCGCCGGCGCCCGACCATCTGAAGCAGACCGCGGCGCGAGTGGTGGTCCTTCGCGTTCGACTGGAAATGCTCCGTCAGGTAGGCGATGCGGTTGGTCAGCAGCGCGACCTGGACCTCCGGGGAACCCGTGTCGGTGTCGTGCGTCCGGTACTTCTTGACGATCTCGGGCTTGCCGGACTCGTATTCGGTGACGTTCACTCAGCCTCCAAACGACTCTAGATCCTCACTACTTTTAATAAGCCGCGCAGCCTACCACAGGTCCCGGGGAGCTGTCAGCTCTGCGCTCTCAGCTCTCAGCCGGACAAAGACTTAGACAGCCGGCGGCTACGCCAGCACGATCCGGGGCTTGATCAGCGCGACCCCGCGGTCGCCGATCGGGCTGACCTGCCCGAGAGCCAGCATGTCGTCGGAGGCCCCGACCAGGGCAACCCAGTCTCCCTCCCGCGCCACGACCCCCCGGGCGGGGACGGACTGCCCGCGGCGGATCTTCCAGATTTCGAGCGAGGCCAGCTGCACGCGGGGAAACGGAAAGGGAACCCGCGACAGCGGGACGGCATGCGGGGCGGCGAGCCGCTCGTCCCGCGACATGTTCTCGAAGCGCTCGAGCGCAACCGCGTCCTCGACCCGAAATTCCCCGATCCGTGTGCGCCGCAGCGCCGCCAGGTGCGCGCCACAGCCGAGCTTCTCGCCGAGATCGTGGGCGATCGACCGGATGTAGGTTCCCGACGAGCACGCGATGGAGAACTGCAGGCGGCCGCTCTGAGGCTCGCCGAAGGCCAGGTGGGAGACGCGAACCTTCTTCGGCAGCGAGGGCACGGCCTCGCCCTTGCGGGCCATCTCGTAGAACCGTCTGCCGCCGACCTTCTTGGCGGAATAGGGCGGCGGGGACTGGAGGAACTCGCCGCGGAACGGGGCGCATGCCGCCTCGACGAGCTCCGGCGTGACACCGGACGCGTCGCGGTCGGGCCCCACCGCTTCCCCCTCGCGGTCGTAGGTCGCCGTGGCGCGTCCGAGTTGGATGACACCTTCGTACGCCTTGTCCATCAGTGTGAAGAAGCCCTGGAGGCGAGCGGCGCCGCCGGCGCAGAGAAGGAGCAGGCCGGTTGCCGTCGGGTCGAGCGTCCCGCTGTGGCCGATGCGCGCCACGCCCGTGGCCTTGCGCACGCGCTCGACGACGTCGTGCGAGGTCAGGCCTTCGGGCTTGTCGAGCAGGAAGAGACAGCCGCGCTGGAGCGGATCGGACGCGGTCACGGGTCCTCTCCCTTCGGGGGCAGGACCTGGCTCAGCAACTCCTCGATGCGTGCGCCGCGCTCGAGCGAACGGTCGGCGATGAAGTGCAGCTCCGGCGCGAAGCGCAGCTGACAGCGCCGGCCGACCTCTCCCCGCAGGAATCCGGCGGCCCGGCGCAGAGCCTCCGCCGTCTTCTCGCGCTCCTCGTCGCCACCGAGACACGAGAAGTAGACCCTCGCCGACCTCAGATCCGGCGGCATCTCGACGTCGGTGATCGTGGCGCGCCGCAGGTCCGGGTCGTGGGCCTCGGTCAGGATGAGCAGCGACAGCTCGGCCCGGACGAGGTCGGCGACGCGCTGGCTGCGGCGGGATTCCTTTTTCAAGGCCGCTCGGGCGTACGGCTAGACATGAATGAACTCGTTGCGGTAGGCGAGAATCTCTCCATCCAGATTCTCTTCGACGAAGCGCAGAACGTGCTGGAGCAGCGCGTCCAGCGGCACCTGGTCCGGCCCCACGGCGGCCACCCCGATCGAGGCCCTCTGCAGGAGATCCTGATCGCCGACCTCGGCGGCCGAAATCGAGAAGTCGTTGCGGAGGCGGGTCTTGAGGCTCTTGACGATCATCCGCTTCTCTTTCAGTCCGCGGCATCCCGGCAGGTGCAGATCGAAGAGCGCGTAGGCGATGACCATGGGAAACGCTGTCCGCTCTCGGCTCTCCGCTCTCGGCCCTGGCGAAACCTGCGGTCGCCCGCGGGCCGAGGACGGACCGCTGACGGCTGACAGCTACATGACGCCGGCGACCTTCTCGATCTGGTATGCCTCGATGATGTCGCCGACCTTAATGTCCTGGTAGCGCTCGAGGCCGATGCCGCACTCGAAGCCCTGCTTGACCTCCGAGACGTCGTCTTTGAAGCGGCGCAGCGACCCGACCTTGCCCTCGTGGATCACGCGGTTGTCGCGCAGCAGGCGAAGTTGCGCGCTGCGGGGGATCGATCCTTCGGTCACGTAGCAGCCGCCGACCACGCCGAACTTCGGGACCTTGAACGTGTTCCGGACCTCGGCGCGGCCCTTCACGACCTCCTTGAGCGTCGGGTCGAGGAGGCCTTCCATCGCCTTCTTGATCTCGTCGGTGACGTTGTAGATGACGGTGTGGAGCCGGACGTCCACGCCGGCCTTCTCGGCTTCCTCGGCCGCCTTCTTCTCCGGCCGCACGTTGAATCCGATGATGATCGCCCCCGAAGCGGAGGCAAGCAGCACGTCGTTGACGTTGATCGCGCCGACCCCCGCGTGCAGGAGGGAAACCTTGACCCGGTCGTTGGCGAGTCCCTTGATCGACTGGGACAGCACTTCCATCGAACCCGAGACGTCGGTTTTCAGGATGATCGGGAGGTCCTTGATCTTGCCTTCCTGGATCTTGCTGAAGAGCTGCTCGAGCGAGAGACGCGACGACGCGGCCATCGCCTTCTCGCGATCCTTCAGCTGGCGGTACGAAACGACCGAGCGCGCCTTCGCCTCGTCCTCGACGACCTGGAAGGTGTCACCCGCCTGCGGAAGGTCCTCGAAGCCCGTGACCTCGACCGGCGTCGCAGGCCCGGCCTCGGCGACCTTGGCCCCGTGGTCGTCCTGCATCGAGCGCACGCGTCCGAACACCGAACCCGCGAAGAACACGTCGCCGACCTTGAGCGTTCCGCCCTGGACCAGCACCGTCGCCACGTTGCCCCGGCCCGCCTCGCGACGAGCCTCCAGGACGACGCCCCGCGCTTCCTCGGCGGCGGGGGCCGTGAGCTCCTGCATGTCGGCGACGAGCAGGATGAGCTCGAGCAGGTGATCGATGCCCTGCTTCTTCAGGGCCGAGATCTCCGCCGCGGGGGTGTCGCCGCCCCAGGCCTCCAGCAGGACGCCGTGGTCGGCGAGCTCCTTCTTCACGCGATCCACGTTCGCGTTCGACTTGTCGATCTTGTTGATCGCGACGACGATCGGAACCTTGGCGGCCCGGGCATGGTCGATCGCCTCGATCGTCTGCGGCATGACCGCGTCGTCGGCGGCCACGACGAGCACGACGATGTCCGTCGCCTTCGCGCCGCGCGCGCGCATCGAGGTGAACGCCTCGTGGCCGGGAGTGTCCAGGAAAACGATGGGCTTGTTGTGCGCCTGGACCCGGTAGGCGCCGATGTGCTGCGTGATCCCGCCGGCCTCGCCCGCCGCGACGTTGGTCTGCCGGATCGCGTCGAGCAACGAGGTCTTTCCGTGATCGACGTGGCCCATCACGGTTACGACGGGCGCGCGGGGAACCCGGGGCGCGCCGGAGCCGCCCTCGGTGGTCCCGCGGGCGGAGCGCGACAGATCCAGCTCCTCCTCGAAGGACACGACCGCGGCTTCGACGCCGATCTCCTTGGCGATCTGCACGGCGGTCGCGGCGTCGAGGGTCTGGTTGACCGTGGCCAGCACGCCGCGCTGCATGAGGAGCCGCTGGATGTCCCGGGCCAGAACGCCGAGCTTTTCGGAAAGCTCCTTGACCGTGACGCCCTCGGTGAAGAACACGGGGCCCGTGGGCGCCGGCTTCTTGAACTCGAGCAGCTTGCCCGAGTCGTGCGCCCGGGTCTCCTTCGCAGCGCGGCGGATGGCGGACTTGGACGCGGGCCGCGCCTGGGCCGGAGCCTCGGTGTCTTCGGCGCCGGTCTTTTCGATCAGCGGAAGCGAGATGTCCGAGTACGTGTCTTCCTGATAGGTGCCGACGAACTCACGCAGGTCCACCTCGTCGGCGACCGTGATCTTGGGGCGCGCGCCGCGCTTGCCGGCGGCCGTCTTCTTGGCTTCTTCCTTGTCGTCCTTCTTGCGCTTGGCGGGTCCGCGCTCGGAGAGCGGGGCCGTCGTGCGCCCGGCCGGGGCCCCCGGCCGCGGCGGACCGCCGAGGGGCCGCGCCCCCGGTCCTCCGGGCGTCGGGCGATAGACCGAGGGGCCCGAGGGCCGCAGCCCCGTCGGTCGTCCGGCTGCGGGACCCATCGGCCTGCCGGCGGCGGGGCCCATCGGGCGGACCGCCGGACCTGCCGGGCGGGTCGTGCCCGCCGCCGGACCCGAGGGACGCGGCGGAACGACCGGCCGCGGAGGAAGAACGATCTTGCGGGGCAGGGGTGGAGCGGCCGGCTTCGGGGCCTCCGCCTCGGGCTCGACCGGCACGACCGCGGTCCTGGCGGGCTCGGCTGCCTTGGCGGCCTTGGCCTCGGCTGCAGCGGCACGGCGGACTGCCGCCGGAGCAGGCGCGGGAGCAGGCTCGACCTCGGCGGTCGCTTCACCGGCTGCCGGGCCGACCGGCTTCTCGACGATCTTGATGCGGTTCAGGGCGCTCTTCTGTGGCCTCGCGGCCCGAGTCTCGGTGTCGCGGACGATCAACTGCTTGGGCGCATGCGTGCGGCCCTGGAGGATTGCCAGCACCGTCGACTCGTCGAGCGCCGCCTGGGGTGACTTGACGTCGACGCCGATGGACTGGAGCAGGAAGAGGACTTCCTTGCTGCCGATGCCCATCTGGGCGGCGAGCTCTTCGACGCGGATCTTTCCCATTGTGCTCGCTCTACTCCCTCACGCCCGTCTCTTCGGGAGTTTCGGTCGCGGACTCCTCTTCGCTCTCGGTCTCTTCCTCCTCCTCGGAGGACAGACTCTGCTCGGCCGCGCGCGCGGCCTCGAGGATCTTCTCGGCGGACTTGTCTCCGATGCCCGGGATCTCCGCGAGCTCGGCGGCCGACTTCTCGATCAGGTCGCCGAGCGTCGCGACGCCGGCTTCGACCAGGCGCTCCGCGGTCTTCTCGCCCACGCCGGGAATCTCGGCGACGGGAGTCTGGCGGCGCCGCGACGCCTCGAGCATTCGCGAGAGGGCCTGCGCCACCTCACCCTTGACTTCGCTCTCGCCCTTGATCTCGATCTTCAGGCCGATCAGCGCCGAGGCGAGGCGCACGTTCTGGCCCTTCTTGCCGATCGCCAGCGAGAGCTGGTCGTCTTCGACCACGCAGTCGAGGCTCATCGCGCCGTCCTCGTGATGGATCGGCGAGACGCGCGTGATCTTGGCGGGGGCGAGAGCGTTCTGCGCGAACGTGATCAGGTCGTCCGAGTAGAGGATCACGTCGATCTTCTCCCCGTGGAGCTCGCGCATGATCGACTGGACCCGGCTGCCGCGCATGCCGACGCAGGCTCCAACGGGGTCCACGTCCCGTTCGCGCGAGCGCACGGCGACCTTCGCCCGTTCGCCCGGCTGGCGGACGGCACCCTTGATCACGACCGTGCCGTCGTAGATCTCGGGAACCTCCATCTCGAAGAGCCGGATGAGCAGGCGTGGATCCGTGCGCGAGAGAACGAGCTGGGGGCCCTTGGGGTTCTTGTGCACTTCGTAAAGGATGGCGCGGATCCGCTCGCCCTGGCCGTAACGTTCGGCGCGGGACTGCTGGTCGCGCGGGATGATCGCCTCCGACTTACCGAGGTCGACGATCATGTCGCCGCGCTCGAAGCGCTTGACCGTGCCGTTCATCAATTCCCCGAGCTTGGGAAAGTACTCGTTGTAAACGTTGTCGCGTTCGGCCTCGCGCACCTTCTGGTAGAGCACCTGCTTGGCGGTCTGCGCGGCGATGCGCCCGAGGCCCATGGCTTCGCGGTAGATGCGGACCTCGTCGTTCAACTGGACGTCGTGTACCTCGACGGCGGACTCTCCCTCGGCGCCCGGTCGCAGGACGCGAACCTCCGCCCTCGTGCCCTTCTCGGCGATCAGGGCCTTCGCCTCGTCGAGCAGGACCTGCGGCGGCGGCTCCTCGGACTCCGTGTCGAGCTCGGCGACGACCGTGCGGGGCGAGTAGACGGTCATGGCGCCCGTCTGCCGGTCGATCAGCGTGACCATCGCCTTGTCGTGGTAGTACTTGCGGGCGGCCGAGGACATGGCTTCCTCGAGCGCGCCGAACATCTTCTCGGCGTCGATGTCCTTCTCGCGCGAAACCTGTCGGATGACCGACGGATCGATGATCATGAACCCGCTCTCCTGTCGCCCCGCGCCGGCCAGGCAAACTCCAGCCTGGCGAGCCGAATATCGCCGAAACGGACATTATAGATTTTGCGGTCGGCCTCATCAACGACCGTGAGCACGTCTCCCTCGACGCTCTCGAGCCTTCCGGCGAAGTTCCGGGCCGGTGAGATCGCGGGAAGCCGCCCGTTCTTGGAGGGCAGCACTCGGGGCGTCACGGGGTCGTCCGTCTTGACGCGAACCCGTTGACCGACGAACCGCGCGGCATCTGCGAGCGAGTAGAGCTTGCGGTCCAGACCCGCCGAGGAGACCTCGAGGGTATAGCTGTGGGCGATCTCGTCCGAAGCGTCGAGTACCGCCGAGGCGTCCCGCGACACGGCCTCGCAGTCCTCGACCGTCACGGCCGAGCCGTCTTCGCGTTCGAGCACGAGCCGGAGCACGGTGGAGCGACCGGCCCCGCCCGCTTCGATCGCGAGCAGCCGGCAACCCTTCTCCCGCGCGATGGCCCCGATTTCGAGGGTCGTTTTTTCACCCAAGAGCGTTTTCATCGAACAAAAAAGCGGGCCGAGCCCGCAATACACCGAAACAGGCGGTTTATATCAGAACCCCCGCAGGACTCGCCACAGGCCCAGGGGGCGGCTCGTCCGGCTGTAACGACCCCGTGCCGAGGCTCGTTAGCCATGGCGGGGCCGAAAGGGGGAGTGGGCCGGCGCTGCTGGCGCCAAGGCGGCCTCTACAATCCTGAGAATCCCGGCGAGACGGTCGGTGTTACGGCTTTAGTGGCGCATCACGCGCCCGGGGGAGAGCTGCGTGTCCGAGTCCGACGAACAGGAGCAGTTGCCGTTCGAGCGCAGCTCCATTGCGGCGATCGGCAAGCGCCGAAGGTGGCGGCTGTTCGGCGGCAACGAGGACTCGAACGGCCCGGACTCGGTCGCGGGCGAGGCCCCCGACGACGGCCCTCCGGTGCACAGCATGCTGGGCGACCTGGCCAGCCGTGGCGGCCCCGCCAGGGAGCCGGCCCGCAGCGCCGCGACCCAGACTTCGATGCTCGCCCTGGACCCCGGACAGAGCCCCCCGCCGCTGGCCGACCGGTCCACGGCTCCGCTGACGGCGCACAGCACGCTGGACGAACTCGCGGGCCTCGAGGAGAGGCCCACGAGCGCATTTCCGATCGAGCGGGCGCTCCTGCTCGCGCTCTTGTTCCACGTCCTCCTTCTGGTGGTCCTGATCGTCGCCCCCGCTCCGGTGCCGGCGGGCCAGGGCCTCTTTGCCGCGCTTGCGCCCCCCGATAAGGACGAAAGCCCGATTCCCATAAACTTTCAGGATCTGCCGGGGCCGGCGCGGACGAATCCCAAGCGCTCGCCCCTTTCCGATGCCGACCGCCGAGCGGGAGGGGGAGATCCGTCGCGGCCCAAGGCGGACACGCCATTCGTACCCCCGGCCCCGGGTGTGGCGGGCCTGGCGCCCGGGCCGCGCGCTCCGCGCGTTCCCGGCACGCAGGCGCCCGCCCGCCGCGGTGCCACGGGCGAGGCGGAGCGCCAGGCGAGCGCCGACAAGGCTGCGCCTTCCGACCAGAAGCCGTCTGAATTCCCGAACCTCCAGCCGCAGGCCACGGGAGGCCCGCGTGAGATCTCGAAGCTGGCCGGCCTGGATCGGGCGATCCAGGAGGCGGCGCGCGGGACGGTTGGCGGCGAAGGGGGTTCGCCCTCGGCCAATCTCGACGGCGGCTTCGTGGATTCCGGCCCGCTCTCCTTCGACACGACCTGGTACGACTGGGGTCCCTACGCTGCGGAGATGATCCGGCGCATCAAACTCCACTGGGACGTACCCGAGCTCGCCCGCCTCGGCTGGAAGGGGAGCCTGACCGTGCGGTTCTTCATCCAGGCCGACGGGCGGGTGACCGACGCCAGGATCATCCGGGGCTCCGGGATCCCGCCGTTCGACTTTGCGGCGCTTCAGGCCATCCTGAAGTCGGACCCATTCCGTCCGCTGCCCTCCGACCTGCACGAGGACAAGGAGGGCGTGACCATAACCTTTTTCTACAACATGCGTCCTGAGTCCGAGTAGGAGGGCAGTTCTGAACGAGCCGGCGAAGATCCGGAAGGCGCTGGAGTCCGCGGAGACGGTGGCCGTGGTGGGCTGCTCGCCCGATCCGTCGCGGGCTTCCCATGCGATCGCCCGGTACCTGCAGAGCCAGGGCTATCGCGTCGTCCCGGTCAATCCGGCCCACGGGGAGCTTCTGGGGGAGCGCTGCTTCGCATCTCTGTCGGCGATCCCGCCGGAGGTCAGGGTGGACGTCGTCGACGTCTTCCGCCGCTCCGAGTTCGTGGCTCCGGTGGCGGCCGAGGCGATCGCCCGCGGCGTGCCCTTCTTCTTCATGCAGCAGGGGGTCGTCGACGAGGCCTCGGCCCGCCGCCTCGAGCAGCAGGGGATTGGCGTCGCGATGGATCGCTGCATTCTGGTCGAGCACGAACGCCTCGGAATTCCGCCGAAATCGAGGAATGCCGGCGGCCCCGGCGGCGTTGCCTCCATGTCCCGTCCCGGGAGCTGAGTGCCCGGGACCCAACAGTCTGGGACCTAACAGCTATTGAGGAGAAATGAACTTCGTCATGGAAAGAACCACGAAAAAGGCCCTCTCGTTCTCGGCTCTGATCGCGGCTGCCGTGGTGTTCGGCATGGTCGTCGCGAGCTCGGTCAACGTCACGCCCCGGTCGGAGGCGCAGCGTGAGGCCACGCCCGCGGCGCGCCCGCATAGCGGCGGCGTCCTGCTGCCGTCTTTCGCCGACATCGCCCAGGAAGTGATGCCCTCCGTCGTCTCGATCACCTCCACCGACATCGTCAAGGGCAACCAGGGCCGCCGCGGGCAGCAGAACCCGTTCGGCGGCGAGGGGGATCCCTTCGAGTTCTTCTTCGGCCCCCCGGGACAGCGCCGCGGGCAGCCGGATGACGAGGAGCACAAGCAGGTCCAGGGCGGCACCGGCTTCATCATTTCGGACGACGGCTACATCGTGACCAACAACCACGTCATCGACGGCGCGGACAAGATCGAGGTCCGGATCAACAACAAGGAAAAGTACACGGCCAAGCTCGTGGGTCGCGACACCGCCACCGACCTCGCGCTCATCAAGGTGGATGTCAAGCAGCGGCTCACGCCCCTGGCGCTCGGCGACTCCGAGAGGTTGCGGGTCGGAGAGTGGGTCATGGCGATCGGCGACCCCCTCGCTTTCGACAAGACCGTGACGGTCGGCGTCGTCTCCGCCAAGGAGCGTTCCGGCCTCACGGGCGATCCCGCGACCCGGTCCTTCGAGAACTACATCCAGACCGATGCCGCCATCAACTTCGGCAACTCGGGCGGCCCGCTCATCAACGTCAGCGGGGAGGTCATCGGAATCAACACCGCCATGTTCCGCCCGGCCCAGAACATCGGTTTCGCGGTGCCGGTCAATACGCTCAAGCAGATCCTGCCGCAGCTGCGCGAGAAGGGCAAAGTGGTCCGCGGATTCCTGGGGATCAACATCGTCAACGTGGATGCGGATCGCGCCTCGGCATTCGGCCTGAAGTCGGAAGATGGCGCGTTCGTCGAATCCGTCGAGCCGGGCAAGCCGGCCGACAAGGCCGGGATCAAGCCGGGCGACACGATCGTTGCGGTGGACGGCGTGCAGGTCAAAGACACGCGCGACCTCATCGGCTACGTCTCGGGCAAGACGCCGGGCAGCAAGGTGCAGCTCGGAGTCGTGCGCGACGGCAAGGAGACGACGCTCAGTGCGGCCCTGGCCGAACGCAAGGACGAGTCTTCGGGCAAGGACGACGCCGACAAGACCGCATCCGAAGACTCGCACGAGCGGATCGGCATCCAGGTGACCGAGCTCACGCCCCAGATCCGACAGATGCAGCGCATGAAGGCCGATCTCGAGGGTCTGCTCGTCGTTCGGGTGAAGGAGGTCTCCGCGGCCGCCGACGCGGGCCTGCAGGAAGGCGACATCATCACCCAGGTCGACGGCCAGAAGGTCGGCACGACCGCGGAGTTCGGCAAGATCGTGTCCAAGGCCAAGAAGGGCTCGATCCTCAAGCTCTACGTCTACAACCCGAGGGCGAACATCTCCCGGTTCGCACTGGTGAAGATCGGCGACTGAGGCCGTTTCGCCGTTTCGACTCTCCAGCGCCCGCTCCGGCGGGCGCTGGCATTTCGGGAAGCAAAGCCGTGGGATGGGGGTTGAGAGTCGAGAGGAGACCCTCTGGCGTGATGCACCGCTCGACCCTAGACTCTCGACCCTAGACCATGAAGCAACGCATACTCGTCGTCGACGACGAAGCCGCGATTCGCGACGCGCTGCGGATGGTCCTCGAGTACGAAGGGTTACGAGGTCGTCGGCGCGGCCGACGGCCGGGTGGCCCTCGGGGAGCTCGACGCGGCGCCCTTCGACGCGGTCCTCCTCGACATCAAGATGCCCGGGATGGACGGGCTCGAGACCCTCGAGCGCATCGCCGCCCGCGAGGCCCCGCCGCCGGTCCTCATGATCTCCGGGCACGGGGACATCGCCACGGCCATCGAGTGCACCCGGCGGGGGGCCGTCGACTTTCTCGAAAAGCCCCTGCAGCGGGAGCGTGTGCTCGTGTCGGTGCGCAACGCCGTGGCGGGCAATCGCCTGCGGGCCGAGAACGACCGCTTGCGGCGGCAGGTCGAAGAGGAGTCGGTCCTGGTCGGCGCGAGCGAGCCCATGCGGCGACTCCGGGCCGAGGTGGCCCGGGCCGCGCCGACCTCGGCCACGGTCCTGATCCTCGGCGAGAGCGGGACCGGCAAGGAGCTCGTGGCGCGCGAGATCCATCGCGGCTCGAAGGTGTCCGGCGGCCCGTTCATCCAGGTCAACTGCGCCGCGATCCCCGAGGAGCTGATCGAATCGGAGCTCTTCGGCCACGAGAAGGGGTCCTTCACGGGAGCGGTCCGGAAGCAGATCGGCAAGTTCGTGGAAGCCGACGGAGGAACGATCTTTCTGGACGAGGTCGGGGACATGTCGGCCCGGGCACAGGCCAAGGTGCTGCGGGTGCTCGAGGCGGGCGAGGTGGAGCCGGTCGGCGCGGCGAAGATCGGCCGGGTGGACGTGCGGGTGATCGCGGCGACCAATCGCGACCTGTCGGAGTCGATTCGCGGGGGACGTTTCCGCGAGGATCTCTTCTTCCGCCTGAACGTGGTGCCGCTGACGACGCCGCCGCTGCGGGAGCGGCCGGACGACATCCCGGTCCTGGCCGAGCACTTCACGAAGCTCTTTGCCGATCGGGACGGCCACAAGCCGCGGCGCTTCGCCGCGGGCGCCCTGGCCGTGCTCGGCGCGCGGAGCTGGCCCGGAAACGTGCGGGAGCTGAAGAACCTGATCGAGCGGGTTCTGATCATGACGGATGCGGACCCGATCGACGTCCGCGACCTTCCGCCGGAGGCGCGCGTCCAGCCGTCCGAGATCGCCAGCCGAGGACTCGAGCTCGACGACACTGTCGGACTTCAAGGACTTCGCCGAGCGCGAGTTTCTCGTCGCCAAGCTGCGCGAAAACGGCTGGAACATCAGCCGGACGGCCGAGGTCATCCAGACTCCCCGGTCGAACCTGTACAAGAAGATCGAGCATCACAAGATCTCGAGGGACAGGACGGGTAGATCGGCAGGGGTTGTTAGACTTTCCGCCATGCTTCCCTCAAGGATTTCGAGGAGACCGGGGCCCTGCTCACCGGTCACTTTCGTCTCTCGAGCGGTCTCCACTCCGACCGCTACCTCCAGTGCGCGCGTCTGCTGATGTGGCCGGCCCGGGCCGAGCAGGCCGGACGAGAGCTCGGCGAGCGCCTCCGCGAGTTTGCGCCGCAAGTCGTCGTCTCCCCGGCGCTCGGCGGCGTCGTCATCGGCCACGAGACGGCGCGTGCGCTCGGCCTGCCGGCGATGTTCGTCGAGCGCAAGGACGGAGCCTTCGCGCTGCGCCGCGGCTTCGCCCTCGCGCCGGGGCAACCGGTCGTGGTGATCGAGGACGTCTTCACGACGGGAAAGTCCACGCGCGAAGCGTCCGCCGCAGTCGACGCAGCGGGAGGGCGCGTCGTGGCCGTCGGGTCGATCGTGGATCGGGGCCTGCCGCCGGGCGCCTTTTCCGGTGCCCTCGCGGTCCCTGCTGTCGCTGTCCGTGCCGTCCTGGCCGGAAGCCGAGTGCCCGCTCTGCCGCGAGGGGGTTGCGCTGTCGACGCTCCCGGCAGCCGCTTCGTCAGGCAAAGGTTAAGATCCGCGCCCATGGACTTGAAGAGCATCTGCGTCTACTGCGGCTCGAGCCCAACACGGATCCCGCCGGTCGCAGACCGAGATCCGGGACTTCGGGCGCGAGATCGCCGGGCGCGGCAGTGCGCGCTCGTCTACGGCGGCTCTTCGCGCGGGCTGATGGGCGCTCTCGCCGACGAGGTCCTCTGCGGTCGGGCGGCAAGGTCACCGGCGTCATCCCGAAGGCTCTCGAGGGGCGCGAATCGGCGCACCGCGGCCTGACGGAGCTCAAGGTCGTCGATTCGATGCACGAGCGCGAGCAGCTGATGTTCGATCTCTCCGACGCGTTCGTGGCCTTCCCCGGCGGCTTCGGCACGATGGAAGAGATCATCGAGATGATCACCTGGAAGCAGATGGGCATCCATGGCAAGCCCATCGTGATCGCGAACATCGGCGGCTACTTCAACCCGCTGCTCCAGCAGTTCGAGATCGCGATCCAGAAGAAGTACGCCCGCACCGAGGACCGCATTCTCTTCGCGGTCGCCGACACGACGAAGGCGATTCTCACGCTGCTCGACGGCGCGCCGGTGCTGTCGCGCAAGCGGCGGCCGGGGGACTGGGCCGGTGAGCGCGGCTGACGGCCCTTCTCCTTCAGCTTCATCTCTTCGAGCAGCCTCCGGTTGATCGCGACGAGGTCCGCGAGCAGGGCGATCAGGAACGTCTGGAACCCCGACGACGATCAGGACCGCGGCGAGGATGAGCGACTGGACGTGCCCGCCGCGGGTTCGAACCGAAGAGGTAGTAGCCGAGGAAGCGGACGCCCAGGGCCACGCCGGCCGCGACGAAGAGCGCCCGCCGCGATCGAGAAGATCTTGAGGGGCTTGTAGAGCGCCGTGATCCGCAGGACGTTGGCGCCCTGCAGCGAGCACGTACTTGGTGCGTCGAGGTGAAGAGCCGCGACGGCCGGACGGGAGGATGCGCGCGGACCGGAACCGAGACGACCCGCAGCCCCTTGTAGCCCGCCTGGATGAGCGTCTCGAGCGTGTAGGTGAGCTTGGAGAACACGTTGATCCGGCGCGCCGCCTCGCGCGAGAGGGCGCGGAAGCCGGAGACGGCGTCGGCGATCTCGATGCCCGATGCCTGCCGCACGACCCAGCTGCCGAGCGCTGGAGCAGTCGCTTGGCGGGCGAGAAGTGCGCGAGCTCGCCCGGGGCCCCGATCGCCGATCACGAAGTCGGCGCGCCCCTCGAGGATCGGCGCGACGAGCGCGGGGATGTCGGCGGGGTCGTACTGCAGGTCGGCGTCGAAGTTGACGATCACGTCGGCCCCGAGAGCGAGCGATTCCGTCAGTCCCGCCGAGAAGGCTTCGGCCAGCCCCCGATTGGTGGTCAGGCGCAGCACGCGCCCCCCGGCCGATCGCGCCAGCTCTTCCGTCTGGTCGGTCGACCCGTCGTCGACGACGAGCACGTCGACCGAGGAGAAACCGGGCAGGCTGCGCGGCAGGACCGCGAGTGCCCGGCCGATCGTGGCCGATTCGTTGAAGGCGGGGATCTGGATGACGAGTTTCATGCTGGCCGCCCGCGATTCTCGCAGGTTTCGCGCTCGCTGGAGGACGGCGCCGAGCGCGACGAGTCCGAGCAGGCTCACGGCGAGCTCCGCTCTCGGGATGACGAACCGTCCCTCGATGCGGTGCCGTCCGGCCGGGACCTCGATGCCGATGAAGAGACCGTTGGCGTTGAAGCTCCGGATCTCGCTTCCGTCCAGGTAGGTGCGCCAGTAGGGAAGGAAGCGTTTCTGCGAGGACACGAGGAGGGCAGGCCCGGCGCTGTCGGTCTCGAGCACGAAGCCCTCGGGCTCGAGCCGGTCGATGCGAATCGTTCCGGACTGCGGCCCGCTCCGCGGCGCCGGCCGCGAGCCGGCGGTGATCCTGCTCGGAGACGTAGACCGCCTGCGCGAGCGTTTCGCGATCGGCCGCGCCCACGTCGCGGACGCCGCCGGGCAGCGTGCGAGCGACGAAGAAGAACCGGGGCATGGCCGCCGGCCTTTCGAAGACCGTCATGTCGGGGCCGTCGTACACGCGGTCGAGCGCCGGGACCGCCCGGGGCGGGGCCGAAGCCGCGGGCGACTCGAACGGGGCCGCGTCGTGCGCCTCGACGTCGGGCCCCGCCGGGCTCGTTGCCGCCCGGCGGCGCGGCGAGGTACCGGACACCCAGCAGGTCGAGCACGGGAGAGTCGGTGCGAAGGCTGCGCGGACTGAAGACGAGGTACGTGCCATATTGGCCGAACGCGCCGGGGCTTGCCGCCTCGATCAGCAGCCGGTACGGAAGATCGAGCAGAAAGTGGCCCCGTACGTCCTCGAGGCCGAGGGCCTCCGAGACGTTGGGGATCAGCGTCCAGCCCGCGGCGGCGAAGCGCCCCCCGCCCCGCGACGCCCCCCTCAGATATTGGATGCCGGGCGTGTCGCGGAAGACGGCGTCGCGCGGCCGGCAGACGGGATAGAAGTCGAGGGCGAGAAACGCGAGCGGGACCGCGACGAGAAAGGGCAACGTGCTCGCGGCGAGTCGGCGCAGAGCGCTCAGCGCGGCAATGCGTTCGAGCGCCTCGGCGCCGCAGGCGGCGAGAATGGCCGTGGCCAGCAGGATCAGGATCTTCGAGCGTGCGAAGAGACTGATGTCCCAGAGCGGCAATCCGCCGACGGCGGAGAGCAGCGCGCCGCCGCCATAGAGCGGCAGGGCGATCGCCGTTCCGAGAATCGCGCGCGAAGGCGGCCTCCCGGCGGCGCCGGAGGGCCGGAAGCCCGAGAAGGGCCAGTGCGCCGGCCGCCACGCCGACTCCGGCGGCCGTCTCGATGTAGTTGTCGCCGGGAATCCATCCCACGCCGCGGTAGTCGTTGCGGCGGGGAGTGCCCTGGTAGTCGGGCAGGAAGTACAGGCGCAGGTGTCGCAGCGGAAGGGCATGCGCACCGCCCATGCCTCGGCGCAGCTCTCCGTAGCCCGATGCCGCAAGAAAGCGCGACGTCGCAAGAATGGACGGCAGGAGGATCGCCACGGCGATCGCGCCGGCGCCCGCCAGCAGGCCGAGTGCGCGGAGGGCACCGCGGCCCCGGCTGGCGAGCGCAGCAAGGACGAAATACAGGGCGGCCGCAAGAGCGCCGTAGAGAATCCAGTGCGGAAACCCTCCCGAGAGGCACAGAAGGATGGCGAGCGACGCGAACCGCAACGCCCGCGCGGCGCGGCGCTCGTCGAAGGCGCGGTCGATTGCCATGAGCAGCAGCGGGTACGTGACCGAGACGGAGCTCTGCATCCAGAGGCCCCACGCGGTCTGGCCGGTCGAGAAGGCCCACGTGGCGGCGCCGCATGCGGCGGCGAGGTCCGAAAAGCTCCGGCTCCGGAGAAAGGCATACGCGGCGAGGAACGCGAAGTTGAACTTGAGAAACAGAACCGCGGTCTCGATCCCGGCCTCCGGTACCAGGAGGGCCGGAAGAAAGGCGAAGGGAGAAAGGAAGCCCTGGGCGAGATGGAAGGGGCCGATCGCTCCCGAAGACACCCAGGGGTTCCAGAACAGGCCCTTCGGAAAGTTCCGAAATCGCACCAGCGTCGTCTCGCCGGCGGCCGCCGGATCCGACAGGAGGCGGTTCTCGGCCTCGACGACGCCGTCCCGGGTCATGCGCCAGGGGTGATGGGCGCGCACGAAGTCGTGCGAGGAGAAGACACCACCGGTCACGAGCAGCGGGGCGAAGAGGACGAGGTCGAAGGCGAGAAGCGTCGCGAGGCCGTAGCGCTTCAAGAAGCGCGACCACCGGCCCGGGCGACGATGACCCGGAAGTACGAGTCGACCCAGCCCCTTTCGAGGAGGTGGTCCTCGAGGGCGATCAGGCGCGACAGCGCCCCCGTCTGGTCCTCGCGGAGCCGAGCGATGTCCAGGCACGGAAACACGAACCACAGGATGTTGCCGCCGTAGGGGCGGTCCTCGAGGATCTCGAAGAGGCGCCGGGCGGCGGGGTGGATCGCGCTCGAGCGGACGGACTCGGAGGGATCGTCCATCGGAAGAGGCACGGCGAGCTGAGGCCGGTTCTTCAGCTCCGGGGCCAGGGTGTCGAACGCGCTCTTCGCGAATCCCCAGATCGCATCCGTCCACTCCGAGCGGGAGGGCCCCATGTACTCGTCGAGGAAGAGGAGGCCGCCCGGTTTCAAGGCGCGCCGCACCTCTTCGAGGACGGGCTCGACGTTGCGGATGTGATGGAGCGATCCGTGGAAGAAGACGATGTCGTAGCGGGCGGCCGGCAGGCGGATCGCGTTGATGTCCTCGACCCGGTAGCCGAGACGGCGCGCGAGGCCCGACTCCTCGGCGCTGCGCCGGGCCTCGGCAATCGCCTCGGGCGAAAAGTCGACGCCCTCGGCGCGATCGCAGATGCCCTTCGTGATGACATCGCGCTCGAGCAGGCCGGTTCCGCAGCCGATCGAAAGGCCGAGCGGAAGCGCGGCGGGGACGTAGCGCTCAGCGAACCACTCCATCGGCCAGCGGTTCGGATCGCCGGTGACGCGCCGGTTGATCGCTCGCCGCACCAGCGGTTGCGAGCCCCAGTACCGGTCTTCGGGCTCACCCGGAGCCCCGGCGTCCCAGAACTCGCGAGCGGCGGCGGCTTCGGCTCGCGCCGCGCGCACTGCACCCCATCGCCGGGCGAGCGAGCCGATCGAGCCGCGGATGACGGATGCCATGGGCGAGTGATTCCAATATAGCAGGGGGAAGTGAGAGGAGTCGGGAGGAGTCGGGTAGAGTCGGTCGGGCGCTCAGTAGAGACTCCTCCGAACTCCTCCCAACCGCGTTTGCCCCGGCCCCTGCCCCTCTGGTACATTGCGCGATCCCGGCGTGGTGCGCCGGAATGCTCTTTTTCAACCAGGGACGAAGGCCGGGATGAAAAATGCCCCTGCGGGCTTCCGGCCGGTAGCCCCCCGGGAAACCGGGATCGAAGAACAGGCTCGTAGCTCAGGGGGAGAGCACCACATTGACACTGTGGGGGTCAGCGGTTCAAATCCGCTCGAGCCTACCAATTCTTCGAAATCCAGGCGCTTAGCTCAGCTGGGAGAGCGCTTCCTTCACACGGAAGAGGTCAACGGTTCGATCCCGTTAGCGCCTACCAACAGGTTCTGACAAACGCGGGGTGACCGCGTTTTTTTGTTTTTGGGAGAGCAGGAGACAATGGAAGCCCTGGCGCAAACGGTCACGATCACGCTTCCCGACGGTTCGACGCGGAAGGTCCCCTCGGGGACCACCCTGCGCGAGATCGCCGCCGGGATCGGGCCGCGCCTGGCCAAGGACGCGCTCGCGGGCAAGATCGACGGCCGGGTCGTGGATCTTTCCGCCCGCGTCGAGGCCGACGCGCGGATCGAGATCGTCACGCCGAAGTCCCCGGATGCCCTGTCTCTCTACCGCCACTCCACGGCCCACCTGACGGCCAACGCGGTCAAGCGCCTCTTCCCGACGGTCCAGATCGGCATCGGTCCGGCGATCGAGAACGGCTACTACTACGACTTCAACCCGGAGCGGCCCTTCACGCCCGACGATCTCTCGGCGATCGAGGCCGAGATGAAGCGAATCATTGCCGAGGACAACCCGGTCGAGCGCCTGGAGATGTCGAAGGACGAAGCGGTCCGCATCTTCGAGGCCCAGAAGGACGCGCTGAAGGTCGAGATCATCCGCGGCATACCGGACGAGCGCGTCTCCTGTTACCGCCAGAGGGACTTCGTCGACCTCTGCCGCGGGCCGCACGTGCCCTCCACGGGCAAGCTCGGCGTCTTCAAGCTCACGCACACGGCCGGCGCCTACTGGAAGGGCGACGAGAAGAACCCGATGCTCCAGCGGATCTACGCGGCCTGCTTCCTGACGCAGAAGGAGCTCGACGAGCACCTCGCGCGGCTGGAGGAGGCGAAGGCGCGCGATCACCGGAAGCTCGGCAAGGAGCTCGACCTCTTCTCCTTCGATCCCCTGGCGCCGGCATCGCCGTTCTTCCATCCAAAGGGCGCGGTCGTCTACAACGGCCTGCTCTCCTACCTGCGCGAGGAATACCGGCGCCGCGGCTACGACGAGGTCGTCACTCCGCAGATCTTCGACGCCGAGCTCTTCCGAATCTCCGGGCACTACGCCAACTACAAGGAGAACATGTACTTCACGGAGGTCGAGGAGCGGGAGTTCGGCGTCAAGCCCATGAACTGCCCGGGCCACTTCCTCCTCTACCGAACGAAGCTCTGGTCGTACCGGGACCTGCCGGTGCGTTATGCCGACTTCGGGCGGCTCCACCGCTACGAGCTCTCCGGCGTGACGGCCGGCCTGACCCGCGTGCGCACGTTCTCGCAGGACGATGCGCACATCTTCACGCCGCTCGAAAAGGTGGAGGGCGAGATCTTCGCGTTCCTCGAGTTCGTGGACGCGGTGTACGGGGCCTTCGGGTTCGACGATGTCGAGATTTCGCTCGGGCTGCGGCCGCCCAAGCGCATGGGTTCCGACGCGATCTGGGATCGCGCCGAGGCGGCTCTCGCCGCGGCCCTCGCGAAGTCGGGGAGGCTGCACGTCGTGACGCCCGGTGACGGCGCCTTCTACGGACCCAAGATCGACTTCCGGGTCAAAGATGCGATCGGCAGGCCGTGGCAGCTCGGCACGATCCAGTGCGACTTCTCGCAGCCGGAGAACTTCGACCTGACGTACATCGGCGAGGACGGGAGCAAGCACCGGCCCGTCGTTCTCCACCGAGCGATCCTCGGCTCGCTCGAGCGGTTCTTCGGCATTCTCGTCGAGCACACGGGCGGCAACTTTCCGTTCTGGATCGCGCCGGTCCAGGCGGTCGTGATCCCGGTCTCGGACCGGTTCGGCGAGAAAGCCCGCGAGATCGCGGGCAGGCTGAGCGCGGCGGGGCTGCGCGTCGAGTGCGACGACCGCAACGAGAAGGTCGGCGCGCGCATCCGCAAAGCCGAGATGCAGAAGTCACCGTGCATGCTCGTCGTGGGCGAGAAGGAGGCGGCCGCCGGAACGGTTTCCGTCCGGCTGCGGCACGGCGGCGACGCGGGCTCCATGACGATCGAGGAATTCATCGCGGCCGCCGCGAGGGCGGTCGCGGCCAAGGTCCGGGAACTGACGACGGAGGTGAAAGATCGATAAGAAAAGCATTCGTGTCAACGAGCAGATCCGCTGGAAGGAAGTCCGATTGATCGGCGCGGAGGGCGAAGCGGTCGGCGTCGTGCCGATGGCCGAGGCGCTCCAGAAGGCGCGGGAGGCGGGACTCGACCTCGTCGAGATCGCGCCAACCGCGGTTCCGCCGGTCTGCCGGGTCATGAACTTCGGAAAGTTCATCTACCAGCAGAAGAAGAAGCAGCAGGACTCGAAGAAGAAGCAGAAGACGACACAGGTCAAGGAAGTGAAGTTCCGGCCCAACATCGACGACCACGACTACGAATTCAAGATGAAGAACATCGAGAAGTTCCTGGCGCACGGCGACAAGGTCAAGGCGACCGTGCAGTTTCGAGGACGCGAGATGGCGCGCCGCGAAAACGGCCAGCGAGTGCTCGACCGTCTGCTCGTCGATTTGACGGGCAAGGCCATCGCCGAGTCGCGCTCCGAGATGCTGGGCAATCGTCTCTACCAGATCCTCTCGCCGGTCAAGCACGAGAAGGGAACCAAGGCGGCGGGATAGCCGGGCCGCAAGGAGAAAGGGAACATGCCGAAACTGAAGACGCACCGGGGTGCCGCGAAGCGGTTCAAGAAGACCGCCTCCGGCAAGTTCAAGAGGGCGAAGGCCTTCAAGAGCCACATCCTCACGAAGAAGGCGCCGGGCAGAAAGCGCGGTCTCGCCCAGGGGACGATGGTCTCCAAGAGCGACACCAGGCGCGTTCGCGAGATGCTGCCCTACGCATAGCGCGTTCACCGTCAAACGATCGACGTCGACCGTAGAGCGAGGACGCGCGGGGCCGACCCGCTTCCCGTTCCGCGTTTCACGTCCTGCGAAGGAGTAACCCATGCCTCGTGTCAAGAGGGGACCCAAGAGAAAGAACCGCCGGGCGAAGACCCTGGCGCTCGCCAAGGGCTACTACGGCACCAAGTCGAAGTCGTACCGGATGGCGAAGCTCCAGGTGGAGAAGTCGCTCGTCTACGCCTACCGGGACCGCAAGGCCAAGAAGCGCGATTTCCGGGGGCTCTGGATCATCCGGATCAACGCGGCCGCGCGCGAGCACGAGATCTCGTACAGCAAGCTCGTGGACGGGCTGAAGAAGGCCGGCAACGAGATCAACCGCAAGATGCTGGCGGACCTGGCGGTCTCCGATCCAGCCGCCTTCACGCACCTGGTCGGGGTGGCCAAGCAGGCGCTCAAGATCGCTTGAGCCGGTAGACGGACGACTGCGACGACACCCGTGCCCCAGGACCCGATCGAAGCGCTTCTGAGCTCCTTTCGCGAGGAGGCCGGACGGAGTGTGGCCACGCGCGCCGACTACGAGCGCCTGAAGGGCCGCTACCTCGGCCGCGAGAAGGGCCTCGTGCCCGCGCTCTTCGCGCAGTTGAAGGGCGTGCCGGCCGCGGAGCGCGCGCAGTTCGGCGCGCGCGCCAACGCGGCCAAGGCCGAGATCGAAGCCTCCGTCGGGCGCCTCGCGGCGGACCTCGAGCACCGCGAGGCGACCTCGCGCGACCGCGCCGCGGCCGTGGACGTGACGCTCCCGGGCCGGCGGATCCGCGCCGGCGGGCTGCATCCGATCACCCTCATCCGGCGCCGGATCGAGGACTTCTTCCTGCGCCTGGGCTACTCGATCGCCGACGGGCCGGAGATCGAGAACGACTTCCACAATTTCGAGGCCTTGAATTTTCCACCCGACCACCCGGCGCGCGACTCGCAGGACACCCTGCTCGTCGACCGGAAGGCCGTCTCCCCGCTTCTGCTGCGGACACATACCTCGCCCGTGCAGATCCGGGAGATGCGCCGTCACGGTGCCCCCCTGCGCCTCATCGTCCCGGGGCGCGTGTACCGCAAGGACGAGGTCGATGCGACGCACTCCCCGGTCTTCCACCAGGTGGAGGGCCTCGTGATCGACCGCGACATCTCCATGGCCGACCTGAAGGGCACCGTTTCCGCGTTCATCGGGGAGCTGTTCGGTGCCGACACGAGGACGCGCTTCATCCCGACGTTCTTTCCCTTCGTCGAGCCGGGCGTGGACGTGTCGATGAGCTGCATCTTCTGCAAGGGGAGCGGCTGCGGCAAGTGCAAGGGCTCGGGCTGGATCGAGATCATGGGCGCCGGAATGGTGCACCCGCGGGTCCTCCAGGGCGTGGCCATCGATCCGGAGGAGTACACGGGGTTCGCGTTCGGCCTCGGGATGGACCGGGTCGCGCTCCTCAAGTACGGCTTTCCGGACCTGCGCCTGCTCTTCGAGGGCGACGAGCGATTTCTGCGGCAGTTCGCGGGGGAAGCGTGAAGTTCTCGCTGGCGTGGCTCGGGGACTTCGTCGACGTCGCGGCCGCGGGCGGCGAGGACGGCGTGCGCCGACTCCTCGACCAGGCCGGAATTCCAATCGAGTCCGTGGAGCAGCGCGACGCCGACCGCATTCTCGAAGCCGAGATCACGCCGAACCGGCCGGATGCGATGGGGCATCGCGGACTCGCCCGGGAGGTCGCGGCCATGGCGGGCATCCCGATGCGGGACGTGGCCGCCCGGTACGCCGCGCCCGAGACCAGCGGCGAGGCCACCGAGCAGCTGACGTCGATCGTCATCCAGGTGCCGAACCTCTGCCGCCGATTCGGGGCGCGCCTCGTGCGGGGCATCGATGGCCGGCCCGCGTCGGACCTGATCCGCCAGCGGCTTGCCGCAATCGGCTCCAAGGCGATCGGCGCCGCGGTCGACGCCACGAACTACGTCCTCTGGGACACCTCGCAGCCGCTGCATGCCTTCGATTTCGACCGGATCGCCGGAGGCATGCTGTTCATCCGAAAGGCCCGCAAGGGCGAGCAGCTGGTGACCCTGGACGGGATCGAGCGCGTCCTCGAGCCCACCGACCTGGTGGTGGCGGACGCGGAGCGAGCCATCTCCCTGGCGGGGATCATGGGCGGCCTCGAGTCCGCCGTGACAGGCCAGACGCGCAACGTCCTTCTCGAGGCGGCCTGGTGGGACCCGGCCACCGTGCGTCGCACGGCGCGGCGGCTCGGGATGCACACGGACGCATCGCACCGTTTCGAGAGGAGCGCCGACATCGACGCGATCCCGGGTGCGCTCAACCTCGCGGCCCGGCTGCTCGTGGAGTCGGCGGGCGGACGCATCGCGCAGGGCCTGCTCGACGCCCACGGCAACCTCTTCCGGGTCCGGCGCACGGCGCTGCGTCTGGCGCGCCTGCGGCTGCTGTCCGGCGACAACCGTCTCGGTCTCGATTTCGCCGAGCACGCCCTCGCCCGGCTCGGCTTCACGACGGAGCGAAAGGGCAAGCGCCTGGCCGTCTCGATTCCGCTCTATCGGACCGACGTGCGGCGCGAGGATGACCTGGTCGAGGAGGTCCTGCGGGTGTACGGCTACGACCGGCTGCCCTCGCGCCTTCCGGCCGCGGCCGGGGCGGGCCGGATCAAGGAGCCCCTGCGTCGCGTGGAGGACCGCCTGAGCGACTCTGCCGCGGCCGCCGGCCTCTTCGAAACGGTGAACTATCCGTTCGTGGATCGCGACGGCGACGAGGCCGTGCTCGGCGACTGGCTCCGGCTGACGCAAACGGCCCTCGAGCCGCTCGCGATCGTCAACCCGCTGGACCTCTCGCGCCGGCATCTGCGCGCGACCCTCCTGCCCGGCCTTCTGGACGCCGTCTCGCGCAACCTGCGCCACGGCGCCCCGGCGGTGGGGCTCTTCGAGGTCGGCCGGACCTTTGGCGTGTCCGGCGAGTCGGATCGCCCGGAGAGCTTCGAGTCGCGACGCTTCGCATTCGCGCTCGCCGGAGAGGCCCGCGATCACTGGAGCATCCCCGAGAAGCTGCGGCCAGCCGACTTCTTCGACCTCAAGGGCCTGGTCGAGCGCCTTCTCGCCGCATGGGTCGAGCCTTCGGCGCTCGCCTGGAAGCCGGTCCAGGTCGATGTGTTCACGCCGGGCGCGGCCGCAACCTGCGAGATCTCGGGCCGCCTGCTCGGGATCGCGGGGCTCGTGGCCGGACCGGAGCGCAGGAAGCGCAATCTGCCGGCGCCGGTCTTTGCGGGCGAGCTCGTCATCGACGCGATTCCGCCCGAGGGACGCACGTTCCGCTTCGAGGAGTACTCATCGCTTCCCGCCGTCACGGCCGATCTCTCCTTCGCCCAGCCGAGGGAGCTCGCCTGGGACGAGCTCTCGGGCTTCGTCCGGCAGAGCGCGCTCGAGAACCTCGAGTCGCTGCGATGTCTCGATCGGTACGAAGGCCCGGGTGTCGCGCCGGGAAAGATCAAGACCACGATTCGCATGACGTTCCGTTCGCCGGAACGGACGCTCGAACAGGACGAGGTCAATCGCCAGGTGAGGCGCCTGGCCGCGGAGCTCGCCTCCCGGCCCGGGATCTCTCTGGATCAGTAGGGAAAGGGGAACATGGACACCGTCAAAGTCTTCGACGCCCTGGACAAGAGAATCGAGCGGATGGTCGCGCGCCTCAAGGCCCTCGAGGCCGAGAACGAGAAATTGAAGGGCGACCTGGCGACCGCCCGCAAGGCGGAGCGCGAGGCCGGGGATTCCCGGGGCGCGGTCGAGAAGCTCGAGCGCGAACAGGACATGGTGCGCGAGCGTCTCGAGAAACTGATCCGGGCTCTCGAGGCGGCCGAGGAGCCGAGGAAGGCGTAAACTTGCCGCCTCGCGGGGCAGAAGGCGCCCCCGTGTCTGCCGCGACCACGCCCGGAGCATCCTGCGCAGTCTGCGGCGGCACCGACTTCGCGCCGTTTGCGCAAACGCCTCCGGGCCGATGGATTCGTTGCCGCGGCTGCGGGCTCGTGCGTCAGGAGAATCCTCCGCCGATCGACGTCACGCAGCGGCTGTACGGATTCTCGCCCGGGCACACGCGCGTCGGGTCCTGGGATCTCGCCCGTCGGGACGCGCACCTCGCCTTCAAGTACTGGGTGGTCGCCGAGGCGCTCGAGGCGCACGGCCTGTCCGGACGCCTGGTCGACGTGGGCTGCGGTTCGGGGCTGCTCCAGCAGTACCTCGCCACGCGCGGCTGGTCGCAAACGGTCGGCCTGGAGCCCTCCGGAGAAGCGAACGGGCGGGAAACGCTCGGGCTCGAGGTCTTCAACGAGTCGGTGGCCGACTTCCTGAAGCGGCCTGGTTCCGAGGGCGGCTTCGACGTTGCCGTCGCGAATCACGTGATCGAGCACTGCTACGAGCCCGCGGCCTTCGCCGTCGAGCTCCGGAGGCTTCTCCGGCCCGGGGGATACGCGCTCGTGGCAACCCCGAACATCCGGGGACTGTCCATGCGCTGGAAGACGCTCGCGAGCCGGATCGGCGCGAAGGCCCGGCCGTTCCGGCACCTCGATTACCCGAAGCACCTCGCCCTGTTCGACCGCCGGACCCTGGGCAGGCTGCTCGGGTCGGCCGGCTTCGAGGTCATCGAAGTCGAGACCTGTACGCGGGCCTCGCTCGATTCCTCGAAAAAGCCCCGCCGTTTGCGGTCCTGGGACCGGCTCGGCCTGGGCGACAACATGCTGGCCGTCGCGAGGAAGCCGCTCTCGTAAACTGTTGACTCCTCTCGCTCAGGCGGACTAGACTGGCGCCCGAAAGGAGTCAGTGTCTCGATTGGATAAGCGGGGCAGTGTGACTCAGGTCGAGATCTTCGGGCAGACGTACAGCGTCCGCGCCGATGGCGAAAGCGGCTATGTTCACGATCTGGCCCGCTTCGTAGATTCCCGGATGAAAGAAGTGGCGGAACGGACGGCGACGGTCGACACGACCAAGATTGCGATTCTCGCCGCCCTGAACATTTCAGACGATCTTTACCAGGCGGAAAGAAAGCGGCAGGGCGATCCCACGGATGCGAAGGCCCGTGCGGAACGCCTGATTCGAAAACTGGACGACGCCCTGGGCGCCTGAAGGCGAGGCGTCGGCACCCCGAGTGGATCGGGGACACGCGAAGGAACACGAGTGGTCCTGTGGATTGGGTCCCGGTGGTTGATGCATAACCCTCGTCGGAAGAGCCTCTTCCGGTTCGCCGTGTAGCCACGCTCGCGTCCTAGGCGCCCCCCGGGCTTTTTGGGGGGCCGAATGAACACAACTCTCGCGATGGCGGTCGCGGCGGGACTGGTTCTCGCCGCGGTGCTGCTCGTCATCGGCTATCTCTTCCTGCGCAAGAAGGTCGAGAAGGAACGGCTCGGCATTCGAACGGAGGCCGAACGGGCGCTCGCCGAGGCTCGCAAGCAGGCCGACTCCAAGCTGCGCGAGGCGGACATCGAGGCCAAGGAGAAGGTCCTCGCGGCGCGGGTCGAGTTCGACAAGACGGTCCAGGCCCGGAGGCAGGAGATCGCGACGCTGGAGAACCGGGTCCAGCAGAAGGAAGAGAACCTCGACCGCAAGCTCGCCCAGCAGGAACGGCGCGATGAGGAGTTCGCCCGCAAGGAGCGGACCGTCTCCGAGGCGCAGAAGAAGGCCGAGGAGCTGCAGGCCGAGGTCCAGAAGGTCATCGAAGAGCAGCGGAAACGTCTCGAGCAGATCGCGGGTCTGACCGCCGTCGACGCCAAGCGGGACCTCGTGAAATCCGTCGAAAACGAGGCACGGCTCGAGTCGGCGGGGCTCATCCGGCGCATCGAAGAGGAGGCCAACGAACAGGCGACGCAGAAGGCGCGCCGGATCATCGGCATGGCCATCCAGCGTCTGGCCTCCGACACCGTCGTCGAAGCCACCGTCTCGGTCGTGGAGCTGCCCTCGGACGATCTGAAGGGCCGGATCATCGGTCGCGAGGGGCGCAACATCCGCGCGCTCGAGGCCGCCACCGGAGTGGACCTGATCATCGACGACACACCCGAGGCGATCGTCATCTCGGCGTTCGAGCCGCTGCGGCGGGAGGTCGCGCGGCATGCGCTCGAGAAGCTCATCGTCGACGGCCGCATCCATCCAGCCCGCATCGAGGAGATCGTCGAAAAGGTGCGTTCCGAGCTCTGGGAAAAGATCCGCCAGGAGGGCGAGGCCACGGCGCTGGAGTTCGGCATCCCCGACCTGCACCCCGAGCTCATCAAGATGCTGGGCCGGCTGAAATACCGGACCTCGTACGGTCAGAACGTGCTGCAGCACTCCAAGGAGGTCGGCTGGCTCGCGATGAACATGGCGGCCGAGCTCGGCGCCAACGTCGAAGTGGTCCGCCGTGCGGGCCTGCTGCACGACATCGGCAAGGCGATCGACCGGGAGATGGAGGGCACCCACCTCGAGCTCGGCCGGGAAGTCCTGAAGAAGTTCGGCGAATCGAACGACGTCATCCATGCCATGGAGTGCCACCACGGAGACTACGAGCCACGGTCGCTCGAGGCGGTCCTGGTCAACGGCGCGGACGCCCTCTCGGCGGCGCGGCCCGGCGCACGGCGCGAGATCCTCGAGACCTACGTCAAGCGCCTCGAGAAGCTCGAGCACATCGCCGACGGTTTCAAGGGCGTGCAGAAAGCCTTCGCCATCCAGGCGGGGCGGGAACTGCGCATCGTGGTCGAGGCCAACCGCGTCACGGACGACGAGGCGCTGTGGCTCTCGCGCGACGTGGCGAAGAAGATCGAGGCCGAGCTGCAGTATCCCGGGCAGATCAAGGTCACGGTGATCCGGGAGACGAGGGCCGTGGAATATGCGAGGTAGTTTCGAAGCTCGAATTTCGAAATTCGAGGCCTCATGAACCTCCTCTTCGTCGGCGACGTGGTCGGCGCGCCGGGCCGGCGAGCCCTCGTGGAGGCCCTGAGCGGCGTCATCGATCGACATCGGATCGACTTCACGGTCGTCAACGTCGAGAACGCCGCGGGCGGGTTCGGGCTGACGGTCGAGCTCTTCGAGGATCTCTCGAAGATGCCGATCGACGTCTTTTCCTCGGGCAACCACATCTGGGACAAGAAGGAGATCTACGACACGCTGAACGCTTCGGACCGGCTCCTGCGGCCCGCCAACTACCCGCCCGGCAATCCCGGCCGGGGGTGGACCGTTCAGCAAACGGCCTCGGGGATCCCGGTCGGGGTGCTGAATCTGCAAGGGCAGGTCTTCATGCCGGCCAATGCGGACTCGCCCTTTCGCGTCGCCGACGAGCAACTCGCGCTCGCAGGCGACGTCAAGGTCATTCTGGTCGACATGCATGCGGAGGCGACCTCCGAGAAGGCCGCGATCGGCTGGTACCTCGATGGCCGCGTCTCGGTGGTCGTCGGCACCCATACGCACGTGCCCACCGCCGACGAGACGATCCGGCCGGGTGGAACGGCCTACCTTTCCGACGCGGGCATGACCGGCGCCTACGAGGGAATCATCGGCTTCTCCAAGGATCGCATCATCGAGAAATTCCTGTCGCAGACGCCGCGCTCCTTCGAGACCGCCAAGAAGGACATCCGTCTCTCCGGTGCCGTGATCGACGTGAACGAAACGACCGGCAAGGCGCGGAAGATCGAGCGGGTGCAGGTCCGGGTGGACTGAGGGGAGGGTCATGAGTTGTGAGTCGTGGGTTGCGATTCGTCGCGACGGATCTCCGCCGACTCAGGACTCATGACTCGCGACTCGCGACCTGCTTGCCTATGCACCTGGCCCTGACTGCCATCGTCACCACCTTCAACGAAGAGGCCAACATTCGTGAGTGCCTCGAGAGCCTGGCGTTCGCGGACGAGATTCTCCTGATCGATTCGTTTTCCACGGACGGTACCCTGGCGATCGCCCGCTCGATCCCGCGCGTCCGAGTCGTCCAGCACGAGTACTTCGGATCGGCGGCGCAGAAGAACTGGGCCATGGACCAGGTGACGACGCCGTGGCTGCTGATCATCGACGCCGACGAGCGGATTCCCGAGGCGCTCGCTCGCGAGATCCTCGCTTTGCTCGACGGCACCCCGGATGCGAAGCACTACTTCATCCGGCGGGAAAACGTCTTCCTGGATCGGACGATCCGGCACTCGGGCTGGTCGACGGACAAGGTCGTCCGGCTGCTCGAGCGCGGCGCGGCCCGTTACGCGAACCGGCGGGTCCACGTCGATCTCGCTCCCGAGGGCCGGGTGCCGACCCTGCTGTCGCCGATGCTGCACTTCACGTGCCGTTCGCTCGACCAGTACCTCGAAAAGCTCCACCGCTATGCGACCTGGGGCGCGGCAGACGCCTACCGGCAGGGCCGGCGCGCGGGGCTCTTCGAGCTCGCCTTTCGCCCCTTCTGGCGGTTCGTCCGCATGTTCGTGATCCAGGCCGGATTCCTGGACGGGCGCCACGGCCTGGTGCTCTGCGCGTTGCAGGCGTGGGGAGTCTTTCTCAAGTGGGCGAAGGTGTGGGAGTGGGAGCGCTTTCAGCGGAAGGGGTGGCCCGTGGAGCTGCCGGCATATGATGAGTCGCAGGAAACGTGGCGATCGGGCTAGGCTGCGAATGATCGGACTCCTGAAGTCGCTGTGGAGGACACCCCAGATGCTGAATGTCGGAGACGCCGCCCCCGCTTTCGCGGTCCAGGACCACACCGGGGCGACCCGGCGGCTGTCGGATTACCGCGGCAGGACCGTCGTGCTCTGGTTCTACCCGAAGGCCGATACTCCCGGTTGAACGATCGAGGGTTGCGGGTTCCGCGACCTCTACGCTGACTTTCAGAAGAAGGGCGCCGAGATCTTGGGCGTGTCCTTCGACACGATTGCGGAGAACGCGGCATTCGCCGAGAAGTTTCACTACCCGTTTCCCCTTCTTTGCGACGTCCAGCGCGAGATCGGCCTTGCCTACGGTGCCGCCGACGACGCGCACGCCTCGAATGCGAGCCGCATCACCTACGTGATCGGCAAGGACGGCAGGGTCGCGCAGGCCCATCCGAAGGTCTCGGTCAAGTCGCATCCGAGGGAGATCCTCGCATCTCTGTGAGCCGGATTCCGGACCGGTATACTTCCCTGCGCGGAGGCGAGAGATATGGCCGTTGATCCGGAGCTGCTTGCAATTCTGGTGTGCCCGAAGACGAAGGGCCCCCTCGAGCTCGTCGAGCTGCGGGAGCCGGCGCGCAAGGCGCTGGTCGAGAAGTATCGCGACAAGTTTCGCGACGAGGAGCCGGTCGTGACCCAGGGCCTCTACTCGAAGCAGGCGGACCTCGTCTACCCGATCGTCTCGGACATCCCGGTCATGCTCGTCGACGAGGCACTTCCCGGCTCGGAGGCCTCGGGCCGGCGGTAGGATCGGGTGACTCCGCGCCGACTCGCGTTCGCCCTTCTCGTACTCTTCGCCTTCCTGACCCCTTTCATCGCGCCGGCCTACAACGTCTCCGTCCTGCTCCTGATCGTATGGCTCGTGTCGCTCCGGCGCGAACGGCGGTTTGCCCGGAGTCTGCGCTCCCCGATCGCGTTCGTGCTGCTCGTGTTCTCCCTGTTGACGGTCCTGTCGGCGATCTTCTCTCGCGATCCGGCGCTGTCGGTGCAGCATCTCGCGGGCCTGATGCTCTATCTCCTGGTGCCGCTCGGAGCGGATCTCTGCGACACGTCCGAGCGCGTGCGGACGGTGTTCTTCGCGATGGCCTTGAGCGCGATCGGACTGTCCGTCGGCGGGATCTGGCAGTTTCTGCACGGGGGCGATCGCCTCGCCAACCGGATCCGGGGAACGCTCTCGCACTACATGACCTTTTCCGGCCTCGCCCTGATCGCCGGCTGCCTGCTGCTCGGGTTCGCGCTCGAGGCGAAGGGTCGTTGGCGCGTGGCGGGGTTTCTCTGCGTCATTCCCTTCACGGCCGTGCTGCTGACCTACACGCGCGGGGCGTACGTGGGCATCGTGGCAGCACTTCTGGTCTACGCGGGGCTGCGCCGCCCGGTGAGCCTGCTGTGGCTCGCCCCTGCCCTGGTCGCGATCTTCCTGCTCGCGCCCCAGGGGATCCGCGACCGCATCCGCTCGACGGTCGACATCACCGATCCCACCAATCGCGACCGGATTGCCATGGCGCGCGCGGGCCTGCGCATGGTGCACGACTATCCGATCTTCGGCCTCGGCCCCGACGTCGTGAAGTTCTACTACCCTCTGTATCGCGACCCGGATGCCCCCCGGTTCAGCGTGCCGCATCTCCACAACAACCTGCTGCAGTTTGCGGCCGCCAATGGGATCTTCGCGGCAGCCGCGTACCTGGTCCTGGTGGCGATGGTTCTCGCCCGGGCGGCCCACCTCGTCCGCCGGCGGGACGATCCGCAGCGCGCGGCCCTCTGGACGGGCGCTCTGCTGGCCAGCGTGGCGCTCGCCGTCGCCGGCCTGTTCGAGTACAACTTCGGCGATACCGAGGTCGAGATGGCGACGCTGCTCGTGTTCGCGGCCCTCTTTTCGGTGGCGAGCGCGCCCGCGGCCGGCGGCCGAGGCGTCTCGATCCCGAACAATGCGGGCTAGAATCCGGCCGATGCTCGCACGTCCCCTGCCGGTCACCGCTGCGCCGCGGCCCTACACCGTGTCGGAGATCCTGGCGGAAGTGGCCACCGCTCTCCGGACGACGTGGCGGGACGTCTCGGTCGTGGGGGAGATCGGCCGCTTCGACCTGCGGGGGGGTCACGGCTACTTCGCGCTGAAGGACCAGGCCTCGACCCTTCCCGCGATCATCTTCGCCTCCGACCTGAAGCGCGTGCCATTCCGGCTGGAGCCGGGCCTGGAGGTGGTCGTGCGGGGCTCCCTCGACCTCTACGCGCCGCAGGGCAAGTTCCAGCTCAAGGCCTTCGCCATCGAGCCCGTGGGCCGCGGTGCGCTGCAGCTCGCGTTCGAGCAGCTCAAGGCCCGGCTCGACGCCGAGGGCCTCTTCGACCCCGCGCGCAAGAGGCCGATCCCGCGCCTGCCGCGCCGGATCGCCGTCGTGACCTCGCCGACGGGCGCCGTCATCCGCGACATCCTGCACGTTCTCGCGCGGCGCTTCGAAGGCCTCGCGATCACCGTGTACCCGGTGCGCGTCCAGGGAGAGCTCGCCGCGGCGGAGATCGCCGCCGCCATCACGCACCTGAATCGGCGCGGCGGCTTCGACGTGCTCATCCTGGCGCGAGGCGGCGGCTCGCCCGAGGACCTCGCCGCGTTCAACGACGAACGGGTGGCGCGGGCGCTCGTGGCATCCGGGATCCCGACCATTTCGGGCGTGGGCCACGAGACCGACGTGACGATCGCCGACCTCGTGGCCGACCTGCGCGCCCCGACGCCGTCCGCGGCCGCCGAGCTCGTCATCGAGCGTAAGGACGAGCTGGAGCGGCGGCTCGGGTCCGCCCGCCAGCGCCTGCCGCGCTGGATGCGCTCGCGCCTGGTGCTCGAGCGGGCACACCTGTCGGCCTTTGCCCGATCGGAGGCGCTCGCCGGTTTTCCCCGCCGCTTGCGGGAGTGGAGGGAGTCCGTCTCCCAGGGCCGGGACGCTCTCGTGACGCGCCTGCGCCGCCGGCCCGCCGAGTACGGGGGGCGTGTGGCGGCCGCGCGGCGCTTCCTGGAGGACTTTTCCCGCGTCGCGGAGCTCGCCCGCCGCCGCGACGCCGTTCGCGGCACAAGGTCGATGCTCTCCGAAAGGATCGGGCGGGGGCTCGAGCGACGCCGCGCACGGTTGGGGGAATTCGCCCGACGGCTCGAGGTCCTCGGGCCGCTCGCGGTGCTCGCCCGCGGCTACGCTGTGGCCTACCGCGACGGTTCGGCAGCCCCGATTCTCGCGGCGTCCGAGGTCGACATCGGAGAGCGCATTCGCGTCCGGCTCCATCAGGGCGAGCTCGGGGCCGTGGTTCGCGAGGGAGGGCGGGCGGCTGCGCCCGGGCCGCTCTTCCTCGACCGTGAGGAGGAGCCATGACGGCGCGACCAAAGAAAGAGAAGAGCTTCGAGGAGGCCATGGCACGCCTCGAGGCGATCGTGGCCGAGCTCGAAGGGGAGGACCGCGGCCTCGAGGAACAGTTCGCGCTGTTCCAGGAGGGCATGTCCCTGGCACGGCTCTGCGACAAGAAGCTCGGCGAGGTCGAGAAGTCCGTCGAGATCGTCCTGAAGGAAGCAGCCGGCGAGTGGAAGACGGAGCCGTTCGATCCGGCGGGCGCCGCGGACCAGGACGATGACGACCGGGGCTGAGGCCGCGCAGCGCGGGGTCGCGGAATATCTCGCCGCCCGGCGCGAAGAGGTCGATCGGGCGCTCGAGCGGCTTCTTCCCGCCGAATCGGCCTGGCCCTCGAATCTGCACCGCGCGATCCGCCATTCCGTGTTCGCCGGCGGCAAGCGCCTGCGGCCGATCCTCTGCCTGTCCGCGGCGGAAGTGCTCGGAGCGAAGCCCGGAGATGTCCTCGAGCCGGCCTGCGGTCTGGAGATGATCCACACCTACTCCCTCATCCACGACGACCTGCCGGCGCTCGACAACGACGACCTGCGCCGCGGAGTCCCGACCTGTCACGTCGTTTTCGGCGAGGCGACCGCGATTCTCGCCGGGGACTCGCTCCTGACCCACGGCCTTGGCGTCTTCGCGCTGTATCCGAAGGGAGAAGCGCTTGCCGCAGCCAAACTGCGCGTGCTCGCGACGGTCGTGGAAGCGATCGGCACGCAGGGCATGATCGGCGGGCAGATGGCCGACATCGAGGCAGAGGCGGAGACTGCGCCTACGGCCGAGCTCCTCGACCGCATCCACGAGAACAAGACAGGCCGACTGATGCGCGCCTCGCTGCTCACGGGCGCGATCCTCGCCGGTGCCGACGAGGCGACCCTTGCGCGCATCGATCGCTATGGCCGCAAAATCGGCCTCGCCTTCCAGATCAAGGACGACCTGCTCGACGTGGAGTCGGATGCCGCGACGCTCGGCAAGGCTTCGAACAAGGACGCGGCGGCGGGCAAAGCCACGTTTCCGGTCGTGTGGGGGGTGGAGCGTTCGCGCACGCTGCTCCTCGAGAACATCGCGGAAGCGGTGGAGGTGGCCTCGGCGTTGCCGCGCGGGGGCGGGGTCCTGCCGGATCTCGCCCGGTTCATCGGCGCCCGGAAGTCGTGAGAGCGTTCGTCCAGACCGGCATCGGGTGCTACGGAGAACAGGAACTCGACCGGCCCAGGGCGGGGCCCGGCGAGGTCATCCTGCGCGTCCGCGCCGCGCTGACCTGCGGGACCGATCTCAAGCTCCTGCATCGCGGGCATTCCCGGATCGCCCTTCCGGTCACGATGGGGCACGAACTCTGCGGCGAGGTCGTCGAGGCAGGAGCGGGCGCCGACGGGTGGAAGCCCGGCGAACGCGTGGCGCCGGGCGTTTCCGGCCCGTGCGGCCGTTGCATCGCGTGCCGTTCCGGGCGAGCCAACCTGTGCGCTGCAGGCCACGCCGACCGGGTGTGGGGAGCGTTTGCCGAGTACGTGCGTGTTCCGGCCGGCGTGGTCGCAGCAAACCTGCATCGGGTCCCCGCGAGCCTGCCGGACGAGCCCGCGGCCTTCCTCGATCCCCTCGCTTCCGTGCTTCACGGCTGGAACCGGCTGCGCGATCCGTCGGGCGCCATGCTGATCTACGGCGCGGGAGCGCTGGCGTTTCTGTGGGCCGCCGTCGCAGGGCGCGGCGGCATGGAGACGATCATCGCCGGCCGGCGCCCCGATCGTGCGCCGCTTGCGCAGCGATACGGCGCACGATTCGTGGACCCGACCCGGGACGGGAGGGAAGCTCTGGTTGCCACGGATGGCGAGCTTCCCGACGTCGCGGTCGACTGCACGGGAGATCGGGAAGTCTGGGAGCTCCTGCCCGGGCTCGTTCGCCCCGGAGGCCAGGTCCTGCTCTTCGGCGGTTGTGCACCCGACACGATGGTGCACTTCGACGCCGCGCGGCTGCACTACGCCGAGATCACTCTGGCGGGTGCCTTTCACTACACACCGGCGGATGCGGCGGGCGCGCTCCATCTGCTCGCGTCGGGGCACGTTGACCCGCGTCCCCTGATCGCCGGTCGAGGATCCCTCTCGGAGCTGCCCGGCTTCCTCGAGGCCCAATCGCGTGGCGAGGGTGTGCGGTACGCCGTGCTGGCAGGCTGAGGGCGACGAGCCCGGCGGCGCGCGGGACGAAACGTGGCCGATCGAGCGATCCCGAAGCGTCCATGGGGCATCGCGGCGCTCGTCGTCTTCTTCGGCGCCGGCTCCGCGATCGCCTTCACGGCGGGCGCGTCGCTCGTCTTCCCGGACGGATTTCTGGAGCCCATGTGGCGCCTCAATCCGCGCGCGCGGGTCGCATTCTCGAGCATGGGCGGCTGGGCGGTGCCACTGCTCGGCATCGTCTGCCTGTGCTGCGGCCTGGCTGCGGCGGGGCTCGGGCGGCGGGCGCGCTGGGGCTATGGCATGGCGGTCGGCGTGCTCGGTGTCAATCTGATCGGCGACGCGGCCAACGCGGTCCTCGGAACCGAGCCGCGTGCCGCATTCGGCATCCCCGTGGCCGTTGCCATGCTGGCTTACCTTCTGAGCGGGCGGGTGCGTTCGCAATTTCCGAGGCGCGGGTAGGCGCCGTGCCCGCGGCGCTCGATGTCTTCATCCCGCGGGCGGACGTTCGCGAGCGTCACGAGACGCTCGTGCGCGCGCCGGCCGAGCTCGTTCTGGAGGTGGCGCGCGGGTTCGATCTCCAGTCCGTCCCGCTCGTCCGTGCCATCTTCTGGCTCCGAAAGACGTTCATGGGCTCGAAGAGCGCCCCTCGAGACCGTCCGAAGGGATTGGAAGCCGAGCTCCTCGGCCTCGGGTGGAAGTGTCTCGTCGATCGACCGGGCGAGCTCTTCATCGCGGGGGCCGCCTGCCAGCCCTGGCTGGCGGACGTCGTCTTTCGGCCCGTGCCGCCCGAGGCCTTCGTCGATTTCGGGGTCCCCGATCACGTCAAGATTGCCTGGACCCTCGAGGCCCGGAGAGTGGGACCCGCTCTGACGCAGTTCGCAAGCGAGACGCGGGCGGTCTCGACCGACGACCAGGCACGCGCGAAGTTCCGGAAGTACTGGCGCCTGGCCCGCGTGGGCATCGTGGCCATTCGACGGCTCCTCCTGCCGGCTCTGCGTCGCGAGGCGGAACGGCGATGGAAGTCCATGTCGGCTTCAGCCCCGTGACCTCGATATGATCGGGCCGCGTTGCGGCCCGCGCTTGCCGGGTCGGGGGAGGAGGCCGATGCGTCGCCGGTTCGGGATCGTGTGCGCGTGTGCCCTCCTTCTGCTCTCGGTCGTGGCGAGGGCGCGGGCGCAGGCACCGATGGAGCCCGCGCCGCTGCCGTCGGCGACTGCGGTGCCCGCCGTTACGCGCGCGGAGCTTCCGATTCCGCCGGCAGCGCGGGCCAGCGATCATTTCGACGTCCTCGCGGCGACCAATGCGTATCTGGCCTCGGTTCCTCCGGACAAGCGGGCCCGATCCGACGCCTACTTCGAGGGTGGCTACTGGCTCATCCTCTGGGACTTCCTCGCGGCGGCGGCGATCTATCTGCTGCTGCTCGCGACCGGATGGTCGGCGCGCATGCGCGACCGCGCGGAGCGGATGACCCGGCGCCGACCGCTCCAGACGCTTCTGTACTGGATTCAGTTCCTCGTCGTCACGTCCGTGCTGTCCTTCCCGCTCACCTACTACGAGGGGTTCGCGCGCGAGCACAAGTACGGACTGGCGACGCAGACCTTCGGGCCGTGGCTCTGGGATCAGCTCAAGGGCCTGGGACTCGGGGCGATCCTCGGCGGCCTCTTCGTGATGGGGATTTACGGCGTCCTGCGGCGATCGCCTCGAAACTGGTGGATTTTCGGCTCCCTGGTGACGGTCGCGTTCCTCATGTTTGCCTCGATGATCGCTCCGGTCTACATTGCGCCGGTCTTCAACACGTACACGAAGCTCGAGGACGCGCGCGTGAAGGAGCCCATCCTGAGCCTCGCCCGCGCCAGCGGCATTCCGGCGACCGAGGTCTACGTCGTCGACGCGTCGAAGCAGTCGACGCGCGTCAGCGCCAACGTGAGCGGCTTTCTCGGGACCGAGCGCATCACGCTCAACGACAATCTCCTGAGGGGCTGCACCCTGGAGGAGATCCAGAGCGTCATGGGTCACGAGATGGGCCACTATGTGCTCAACCACGTCTATAAGGGGGCCGTGTTCTCCGCGGTGCTGACGGTGCTGGGCTTCGCGTTCGTCCGCTGGGGCTTTGCGAGGGTGCTCCGTCGCTGGGGAGGCTCGTGGAGCGTGCGCGGCGTCGACGACGTGGCGGGGCTGCCGCTCTTCGCCCTGCTCGTTGCCGCGTTCTTCTTCGTGCTGACGCCCGTGACGAACACCATCACCCGCACCATGGAGTACGAGGCGGACATCTTCGGTCTCAATGCCGCCGGCCAGCCCGACGGAGAGGCGCTCGTGGACCTGAAGCTGGGCGACTATCGAAAGCTCGACCCGGGCCCGATCGAGGAGCTCCTCTTCTTCGACCACCCGAGCGGGCGGACCCGGATCCATGCGGCCATGCGCTGGAAGGCGGAGCACCTGAGCGTCGCGCCAGGGGCGCCGAGTCACTGAGGACGGACATTTGCGAGCAAGTACAACCCGCCCTGCAACCCATCGATGGAGGAGTTCCGATGATTAGAACCGTACGGACCCGCGCTCTCGTGCTTCTGGCCTCGCTGCTCGTCCTGGCGACCCGGGCGAGCGCCTCCGACGCGGCGCCGCCGGCTGCCGGCGCGCCCGCTCCCGCCTTCAGCCTGACGAGCAACGAAGGAAAGGCGGTGAAGCTCTCCGACTATCGCGGCAAGTGGGTCGTGCTCTACTTCTATCCCAAGGACTTCACGAGTGGCTGCACGGTCGAGGCGCACAACTTCGAGAGGGATCTCTCGAAGTTCGAGAAGCTCGACGCCGTGATCCTCGGCGTGAGCGTCGACAGCGCGGAGTCGCACAAGGACTTCTGCACGAAGGAGGGCCTGACCTTCAAGCTGCTCTCGGACCCGGACGCGAAGGTCTCGACGGAGTACGGGTCCGTCATGAACGTGGCCGTCGGCAAGCTGTCGGCGCGGAACACATTCCTCATCGATCCCGAGGGCAAGATCGCGAAGGTGTTCCTGGGCGTCAAGCCCGCCAGCCACAGCGACGAGGTTCTGGTCGCCCTCGCCGAGCTGCAGAAACACTGAGCCCGACCGCGCGCTCCGGCGCCCGCAGCGAGCCAGTCCAGGGGGCCGCGAGAATCCGCCGATGCACCTGACACGGCTGGACTGGCTCGTCGTTGCCGGGTCGCTCGTGGTGTCGTTTGCGCCGGCGCTCTTCCTGATGCGCCGGGCGGGCTCCTCGACGTCCGAATTCTTCACGTCGGGCCGGTCCGCGCCCTGGTGGCTCGTGGGTGTCTCGATGGTCGCGACGACCTTTTCGACCGATACGCCCAATCTCGTGACCAACATGGTGCGCGAAAAGGGGGTGGCGAACAACTGGCTCTGGTGGTCGTTCCTGCTGACCGGCATGATGACGGTCTTCTTTTTCGCCCGTCTCTGGCGGCGCTCGAACGTGCTCACCGACCTCGAGTTCTACGAGCTGCGTTACTCGGGCAGGCCCGCCGGCTTCGTGCGCGGGTTTCGCGCCATCTACCTCGGGCTTCTCTTCAACTGCGTGATCATGGCCGCGGTCAATCTCGCGGCGGCCAAGATCGCCAATGTCGTGCTCGGGTGGCCGATGGGCAAGACACTCTTCCTGTGCGCGCTCTTGAACGTACTTTTCGCGGGGACGTCGGGCCTCTGGGGCGTTCTCGCGACGGACTTCGTCCAGTTCGGGATCGCCATGGCCGGGTCCTTCGCCGCCGCGCACTTCGCGCTGAAGCAGCCGCAGGTGGGCGGACTTTCGGGGCTGGTGCACCGAATCGACCCGAAGACTCTCGGGCTCCTGCCGGACTTCTCGGACCGCGACCTCGTGCTCTCGGTGCTCGTCATCCCGGTCACGATCCAGTGGTGGTCCGTCTGGTACCCGGGCGCGGAGCCGGGCGGTGGCAGCTACATCGCGCAGCGCATGCTCGCTTCCAGGAGCGAGCGGGACGCGGTGGGGGGGACGCTCTTCTTCAACGTGGCGCACTACGCCCTGCGTTCGTGGCCGTGGATCATCGTGGCGCTTGCGTCCATGCTCGTCTTCCCGAACCTCTCGGACATCGCTCGGGCGTTTCCATACGTGGACCCGAAACTGATCGGCCACGACATGGCGTACCCGGCGATGCTGAAGTTCCTGCCCGAGGGATTCCTCGGGCTCATGGTGGCCGGCTTGCTCGCCGCTTACGTCTCGACCCTGTCGACGCACCTGAATTGGGGCACGTCCTACCTGGTGCACGACTTCTACCGGCGGTTCCTGCGGCCCGACGCGACCGAGCGGCACTACGTCGCGGTCGGCCGTCTCGTCACGGCCCTTCTCATGGCGCTGGCCGCGCTGTTGACGTTCGTCCTGCAGACCGCGAAGCAGACCTTCGACGTGATGCTTTCGATTGGCGCCGGAACGGGCCTCATCTATCTGCTCCGCTGGTTCTGGTGGCGAATCAACGCGTGGAGCGAAGTGGCCGCGATGGGGAGCTCCTTCCTGGTGGCCCTGGGCTTCTTCGTGGCACGCCGGGCGGGCCACGAGGTCCCGACGCACGTGTCCCTGGCGGCAACGGTCGGCATCACGACCCTCGTCTGGCTGACCGTGACCGGGCTGACTCCGCCGACGGACCGGGACAGGCTCGTGTCCTTCTATCGTCTGGTGCGGCCGGCCGGGCCGGGGTGGCGGCCGATTCTCGCTCAGGCCGGCGTCGGCCCCTCGCCCGACAGCCTGACGCAGGCCCTCCTCGGCTGGATCCTCGGCTGCACTTTCGTTTACGCGGCGCTCTTCGGAACCGGGAGCTTCATCTACGGGAGAACCGTGGCGGGCCTGGTGTGGCTGATGCTCTTCGCCGCGAGCGGGGCCGGGCTCGTGCGCATCCTGCCGCGGCTCTGGACGGCGGACGGACCCTCTGCCCGATGAACGGAAGGGTCGAGAAGGCCGTCATTCTCGCGGCCGGGCTCGGTACCCGGATGCGGCGCGAGGACGCCGGCTCGCGCCTGGCTCCGGACCAGGAGGCTGCCGCCCGCGAGGGGATGAAGGCCATGATGCCGATCGGCCGTCCCTTTCTCGACTACGTGATCTCGGCCCTGGCCGATGCCGGGCTGCAGGATGTCTGCATCGTCGTCGGGCCTCGCCACGACGCGATCCGGGCGCATTACGCCGATGCCGTGCCGTCGCGCGTCCACCTCGCGTTGGCAGTCCAGCCGGAGCCCCTCGGCACCGCCCACGCTGCACTCGCCGCCGAGGAGTTCGCGGGCAGCCACGACTTCCTGCTGCTCAACTCGGACAACTACTATCCGGTCTCGGCGTACCGCGCCCTCGTCGCTCTGGGGGAGCCGGGACTGCCGGTGTTCGAACGGGAACGCCTGCTCGCGCAGAGCAACTTTCCGCGAGAGAGGGTGTCGCGATACGCGACGCTCTCGATCGGCCCCGACGGGTACCTCGCGGGGATCGCGGAGAAGCCCGGCGGGGTGGCCGTGGACGCCGGGGGAGGTGAGATCTTTCTGAGCATGAACCTCTGGCGCTTCGGGCCGGACATCTTCGAAGCTTGTCGCCGTGTGCCACGCTCCACCCGCGGCGAGTTCGAGCTGCCGCAGGCCGTGGACTACGCCATTCGGAATCTCGGCCTGCGTTTCCGGACGGTTCCCTGCGACGAAGGTGTCCTCGACCTCTCGACGCGGGCCGACGTCGCGCCGGTGGCCGCGCGGTTGCGCGGGATCGAGGTGCGGCTCTGAACGCCGTCGAGGAGCGGCTGCTCGCCGCCGGACTCCTCGTGGCCGAGGCCCGGCGCAAGCGCGAGCTCTTCGGCGAGGTGGATGCGGCGCTGCGCACGCTCGCCGGCCCCGCGGTCGTTGCGGACGCACGGTGGTTCGTACCGGGCCGCATCGAGGTCCTCGGCAAGCACACCGACTATGCCGGAGGCCGAAGCCTTCTGTGCACCGTCGGGCGCGGATTCTGCGTCGCCGCGTCGGCGCGCGCGGACCGGCGCGTCCGGATCACCGACGCCGGCAGGGGTGTGTCGGCCGAAGTGGCGCTCGATGCCGGGGCGGCTCCGGCGGCGGACGGGTGGGTCGTCTACGCGCAGACGGTCGCCACGCGCCTGGCGCAGAATTTCGCGGGGCCGCTCCGCGGCGCCGACATTGCGTTTGCGAGCGATCTGCCGGGGGCATCGGGCCTGTCGAGCTCGAGTGCGCTGGTCGTCGGGCTCTTCACCGCCCTCGGCGATCGCAACGAGCTCGCCTCGCGGCCCGAATACCGCGCGAACATCCGGAGCGCCGAGGACCTCGGCGGCTACCTCGGCTGCCTCGAGAACGGGCGCAGCTTCGGGGCGCTCTCCGGCGATCGGGGCGTGGGCACATTCGGAGGCAGCGAGGACCAGACGGCGATCCTGTGCTGCCGTGTCGGGGAGCTGGCCCAGTACGGGTTCTGCCCGGTGCGCCACGAGCGGTCGGTCGGCCTCGAGGAAGACTGGAGTTTCGTCGTCGCCTCCAGTGGCGTCGCCTCCGACAAGACGGGCGGCGTCCGAGAGCGCTACAACCGACTGTCGCTCGCCACCACGGCGATCCTCGAGCTGTGGAATCGTTCGACCGGACGCAGCGACGCGAGCCTCTTCGCGGCCGCGACGAGCGGGAGCGACGTGCCGGAGCGCATACGCCAGCTCGTGGCGATGTTCCCCGCCCCCGGGTTCGATGCGGAGTTTCTGGTCGGTCGTTTCGACCAGTTTCTCGAGGAGTCGACCGTTCTCATTCCGTCGGTGGCAGACCTCCTCGCGAAGGGCGAGGTCGGGCTGATCGGCGATCTCGTCGACCGATCTCAGGAGCTCGCGGAGCGCTCCCTCGGCAATCAGGTGCCGGAAACGGTCGCGCTGGCCCGGACGGCCCGCACGCTCGGCGCGGCGGCGGCGTCGGCCTTCGGCGGCGGCTTCGGGGGCAGCGTCTGGGCGCTCGTGCGCACGGACGGGGCGGACGCATTCCGGCGGCGCTGGGCCGACGGCTATGCGCAGGCCTTTCCGCAGGTCACGGGTCGGTCCCGCTTCTTCGTGACGCGGCCCGGGCCCGCGGTCGTGCGGCTCTAGGCGGCGGCGTCCTCCTATCGTCCCGCTGCGCCGATCGCATCGGCGATGGGTGGAGCGGCCTTCGGGCTGACGGATCGCCAGTCCTTGCCGAGGAGGGCCGCGACGGTCGCGGCGATCTGGCCCTGCGTGACGGGAGCGGCGTTCTGCCGCTCGCCGAGCGGCGGCGTATCCGGGCCGAGTACGGCGATCCACATGTACTCGGCGCCTTCGACGTTCCAGTCGTGGTGCTTCCAGTTCTCGGGCCCGCTGCCGCGCCCGTGATCGGTCGTGACGATGAACGTCGTCTTGTCCCTGTATTGCGGCATGGCTTGCATCGTCGTCCAGAGCTGCCGGATGAAGCCGTCCACGTTGTGCGCCGACTGGAGGACGAGATCGTAGCGGCCATTGTGGGCCCATTCGTCCGTCTCGCCGTAGCCGACGAAAAGGACCCGGGGTGCGCGCTCGGCGACGAAGCCGAGCAGCGTCTGTTGCAGGAAAGAGTCGTAGGGCATGTCCGAGAATTCGCGGGTCGTCGTGCGGTAGAGCTCGTTCAGAAGCGACTCGGGCGGGGTCGGCTTGCCGGAGAAGGGCGTGTCCCAGCCGGTCCGCATCGGGAGGTGGCTGCGCTCGACGTTGAAGATGCGCGGGAAGGCGTCCCAGCCACCGATGACGGCAACCCGGTCGCGAAACTCGGGCAACCCGTTGAGCCACTCGAAGACCGAGACGTTGGGGTTGGGGCCATATTCGTTCTTGTCGATGCGCTCGTCCGGCGCGCCCGTGATGATCTCGTTGTAGCCCGGGTAAGAGAACTTGTAGCTGTTCGCGACCCGTGCGACGCTGCCGGCCGGACCATTGCCGTAGATCTGCCCCTGCCTGGCGATCTCCGTCCAGAAGAAGGGCAGCAGCGCCATACGCCGTTCGCCGGGCTCCGGGCGCCAGAACGCGCGCTTGGTCGCCGCGACGTCCTCGACGCCGCCCGGCTTTTCGCTGACGAGGGTGGTCTCGGCTCCGGTGAAGACCTCCTGCCAGCGCAGGCCATCCGTCACGATGACGACGACGTTTTCGGTCTGACGGCCCGGCTGCGCCGCGGTCAACGACGCGGCAGTCAGGGCTCCGACCCAGAACATCCGGCTTGCGAACCTCTTCATCTCCACCTCACGAAGTCTTCCGCGAGCACACGATCATAGGCTTCCACGGCGCGGTCCGCGTCGGCCTCCGAGAACACGAGAGGCGGCTTCATCTTGATCACGTTGTGGTCGGGTCCGTCGGTCGACAACAGGATCCCGTGGTCCTTCATGCGCTCGACGACGTAGGCGGCCTGCGGGGCGGCGGGCGCTCGCGTCTCGCGGTCGAGGACGAGCTCGATTCCGAGGAAGAGACCGAGTCCCCGGACGTCGCCGACGATCGGGTGCCGTTCCATCAGGCCGGCGAGGCCGCTCTTGATGCGCGCGCCCACCTGCTGTGCCCGTTGCTGGAGCCTCTCGTCCCGGATCACGTCGAGAACGGCCAGGCCGATCGCACAGGAGACCGGGTTTCCACCGAAGGTGTTGAAGTACTCCATGCCGTTCGCGAAGGAAGAGGCTACGGCCGGAGTCGTCACGACGGCGGCCAGCGGATGGCCGTTGCCGATCGGCTTTCCCATCGTGACGATGTCGGGCACCACGCCCTGCGTCTCGAAGCCCCAGAACCGGGCCCCGACGCGCCCGAACCCGACCTGGACCTCGTCGGCGATGCAGACCGCGCCGGCATCGCGCGCGTGGCGGTAGGCCGCGGCGAGGTATCCGGGCGGCAGCTCGATCTGACCGCCGCAAGACAGCAGGCTCTCGCACAGGAAAGCCGCGATCCGTCCGCCGCGGGAGTGCGCGGCCGCCGCGGCCTCGCCCACGTGCGCCGCAAACCGCTCGCCGCGTTGCGGGTCTTCGCGCCGGTAGAGCCCGCGATAGTCGTCCGGCATCGGGACCTGGTGGACGTGGGGCGGCGCGCCGTTTCCCCCCGGCCCGTCGAACTTGTACGGGCTGACGTCGATGAGACCCTGCGTGTTTCCGTGGTAGGCGCCCTCCACGACGATCAGGTCGCGGCCCCCGGTGTGCGCACGCGCCATGCGCAGGGCGAGCTCGTTCGCCTCGCTGCCGGAACAGACGAAGAAGCAGACGGACAGGGGCGCGGGAAGGGTCGCGGCGAGGCGCTCCGCGTAGCGGACGATCGCGGGATGGAGGTAGCGCGTGTTCGTGTTCAGGACGCTCATCTGACGGGCCCCGGCGCGCACGACGCGGGGGTGGCAGTGGCCGACGTGGGCCACGTTGTTGACCATGTCGAGGTAGGCTCGCCCGCTGCGGTCATAGAGGTACGAACCGGCGCCGCGCACGATCGTGAGGGGCTCGCGGTAGGCGAGCGACAGCGATGGCCCGAGGCGCTGCTTCCGCTCGGCACCGAGACGCTCGGAGTCGTCGGGATCCGCGCGGAAGCGCGCGGGGCCTCCGAGAACCAGGTTCGGGTCCGGGCAGAGGGAGAGCCATGCCTCGCGCGCGCTCGGCGCGGCCACACCGGGGAAGTCCCCCTCGCGATCGAGCATGTCCGCGATGATCTGGAAATGGACGTGCGGCGGCCAGTCGCCGTTGCCCGGCGGCGCGCCGATGGCGCCGATCCGCTGACCCTTCGCGACGCCGGCACCCGGCCGCAGGCCCTGGAGCGACTCGGCGGACAGGTGTCCGTAGAGGGTGTAGAAGGGCGCGGCGCCGTCCGGCGCGTGCTCGAGGATGATCGTGGGCCCGTAGTCGAGGCGCGCGGCGTTGTCGCGCAGGCTGTGGACCCTGCCGGGAAGCGGAGCGAGCACGGACGTCCCGGCGTTGCGGAAGACGTCGATCGCCACGTGCACGGTCCGTCGCTCCGGATGCTCGCCGGCCGTTCCGGCGAAGGCCTCGCTGGCGTAGAGCAGCCGCGCCTCGTCGTAGCGGCCGATGCCCGCGGGCGCGGCGCACTCCTGCATCCGGCCGAAGAGCTTCCTGCCCATCGCATCCGCATCCGTCGCCTGTGCCGGGGTCTCGAACTCCGGGCTTCCGACCGAGAGGTCGAAAACGAGGGCCGTTTCCAGGTCGGCTTCGACGAGCGGGCCGATCTCGGATGCATGCGTCCGCAGCCAGGATTCGATCCGCGGAGTCTGCGGACAGGGCACCATCCCGCAGGCGGCCCGCAGCGCGTAGTGCGCATACCGGGGATGGACCTCGCGCATTTTCGCGAGGGCCTCCCAGGCCGCAGCCTCGCTCACCATCAGGTAGGCGTTGTCCGGCGCGGTCGTGCGGCGGTGCGCGGAGAGACAGACGCTCGTGCAGAGACGGATGGCGACGAGGTTCCAGAGCGCCTCGATCTCGACCTCGCTCAGGGGCCGTGCCTCGTGGTAACCGGCGGCCAGGCTCGCCGCGGCGGCGAGGGGATCCGCCTTGCCGAAGATCGCGTAGGCGATCGCCACGGCGGCCTCGCAGACGGTCCAAGTCTCGAGCATGTCTCCGAAATCGAGAAGGCCCGCGATCGCGCGGTCGCCGGGGACCGGGTCGCCGACGAGCACGTTGTAGTCGTTGGCATCGTTGTGGATGACGCTCGTCGGAAGTCGTGGCTCCAGGGGTTCTACGATCCGCGCGTAGTCGTCGACGAAGCGATCGACGAGGGTCCGGCGGCTCGCCTCGCGGATCGCGCTCCGGTGCATCGCGATCACCGCGAGCGCGCGGCCGGGATTCCAGACGAGGTCCTGCCCGGTTGCGGCGGGATGCCGGAAACCCTCGAGAGCTCGGTCCAGAGTCCCGAGGAAGTGGCCGATCGACCGCAGGAGCCGGGGCGGCTGAGGCTTTGCGTCGGCGAGGATCGTCCCCGGAAGGAAGGTGAGGAGCCGCACGAGCCGCCCGTCGGTTTCGAGGATGCCGGCGCCCGAGGATGCGGGCACGAGTCGAGGCAGAGGCAACCGCGGCGCGCGTTCGGCCAGCCACGCGAGGGCCCGGTTCTGAAGATCGAGGGCCTCGGACCGCTCGGCTTCGCCCGAGACCTTGAGGACAAACTCGCCACGATCCGATGAGAGCCGGAAGTTCTGGTCCCTTTCGCTCGGCAGGGGTCGAGCCGTCGCGGCAAGCCCGTAGAACTCGCGAGCGAGGCGGACGGCATCGCCTTCCCCGAAACGGTTCACGGTCGAGTGGTCGCCGGCAATGCCCCGAGAGCTTCGGGCGTCCGGGCAGAGAACACGAAGACGACGGCGAACCACGCGCCTTCGCACGACGGACAGTCCGTGGCGCGCTCCGTCCAGGCGGCGTTGCGCTCGATGCGGTACGGGTCGTACGAGCCCGTCATTATTGCCGCGACGCCCCGCGCTCTCATGATGCTGCCCCTTCGAGCGTCAGGACTTCGAAGGGAGAAAGTTGCAGACGCTGCGGCGCGCCGGGCTCGAGTTCGACCGGCGGCTTCCCGGCGTCGCTGCGCCAGGGGCTTCCCAGCCGCAGGCGACCCGAGGCTCCGGCCGGAAGTTCAAACGCCGCGCCGGCTTCGACGTCGAACGCCTGAGGGCGATCACTCGGGTTTCTCAGAGTCAGGATTGCCTTCCCGCCCGCGAGGCAGGCCCAGCCGTAGACCTCGAGCTTGGCCGGATCGCCGCCGACCCAGTGGGTGTCGACGAGCGTTCCAGCGTTCGCCCTGCGACCAGCGGGCCGCCTCGGCCAGCGCGTCCCAGTTCTCCCGCGAGAGCAGGGACGTGCGAGATGTACATCTCCTGGAGCTGCGTCCCGGAGCCGAAGTAGCGAGCGTATCTCCGCACCGAAGTCGCCGTGCGGATCCGTGTCCAGCTTCTTCGCGTGCGTCGCATAGATCAGGCCGTGCAGCATGAGTGCATTCAAGCGGATAGAGCGGCCCGGCCTGGACGACGTGCCGGAAGGTGTCGGCGTCGCGGTAGGTGATCCAGCGCTGCCGGTCGGAGCCCACGCCGGCGAAGTCATGGTCTTCGCCGCCGCGCCAGATCGAGTCGGCATGCCAGAGCCAGAACGGCGACGGATACGTGCCCGGTGGTCAGATTGACGTAGAGGTCGGGCTTCTCGACGCGCAGGTCGTTGATCAGCGCGATCGCCGCCTCGAAGTCGCTGCCGAACTCGCTGCCGGGAATGACTTTTTCCGAGCTGCCCGTGCCGTCGATCTTGAACTGGTTGACGCCGAACTTGCGGACCATCTCGAGGCAGACCTCGTGGAAGCGGCGGAAGTAGACCGGCCCGGAAAGCGCGAAGCCCTCTTCGTTGGTCTCGAACCCCTGCTCCTTGCCGTAGGCCAGGCGTTCCTGCCGCGGCTTGCCGTATCCGCCCCATGGCGAGAGCCATACGCCGGGCGCCGATTGGCAGCGGGCCGTTGCCTCCGCGAGGGGGCCGAACCCGCGCGGGAAGCCCTCGTGAAAGCCCCAGAGCTTCCGGTCGTCCCAGCCGTCGTCGAAGAGGAACGAGTCGAGCGTGACGCCGCGGTCCACGTGGAGCTGTCGCCCGAATGCCTCGACGACGCCGAGCGCACCGGCCTCGTCGAACTTCGTGAAGTAGCCGAGGTCGTACCAGGAGTTGTAGTGGAGGAACGTCCGATAAGGATGCGCGCGCTCGCGTTCGACGTAACGCAGGAAGTCGCGGCGCATCTGCCCGGCCGCGGCAGCGCCGATGACTGCGGAGCAGGTCAGCGACCGGCCAGCCTTGAGCGGGAGCTCCCGCTCGAGGCTCGCTCGCGCGCGGCGGCTGGCCGTTGCCGTGCAGAGGGGGTGCTCGAAGCCCGCAGAACCAGTCTCCCGCCGTCAGCGGCGAGCCCTTCACCGTTCCGCGCACGCAGGCGCCCGGCAGATCGAGGTCGATCAGGACGATCTCCTCGATGGGCGCATCCTGGCCGACGGCGGTGAGGGTGAGCTCCTGGCGGATGTAGTGCGAACCGTCCCGCAGGACCGCGCGCCACTCGGCTTCGAGCCGCCCGGAGTCATCCCGGAGCGTGAGGCGAATCCGGCTTCCGGGCACCCTCTCCGAAAAGCGGGCCGCCCGCGGATTCGGGGCGATCTCCTCGACCCGCGCAGGCGCGACGATGCGCATCTGCGCGGCGTCGAGGAGCACTCCCGAGCCGAGCGCCACGGCGAAGGGCCCTCGCGCGACGTCGAGACGGCGCCGGTTACGCCGATCTTCGACGGAAACGAGGCGCAGGCCGCCGCCGGAAACCTCCCACGAGGCGGCAATTCGATCGTTGGACAGGGAGAGCCGGGGGCCGTCCACGTCGGCGCGGGCCGTACCACCCGGATCGGCCGTCGCGGCGGTCGCGAGATGCCGGGGCAGAGGGAGCAGGGCGGCCGCGCCGAGGCCGACGGCGGTTCGCCGCACGAAATCGCGGCGCGTGGTGCCCGCAGGAAGGCGCGGTGATCGCATCGGAATCCGCGCCGAAGAATAGCAGGGCCCTGCGATATCCTCCGACACCGCATGCCGGCCGACCTCGCTTCCACCGCAAAGGCCGGGGTTGCCGCCGTGGAGGCGATCCGCAGCAGTTTTCCCGCTCTCGGGCGCCGGCACGACGGATTACCGGTCGCTTACTTCGACGGCCCGGGGGGGACGCAGGTGCCCCTCGGCGTCGCCGACGCAATGGCGGACTACCTGCTCCGCCACAACGCGAACACGCACTGGCGCTATCCGAGCTCCGTCGAAACCGATGCCGCAATTGCCGCCGCCCGGCAGGCGTTCGCCGATTTCCTGAACGCCTCTGCCGATGAGATCGCCTTCGGCCAGAACATGACGACCCTGACGTTTCACCTGGCGCGCGCACTCGGGCGGGGCTGGGGTCCGGGCGACGAGATCGTCGTCACCGAGCTCGACCATCACGGAAACGTGGATCCGTGGAAGGCGCTCGTCCGGGACCGGGGCGTCACGATACGAACGGTAAAGATGCAGACGGAAACCGGGGCGCTCGACGAGGAGGATCTCGCGCGGGCGATCACGAAGCGGACCAGGCTCGTGGCCATCGGCGCGGCGTCCAACGCCCTCGGCACGATCAACGACGTGCGCCGGATCTCGAGTATGGCGCGCGCAGCCGGGGCGCTGGCGTTCGTGGATGCCGTCCACTTCGCGCCGCACGCCCTCGTGGACGTCCGGGCGATCGGATGCGACTTCCTCGCGTGCTCGTCCTACAAGTTCTACGGTCCTCACCTCGGTGTCCTCTGGGGCCGGAGGGGCCTGATCGAGTCGCTCGACGTGCCGAGGCTCGAGCCCGCGCCCAACGAGGCACCGGAGCGGCTCGAGACCGGAACGCTCTCCCACGAGGCCATCGTCGGAGCGGCGGCGGCCGTGGACTTTCTGGCCTCGCTCGCGCAGCCGGGCGGCTCGAATCGGCGGGCGGCGCTGGAAGCAACCTTCGCCGGGCTCCATGCCCGCGGACTGAAGCTCTTCGCGAGGATGTGGAGCGGCCTGGGCCGGATATCGGGCGTGACGCGCTACGGGCCTCCGCCCGAAGCGCCGCGTACGCCGACGGTTTCATTCGCGGTGGCCGGCCGCGCGGCCGACGATGTCGCGGAGTCGCTGGCGCGTGGTGCGGTCTTCGCCTCGAGCGGCGACTTCTACGCGCTGACGGTCGTGCGGCGCCTCGGCCGGGAGAAGGACGGGCTGGTACGCGCCGGCTGCGCCTGCTACACGACGGAAGACGAGGTGGACCGCCTCATCGAGGGCGTTCGGGCTGCGGCTTCCGAGGCTTGAAGGCCTAGCTGGCTGCTGAAGAATGGATGCGGGCGTCGTGTCCCGCAGGCGGCGCTCGTAACGCCATCCCACACCCTTTTTCAGCAGCCTGCTAGACGCGCTCGAGGCGGACGACGCCGCTCATGCGCCGGCCCTCCTCCCGGCGCTTCTCCGACTGGAGCCGGGAGATCAGATTCCAGAGCCAGGCCCCGGGCATCTCCCTCTTCAGGCGCCGGGATTCGTCCCAGGTCGACCGAAACTCGGCCTCTTTCCAGCCATGGCGCGCGAAGAACGCCGTGCCTTCGGCCGGAGCGAACTGCATCGGCGCCCGGCCCTTCTGCAGCGTGTCGCCCCAGCGCTTCTGCAGCCATTTCAACAGCTGAGGCGAGGCGAGATCGAGAACCCAGGACTGGAAGCTCGACGGCGCATGCAGGTCGTCGGCGAGTGTTCCCACCTGCTCGGCCGTCAGATACACGAGAAGGCCCTCGGTGATGACCAGGGCCTTGCGCGCGTCCTTGCCGATGCGCGCAAAGAGAGCGCGCCGCGCCCCCGCCTCTCTCAGGTCGACCTTCACGGCCTCGTAGCCACAGATCGGGCGGTCCGCGGCGAGCGTCTTCGTCTTGTAGTCGAGGATGTCGGGCAGGTCGACGTCCACCCAGCGCAGGGGCGCCGGCAGCTTCATCCTCCAGGGCCTGGCGTCCAGGCCGGCCGCGAGGTTGACGACCGTGTCCACGCCGCGCTCGTCGACGGCTGTCTGGACGATCTCGTCGATGAGACAGGTTCGCACGACCATGGCCCAGAGGCCCGACTTGAATCCGGGAATCGTCTGCGCGAAGCCTTCGCCGCCCTCGCCGATCAGGCGCCGGGCATACGGGTCGCGGAAGTGTGCGTCCGGCCGGTCGGTCTCCATGGCCCGGTAGAGCGCGACCCACCGTGCGGTGTCGCTGATGTTCTCGATCGTGGATGCGGCCATGCGTCGTGCCTCCTCTTCGGGGGAGCGTCTGGCTGATAATCCTATCCGTGAGAGCCGTACGGATCGAGCCCTCGGGAGGCGTCTCGGTCGTCGAGATGGCCGAGCCCGTGATCGGGCCGGGCGAGGCCCTCATGAAGACGCGCGTGTCGGGCATCTGCGGCTCCGACTTGCTCGACTGGTACGTCCGCCGCAAGGCCGGCTCGGTGCTCGGCCATGAGGCCGCGGGGGAGATCGTCGCCATCGGTGACGGCGTCCGCGAATTCGCCATTGGCGACCGGATCGTGCCGCATCATCATGCTCCTTGCCTCGCTTGCCGCGAGTGTGACGCCGGGCAGTACGTGCACTGCGCCGAGTGGCGCGCCTCGCGCCTCGATCCGGGCGGGATGGCAGAGCGGGTGCGGATTCCCGCGGGCAACCTCGCTCGGGACACCTGGAGGATCCCCGAGGACGTCTCGGACGAAGAGGCCAGCTTCGTCGAGCCCCTGGCGACCGTCGTGAAGGCCTTCCGAAGGGGCCGGTTCGCCGCGGGCCGCTCCTTTCTCTGCATCGGGCTGGGAACGGCGGGTCAGCTCGCCATCCGGGTTGCGCGCGCCTCCGGTGCCGCGGTCGTGGCCGGCGCGGACCGGGTGGAGTCGCGGATCGAGCTGGCGCGTGCGAGCGGCGCGGACGGCCTCGTGGACGTCGGGCAGGAGGCCCTCGTCCAGGGAGCGCGGCGCCTTTCGGAGGGTCGCGGCTTCGACTTCGTGTTCGTCTGTCCCGGAAAGCCCGAGGCTCTGACCGACGCGCTGGCGGTGGTTGCGCCGGGCGGGACGCTGCTCGCCTTCACGATGGCGCCGCCCGGTGAGATGTGGCCGCTCCCGTTCCACGATCTCTACTTCCGCGAGGTCGCCGTCGTGCCGTCCTACTCGTGCGGCCCGGACGACACGCGCGAGGCGTCCCGCCTGATGGCGGGGCACCGCGTCCGGGTTGCGGACCTTGTCACCCACCGATTCGGGATCGAGCGCGCAGCGGAAGCCTTCGCGCGTGCACGCGAGCCCGAGGGCTCGTTGAAGGTCGTGATCACGTTTTGAAGTCCCGGCTCGACGTGGCGCTCGTCGCGCGGGGCCTCGCGCCGACCCGGGAAAAGGCGCAGGCGCTGATTCTTGCGGGCCTGGTGGAGGTCGATGGCCGCCGCGCCGACAAGGCCGGAGCCGCCGTAGACGCGGACGCACGCCTCGAGGTCGCCGGCCCGCCCCACCCCTACGTCTCGCGCGGCGGGGTCAAGCTCGCGGCCGCCCTCGATCACTTCGGGATCGATCCGTCGGGCTTCGTCTGCCTCGACGTCGGGGCCTCGACCGGAGGGTTCACCGATTGTCTCCTGCAGCGCGGCGCCGCACGCGTTTATGCCGTGGACGTCGGGCGGGGCCAGCTCGATGCGAAGCTGCGCGCGGACCCGCGCGTCGTCGCGCGGGAAAAGGTCAATGCCCGCCGGCTCTCGTCGGTCGACGTGCCGGAGCGCGTGGACCTGGCGGTGGCCGACGTCTCCTTCATCTCGCTGCGCCTCATCCTGCCCGCGATCGTGCCGCTCGTGAACAAGGGCGGCCGGATCCTGGTGCTCGTCAAGCCGCAGTTCGAGGCGGGCCGCACGGAGGTCCCGCGGGGCGGGGTCGTGCGCTCGGAACGAACCCAACGCCGCGTGGTCGCGGAGATCGAGACGACGGGTCGAGAGCTCGGTCTCGAGGTCCTCGGGGCGATTCCGTCCCCGATCCTCGGGGCGCGTGGCAACGCCGAGTTTCTGCTTGAATTTCGTGTAAATTGAGCAGGATGAAGGGGTCGCGCGCGTCGTCCAGGAAATTCCGGCGCGTCGGCGTCGTGGCGAAGACGTCCTCGTCGACGGCGATTGCCCTCGCGGCCACGCTCGAAAAGGCCCTGCGGCGCCGCGGCTGCACCGTCGTTTTCACCACGGAGACGGCCGAGGCTCTGCGTCGCGGCAAAGGTGTCGCCCGGTCGCGAATCGGGCGCGTGACGGATCTCGTGCTCGTGCTCGGCGGCGACGGAACCCTTCTCTCGGTCGCCCGCGCCGCGCCCCCGGGGACGCCGCTGCTCGGTATCAATCTCGGGCTGCTCGGATTCCTGGCCGGGCTCTCCCGCAAGCAGGCGCTCGGGCGCCTGGACGACGTGCTCTCCGGGCGATTTCGCGAGGACCGGCGCAGGCGCCTCGACGTGGTGGTGTCGCGCGGCCCGAACCACGGGACCTACCGGGTCTTGAACGACGCGGTTCTCAATCGCGAGGCGGTGGCCCGCATCTCGACTTTCCAGATTGGCCTCGACGGGCGTACGGTGGCGGAGTTTCGGGCCGACGGCGTCATCGTCTCCACGCCCACGGGCTCGACCGCCTACAACCTCTCGGCCGGTGGGCCGATTCTCCACCCGGCTCTGGCGGCAATCGTCATAACGCCCATCTGCCCCCACACCCTCGGGCAACGGCCGCTCGTCGTGCCCGCGACCATGAAGATCCAGGTGCGCGTGCTCGGTCCGGAGCGACGCGACGGAGGCGTGTACCTGACTCTCGACGGCCAGGAGGGCTTTCCGGTGCTCGCCGGTAATCCCATCGAAGTCCGCGCCAGCTCCTCGTCGGTGACGCTCCTTCGTCCTCCGGAGAGCGATCACTTCGACCAGCTCGCGGGCAAGCTCTCCTGGGGAGTGTAAACCGCCGCCGATGTCAGGCGAGGACGGGCGCGACCGCGGGATCGACGACACGCCGCACCCGGCGCAGCGCCTTTCGACGTCCCGCCTCTTTCTGATCGTCACCGTCTTCCTGGCCCTGGCGGCGTATTCGATCTGGGACTCCGACCGCTTCCAGTCTCTGTTCCAGGGCGTTTCCGAGAAGCGGCTCTCCGAGATCCTGCAGCGGCCCGTTCACTTCCAGAGGGTCGACTTTCAGATCTTTCCGCCGTCCGTACACCTGGCCGACGTGCGCGTCGACAACGACCCCCGTGCCCCGGACGAACCGCTCCTGACGGCCGAGGAGCTGACGATCGGCGGAGGATTGTCGGTCAGCGGAGGAGAGCTGCGCTTCGGCCGGGTCCGCGCGGTTCGCCCGAAGATCTCGCTCACGCAGTTTCCCGACGGAAGCTGGAACCTGCCGCCGGGTCTCTCCCGCCCGGCCGAGAAGGGCGGCCTGACCCTTCGCATCGGCGAGCTCGTGGTACAGCGAGGGACCTTCGCCTTCGAGGGCAGGGCTTCCCACCTGGACGGCCGGCTCGAGGACTTCGCCCTCGAGCTCGCGGCGCTGCGGCGCAACGGCTATCGCGGCACGCTGGCCTGCCGCAAGGCGACCCTGGATCTGGCGGGCGTGGAGCCCCTCGTGTTCGGCGTCGATCTCGATTTCCGCCTCGACCCGGAGCGGGGGCTCGCGGTCCAGAAGATGCGTTTGAACGGGGAGTTTGGCGAGCTGCGGGCCTCGGGCTCCGTCGAGAACCCCGCCCATCCCACGCTGCTGCTCGCAATCGCGGGAGAGCTTCACGTGGCGGAGGTGGAACGCCTCTTCCACTCGCAGCTCGGCTTCGGGGCCGACGCCACGCTCTCGGCGCGTTTGCGCATCCCCGAAGACGGAGCCTTCGAGATCTCGGGCCGGCTCGCGACGGACCAGCTGGATGCGAAGGGATTTCCGATCGAGGCGTTCGAAGCCACGGTGCTCGCGCGCCCGGATGCTCTGGTCGGCCGGATCGAGAAGGCGCGCTACGCGGGGGGCACCGTGTCGGGACTGTACCGGATCGAGAACCTGGCGCCGCACGGCCGTCCGCAGCCGATGACGCTCGTGCTCGAAGGCAAGGGCATCTCGGTCGAGAGATTTTTCGGAGACCTGAAACTGCCGGGCACCGGCCTGTCCGGCGCGGCGGCCGTCTCTGCCACGCTGCGCTGGTCCGAGGGCGGACTCGAGCGCGCCAACGGCGCCGCCCGGATCGCGATCGAGCCGGGCCGCCCGGAATCCGTCGTGGCCGGCCGCTTCGGCGTTCCGATCGGGGGTGAGGGGGACCTCCCCGTGGTGGATGGGCGCATCGCCTTCGAGGCGACGACGTTCCGCTTTCCCTCCTCGACGCTCGAAGCCACAGGGGGCCTGCGCATCGGGGAATGGATGCCGGACTTCGACGTCCGCCTGCGCTCGCGGGATCTCACCGAGGTCGACCGGCTCTTCCAGAACTTCGTGGCGGCCAGCGGGAGCAAGCCCGAGCCGCTCGGCCTCGGCGGCAGCGGCGAGGTCGAAGGCCACGTCGCGAAATCCTGGGGCGACCCGGACGCGGCCGTCCGATTCTCCGCGGAAAATGCGCGCTACGGAGGAGTCCTCTTCGGCAGCGTGCGGGGTGCGGCGGACATGCACGACGGCGCTTTCGTCTTCCACCCGCTGCGGGCATACGAGGGCGGCGCCTCGGTCTCCCTCGAGGGCACGACGCGCTACCGCCGGGACCCGCAGCGGCCCACCCTGGACCTGACGCTCACGGCCAAGGACTACCCGATCGAGCGGTTCCTCCAGTACCTGGACCTCGATTTTCCCGTCGCGGGGCGCGTCACCGGGAGTTTTCCGCTCCAGGGAACACCGCCCGATGCGGTCTCGGGAGGAGGCGCGGCGGCGCTCGATGACGCGGTCCTCTGGGGCCAGAAGGTCTCGCGGATCACGGGGCGCATGGTGCTCGAGCCCGGCCAGCTCTCCTTCGACGATGTGCGCGCGAACATCGGCGGGGGGATGATCGGAGGGCGGGGCTCGCTCGCGTACCGCGAGAAGACGTTCGAGGTACGGGCAGCCGGCGATGCCGTTCCGCTCGAGTCGGTCGGAGCCCTCGGCGGGCTCGCCGGCAGCCTCTCCGGCAGGCTGTCCTTCGAGATCGCAGGCTCCGGTTCCCTGGATCGGCCCGACCTGACGATCTCGGCCTGGCTCTCGGACGCGGTGGCCTACGGCAACGCAATCCCGGCGGAGTTGGAGCCCCACCTGGCCCTGCGTGTCACG
>CAWERV010000024.1:0-40681 GCA_963811425.1 uncultured Acidobacteriota bacterium
GGCTGGAGCCTCTACGGGCTGGGGCCGGCGCCTGCCTCGGCCCCGCGCCTGCGCGCCGCGCTGCGGCGTGCGGTGCGCGATCTTCTGCGGCCGGGGCGCCGCCGGCTGCTGCTCTGCTTCGACGACAAGCTCACCGAGACGATTTTCCGGGCGATCCTGCCGCAGATTGCGCTGGCGGATTACGCGTTCCACCGCTACAAGTCCGGCAAGACGCGGGGGGTCGCCGGGGCGCAGGCCCTCGTCATTCCGCCACCAAGCCTCTCGGCTCGTGGCCTGGCCGGCGCGGCCCGGGATGCCGCGGCGATCGCGGGCGCCGTCGTCTGGGCGCGCGACGTGGGGAACACTCCCGGAAACGACCTCGGCCCGATCGAGCTGGCGAGGGAAGCTCGCGGCCTGGCGGCCCGACACCACCTGCGCCTCTGGTCTTCGACAAGAAGTGGATTTCCCGCCAGAAGATGGGGGGCCTGCTCGGCGTCAACGCGGGAAGTTCCCGGCCGCCCGTCTTTCTGGTGGGGGAGTACTCCCCGGCCAGGCCCCGGGGCACAGTCGTCCTCGTGGGCAAGGGGATCACGTTCGACTCCGGGGGCATCTCGCTCAAGCCGGCCGCCTCGATGGGCGAGATGAAGTACGACATGATGGGCGCGGCGACCGCGCTGGCATGTCTGGCGGCGGCTCGATCGCTTTCCCTCCCTGTGCGCGTCGTCGCCCTGGCGCCCGTGACCGAGAACATGCCGGGCGGTTCGGCCACCCGGCCGGGCGACATCCTGCGCATGCGCGGCGGGAAAACCGTCGAGGTGGACAACACCGATGCGGAGGGCCGCCTGATTCTCGGCGACGCGCTGTCGTACGCAGGGAGCTTCCGTCCCGACGTCCTGATCGACTACGCCACTCTGACAGGCGCGGTCTTGATCGCTCTCGGCAGCGAATGCGCGGGGCTGATGAGCCCCGACGACGAGCTCGCCCGCGATCTGGTCGCGGCCGGCGAAGCGACGGGCGAGCGCGTCTGGCGGCTTCCGGTGTGGGACGACTATCGCGACAACCTCAAGTCCGAATGGGCCGACATGAAGAACACGGGCGGCCGCGGCGCCGGCACCATCAACGCTGCGGTGTTTCTCAAGGAGTTCGTCCCCAAGGGGGTCCCCTGGGCACACCTCGACGTTGCGGGAGTGGCACACTTCGAGAAAGAGCAGAGCGGCTGGCCCGCGGGCGCCTCGGGTTTCGGTGTGGCACTGACGATGGAGTTCTTGAAGCGCCGATTCGGGGCTGGTTCGGGCCGAGCGATGCGAACCACGCGGTCGAGGCGATCGAGGGCCTGAGGCGGGCCTCCTAGGGCCCCGACAGGCGGCCCAGGGCTTCCTGCAGGCCCCAGGGCGGCGTTTGGGAGTCGATGAGCGGCGCGCAGCCTGCGGGCAGCGCAGCATGCGAGGAGGCTCCAGGCGCCGGGCCGAATGCTTCTGCCGCAGCGCGCATCGCTCCCTCACTCAGGTATAGCGCGACGGCTTCGCCCGGGCCCGGCCGGCCGCTCCACACTTCGATCGTGGCCGGGCGACCGCTCTCGCAGAGCCGGCGCGCGTCGAGAGCGCGCGAGAGGGCCGCGGCGAAGGCTGCGGCCTCCACGGCGCGCTCGAAGGCGAGCCGGTGGTACGTCCCCGTCGGACTCCCCGCCCTCGTCACTTTTTCGGCGGGGGGGGCTTGAGCTGCGCGGCGACCGGAATGGACCGCGCGCCGTTCTTGCCGACCGCGCGCACCGCAAAGAAGTGGTTGTCCGTCGAGAGCCCCACGAGGACGGTCTCCCCGGCGGCCGGCACGAAATCGTAGACCGACCACCGGGGATCGGTCGTCTCGCGCCGCAGGATCTCGAAACCCGCGCGCGCTGCATCCTCGGTCGCCGCCCAGGCGACCTTCGCGTCGGGCGTGACGCCTCCGGACACGACGGCGTCGGTCGGCGCGGCCGGGGCCTGAGCGAGCTCCCGCAGGCTCTCGGCGTTGATGCGCGCGACGTTTCCGAGAAACTGGAAGTCGAGGTTGCGGAGCAGGTCGCCGTATTCGCGTCCCGCCTCGGTGCGGGGCGTCTGGTGTTCGTGATCGTAGTTCTCGAGCGGTTCCGTGAAGCGCACCGCCGGCAGGCCCGCCTCGACGAAGGGTCGGTGGTCGCCGCCGCGACCGAGGCGGTCGAGGCGGAAGACGAGCCGCACCGCGTCGCGGCCCGCGATCTCCTCGACGGCGCGCGCGAGATCGCGGGAGGCAGAGTCGACGCCGTCGGGGCCGCCTGCCGAAAAGACCCGGACCCGGTGGGGCCCGCCCGGCGCCGGGTCGGCGCCCACGATGTCGTTGTCGAGAAAGCCTCCGATCGAGTAGCCGTTCTCCCGGAGATACGCGAGCAGCCGTGTTCCTCCGAGAAGCCCCTGCTCCTCGCCGGCGAGAGCCGCAAAGAGCAGCGTCGCGCGATAGCGGCCCGGAGTCAGCAGCCGCGCTGCTTCGATGGCGACGGCCGTGCCGGAGGCGTCATCGTCCGCCCCGGGCGCATCACTCGTCGCGTCCATGACAGAAGAGGGCATGGAGTCGTAGTGGCCTGCGACGAGGAAGACGGACTTTGCGAGAAGGGGATCCTCGCCCGGCAGAATCGCGTAGACATTCTCGAGCCGCGTCGGTTTGTCGAAGGTTCGGGGCGAGGTCGCCTCGAACCGGTCGACGACGACCCTGAGCCGGCCGTCCGAGGCTCCGGCAATCTGCCGGTAGTGCGCCACGATCCGATCGCGGCCGCAGCCGATGCCGCGCCTGGGATCGTCCCACGCGGAGAGGGTGTGGCGCGTGCCGCAAGCGACGAGCTCCTCGATCGTCTTGCGCATCGCGGGCTCGTCGACCGCCGAGCGCGGGACGGCGGCCGCGATCGCGGGGGGCTGCGGTGTTCGCAGTCGCGCTCCGACAGGTTCCGCCGGATCCTGGGCGGCCAGGCACATCGGCGCAGCCAGGACGGCCATGGAGAGTTTGACTCGCCCGGATCGCTTTGCTAGGTTCGCCGCCACGATGCCCCTCCGTGATTTTCCCATCGGCCCGGTCGGGGAAGAAGTCTATCCCCGGTTCGTCGCCCGGCTGGCCGAGAAGCTGGACGATCCGAGGCTCGACCGCAACGTCGTCGTGCGCGAAGCGCTCGCTCAGCTCTATCTCGGGCGCACGGTCGATTTCGAGGCGACGATCGGGGATCCGAACGTGCCGCTGGCCACCAAGACGCTCGTCGCGTCCTTCGATCCACGCAACGCGACGCTGGAGGCCGAGTACTACCGGGAGATCGACCTCGAGAAGTGGAAGCCGATCAAGCCGCTTCTCTGGTTCTGGCAGATGTTCGACCACTCGCCCGTGGGCCGCAACGTCCGGCTCGGAACGCAGATGCGCTTCATGTTGGCCCAGCGGGTGTTCCGCAAGTGCGGTCAGGGCGTCCGAATCTTCCACGAGCTCGAGGTGTCCTTCGGCTACAACCTGAGCGTGGGCGACGGAGTGACGATTCATCGCAACGTTCTCATCGACGACCGGGGCGAGGTCATCATCGGCAACGATGCTTCGATCTCCGACTACGCCAACATCTACTCGCACTCACACGCCGTCGAAGACATTCACGACGTGACGCTCGGCAAGACCGAGATCGGCGACCGGGCCCGGATTACGTATCACTCCGTCATTCTTTCGGGCGTCAAGGTGGCTCGGGACGCGATCGTCGGCTCCATGGGTGTCGCCTCCAAGCCCGTCGAGCCCGGTTGGATCGTCGGCGGCATTCCGGCGAAGTTGATCGCGCAAAAGAGCGTCAAGCCGTAAGGGCAGTCGCGCCTGTCGGCGGGTCCGCTTCCTTGTCATCCCGAGTGCAGCGAAGGATCCCTTTCCAGTCAGGGTACGGCCGGAAGAGGGATCCCTCGGGCCCTTCCGGGCCCTCGGGATGACAGAGGGAGTGCAGGGCTGGAGCTCGACGGAACGGCCCGCCGGGCCCGCGCCGCCCGGGACGATGACGGCGAAGTAAACTCCGCTCGTGTTGCGGCGCCTGACGGTCAAGAACCTCGCGATCGTCGAGGACCTGGAGATCGAGCTTTCGGGCGGCCTCACGGTCATCACGGGTGAGACCGGCGCAGGCAAGTCCATCCTCGTGGACGCGATCGCCCTGCTTGCCGGCGGGCGGGGCAGCTCGGAGCTTATCCGGCAGGGAGGGTCACGGCTGACGGTGGCCGGGGAGCTCGACGCGGACAGCGCCGTGCGGGCGATCCTCGCGGAGGCGAGCCTGCCCGAGTCGCCCTCCGTGCTCCTGCGCCGGGAGCTCTCGCCGGATGGCCGCGGTCGTGCGTTTGTCGAGGACGAGCCGGCGTCGGTGCGCACGCTCGCGCGGCTCGGGGAGCGCTGGGTCTCCATCCACGGGCAGGGCTCCGAACGCGATCTCGCGGATCCGGCCGCACCGCTCGAGCTGCTCGATGCGTTCGGCAAGGCGGAGGCCGAGCGCGACGCGACCGCGTCCGCGGCACGGCTCTGGAGCGAGGCGCGAGAGCGGCTCGAAGCGCTCGAGGCCTCGCGCCGCGAGCGGGGACAGAGACTCGAGATGCTCGAATTCCAGATCCGCGAGATCGAGGCGGCGAATCCGTCCGAGAGGGAAGACGTCGAGCTGCCGGCCGAGCGCGAGAGGCTCCTCCACGCCGACCGGATCCGACGGGCTGGAGAGACGGCGCTCGCCGCCCTTTCGGAGGAGGAGGGGTCCGCGGCGGATCGCCTGGGCGAGGCGGCGCGGGCTTTCGCGGACCTGGCGGCGATCGATCCCCGCGAGAACGCGCACCGCGACGAGGCCGAGGACCTGAAGCGTCGGGTCACGGACCTGGCCGCGGCGGCACGCGATGCCGCCGGGTCGATCGAGGCCGATCCCGATCGGCTCACCACGCTCGAGACGCGGCTCGAGCAGCTGGCCCGCCTCAAGCGCAAGTACGGCGGGTCGATCGCGGAGATGCTTCGCCGACTCGAGGCTTTCAAGGCGGAGAGCGAGGAGCTCTCCCACATCGAGGATGCCCTCGAGCGTCGCCGTGCGGAGGAGGCTGCGGGACGCAAGGCGTACCGCGAGGCCGCGGGCCTTCTCTCGACCAAGCGCCGGGCGGCCGCGGCGCGTTTCGGAGAGGCCGTCGAAAAGGAGATCCGGGCGCTGGCCATGGAGAAGGCACGCCTGCGCGTCCTGCTCGAACCGGCCGGCGAGGAGTCGCCCCGGGCCGCTGGCGCGGAGACCGCGTCCTTCCTCTTCGCACCCAATCCCGGAGAGCCGGAGAAGCCGCTCGAGCGCATCGCTTCGGGAGGCGAGCTCTCGCGGCTGCAACTGGCGATCCGGTCGGTCGCTTCGGGCCGCCGCCGCCGCGGCCGTACGCTGGTTTTCGACGAGGTGGACGCGGGGATCGGCGGCCGAGTGGCGGAGGTCGTCGGCAAGAAACTGCGGGATCTGGCTGCGGGCGACCAGGTGCTCTGCGTCACGCACGTGCCCCAGATCGCCGCGCTCGCCGACTTTCACTACCTCGCCGAAAAGCGCGAGGAGCGCGGGCGCACGATCGCGTCGGTGCGTCGGCTCGAGGGCAAGGAACGGGTGGCCGAGATTGCCCGCATGCTGGCGGGAGAGACCGTTCCGGAGACGGCGCTCAAACATGCCCGCACCCTGCTCGAGGCTGCGGCGCGATGAGTGATCCCGAAGCACCTCCGGCCCCGGCCGCCTCCCGCGGGGAGCGGGAGAGGCATTCGCGCTCGAGGCTGTTTCCGGGCATCGGGGACGCAGGGCAGGGCCGGATTCACGAATTCTCGATCGCATTCGTCGGTGTCGGCGCGGTCGGCGCCGCCGCGGCCGAGATGGCGGTCCGAGCCGGATTCGGCCGGCTCACCGTGATCGACCGGGACGTCGTCGAGGCGTCGAATCTCTCGCGCCAGTTTCTCTTCGACAGCGACGACGCCTCGCGCATCGCACCCAAGGCGGAGGCTGCGGCCCGGCGGCTCGCCGAGATCGATGTGTCCGTGCCCGTGGCGGCACTGGTGACGGACCTCGACCATCACAACGCCTCCCGGGTGCTCGCGGGTCACGATCTCATTTTCGACGGATCGGACAATTTCGAGACACGTTTGCTGGTATCCGACGCGGCTCGCTCGCTCGCCCTTCCGTCGATCTACGCGGCGTGCGTCGCAGACGAGGGCCGGGTGGCCGTGTCGGTGCCGGGCAAGACCCCCTGTCTGCGCTGCTACCTCGAGGCCCTGCCGCCGGCGGGCTCGGGCCCGACCTGCGACACGGTCGGTGTCGTGCCGACCCTCCCGCCGCTCGTCGCCTCGGTCGGGATGACGGAGGCCGTTCGCATCGCCACCGGAGAGGTGCCGGCGCCGGGCATCCTGACCCTCTCGGTCTGGACCGGGGGCTTTCGAGCCCGCCGGGTCTTCGACACGGCACGGCCGTCGTCGAGCTGTCCGGTCTGTTCCGGGGGCCGATTCCCCGCGCTCGAGGGCGAGGGCGCGGCGGAGATGGTCAAGCTCTGTGGCCGCCAGTCCGTCCAGATCACGCCGTCGATCCGCGCGCGCCCGGACTTCGAGGCGCTCGCGCGCCGGCTCGCGCCCCTGGGGACCGTTCGCCGCTCGCCTCAGCTTCTCCATGCCGACGTCGAAGACGTCAGCCTGACGATTTTCGGCGACGGCCGGTGTGTGGTTCGGGGCACGAGCGATTTCGCGCGGGCACGATCTCTCTACGACCGGTTCGTTGGAGGTTGACGGTGCGGCGCATCCGGATCGCCGAGCTCCTGGCATCGCCGGCAGAGATCCAGGGGCTCGCCGGAGTGCTCAGGCAGGGTGGCGTCGTCGCGATCCCGACGGAGACCTTCTACGGCCTCGCCGCCGATCCGAAGAGCGAGCGCGGGGTGCGCCGCATCCTGGCCCTGAAGCGGCGGGGGGCGGCCAAGCCTCTTCTCGTTCTCTTCGGCGCGCGGTCGCAGCTCGGGCCGCTCGGGATCGCCGCCCCGGAGGCGACGCTCGACCGCTTCTTCGGGATCTGGCCGGCGCCGCTGACCGTCATCCTCCCGCTGTCGGCTCCGTTGCCCGCGTCGCAGGACGCCCTGACGCTCGGCGTGCGGCTGCCGGCACACGCCGCCCTGCGCGATCTACTGGCCCGTGTTGGTCCCGTCACCGGCACGAGCCTGAACCGCTCGGGCGAACCGCCCTGTTGCGATCCGGACGAAGCGGCGCGGCTCCTCCCGGGAGAGCTCGATCTTCTGGTCGACGGCGGGATCACACCGGGCGGACTCCCGTCCACGCTCGTCGACGCCGCTGTCGATCCGCCGCGCGTCGTGCGGGAAGGTGCGTACCCGTGGCCGCCGCCGCGGTCGTGAGCCTGCCGCGATCGTGCTAAATTGCCCGCTTTTATGGGCATCCTGAAGGAGTTCTCCGGCAAGCACCCCGTGATCGGGGAGCGCGTCTACCTTGCCGAGACGGCGGCAGTCATCGGAGACGTCGTGCTCGGCGACGACGTGTCGATCTGGTACAACTCCGTCGTCCGCGGCGACTGCCATTTCGTGCGCATCGGCGCCCGCTCCAACATCCAGGACAACTGCGCGATTCACGTTTCGCAGGACACCCACCCGACGGTCCTCGACGAAGAGGTGACGCTCGGCCACGGCGCCATCGTCCACGGCGCGACGGTGCGGCGCGGAGCGCTCATCGGCATCCGCGCCACGGTCATGGACGGCGCCGAAGTGGGCGAGTCGGCCTTCGTCGGGGCGGGCGCGCTCGTCACGCCGCGAACGGTCGTGCCTCCACGGACCCTCTGGCTCGGCGCCCCCGCGCGGAAGATCCGAGAGCTGTCCGACTCCGAGGTCGTGGGCCTGCGCGAGTATCACCTGCACTACCTCGCCTACAAAGAGGAGTACTTCCGGATCGACGGGAAGTGGGCACGATGAGCGGCCGACTGAAGGCGCCCAAGGGGACCCACGATCTCTTTCCGACGGAGGCAGAAAAGTTCGCGGCCGTCGAAGCCGTGGCACGACGGGTGTTCGGCTCGTTCGGGTATGGCGAAGTCCGGACGCCGATCTTCGAGTCGACCGAGCTCTTCGCCCGGTCGGTCGGGGAGACCACGGACATCGTCCACAAGGAGATGTACACGTTTCCGGACCGCAAGGGCCGCTCCCTGACTCTGCGCCCGGAGAACACCGCGGGCGTCGTGCGCGCGCTCGTCGAGAGGGGCATGCAGGAGCTTCCGAGGCCGATCCGGCTATGGTACGCCGGGCCCCAGTTTCGTTACGAGCAGCCGCAGGCCGGGCGATACAGGGAGTTTCGCCAGATCGGCGTCGAGCTCGTCGGCGTGGCGTCGGCCGCGGGCGACGCCGAGGTGCTGAGGATGCTCTTCCAGTTCCTGCGCGCTCTGGGCTTCACGGATGCCGTCGCGACGATCAACTGCATCCCCCGCGGCGCGGCGCGGCAGGCGTTTTCGCGGGCGTTGCAGGAGCATGTGCGGCCCCATGCGGTACGCCTGGGTGCCGAGGACCGCAAGCGCCTCGACGAGAATCCGCTCCGGTTGTTCGATTCCAAGGACCCGGAGGCGCGCAGGGTCCTCGAGGGCGCTCCGTCCACGCTCGACTTCCTCGACGATGCCTCCCGCGCCCATCATGAGGTGTTGAAGAAGCTCCTCCCCGAGAATGACGTGCCGTTCTCCGAGAGCGCCTCGATCGTGCGCGGCATCGACTACTACACGCTGACGGTCTTCGAAGTGACCTCTGCCCGGCTGGGCGCACAGAACGCGCTGCTCGGCGGTGGACGGTACGACGATCTGGTCGGCGAGCTCGGAGGACCGCCGACGCCGGCCATCGGTTTTGCCATCGGCGAGGACCGTCTCGTCGAGGCCATGACGGCCGATGCTCGCCCCATCCGGACTCTCTTCTGGACGATTCCCGACGGTCCGGAGGAGTTTCGGTACGCCCTCGGTGTGGCGGGCCAGGTCCGGGCTCTGCTTCCCGAGGCGATCGTCGAGACCGACCTCACCGGCAGGGGGATCGTCAAGGGCCTCTCGCGGGCGGGGCAGATCGCCAAGGATCCATCGAAATATGCGTTTCGCGTGGGCAGCGTTCACGCCGTGCTCCTCGGTTCGCAGGAGCGGGAAGGGGACACGGTCACGATGAAGGACCTGGCGACGGGAGCCCAGGAAACGTTTCCGCGCGGGCAGCTCGCCGAGCGCCTCGCGGGGCGTGAGCGATGAGCACGTCGCGGCAGCCTGCCGGAACCCTGCGGGCGAGCGATGCAGGGAAGACGGTTCTTCTCAAGGGCTGGGTCGCCCGGCGGCGCGATCTGGGGGAGCTCATTTTTCTGACGATCCGCGACCGCAGCGGGCTCGTCCAGGTCGTGTTCGACAAGGCCCGCTGTCCCGGGGCGGCCGTCGCGGCGGCGACCGAGGCGCGCAGCGAGGACGTCGTGGCCATCGAGGGGGCGGTCGTCCTGCGCGGGGAGGGGCAGAAGAATCGCGAGCTGCCGACCGGCGAGATCGAGATCGTCGGGGCGAGGCTCGAGTTTCTCTCGCGTTCCGAGACGCCGCCGTTCGTCGTCGAGGACCGCACGAACGCCACCGAGGAGCTGCGTCTCGAGTATCGCTACCTCGACCTGCGCCGGCCCGTGATGCTGAAGAACTTCGTGCTGCGCGACGAGATCGCCTTTCGCGTTCGCAAGGTGCTGCACGAGCGCGGGTTTCTCGAGGTCGAGACACCCATGCTCACGCGCTCGACGCCGGAAGGCGCGCGAGACTTCCTCGTGCCCTCGCGCGTGCACAGGGGCCAGTGGTACGCGCTGCCGCAATCGCCTCAGCTCTTCAAGCAGATCCTCATGATCTCGGGTTTCGAGCGCTACTTCCAGATTGCGCGGTGCTTTCGCGACGAGGACCTGCGCGCCGACCGCCAGTTCGAGTTCACGCAGATCGACCTCGAGATCTCGTTTCCGACCGAGGAGGACGTCTTCGACACGGTCGAGGCCTTACTCGTCGAGGCCTTCGCAGCGGCCGACATCCGCGTCGCGCGTCCCTTCCGCCGCCTGACCTTCCGGGAAGCGATGGATCGGTACGGTACGGACCGGCCCGACCTGCGGTACGGGCTCCCGCTGTGCGACCTCTCGGAGGCCGCTGCGGGAAGCGGCTTCGTCCCGTTCGAGAAGGCCCTCGGTTCCGGCGGGACGGTGCGCGGGCTCCGGGTGCCCGCGGGGGCGGGACTGTCGCGCAAGCGCCTGGACGAGCTGACGGAGAGAGCGCGCGAGCACGGGGCCGGCGGGCTGCTGTGGATGAAGAAATCGGCCGGGGAGGTGACGTCGCCGGCAAAGAAGAGCCTCGCGGAAGCTCATCTCGTCCGCATCCTCGAGCGGGCGGAAGTCGCCGACGGCGACCTCTTGCTCATCGTCGCCGACAAGGAGAAGGCGGCCTTCGCGGCGCTCGCCGCGCTGCGTGCCGAGATGGCGCGTGAGATGAAGCTGATCGATGACGCGCTGTACGTCTTCTGTTGGGTCACGCAGTTTCCCCTGCTCGGCTTCGACGATGAGAACAAGCAGTGGTTCCCGATGAACCACCCGTTCACGGGCCCGCGCGAGGAGGACATCGATCGCCTCGAGTCGGATCCGGGAAGCGTGCGCGCTCGCGCCTACGACGTCGTGGTCAACGGCTGGGAGCTCGGTTCCGGCTCGATCCGCATCCACCGGGCGGATTTGCAGGAGCGCGTCTTTCGAGTCCTCGGAATCTCGGATGCGGAGGGCAAGGAGCGATTCGGCTTCCTGCTCGATGCCCTGAAGTACGGCGCCCCGCCGCACGGCGGCATCGCGCTCGGCCTGGACCGGATCTGCGCCATCGCCGCGGGAGCCACATCCCTGCGAGACGTGATCGCTTTTCCGAAGACGACCTCGGGAATCTGTCTGATGACGAAGGCGCCGGCCGGGGTCTCTGCGCAGCAGCTTCGGGAGCTCGGGCTCGAGCCGCCGGACCGGCGGCCGGAGCGGTGAGCGAGGGCACGCCCGAACGCCTTCTCGTGCGCCAGGGCGCCGCCGAGAGCGCGCTCTGGATCGGACCCGGGCTCCTGCGCGCCGCAGGCGAACATCTGGTGTCGCCGTCGGGGCGGTACCTCCTCTTCTTTTCCGCGGCCGCAGGATCCGTCGCCGAGCCGCTGCGGCGGGCGCTCGCGGGCCGCCTGCTTCTCGATCGCTCCTGGGAGGACAGCGAGACGGCCAAGACCCCGGAAACGGCCCTGGAGATTGCCGGCGAGGCGCTGCGCGCCGGGCTGCGCCGCGACGATGCCTTCCTGGCAGTCGGCGGCGGTGTGCTGACCGACCTCGTCGGTTTCGCGGCTGCGATTGCCCTTCGGGGCGTTACCTGGAATGCCATACCGACGACCACTGCCGGAATGGCCGATGCCGCCATCGGGGGTAAGACCGGCGTCAACCTGCCCCTCGGCAAGAACCTGATCGGCGCCTTCCATCCGCCGGCGGCCGTTCTGGTCGATCCGGCCGCGGTCGCGACGCTGCCCGATCGCGACTATCGGGCGGGGCTCGTGGAGGCTTTCAAGGCGGCATGGATCGCGGACGCGTCCCTGGCGGCGCGGGCCGCCGGCCGGCTGCCGGCGATCCTCGCACGCGACGAAGACGCGATGCTCGATCTCGTAGGCGGCGCCGCGCGGATCAAGGCGAAGGTCGTGTCCGAAGATCCGCGCGACGCGGGGCGTCGGCGCATCTTGAACTTCGGGCACACGCTCGGCCACGCCCTGGAAGCAGCCGGCAACTTCGAGCGGCTGCGGCATGGCGAGGCGGTCGCCTGGGGAATCGCCGCGGCGCTTGCGATCTCCCGACGGCGAGCCGGGTTGTCGGAGGAACAGGCAGCGGACGTGCGCGCCGTACTACGTCGCCTTGGCCCCTTCCCGGACCCGGATCGCGACGCGGGACGGCTCGCGCCGCTGCTCGCCCAGGACAAGAAGACGACGGCACGCGGCCTCGCGTCGGTCCTGCTATGGGCAATCGGGGATGCGCGCATCGAGGAATCGGTGGCCGCGCAGGACTGGCTCGAGGCAGCGGCTATAATGACGCTATCGTGAAAGGGCGCTCCGGACGGCGTCGGATCCGCCTCTTCGTCCTTCTCTCCGGCGCGCTGATCCTCGCGTCCCTCGTTCCGCTCGTCGTCGCCGAGGCGGTTCTCATCAACCGCAATCGACGGACGCTCGAGACGCTCGAGGAAAAGTACCTGACGCGCTCGTCGGCCGCGATCGCCGACCACATCGCGGCCTACTACGCGGCCGCCGGGCAGCAGTTGACCAAGGCCGCCGACGCCATCCGCCTGGCGGTGCAGTTGACGGGCAAGGATCCTTTCGGTGCCTCCGACGGCCCGGAGATCCTGGGTTCGGTCCTGGAGGGCCAGGGCGCGCTCGTGGCCCTGCACGGCGTCAATCTGGACGGGCGCGGCAGCCGTGTCGGTCCGGACCTGCAGTCGCCCGAGATGGACCTGGAGTTTCGCAAGGGGTTCCAGTCGGCGCGGGATGGCGCGCACTACGCGGGCGACCCCTTCCCGCTGGGCGAGCTCGGCCCCGTGGCGGTGCTGGCGGCTCCGGTCTCCGACGAGAAGGGGACGCGCATCGGCGTCGTCGAGGCCCTGGTGTCCTGGCAGCCGATCGTGCGGGAGTTCCAGGATGAGGCCCGCCGCGAGGTGCGGGCGACGCTCGTCGACCGGCAGGGGCGCATTCTCTTCCCTCCGGCCACGCGCGGCGTGGGCGCGACGCACCCATCCTCCCTGGTGGCCGACTTCGTCCGCTTCCCGGCCCGGCTCACGCGTTCCGAGTCGACGGCCATGGGCGCCGTTCTGGCGTCGATCTCTCCGGTGGGCGATCCGCCATGGGGTGTGCTGGTCGAGCGCGATCGCGACATCGCTTTTGCGTCGGTCGACCGGATGGTCCGGGACACGGTTCTCTGGAGCGCGGCCTGCCTCGCCGGCGCCCTGATGCTGGGCCTGCTCTTCGCGCGGGGACTATCGCGGCCGATCGCGCAGCTCGCCGACTCGACCCGGGCCGTGGCGGAGGGGCAATACGGCGCCACGGTCGAGATCGGAGGCACGGCGGAGATCGCCGGCCTCTCGGAGAACTTCAATCTGATGAGCGCGTCGATTCACGACGCCTTCGAGAAGGTGCAGAAGGCGGCTCGCGAGAACCAGGAGCTGTTTCTTTCCTCCATTCGGGCCCTCGCGGCCGCGATCGACGCCAAGGACCCGTACACGCGCGGCCATTCGGAGCGCGTGGCGCGGTATTCCTCGGCGATCGCCAAGGAGATGAACCTGCCGACCGACGAGGTGCGCAAGGTGCGCCTCTCCGCGTTGCTGCACGACGTGGGTAAGATCGGCATCGACGACCGGATCATCCGCAAGCCGACCGCCCTGACGGACGACGAGTTCGAGCTCATGAAGGCGCACCCGGTCAAGGGCGCCGCGATCATGGAGACAATTCCCCAGCTGGCCGATATCATCCCGGGCATGAAGTACCACCACGAAAAGTGGGAAGGCGGCGGGTATCCGGAGGGCCTCAAGGGGGAACAGATCCCGATGCAGGCCCGCATCGTTGCGGTCGCCGATGCCTTCGATGCCATGACGACCACCCGCCCGTACCAGAAGGCCATGGAGGTGACCTACGTCCTCGAGCGCTTGCGGGAGATGTCCCAGAAGCGGTTCGACGGCGTGGTCGTCGAAGCGCTGGCCCGGTCCCACGCAAAGGGAACGCTGATACCTCGGGACGGCGTCGCGGTGGCGGTTGGGCCGGTCCCGCGAACCGGCGCGGCGGCCGCGCGATGAGGCGTCTGCTCGCGGCGGCCGGCGCCGGCCTCTTCGTTCTGTCGCTGGCCCGCTGCCAGCCGAAGAAACCCAAGACGTCCGCGGAAGTCCTCCTGACGGAGCGCATGGCTCAAGTGCTCCTGCGGGACGGAAGGCCGGTCGAGGCCGAAAAGGCCTTCAAGGAGTCCCTGAAGGACGACCCCAAGAACCCCGAAGTGTGGGGCGGCCTGGGCGTAGCGCTTCTGATGCAGAACCGATTCAAGGATGCCCTCGGCCCGCTCGATAAGGCGGTCCAGCTCGCGCCCGAGAACGGCTCGAACCACAACAATCGGGGCGTGGCGTACATGGAGCTCGGCCAGTACAAGGAAGCCAGGGCCGACTTTGACGCCGCCGAGCAATCGCAGAATCCGGACGACCGGATCTCCGCCGCGATCAACCTCGGCCGGCTGAGCCAGCGGCAGGGCGATTTCAAGGAGGCCGAGCAGGAGTTCACGAATGCGCTGGCGAGGGACCCGCGGTCCTTTGCGGCCCTGCTCGGCCGGGCGGGGGCCCGCGAGTCCTCCGGCAACGTCGAGGGCGCTGCGGAGGACTACCTGACGGCCGTCAAGATCGAACCGACCAGTGCCGAGGCGAACCTGCGCCTCGGCTTCTGCCTCGTTTCCCTCCACAAGCCCGAGCTCGGTCGCCGCTATCTCCAGCGGGCCATCGATCTCGATCCGAACGGGGATACGGGAGCCAGGGCCCGGTTGCTCATGGAGAGCATGACGGCGGGAGCCTCGTAAGGCGTGTCATCCCGAGGGCCTCGAGGCCCGAGGGATCCCTTTCTCAGCCACGCTGCGACTCGAAAGGGATCCCTCGTCGCTGCGCTCCTCGGGATGACGAGGATTGCGGTATTTTGAGTAGACGATGACTGACGATCCCAAGGCCGGCTCTTCCGGGCCGCGCGGCCGCGGAGGTCTCTTCGCGAAGGTTCGCCGCGGTCTCTTCATGACGCACACCGAGATCCTCGAGAAGCTCGGAACAGCGGTCAAGAAGGGGCTCGGCATCGATGAGTCCGTCCTGGAAGCGCTCGGGGACGCTCTCGTCGGAGCGGACGTGGGCGCCGACACGGCGAACGTGCTGACCGAGGCCGTACGGGAACGGGCGAGCGGTTCCGAGCGATCGGACCTCGCCGCCGTGCGCGGCATCCTCCTGGAAGAAATCGAGAAGTTGCTCGCCTCGGCTCCGCGGCCGGCCCGCCGCGCCGACGTGCCGCTCTTCGTGACGTTTCTCGTGGGCGTGAACGGCTCGGGCAAGACGACGACGACCGCCAAGCTCGCGGCGCGCGAAAAGGCCGAGGGCCGTTCCACCTTGCTTGCCGCGGCGGACACGTTCCGGGCGGGAGCGATCGAGCAACTCCAGACCTGGGCGGACCGGCTGGGTCTCCCGCTCGTGCGCCACAGCGAGGGCGCCGACCCCTCGGCCGTTCTCTTCGATGCGCTCGCGGCGGCGAAGGCCCGAGGGGCTCGTACGCTGTTGGTCGATACGGCCGGGCGCCTCCACACGAAGAAGAACCTGATGGAGGAGCTCGCCAAGATGCGTCGCATTGCCGCCCGTGAGGTGCCAGGGGCGCCGCACGAGACGCTTCTCGTCCTCGATGCGACGACTGGCGTCAACGGTCTCGCGCAGGCGCGGCGATTCGTAGAGGCGGCCGCCGCGACCGGAGTCGTGCTGACGAAGCTCGACGGAAGCGCCAAGGGCGGCATCGTCCTGGCGATCTACCGCGAGCTGAAACTGCCGGTGCTCTACGTGGGTGTCGGGGAAGCCGTCGACGACCTGGTGCCGTTCGACCCCTCCGAGTACGCGAGAGCCCTGCTCGGCGAGGAAGCCGCGGTGGCCCCGGCGTGAGGGTCCGCCTCCCGATCGATCTCGCCTGGCTCGACCGCGCCCTCTCCCTGGCGGAGCGCGGCCGGTACTCGGTATCCCCCAACCCGATGGTTGGCGCCGTCGTCGTGAAGGCGGGGCGCCTGATCGCCGAGGGGTTCCACCGGAAGGCCGGGGGTCCGCACGCCGAGGTCGTTGCGTTGCGGCGCGCGGCGGGCGCCGCCCGAGGCGCGGATCTCTACCTCACGCTCGAGCCCTGTGTGCACGAAGGGCGGACACCCGCATGCGCGCCGGTCGTCATCGCCTCCGGCATTCGGCGTGTGATCGTCGCCGCTCGCGATCCGAACCCGCTCGTGACAGGCCGCGGTGTGGCGGCGCTGCGGCGGGCGGGCCTGGAGGTCGTCCTCGCTGCTCCCGCCTGGCGCGATCGCGCAATCGAGCAAAACGCGAAGTTCCGAACCTGGATCGCCTCGGGCCGGCCTCTCGTGCTGGCCAAGTGGGCCTCGACCCTCGACGGCCGGATCGCCTCCGCGGCAAGGGAGAGCCGCTGGATCACGGGAGCGGCCGCGCGCCGCCGGGCCCTGCTCCTGCGGGAGGAGTTCGACGCCGTTCTCGTCGGGGCGGGGACGGTTCTCGCCGACGATCCGCGCCTGACGCGTCGTCTCGGTCGCAATCGCGCGACGCCGCACTGGCGGATCGTGCTCGACGGCCGCCTGCGGATTCCCGAGACGGCCCGGGTCCTCCGGGGTCCGGGAGAGATCCTGATCGCGACCGCGGTGGCGCCGCGCGCCCGCAAATTTCGAAGGCTCCAGAACCGAGGCCTGCGCGTCTGGAGCATCCCGTCCGGGTCCTCTGGCAGGGTGGACCTGCGCCTGCTGCTGCGAGCGCTTGCGCGACACGGGGTGACGGGTCTGATGGTCGAGGGCGGCGCGGAAACTCTCGGGAGCTTCTTCGCCGCCGGCCTCGTCGACCGGGTTGCTGCGTTCATCGCCCCGCGCGTTCTCGGCGGCCGGGGCGCGCCGGCAGCCGTGGGAGGTCGGGGCTTCCGTCTCAACCGAACGCCGGGTCTGTCCGCCCTGGCTGTCGAGGGCGTGGGCCGCGACCTCCTCATAACCGGCCGCGTCACGTAGACTGCCTTCATGTTCACGGGCATCGTGACCGGTGTCGGCACCGTCGTTTCGCTCGCCACCCGCCGCGGCGGCGCGCGCCTGCGGGTGCGTCCTCCGGCGCGCTACGGGCGGTTCCGATCGGGGGAGAGCGTTTGCGTTTCCGGCGTCTGTCTGACGGCGCTCTCCGCGGGCCGGGATCTCGTCGCGGACCTCTCGCGCGAAACGCTGCGCCGGTCGAGTCTCGGACGCCTCGGCCCGGACGACGTCGTCAACCTCGAGCGGGCGTTGCGCTGGGGAGATCGCCTCTCGGGCCATTTCGTTATGGGGCACGTGGACGGCACCGCTCGCGTTCGGAGCGTCGCGCGCTCCGGCAACTCCTGGACGTTCACGTTCACGATCCCGCCCGGGCTTTCGCGGTACGTCACGACCAAAGGATCAGTCGCCGTCGATGGCATCAGTCTGACCGTGGCCGGGCGCAGGGGGCGTGACTTCGATGTCGCCGTGATCCCCGCGACCTTTCGCCGCACGACACTCGGCCGCGCGAAGCCCGGTGATCCGATCAACTTCGAGGTGGATGTCTTCGCGCGATATGGCCGCGCGGGCGTGGTGCGCGGGATCCGGCGGCGCCGCGCCGAGCGATGATCGTCTTCGAGGCGGCCGCCTCGCCTGCGGTTCGCGTCGGAGAGGACGAGATCGCGGGCCGCCGGATCGCGGGGCGGTTGCTGCCATACGGTGCGGAGGGCGGGGGGGCGGCCGTTCGGTTCGATCCCGTGCCGCGCCGATTCGTGTTCGGTCGCGCCGAGGCGGTCGTTGCCGTCGGACCGCCCGATCCGGAGCCCTGGAGGCAGGCGACATCGAGGATTCCAGCCGGCCCGATTCTCGTGGGGCCTTGCTCGGCGGCCGAGGAAGTCCGAGGCGCCTTTATGGCGGCCGCGGAGGGGGCGATCGCCGCCGCCAGGGGCGTGTACCTTCTCGATCCGGATCCTGCCGGACTCCCGGCGGAGGCAGGCCGAGCGGCCGTCGTCCTGTGCTCCTGGCGCCCGGGTCGACCCGAGGCGGCCTTTCCGGGCCTGGAGGGAGCACGCGCGGCGGGCCTTTCGAGTGCGGCCCTGTTTCCCCTTCTGCCGGGCTGGACGGGTGAGCCCGAGGCCCTCGAGGCGCTGGCGAAGGCCGCGGCCGCCGGCGGAGCGTCGTCCCTGACTCCTCTCGTCCCATCCGCCGACGGAGAAGGGCGGCGCGCCATCGTGGAGGCTCGAGCGGCGGTCGAACCCGAGGAAGCGGACCGATTCTTCGAGTTCATCCACCACGTTGACTGGACGTTGCGTCTCGTCGTCCGACTCGGGGAGGCCCGCTCCGCGGCCGAGCGGCACGGCCTGGCCTTCCTCCCGCCTCGCCCGGTCGGGCGCGCTGAGCCGGTCGGAAACGCCGCCGCCGCCGCTCGTCTCGAGGAGCGCGCCGAGCTTTCGGGCGCCGACGAGCACCGGGCGGCGCGCCTTCTGGCTGCGGTGCGGTGGATCGACGAGTGCGGCCGCGACCTCTCGATGCTCCTCCGGGAGGGCAATTTCCGAAAGGTCTTTCCCTTCGAGGGCGACATCGTGGAAGCGGCCGAGGCGGCGCTCGCGGAGGAGAAGTGACCGCTGCAGGCCTCTACGTGCACCTGCCGTACTGCGCATCGCGCTGCGGGTACTGCGCGTTCGTGGTGACGACGGATGGGTCGAGCCGGAGCCGGTACCTCGGGGCGCTGGAGCGGGAAGCTGCTCTAGTCCAGGAAGAGGCCGGCTCGGTCCCCTTCGATTCCGTTTACCTCGGCGGGGGTACGCCGTCCCTGCTGCCTCCGGCGGAAATCGCGCGGCTGCTCGTCGCTCTGCGATCCCGCTTCGCGATCGCGACGGGGGCCGAAGTCACGCTCGAGGCGAATCCCGAGGACGTGACGGAGCCTTCGGCCCGTGCCTGGTTGGATGCGGGGGTGAATCGGGTGTCGGTCGGGGTGCAGTCGCTCGCGGACGGGGAGCTCTCGGCGGTCGGACGCCGGCATGATGCGGCGCGGGCGCGCGCCGCCCTGGCAGCGATTGCGCGAACCGGGCTCTCGGTCTCCGGCGACTTGATCCTGGGGCTTCCGGAGCAGACGCGGGCGAGCTTCCGGTCGAGTGTTGCGGGGCTCGGCGATGCCGGCGTTGAGCACGTGTCGATCTACCTTCTCGAGACCGAGAAGACGAAGACGATCGAGGAGGATCGACGTCTGCGCCCGGATCGATATCTCTCCGACGACGCACAGGCCGAGCTCTGGCTTGAAATGGGGGAGACACTCGCCGGTCGCGGCTTCGCCCACTACGAGATCTCCAACTGGGCCCGCCCCGGGCGCGAGGCGCGGCACAACCTAAAATACTGGCAGCGGGCGCCCACACTCGGCCTCGGCGTGTCCTCGCACGAGCTCTGGGATGGGAGGCGGCGTGCCAACGTGTCGAACCTCGAGCAGTACCTGGCGCGGCTCGATGCGGGACAGCGACCGCTCGCCCTCGATGAGCCGATCGGCGAGGCCGCGGCGGCCCGGGAGGAGATATTCCTCGGGCTTCGCCTCTCGACCGGCGTTTCCGCCGAGCAGGTCGAGGCCTTCATCGTCGGCTCCGAGGATGTGCGGCTCTGGAACGACTACGAAGGCTGGCTCGCCGAGGGCATCCTCGAGCGGACCGGCGATCGCATTCGGTTCACCGAGCGCGGGTACCTCGTCTCCAACGAAGTGCTGAGCCGGTTCGTGTGAGTGGGTTGGGGGCCCCGTCACGGCGAGCGCAGTTAGGGATCCCTTTGAAGTCACCAACAGACTAAGAAAGGGATCCCTCGGGCCTGTGGGCCTCGGGACCCCCCCTTTTGAAGTCACACCGAGGCTATGAAAGGGATCCCTCGGGCCTGCGGCCCTCGGGACCTCCTTTTGAGGTCACAGCGAGGCTATGAAAGGGATCCCTCGGGCCTGCGGCCCTCGGGACCTCCTTTTGAAGTCACACCGAGGCTATGAAAGGGATCCCTCGGGACTGCGGCCCTCGGGATGACGGGCGGCGGCGCTTTGCGCTCCGCCCGTCAGATGAACAGCGGTGCCAGAACCAGGGTGATCGTCGCGAGCAGCTTGATGAGCACGTGCAGCGACGGCCCCGCGGTGTCCTTGAAGGGGTCGCCGACGGTGTCGCCCACGACGGCCGCCTTGTGTGTCGGCGAGCCCTTGCCGCCGTAGGCGCCCGTTTCGATGTACTTCTTGGCGTTGTCCCACGCCCCGCCGCCGTTGTTCAGGAACGTCGCCATGACGATTCCGGTGATCGTGCCGACCATCAGGAGGGCCGCCACGGCCTCGGCGCCGACACCGAACTGCTTGAAGATCAACCCGACCAGGATCGGCGTGCCGACGGCCACGAGTCCCGGCGCGATCATCTGGCGCAGCGCGCCGCGCGTCACGATGTCGACCGTGCGGCCGTAGTCCGGTTTCTCCGTGCCCTGCATGATTCCCGGATGCTCCTGGAATTGCGCGCGGACGTCCTGGATGACGACGTAGGCGGCCTTGCCGACGGCTTTGATCGCGAGCCCCGAGAAGAAGAACACGAGCATCGCGCCGATCAGGGCGCCGACGAAGACCTCGGGCTTGGAGAGGTTGACCGAGGTCAGCTCCGCGCCGTAGTTCTTGAGTTCGTCGAGGTACGCCGAGAAGAGCAGGAAGGCGGCGAGGGCGGCCGAGCCGATGGCGTAGCCCTTGGTCAGCGCCTTGGTCGTGTTGCCGACGGCATCGAGGCGGTCGGTCTTCTTGCGGATCTCCTCGGGTTGCTTCGACATCTCGACGATGCCGCCGGCGTTGTCGGTGATCGGCCCGAAGGTGTCCATGGCCAGAATGTAGGCCGCCGTCCCGAGCATCCCCATCGTGGCCACCGCGGTACCGAAGAGACCGCCGCCCGGCAGGGCCGCGACGCCGATCTTGTAAGACGCGAGGATCGCGATCGAGATGGCGACGACCGGAGCCAGCGTGCACTCGAAGCCCACGGCGATGCCGGCGATGATGTTGGTCGCGGGCCCCGTCTGCGAGGCCTCTGCGATCTCGCGCACCGGCCGATACTTGTATTCGGTGTAGTACTGCGTGATGAACACGAAGACGATGGAAGTGAGTACGCCGATGATGCCGCACAGGAAATACATCCACCAGGCGTCCGGATGGGACGGGTTCCCGAGAAGCCACTTCGTGGCGACGAAGAAGCCGCCGATCGCGAGCGCCGAGGTGATGTAGTAGCCGCGGTTGAGCGCCGCCATCGGGTCGGCGTCCTCGCGGGTCTTCACGGCGAAGATGCCGACGATCGACGCGAGCAGGCCAAAGGCGCGCGCGACGAGCGGGAAGAGCATGACGCCGACGACTCCGGCGGAGAAGGCCATGTCCTGCTTCTGGAGCGATGCGGCGAGCGTGGCGCCGAGGATCATGGCGCCGATGTTCTCGGCCGCGGTCGACTCGAAGAGGTCGGCGCCGCGGCCCGCGCAGTCGCCGACGTTGTCGCCCACGAGGTCCGCGATGACCGCCGGGTTGCGCGGGTCGTCCTCGGGGATCCCGGCCTCGACCTTGCCGACGAGGTCGGCGCCGACGTCGGCCGCCTTGGTGTAGATCCCGCCGCCAAGCTGCGCGAAGAGGGCGACGAAGGACGCGCCGAAGCCGTAGCCCACGATGAGGAGGGGGATCTGCGCCGGCGGCACCTCGGTGAAGTGACTGACGAGCCAGTAGAGGCCGCCCACGCCGAAGAGCGACATCGCCACGACGAACAGGCCGGAGACCGCGCCACCCCGAAGGGCGATGCGCAAGGCGTCGTTCAGGGAGGTGCGGGCGGCCGAAGCCGTCCGGATGTTCGCGCGGATCGAGACCCACATTCCGATGTAGCCGGCGATGACCGAGCACGTCGCACCGAGAACGAACGACAGTGTCGTCCAGAAGGCCAGACGCATGGCGCTCGGGACGGGGTCGAAGTCGTGGTGGCTGCGCACGAACCCGTAGAGCAGGAAGATCACCGCCGCGAGCACCAGGGCGAGCATCCCGATCGTCCGATTCTGGCGACGCAGGAAGGCTTCGGCACCCTCCTTGATGGCGTTCGAAATCGCCTGCATGGCTGTGGTACCGGTGTCCTTCTTCAGGACCCAGGAGGCCAGAAAGCCCGCGACGAAGAGAGAGCCGATCGAGAAAGCGAGGATCAGGGGTAGAGCAAGCTCGAAAGACATTCGTCCAACTCCTGTTTTCGCGTGGTTCGGACCCGTTCCGGCGCAGGACCGGATCGGGAGCCGAAGAATACCAGAACGGGATGCCGGACAAGCGGCCTGGAGGGCGCTACTGGACCGGAACGGCCTCCATCACGATGCCCATGCTCTTGGCGCCGGCATTGCGGCAGAGATCCATGACCTTGATGACCTCGCCGTAGCTCGCGGCATCGTCGCCGGAAAAGAACACGGTCTTGTTCGACCGGTTCTTCAGGATCTCGGTCAGCCTCAACGACAGCGTCTGCGCGTTGACCTCATCCTTGTTCAGGAAGATCTTGTTCTGGGGTGTGAGCGACACGATGATCAGGTCCGTCGGCGGCGGCTGGTTCGTGTTCGGCGGGTTCTTCGGCGGGACCTTGACGTCATAGCCCATCTGGAGAAGGGGCGTGATGACCATGAAGATGATGAGCAGCACCAGCACCACGTCCACGAGGGGCGTGATGTTGATGTCGCTCTTGTACTCGCCGGGGGCGCTTCCACCCATTCCCATGCCGATGGTCTCCTTGGTCGGTGTGCGTTCTGGCTAGGCGCCCTTTTGTTTCTTTTCGGCAATGAGGCCCACGTCCTGGAACCCCGCGTCCTTGGTCATCTTGAAGACTTCCTTGACGTCGCCGTACTCGAGTCGCTGGTCGGCCTTGATGACGATCTCCGCGGCTGGATTGCGCTGGTAGAGCTCGTCGAGCGCAGTCTGGAACTCGGCCTTCGAGAACTGCTTGGAATCCATCCAGTACGAGGGCGGGGTCGAGTACTGGACCACGATCATCTTCTGCTTGCTGCTCTCCGGCTTCTTGTCCGGATTGTCCGCCTGGGGGATCTGGACGCTCACGCCGTTCTGCAGCAGCGGCGTGACGACCATGAAGATGATCAGCAGCACGAGGCACACATCAACGAGCGGAGTGACGTTGATCTCACTCTGGAGTTTGTCGCGCTTTCCGCCGCCACCCATTCCCATGGAAGTGCTCCTATGCGGACAGCTGGGCGCCCGCGCCCCGCCGCTTGATGAAGTAGTCGATGAGCTCGTTCGAGGAGTTCGACATCTCGACCTGGAAACGTTCGATGTTGTTCATGAAGATGTTGAACATCCAGACCGCGGGGATGGCCACGAAGAGGCCGAGCGCCGTCGTGACGAGGGCCTCGGAGATGCCGGCCGAAACCGCCGCGATGCCGCCCGAGCCGGTGAGGGCCATGCCGCGGAATGCGTTGATGATTCCGATGACCGTTCCGAAGAGCCCGATGAAGGGTGCCGTGGTGCCGATCGTGGCCAGGCCCGAGAGGCCCTTCTTCATGTCAGCGGTCGTGACGAGGGCCTCGCGCTCGATCGCGCGTTCGGCCGCCTCGATCATGTCGTGGCCCTTGACACTCGCGCCCCCGCTCTTGATGTCGTGCGAGAACTCGTACAGCCCGGCCGAGAGAACCCTGGCCACATGGCTGTTCTTGAACTTCTTCGAAGCGTCGATCGCCTCCTGCAGCTTGTCCTGCTTGAGGAAGCCCGTGACGAGCTTCGCGTAGGCAACCGACTGGTTGCGCGCCTTGCGGTAATAGAGGAAGCGTTCGAAGGCGATCGTCAGGGAATACACGGACATGATCAGCAGCAGGACGACGACGCCCTGCGCGATGATCGTCATCTTGCCCCACAGCTCAATTGGATTGAAACTCATGCAACGCTCCTTCTGTTCGTTAGTCCTTGGGGCTCCCGATCCAATGCAATCCTAGTTCAAGCGGAAGGTCACCGTCACGGTCAGGTACACGCGGACGGCCCTGCCGTTCAGGGTCGCCGGCTTGTATTTCCACTGCTGGACGGCCCGCACGGCCGACTGGTCGAGGAGCGGGTTGACCGACTTCAGCACCCGCACGTCCTCCACGTTGCCGTCGGCCGTGATGATCGCTTCGAGGATGACGACTCCTTCCATCCGGGCCTTGCGGGCGGCCTCCGGGTAGGTCGGTTCGACTCGGGAGGACAGTGTGGGCGCCTTGACGTCGCCCCCGACCCGCAGCGGCTCTCCGCCTCCTCCGGCGCCCGTTCCGCCCGGCACGCCTCCCATCACCCCGCCCGGCACGCCGCCCTCGACGCCGCCCTCGACGCCGCCCTCCACGCCGCTCGGCGCTTCGGCCTGGGGCGCCGCCAGGGGCTGGGGCACGGTTTCCGGCATGACCATGGGCTGGGTCATCTCGACCGGCTTGACGTCCACCGGTTTGGGAGCGTCTGGAGCTTTGGGAGCCGCCTTCGGTGCGGCCGGCGGCGGAGGAGGTGGCGGCGGTGGAGCCGCCGCATAAAAAGTCACGGGAATCGGCGGCTCGGGCACGTCGCCGACGAACCAGATCGACGCACCGAGGGCCGCGCCGATGACCGCCGCGTGAAGCAGCATCGAGAGGGGCAGGGAGAGCGCCTTCTTGCTTTCGACCTTTCGGTGGCTCGATTCGATCAGGGAGCCTTCAAACATGGCATTTCCCTCCGACCCGGTAAGACACCGGCCCTACTTCCCGGGTTCCGGAGTCGCCTGGGCGGCCTCCGCCTTTGCTTTCTCCTGCGCCTGTTTCCGCATCTCCAGCGCCTGCTGGAGATACTTGTTCGCGGTTTCCGTGTACTCCTGCTTCTTGGCGGGGTCCGTCTCCATCTTGGCTTTTTCGCGGTAGAGAAGGTTGATGTACGAGACGGCCTCGAAGTAGTCGGGCTTCATCTCTACCGCCTTGTTCAGGGACTGGAGGCCCTCCTCGACGATCTTCGCCCGTAGAGCGGGATCTAGGTCCGGAAAGTTGTAGGAACGATCCCATGCCTGGACGCCGATGAGGTAGTAGACCTCGGGATTGTTGCCTTCCACCTCCAGGCGGTTCTTGAGCCAGGTTACGCCGTTGTCGAAGTCCCCCTTCTTGAAGTAGAGCATTGCGAGGGACTGCATTGCCTTGCTGTCTTTCGGGTTCCGTTTGAGAAATTCGGTCTGGTAGAAACTGATCGCGTCGTCGTACCGTTCGGCGTTCAGGTACATCGATACCAGATACTCCCGTGCCTTGCTGTCCTCGGGGTAGGCCTGAACGTACTGCTTGAGGTTGTCGATCGCCTTCTGCGCGAACTCCAGATCCTTCGGATGCTTCGACCCCGGCTGGTACATCCCCATGTAGGCGATGCCGATGTGCTTGTGGAGCTTGGTTTCCCCGGGGTCGAGGCGAAGGGCCTCCTCGTACTCGGCCAGCGCACTCTGGTACTGCGCTGCCTTGAGGAACTCGTTGCCTTTCTTGATGGCCTGCTTGGACTTGATCTTGTTGCAGCCGGCCAGGGCGGTGACCGCCAGGAGGAAAAAAGCGGCCAGGGCCGCACGTTGCCGATGGCGTGGCATGCTTCGGTTCGCTCCTTGCTTCGTTTTCCACCCGGGCTCGGATCGGCCCGCGCCAGAGTGCCGAATTCTGTTGAATTCACACGGACAAAGCAACAGAGTTTTTTCTGTCAATCTTGCAAACGCCGGCGCGCCTGGAGCGGGGGTGGCGGGCTCGAGGTGGAAGGCCGCGTTTTGGGCCCGTTCCGGCCGAGAAGCGGCCCGAGCGGGGAATAATGTCGTGGGCGACAATGCTTTGCGCTCACGGGAGGAATCGTTGAAACGACGCGTGAGCTTCATGGGACTGCTGGCTCTGGGCCTGCTGGTGGCGTCCGCGGGCGGCCAGGACAAGCCGCCAGTTCTGCCCCCGCCGAAGGCGGCGGCGCCACCGGCTGCCGCCCCGCCGAGCAAGGCCGAGATGCCTTACACGGAATCCGTGGACGTCGCCATCACGAACGTCGACGTCATCGTCACCGACTCGAAGGGCAAGCGTGTGCCCGGCCTGACGATCGCGGATTTCGAGGTCAAGCAGGACGGCATTCCCCAGACCATCACGAACTTCTATGCCGTCAGCGGTGGCAAGGTCCTGCTCGAGGACGGCAAGGAGATACCACTCGACCAGAAGGAGTCTGAGGCCGAGGTGCCGCAGACCCTCAAGGCCCACTACGTGTTTTTCATCGACAACCTGAACATCCAGCCGAACAACCGCAACAAGATGTTCAAGCGGTTGAAGGAATTCATCCCCGAGGCGATCGGGCCGAACGCCGAAGGGATGATCGTGACGTTCAATCGATCGTTGAAGGTGCGCCGCAACTTCACCACCAACACGCTCGATCTTCTCGACGTCATCGGGCAGATCGAGCTCGAAACGGGAGGCGGCACGGCAACGCAGAGCGAGCGGCGCGATGCCATTCAAAAGATCGACGATGCCAAGTCCGCCGCTGAGGCCGCCAACACCGTGAAGATGTACTCCCAGTCGGTGCGCAACGATCTCGAGTTCACGGTGGACGCCATCAAAGAGACGATCGATGGGCTGTCCGGTCTGCCGGGGCGCAAGAACTTCATCTACGTTTCGGAGGGTTTGCCGGCCTCCGTCGGAATCGAGCTCTGGGACGCCATCTTCACCAAGTTCCAGGACTCCACGTACATGATGAATCAGTACGAATACGACATGAACGCGAAGTACACGACCATCGCACGGGCGGCGAACGCGGCGGGCGTTACCATCTATCCCCTGGACGCCTCGGGCCTCACGGTCAACGAGATGGTCACGGCCCAGCAGAAGACGACCAACGTCCACATCAACGACTTCTTCGTGCGCCAGAACATGCAGGGCCCGATCAAGATGCTGGCCGAGGAGACCGGCGGCCTCGTCTCCGTCAACACCAATGACTGGAAGTCGACCCTGGATGAGATCGGCGCCGACTTCTCCAATTTCTATTCGCTCGGTTATCGCAGCGCGAAGGGTGCGGTCGACCGTCCGCACCGGATCGAGGTGTCGGTCAAGAGGAAGGGGATGACGGTGCGCACGCGCTCGGGCTTCGTCGAGAAGTCCGTCGAGACCCGCACGGCCGAGGGCGTCGTCGCGAGCCTCCATTACCCGCGCCCCGAGAACCCGTTGCATGCCAACCTGTCGGTCGGGGAGCCCAAGCCCTACGACGCCGAGAACTACACGATTCCCGTACGGGTCGCCGTGCCCCTCTCGAAGATCACGCTGGTGCCGGCGGGCGAGCAGTACGAGGGCCAGTTCTTCGTCTACTTCGTCGTGCTGGATGTCTCGGGCAAGCAGTCGGACCTCCAGGTGGAGCAGCAGCAGATCCGGGTCCCCAAGGCCAACTACGAGTCGGCAGTGCGCAAAGACTTCTACTTCGACGCCACGCTCATCGTGGTTCCGGGAGGACAGACGCTTGCCGTCGCGGTGCGCGACGCGGTGTCGAGCCAGACGTCCTACCTCCAGAGGAAGTTCTTCGTGTCGGTGCTCCCGAAGGAGAAGCCGACGCCGCCGGCGGCGACGCCCGGAAACTGACGTCGAGATCCGGAATTGGGGATGTGGCGTCGGAGGACTGGCGGTCCTCGGATGCCGATCTGCGAAAAATCAGATAATCGGGGCATGACGCGGAGCGTTGCGTGATCCCGGTTCTCGATGCGCGGCGTATGCGCCGGGCGGACGCGGCGGCGATCCGGGAGGGAACCCCCGGGGACGAGCTCATGGAGAGCGCCGCGGCCGCGCTCTGTGACGAAGTGTTGCGCGTCCGCCCCGGCTGCAAGCGCGTGGTCGTTGCCTGCGGGCCCGGCAACAACGGCGGCGACGGCCTGGCGGCAGCGCGGCGGCTCGCCGGACGCGGAGTGTCGGTCGAGCTCTTCACCCTCCGGGACGGGGAACGGTATTCCGGAGATCCGGCCGCGAATCTCTCTCGCGCGCGCGCGGTGGGCCTGATCCCGCGGTCGCTCGAGGCTTCCGGCGGCTTTGCGCACTTCGCGCGAGCAATCGAGGATTGCGACGTCGTCGTGGATGCGCTCTTCGGCACCGGGCTGACGCGGGCCCTCTCCGGCTCCGCCCGGCGCGTGGTCACGATCATCAACCGCGGCGGCCGCTTCGTCGTGGCGGCGGACGTCCCGTCCGGTGTCGGCGCCGACAGCGGCATGCTGTTCGGCCCCGCGGTGCGCGCCTCGCTCACGGTTGCCTTTGGCGCCCCGAAGCTCTGCCACGTGTTGCCGCCGGCGAGCTCGCTCTGCGGGACGCTGGCCGTCGCCGACATCGGGATTGCGCGGCGCCACCTCGAGCAGCCGGGCGGCCGGGTGTGGCTCGCCGAGCGATCCGACGTGCGCGCGCTGCTTCCCGCGCGGGCCCTCGACTCCCACAAGGCCGATTTCGGACGCCTCGCCATCGTCGCCGGATCGCGCGGCAAGGCGGGCGCCGCGATACTCGCGGCACGCGGAGCGCTGCGCGGCGGGGCGGGGCTCGTGACCGTATTCTGCGCGGCATCGCTCGAGCCGCTCGTCGTCGGGACTCTGACCGAGGCAATGACGGTGGGCCTGCCGGAGTCGGGCGGCGTGCTCGCCGAGGCCGGGGCTCGCGAATTGCTCGCGCAGCTCGGAGGTTTCGACGCGGCCGTCGTCGGGCCCGGGCTCGGGACCTCCCCCGGCACCGTGCGCTTCCTCGAAGCCCTCGTGCGCGGCGCCCGCGTGCCGCTCGTCCTGGATGCGGACGGGCTGAACGCAATCGCCGGAAGGCCCGCATTTCTGGTGAAACGCCGCGCGGCGACGGTGCTGACGCCGCATCCGGGCGAGGCGGCGCGGCTGCTGGCGAGCACGTCGACACGAGTCCAGGCCGACCGTCTCGGCTCCGCGCGGGCTCTCGCGCGCAGGAGCCGCGCGGTCGTCCTTCTCAAAGGGGCGCACAGCCTCGTGGCGGACCCGGCGGGACGTATCGCCGTCAACCCCACGGGAACGCCGCTGCTCGCGACCGCCGGCTCGGGGGACGTGCTGGCAGGGCTGATCGGCGCGCTGCTGGCAGGCGGACTCGAAGCGAGGGAGGCGGCCGTTGCCGGTGCCTGGCTCCATGGCGCGGCCGCCGAATCGCTGGAGCCGCGGCTCGGCGATGCGGGCCTTCTGGCGCACGAGGTTGCCGACGCGCTACCCGGGGTGCGCCGCGCCCTCCGGCTTCCGGCGGCGGATGGTTAGCCGGGAGGTCGTTTGCCCGACCGACGCGGACACCGAAGCCCTGGGGCAGCAGCTCGCGTCGGCGCTCTCACGCCACGATGTCGTCTACCTCGTCGGTGACCTCGGGGCGGGAAAGACGACTTTCGCGCGGGGCCTCGCGCGCGGCCTCGGCGCCCTGCCGCGCGAGGTGGCTTCGCCGACCTTCGCCCTGCTCCACGAATACGCGAACGCCGGGGGCACCGTCGTCCTGCGCCACCTCGACCTCTACCGCCTCGCCGATGACCTCCAGGAGCTCGAGCGAATCGGCCTGCCGGAATCGGTGGCCGGGGCGCCCGTGTGCATCGAGTGGCCGCGCGCAGCCGTTCGGTGTCTGCTGCCGCCGACCCTGGAAGTCACGCTCGAAGGCCTGCCCGACCAGAGTCGACGCGTCCGCGTGGCCCCTGCCTAGAACGCGATGATCAGGCCGCCGTTCAACACGAAGTTGCTGAGCCAGGTGGTCTGGGAACAGGCGTAATACGGGCCGCAGTAGAAGTAGTCCGTGCCAAGGTACGTCGAGTAGAGCCGAGCGTCGCCCCGCAGCCCGAAGTGGGGGTCGAAGAAGTACTTGACCCCTCCCCCGAACGCGGCCGTGAATCGCGTGGTGGAACGGACCTGGACTCCCGCCACGCGCGGGTCCAGATCGGCGGCTCCGCCGCCGAACGTGAAGTACCCGACGGTGCGGCCATGCCCGAAGTTGAGGGTCAGGTAGCCCATGAAGTACTGGAGGTTCAGGTCGCCGGTCTTGACCGTGGGAAGAGACCCGCGCTCCGGATTGATGTCGATGTTGGTGTCGCTTCGGCCGTATTCGAACTCCGCCTCGAAGAGGCTGTTGAAGTTGTATCCGATGCGGCCGCCGTAATTGAGGTCGTCGGCCACTCCGACCCGGTAGTCGTACGGGTAGGTCAGGCCGGCCGCCCCGCGACCAAAGTTCCCGCCGAAGAGATAGCCGGCGAAGGGGTTGATTTCGACGGTTCCCCCGCGAAGTTGGGCGCGGGCCGAGCCGGCGCCGGCGAGGGCCGCGGCGAGAACGAGCACGAACACACGGGTTTTCATCGCCATTCCTCCTTGGATTCAGACGCTCTCGCGGCGCCCAAGATTACTTCCGGGTTTTCAGATACTTTTCGACGTCCTTCTTCCAGCGGTCCTCCCACTGGGCCGAGAAGCCGACGACCCGATCGATGAGCGTGCGGTCCGGCGCGATGATGAAGGTCGAGGGAATGCCTTGCGCTGTGAGCGGCCCGGCATCCTCGGGGGCCGCGTAGTAGACGGGGATCGAGATGTTGAACTGCTTCAGGAAAGGAGCGACGCGCTTTCGTTCGGCGTCGATGTTGACGGCCAGGACGACGAAGTTACGGTCGCTGTACGTGTCGTACATCTTCTGAACGAGCGGAAGCTCCTCCTTGCAGGGGCCGCACCAGGTCGCCCAGACGTTCAAGAGGACGACGTTGCCTTTGAGTTGCGAGAGGCGCACGCTCCCGCCTTCCGCACCCACGAACTCGAGGTCGGGGAAGACCGGGGCTGTCTGGGGCTGCTCGGCCGCCGCGCGGGGGCCGAACGCGACGGCCAGCGCGAGGGCCAGAAGGGTTGGGCGCATTCTCCTGAGCCGAACGGGGCTGGCCGCTCGATTATTCCTCGGCATCCGTCTGGATGAGGATAGCCGATCCGCGATAATGGGCGCCATGACAAAGGCGCCGCCCGTTCTCGCCCGGGTCTATCGGGGTTCGGGTGTCGAGTCCGTCCACCGCGGCGTAGTGGCGGTCGTGGACGAGCGGGGCGCGACGGTGGCCGTTTGCGGCGATCCGTCCCTTCCCGTCTATGCGCGCTCGGCCGCAAAGCCGTTCCAGGTTATGCCCCTGCTGCTGGCCGGAGGAGCGAAGGCGTTTCGCCTCGAAGACGCGGAGATCGCCCTGATGTGCGCATCCCACGGCGGTGAGCCGCGCCACGTCCGGCTCGCGGAGCGGATCCTGCGGCGCGGCGGCTTCAAGCCGGGCGACCTTCTCTGCGGGGCCCACTCTCCGATGCACGAACCCTCCGCTCGGGAGCTCGGGCGCCGCGGGCAGGCACCGTCGGTCCTGCACAACAACTGCTCGGGAAAGCATGCCGGGATGCTGCTCGCGTGCCGCCTCCTCGATTTTCCGCACGCCGACTACACGGATGCGAGCCATCCACTCCAGCGCCGGATCCGGACGCTGCTCGCGCGTTACGGCGGCGTTCCGGAATCGGCGATCGCGGTGGCGGTCGACGGCTGTAACGCGCCGGTGTTCCGGCTTCCGCTCTCCGCGCTCGCGACCGCCTATGCGGCGTTGGTCGCCGGGCCGCTGCCGGGAGAGGACCGCGCGGCCGCGGGCGTGCGCGCGCGAATCGTGCGGGCCATGACGAAGGAACCCTCGATGGTCGCAGGGGCCGGACGCTTCACCACGGATTTCCTTGCGGCCGGCCGCGGCAAGTGGATTGGCAAGGAGGGGGCCGAGGGCGTCTATGCAGTCGGGCTCACGGCCGGCGTGCGGGGGGGGCGAACGGCGGTGGGAATCGCGTTCAAGATCGAGGACGGATCGGCCCGGCCGCGGGACGCCGTGACGCTCGACGTGCTCTCGCGCCTGGATGCCCTGCCGCTGCCCCTGCGGCGCGCTCTTGCTGCCTACGCGGAGCCCGTGCTCCGCAATGCGCGCGGGATCGAGGTCGGCCGCATCGATGCGGAGGTCCCGGTTGCCTTCCGCAAGAAGCCGCTCCGCGGCCGCGGCAGTAGGTAGAGAGAGATAGAAGACCATGGCCTACCGCAATCTGTCGGAATTCCTGAAGGTGCTGGAAGAGGACGGAGATCTCGTGCGCATCCGAGAGCGTGTTTCTCCTCGCCTCGAGATCTCGGAGATCGCGGACCGGGCCGTGAAGGGCGGCGGGCCGGCCTTGCTCTTCGAGAACGTCGAGGGTTGCACGGTTCCGGTCGCGATCAATGTTTTCGGGTCGCAGCGCCGGATGCAGCGGGCGCTCGGGATCTCGAGCTGGGCGGAGTGGGACGAACGCCTCGACTTCTTCCTGGACCCGAAACCACCCGAGGGCATCCTCGACAAGATCCGGGCGATCCCGAAGGTGACGGAGCTCGCGGCGATCTTTCCCAGGACCGTGAAGGCCGGCCCTTGCCAGGAGGTCGTGGCGACCGGCGACGCGGTCGACCTCGGAAAGCTTCCCGTCCTGACCTGCTGGCCGCAGGATGCCGGGCCCTTCATCACGATGCCGCTCGTCATCACCAGGGACGCGGTCTCCGGCAAGACCAACATGGGGATGTACCGAATGCAGGTCTACGACCGCGCGACGACGGGCATGCACTGGCAGAAACACAAGGACGGGGCGGGGCAGGCGCGCGGATACGAACGGGACGGGCGACGCATGGAGGTGGCCGTCGCGATCGGTTGCGACCCGGCGACTGTGTTCTCCGCGATCGCTCCGCTGCCGCCCGGGCTGTCGGAATTGCTGTTCGCGGGATTCCTGCGCGGCGAGGCGGTTCCGCTCGTCGCGGCCAAGACGATCGACCTCCTCGTTCCCGCCGAGGCCGAGATCGTGCTGGAGGGGTACGTCGACCCGAAGGAGCGGCGCCGCGAAGGGCCGTTCGGCGACCACACCGGGTTCTATTCGCTCGAGGACGACTTTCCGGTCCTTCACGTCACGGCAATCACGCGCCGCGAGAAGCCGGTCTACATGACGACGATCGTCGGCCGGCCGCCGATGGAGGACGGATTCATGGGAGAGGCGGTCGAGCGCCTCTTCCTGCCTCTCGTCAAGAAGACGATCCCCGAGATCGTGGACATGCACCTGCCGGTCGAAGGGATCTTCCACAACCTCATGATCGTGGCGATCGACAAGCGCTACCCCGGCCACGCGCGCAAGACCATGCACGCGATCTGGGGAACCGGCCAGATGATGTTCACCAAGACGATCGTCGTCGTGGACCGGGGTGTGGACGTGCGCGACATGGCCGAGGTGGCCTGGAGGGCGCTGACCGCGATCGACCCCGAGCGCGACATCGAGATCGCACATGGCCCGGTGGACGAGCTCGACTTCGCCTCCCGGCTGCCGTGCTACGGGAGCAAGATCGGCATAGACGCCACCCGCAAGTGGAAGGAAGAGGGGTTTCTGCGGCCCTGGCCAGACGCGATCGAAATGTCGGCCGAGGTCAAGGAGCGGGTCGACCGCCTCTGGCCCTCGCTCGGGATTCGCGGCCCGCGGCGGGATTGACCGCGCGGGTGTAGAATTCCACGTCCGCCATGAAAGTCCTTCTCCTCGACCCGAACGAAGGTTCGCGCGATGCGCTGCGCCGGGCGTTCTCCTCGCTCGGCTGCCCGGTGCGGGGGTTTGCCGGCCCGCATGAGATCGAGAAGGCGCTCGCCGAGTTCGATCCCGACATCGTCGTTGCCGATGCCGGCGTGGCGGATCCGGCTCTGTTCGCCCGAACCGAAGGAACGGCTCCCCGGCGGATCCTCTACGTTCTCGTGGACGCAAACGATCTCGACCGGGCGGTCGAGTCGGTGGCGTCGGGCGCCGACGATTTCCTCTGGCGCCCCGTGTCGGAGGCGCGTGTCGCGCAACTTCTGTCGGCCGCCGCCGAGCGGCGCCGCCGTGAGGCCGCCGCGGAGGAGACACGCGTGAATCTCGCGCGCGCGGAGCTGGCTCGGACCCTTCCCGGCCGCTCGATCCGCTGGGTTGCGGCGCTCGCCGGCCTCGAAGGGGCGGCTCGAAGCAACTCTTCGGTTCTGATGACGGGAGAGACCGGAACGGAGAAGGATGCGGCGGCCCTCGCGCTCCATCGGCTATCGCCTCGGGGAGCGGGCCGGTTCGCCTACATCTCCGAGGGGGAGTCGCTCGATCTCGCCGATGCACCAGACGGGAGCGGGCACGCTGTTCCTTCCGAACGTCGAAGCGACTTCCCAGGGCTACCAGGAGATGCTCCTCGCCCACCTCTGCTCCGGGCGGCCGACGCGGTTCATCGTGGCGATCGACGAAGATCCGGGCGACGCGCTCGAGGCCGGACGGCTCTCGCACCCTCTCTTCGATGCGCTTGCGGAGGAGTTCGTGCACCTGCCTCCTCTGCGCGAGCGGGAAGGGGACGTGCAGCTCCTGGCTCAGAAGTTTCTCGAGGACATCGATCCTCTGCTCGTGTTCGAGGCCGATGCGCTCGATGCGTTGCGGGCACACGACTGGTCCGGCAACACGAACGAGCTCAAGGAGGTCGTCCGGCGGGCCGCCCGCCTCTGCGAGGAAACGATCAGCCCGATCGTCGTCCGCTCCGTTCTGGCGCGCCCGTTGCCGCGCACGCGCCTGCGGCGCCGGAAGGCGCCGGTCGTCAAGATCGCGGTCGGCGACTCGCTCGCCGACGTGGAGCGCCGGCTGATCTCGAAGACCCTGGAGTTCGCCCGAGGGAACAAGAAGAAGACTGCCGAGCTGCTGAAGCTCTCCCTGAAAACGATCTACAACAAGATCAAGGAATACGGCCTCGAGCACTGACCCGCCCGCCGCGGGCGGGGCGGGGTTGGTGCCGGAGGTCGGACTCGAACCGACATGCCCTTGCGAGCGGGGGATTTTGAGTCCCCTGCGTCTGCCATTCCGCCACTCCGGCAGCGGTTGTGAATGATAGCCCGAGCCTGCCAGACCGTGCGTCATAGAATCCGCGCAACGGTGAACCGATAACGCTGTCAGCCGGCACCCGTCTCGGCCCATACGAGATCCTCTCGCCTCTGGGCGCAGGCGGGATGGGTGAGGTGTACCGGGCGCGGGACAAGAAGCTCGACCGGGACGTCGCTGTCAAGGTCCTGCCGCAGTCGCTCTCCGCTGATCTCGACGCGCTGGCGCGGTTCGAGAGAGAAGCAAAGGCGGTCGCAGCCCTTTCTCACCAGAACATTCTCTCGATCTTCGACTTCGGCAACCAGGACGGCATCGCCTACGCCGTCATGGAGCTTCTGGAAGGCGAGACGCTGCGCGGCAAGCTCGACTCGGGTCCGATCGCGCAGAAGCAGGCCGTGGACTACGCGTTTCAGGTTGCCAAAGGTCTCTCTGCTGCCCACGAGAAGGGGATCGTCCACCGGGACTTGAAGCCCGAGAATCTGTTCGTCTCGAAGGACGGCCACGTCAAGATCCTCGACTTCGGCCTGGCGAAGAAGGTCGAGGTCTCCCCGGAGGAAGTAACGAGCGCCCCGACCGGCGGGGGCCACACGGAGGCCGGGACGGTGATGGGGACGATGGGCTACATGTCGCCCGAGCAGGTTCGGGGGCTGCCCGTCGATCACCGCTCGGACATCTTTTCCTTCGGGACGATCCTGTACGAGATGCTGTCGGGCAAGAAGGCGTTCAAGCGGGACACGGCGAGCGACACGATTGCGGCGATCCTTAAGGAGGAGCCTCCGGAGCTGACGCTGTCGGGGCGGAACATTTCGCCGGCGCTCGACCACATCGTCAAGCATTGCCTGGAGAAGGACCGGACTCGTCGGTTCCAGACGGCCAGCGACGTCGCGTTCGCCCTCTCGGAGCAGTCGTCGTCGAGTGCGGTGAGCGGCGCGAGCGGCGTGCATGTTGCTGCGCCACCCGCTCACAAGAGCAGGGCTCTGGTAGCCGTTGCGACTGTCGTCGTTCTGGCTGTCGTGGGTGTCCTTTTCCTGCGCCGTCCGCACCGAGGCGGGGCTGAGGCTGGAGGCGTCAAGCGCGTGGCGGTCCTGCCCTTCGAGAATCTGGGTGCCCCGGAGGACGACTATTTCGCCGACGGCATCGCCGACCAGATCCGCGGAAAGCTCACGTCGTTGCCCGGCGTCGAAGTGATCGCCCGCAGCAGCTCGACGCCCTACAAGAGAGCGACCAAGACCCCTCAGGAGATCGCGAAAGAGCTGGATGCCCGGTACCTGCTAACTGCGACCGTGCGCTGGGAGAAGGGCGCAGGCGGCAATCGCGTGCAGGTCAATCCCGAGCTCGTCGAGATCAAGGAGAGCGGCGCGCCGGCCTCGCGATGGCAGCAGCCGTTCGACGCGGCGATCACGGATGTGTTTGCCGTGCAGTCGGAGATCGCGACGAAGGTGGCGCAGGCTTTGGGTGCCGCGCTCGGGGCGCAGGAGCGGAAACAACTATCCGAGACACCCACCCAGAACCTCGCCGCCTACGACACCTTCCTGAAGGGCGAGGAGATCAGCGGTAGCGGAGCGAACGATCCCGCCAGCCTTCGCAAGGAACTCGGCTTCTATGAGCAGGCCGTGGCGCTGGATCCCGGCTTTGCGCAGGCGTGGGCGAGGGTGTCGGTCGCCAGTTCGTTTCTCTATAGCAACGGCACCCCCACGCCCGCACTGGCAGAGCGTGCTCGGCAGGCGGGAGAGAAGGCCGTCGCACTTGCCCCACACCGCCCGGAGGGATACTTGGCGTTAGGCTTCTACGAACTGTCGGTTCCTCTCGACTTCACCCGCGCCCTGGAGCAGTTCGAGAAGGGGCTGCGCGTGGCCCCTGGCGATGCCTCCGCTCTCAGGTCAACGGCCCTTGCCGAGGAGTACCTCGGGCGCTGGGATGCGGCGGTAGAGCACTTGAGGGAGGCGGAGCGCCTCGATCCGCGTTCGGTCGAGACTCTGCGCCGGTTGGGCGACGCGCTCCTTCGTCTGAGGCGCTATTCCGGGGCGCGGGACGCTCTTGACCGAGGTCTCGCCCTCACGCCTGCCACCCTCAATCTGATCGAGTACAAGGCCATGACCTACCTCGGGGAGGGGGAGCTCGCCGGGGCCCGAGCCGTGCTCAAGGCCGCACCCAAAGAGGTCGAACCCACCGCGCTCGTGGCATACCTGACGAACTACAACGATCTCGTCTGGGTCCTCGACGAGGGACAGCGAGAGCTTCTGATGCGGCTGACTCCGAGCGCGTTCGACGACGACCGGGGCGCCTGGGGCATTTGCCTCGTTCAGGCCTATGCCTTGAAGGGCGATGCCGCTAACGTGCACACCTACGCCGAGGAGGCAAGGAAGGCCTTCGAGGAGCAGCTTCGCGAAGCGCCCAATGATGGTCAGCGTCACGTCCTTCTCGGCCTCGTGCTGGCGCACCTCGGTCGGAAGGAGGAAGCAGTCCGGGAGGGGCAGCGTGGCGTCGCGCTCGATCCGATCTCGAAGGATGCCCGGGACGGCCCCTACACCCAGCACCAGCTGGTGCGGATCTACATGCTCGTCGGCGAGCCAGAGAAGGCGCTCGACCAGCTCGAGCCGCTGCTGAAGGTCCCGTACTTGCTCTCGCCCGGCTGGCTCAGGATCGACCCCAACTTCGAGCCGCTCCGCAAGAACCCGAGGTTCCAGAAGCTCGTCGCAGGCGGGAAGTGATCTGGCGGGTCTGACCCGTTCGGGCGGGTCAGGCGAGGCCCAAGAAGCACACGAGACCTAAGCTTCCCGTCCCCGGCGGATTCGATACCCGGTGGGGGTGAAGGCGGGGGATGGCGGATCGCTGCTGTGACGTTCATTGTGACGTTCGTGTCGCTATCAGGCGACGGAAACGACATCAAACGATACGAGACGAGAGGAAGAGGATAGCGACGTAATCCGCGCAGGCATTGAGGAATCGAGGGTTAGCCGAAAGTTGGCGGCAGACTTTTGAGTCCCCTGCGTCTGCCATTCCGCCACTCCGGCAGGAATGCAGATGATAAACGCAAAGTCCTTTAGCCCAGGCCAGGCTGCTTCACCAGTGGGTAAAGGCTCGCGGCCGGCTGCTGCGGACATCGAAAACCTCGGAAATGCCTCCCACACGAATCCTCATGGGAACGACATCTGGCGAGCGACGGCGCAGGAGGTTCACCCACTACCTCCGCCGAGGTTGTGCCTTCACCTTAGGGTGGAGGCAGCAGACTCTGTGGCAGGCACCAGGGAATCCCCGGCGAGGCCGCGCGATAGGATTCCGCGACCTACAAATTGGTAGAAGCTGATCGACATCGAGGAAGGAGATGCAAATGCGTTTCTGGAAGGGTGTCCTCGCGGGAAGTCTGGGGGCCCTGGGTTTTGCGGCGATCATTTACGCACAAGCCGCGAATGACAGGGTTGGGATCGAGGCGCGAACAAGCGCCGAAGCTCGAGAGCACTCAGCACACCCCATGCAGCCGGAGACCTATGGCACGTCGTTCATTACGTACGTCGCGGTTCCGGGCGCCGACTTCTCTCCGACTTCTTCCGACGTCGCGTACCAGCTTTTCGGCGGACAACTGGCGGGATTAACCAACTGCGGAGGTGCTTGTTTCCGAGCACCACTCCACCTGCCTTCTGGCGCCAAGATCGTCTATTTGGAACTCGATTACATTGATGGAAGCGCCACCTCGGATGTCACTGGAAGCCTCGTACAGTGCAACTATCTTGGCCAAGCCTGCACCTACCATCCGGCCGCCGGTGCGGGACCGTCGGATTGCGTGACCACTGGCAACATCTGTTCTGGAGCTGCGTTCGCCGGTGGTGCAGGGTTTCAGAAAGCCGACCTCACGCCGGACGGCATTACCGTGGACAATTTTTATCAATCCCTCTTTCTAAACGCGGCGACCAATTCGGCAGGCTTGACGAACCTGATCGGCGGGATGATCGTAGGCTACATTCTGCAGGTCAGCCCCGGTCCGGCAACGGCGACTTTTACGGACGTGCCGACGACGCATCCGTTCTTCAAGTTCGTCGAAGCCCTGCACGCCGCCGGAATCACCAATGGATATCCCGATGGCAGGTTTGGCGTGAACGACCCGATCACACGCGGACAGATGGCCGTCTTTCTGTCCAGCGCACTGGGCCTGCAGTGGCCCTACTAGATAGCTGCTCGGGGTGATGCTCGGGGACTCTAGCGGTCCTAGTCCTCTTCTCCGCGTTCCGACGCCCAGACGTGCTCGGTCAAGTAGTCGTTGTAGACCTTCCACGTGCCGTTCGAGCAGTTGAGCTTCGCCTTGGAGCGGAAAACGTGGTGGGCATAGGGGCCTTCCGTCCACTGCCAGGTGAAGACGACCGTTGCCGTCTGTCCTGCCATTCCGAACGGGCCGTCATCCTTCACGAGGAGGCCCGAAATCTCCAGGAATTGTCGCCTGGTGTTCGGGCCGGGGTGAAACGTCGTATCGGTGAACACGATTCCGGGGTCCATCGGCATGGTGAATGCCTCGGAGCGCTCGATCAGGCTGCGCGCGTCGGCGTGGGTCAACGGCGGAGCCCTCTTGCATCCGGTGTCGACGAGAACGGCGAAAAGAAGGGCGGCATGGGAAATGGAGCGGACTCCTGCCGAAAGAGTGCTCATCACGCCTCAAGTGTATTCCCCCGGACGCCTCGCGACTCGCGCCTGCGCTCTTCGCATCGGCGATAATTGCGGGCCGTGGCCCCGACGTCGCGCGCCTGGTTCGTGGATCGCTATGGCGGGCCGGAGCGGCTCGTCTTGCGCGCGCGGGAGGATCCCCGACCGGGCCCCGGGGAAGTCCTCGTCCGGACCGCGGCGATCGGGTTGAACTTCGCAGACCTCTTCGTCCGGTCGGGGGACTATCCGCGCACACCGAAGCCCCCGTTCGTGCCGGGCATGGAGATCTCCGGGACGGTCGAAAGTGTCGGCGAGGGAGCCGGCGACCTGACTCCCGGCCGGCGGGTCGTCGCGGTTCCGATCTTCGGGGGTCACGCGGAGAAGGTCGCCGTGCCGGCTTCGCGCGTGTTTCCGCTTCCCGACAGCGTGGATCTGGTCGATGCGGCTGCCGTTGCGGTTGTGTTTCTCACGGCGCGATACGCGTGTGACCGTGCGGAAGTCTCGCGCGGAGATCGGGTGGTCGTCACGGCGGCTGCGGGCGGCGTCGGCTCGGCCCTGCTCCAGCTGCTCGCTGCGCGCGGGGCGCTCACGCTCGCGCTCGTCGGCGCCCCGGGAAAGCTGTCGGTCTGCAGGGAGCTCGGCGCCACCGAGGCGGGCCTGTACGACGACGCGGAGAGGCTGCTCGATCGCGCGTTCGGCGGTGGCGCCGACGTGGTGATGGATGCGGTGGGCGGGCGGCTCTTTCGGCGGCTGTGGGGGAGGCTCGGTGCCGGCGGTCGTTACGTGATCTACGGGTTCGCCGCGGCATCGGGCGCGCGTGGCATCGCGAAGTGGACGGCTGCGCGCGAGCTTCTCTCCATGGGACTCTTGCCGCCCTTTGCGCTCGTCCAGAGTTGCCGGACGCTGATCGGGTTCAACCTCTCGCTGCTGCCGGACCGGATGGGCGAGCTTCGCCGCGCGGCGGCCGAGCTTCTCGACTCCTGGAAGAACGGGAGGATCCGCCCGCTGCTCGGGCCGCGTTTTCCCTTTGAGGGACTGCCCGACGCCCACCGCGCGCTCGCCGGCCGCGGCACGACCGGTAAGGTGGTCGTCACGGTCGGCTGATACGATCTGCGCACCTGGCGATCATCTTCGGAGCCCTCGGCATCCTCGACGATGTCACGGTCACCCAGGCCGCGGACGGGTCCACCGAGCTCCACGAGGCAGACCCCTGCGGCAGGGGTCGGAGGGTCGCTGGCCGGACGCGCGATGAATGTCGGGGCGATCATTTACATCGCCGCGACCGTGAACACCCTGGTACTCGCGTATGTCGGGGCCTCGCTGCCCTTGATCGTGCTCTTCGCGGCCGGCCGACAGGATCCGTTCCTGAGCGGCGTTGCGAGCGAGGTCGTCGCGGT
>CAWERV010000025.1:0-12951 GCA_963811425.1 uncultured Acidobacteriota bacterium
CGGCGGCACGTCGTCGGACTTCGCGTTCTTCTGGTTGGCTCCGCACTTGGGGCAGATCGGCTCAGGCTTGCCGAGGTTGTAGAACTTGGTGTGGCAGTGGAAGCACTCGTACTTTTTTCCGAGATCGGGCATTTGCCCCTCGAAAGGCGGCCAAACCTAGCACGCGAGTTTACGGGGGTCAACCGAGCAGCGAGTGCTAAGATCGCCGGGGTGAAGCCCGGCCGGATTCGCCCGCTCCTTTTGCTCGCCGTGGCGCTCTGGATCGCTTCGCCGCGCCCCGCGCGGGCCCAGTTTCCGTGGGCCGGTGCCCGAGCCACCGGGATGGGGGGCGCCGAGGTTGCCACGGTCAACGATGTCACGGCGGTCTGGGCCAACCCGGCCGCGCTCGCGGGTCTGAAGGGGTGGAATTTCCAGGTCTTCGGCGGCGGCGTCGCCCAGAATCGCAACAATCTCGTCGGAACGCTGACGAACCTGGCGACCCTGCCCTACGACGAGATCGCCGCGGGCAACGGCCCGATCGGTTCCCTACCTCGTCGCCGGGATCGCCAACCTGACGAGGCCGGGCGTGAGCGTCATCTTCTCCGGCACGGCGGGCGGTCGCGTTCTACGAGGGGTTCGCCCTGTCCATCGGGGACGTGCCGTATGCGGGGATGTACCCGGTCATCGATTTCCAGCACGTGATTCCCGGCGGAGGGCCGGAGAACGGACTCGCCTACAACACGACCGGCCTCGACCTCGCCGGCCTCTCGGCTCGCGAGGTGCGGCTGGCGTATGGCTACGCCCTCCTCGGCGGGCTTCTCGAGGTCGGCGGCGCCGCCCGGTTCGGTCCGGCGTGACGTATTTCGGCAGGTGCGGCGTCTACAACTCGGGCTGCAAGGGCCAGGATCTCTCCGAACTCGTCAACGACGCCTTCAAGCAGAACGCCCTGACGAGCAGCAACTTCACTTTCGACCTCGGTGCCCGCGTCAACTTCGGAATCCTCAAGTTCGGGCTCGTCGGCACGTCGCTGACCCAGCCGACGTTCGACGTGGCGCCGATCCCCGGCAGTCCGAGCTCGCTGCCTCTTCCGCGGCAGGTCCGCGGCGGCGTCTCGGTCGACGTGCTCTCCTTCCTCACGCTCGCCGCCGACGGGGATTTCATCGAGAGCGACACGCTCGCGCCGGGGACGAAGAGCCAGCAGATGTCGCTCGGCGCCGAGGTGAACATTCCCCTCTTCGCCTTCCGCCTCGGCGCCTCCCGCGATTTCGCGGCGGCCAATCCGACCTGGGCCTACTCCTTCGGGCTCGGGTTCGCGATTCCGATCGTGTCGTTCGACGCCGCCGTGACCTGGGGACCGACGGGCGGCTTCAACTACAAGAACCCGAGCCGCGAGGCTCTCGGCGGCGCTGCCGGGGTGCGGGTCCACTTCTAGGCATTCGGATTTCGGATTTCGAAATTCGGAACTCTCGGACCCTCGAGCCGCAACGATGTTTCAAGTTCTCGCAAGGGACGGGGCGTCTCCGGCAAGGCGGGGTCTCCTCAGGACCAATCACGCCGGCATCGAGACTCCCTGCTTCCTGCCGGTCGGCACCCGCGGCGCCGTCAAGGGAGTCGCGTTCGACCGGCTGGAGGCGTGGGACTGCCGGGCCGTGCTCGCCAACACGTATCACCTGATGGCCCGTCCCGGCATCGAGCTGATCGATCGCGCCGGCGGCCTGCACGCCTTCATCGGGTGGCCCCGCGCGATCCTCACGGACTCCGGCGGCTTCCAGGTGATGAGCCTCTCCGCGCACCGGCGCCTCACGGAGGAGGGCGTCGAGTTTCGGGCGCCCGAGGACGGCACGAGGCACTTCCTCACTCCGGAACGGGCCATGGAGCTGCAGTCGGGCTTCGGCGTGGACATCGCGATGGCGCTCGACGTGTGTCCTCCCTTTCCCGCCGAGCGCACGGAGGTCGAGGAGGCCTGCCGCCTGACTCTCGCCTGGGCCGAGCGCTCCCGGCGCGCGTACTCGGGGCCCCGGCCTGCTCTTCGGGATTCTGCAGGGCGGCACGCACGAGGACCTGCGGAGGCGAAACGCCGGCGCGCTCGCGGATCTCGATTTTCCGGGATACGCGATCGGGGGCGTCGCGGTCGGCGAGTCGAAGGAGGCAATCCGGGAGCGTCACGAGCCTCGACGGCCGCGCTGCTGCCGGACGCGAAAGCCGCGTTACCTGATGGGAGTCGGCACGCCGGCCGATCTGCTCGCCTCCGTGCGCTCGGGGATCGACCTCTTCGACTGCGTGCTGCCGACGCGCAACGGCCGCATGGGCCATGTCTACACGCGCGGCGGCGAGATCGCGATCAAGCACGAGCGATTCAAGGAGGATCTCGCGCCGCTCGACCCGTCGTGCGCCTGCCCGGTCTGCCGCCGCCACAGCGCGCGCCTACCTGCGGAATCTCTTCGTCCTCAAGGATTTCTCGGCGCCGATGCTGCTCTCGATGCACAACGTCTTTTTCTACCTCGCCTGGATGCGGCACGATCCGCGAGGCGATCGCAGACGGGAACGCTCGCCGCCCTCCCGGCACCCCCCGAGGAGAGAGCTCGCCCGACGGGAGCTGTAGCGAGACCTCGTCTCCGGGCGCCCTGTTATAGCCTCTCCGGCCCATGAAAAGAACGCTGTCCTTCGCCGCTGCCCTTGCTCGCGGCCGGGCTGTCGCTGCCGCGGCGCCGCGCAGACGACCTGAAGGCCCGGGCGCAGAGACTCCACGCGAGCGCGATCGTCGTCGACACGCACGAGGACGTGCCCGAGCGAGCTGCAGAAGGAGTGGGTCGACATCGGGGCCGTGGAGACGACGGGCCACATCGGACATCCCGCGCTGGCGCGAGGGAGGCGTGACGGCGCCGTTCCTCGCGGCCTACGTCAGTGCCGATTATGCGAAGCCGGGGAGGCTCGGCGAAGAAGGCGCTGGAGTTCATCGACCTCATCCACCGCCTCGTCGAGGCTCACCCGAAGGACCTCGTGTTCGCCGACTCGGTCGCCGGGATCCGCCAGGCCAAGAAGGACGGAAAGATCGCGGTCCTCATCGGCATCGAGGGAGGACACGCCATCGAGGACTCGCTCGGCGCGCTCTCCTCCTTCTATCGCCTCGGCGTGCGTTACATGACGCTGACGCACACGAACACGAACGACTGGGCGGACTTCGTCCGGCTCGTTCTCGGCCCGGACTGTACGACCCGAAGACGTACGCCGTGCACGACGGGCTGACCGACCTGGGCCGCGAGGTGGTCGCTCGAGATGAACCGGCTCGGCATGCTCGTGGACGTGTCGCACGTCACCGACAAGACGATGGCCGGACGTGATCGCCGTGTCGAAGGCGCCGGTCTTCGCGTCGCACTCCTCGTGCCGCGCGCTCTCGGACATTCCGCGCAACCTGTCACGGACGACGCAGATCCGGGCCATCGCCGCCGAGCGGCGGCGTCGTGATGGTCAACGTGAGCTCCCTGTTCCTCGATCAGAAAGCCGTCGATGCCTACGTCGCGGCGAAGACCGCGCTCCAGCCGAAGATCGCCGAGGTCGCGCGAGCAGTTCAAGGACGACCCGAAGAAGCGCGACGCGGAGATCGCCAGGCTGACGGCCACGATCGCACTATCCGGACGCCGATTGGACGCTCGCGGCGGACCACATCGAGCGGGTCATGAAGGTCGGCGGGCCGAAGGCCGTCGGCCTCGGCACCGATTTCGACGGGATCGAGGACCCGCCCAACGGGCTCGAGGACGTCTCGAAACTGCCGAAGCTGACCGAGGAACTCCTGCGGCGCGGACACACCGACGAGGAGATTCGCGGCGTGCTCGGGGAGAACTTCCTCGCGTTCTGGGACCGGGTCGAGGCGGCGAAGAGGGCGATGCCGCCCAGAACGGAACCGTTCCCGTTCTCGAAACCGACTAGTTCCCCGCGCCAGGGCTCGAACGCGGAGTTGTATGATCCTTCCCCTATGATCGAACTGCTGCAGACTGCTCCGGCCCCCGGGGGTGCCGCGGGAGGGCTCGTCCAGTTCCTCCCGATGATCTTCATCTTCGTCATCTTCTACTTCCTTCTCATCGCACCGATGCGCAAGAAGCAGAAGAAGGCTCAGGAGATGCTGGCGAAGCTCAAGAAAGGCGACGAGGTGATCACGGGTGGAGGCATCTTCGGGCGCATCACCGCGATCGACGAGGAGCGCGGATTCCTGATCCTCCAGATCTCCGATCAGACGAAGGTCAAGGTGCTTCGCAGCGCGATCAGCGGTCTCGCCGGGGAGCCCGAGACAACCTCAAGTACGACAACGAGTTAGTGGGGAGAGCGCACTCCCGTCGACTTGCCTGATCCGGTGTGCGGCGCCGAGCCGTCGCTCGGAATGACAGCGCAACGCTGATCCTGTAGACTCCGGCGTTCTTTTGGGGAGGGGTGTTTGGCGAAGAAGCTCCGCTGGCGCGTGTTGTTGATCGTTCTCGTAGTGGCCGGCGCCATGGCCGGCTACGTGGCGATGGGCTACGCCCACGCCCGCAAGGAGTGGACGGGGCCGGGCGGGCCGAGCTTCCAGGATGCTCTCAAGAGCGGCATCAAGCTGGGGCTCGATCTGCGGGGCGGCATTCACCTGGTCCTCCAGGTGAAGACCTCCGACGCCGTCAAGGCCGAGCGCGACGACGCCATCGAATTGCTCAAGGCGGAGACCAAGGACCTCAACGTCGGTGCGGCGGAGCTGCCGACCGATGCCTCCTTCACGCTGGCCGTGACGGAGAAGACGGACCAGAGCAAGCTCGAGGAGGCGATCAAGCGCTTCCTGCCGGACTGGAACTACAGCACCGCCGGCGGGAAATGGACCTTCGCGTTGAAGGATCCGGCGCGCCGCCAGATCGAGGACAACGCGGTCTCCCAGGCCGTCGAGACGATCCGCAACCGCGTCGACGAGTTCGGCGTCGCGGAGCCGCTGATCGCCCGCCAGGGAGCCGACCGGATCCTCGTCCAGCTGCCGGGAATCGACGATCCCCGGCGCGTCAAGGACCTCATCAAGAACACGGCTTTCCTCGAGCTCTCGCTCGTCGAGGGCGGGCCGTCCACGCAGGCCGCGCTGCTGGCCTCGAAGGGTGGCAAGGTCCCCGATGACATGAAGCTGATCGAGGGCAAGCCCGACGCGGGCAGCCGCGAGCGGACTTTCTATCTCGTGCGCAAGCAGGCCGTGATCACCGGGCGGGACCTGAAGAACGCGCGGCCGACGCAGGCGCAGTTCGGCGCGCACTCGGTCACGTTCTTCCTGACGGCCTCCGGATCCCAGAAGTTCGGAGCCGCCACCGGGGCGAACATCGGGCGGCATCTGGCCATCGTCCTCGACAACCGCGTGCAGTCGGCACCGAACATCAAGGACCGGATCACCGAGCAGGGCGTGATCGAGGGCTCCTTCTCGCCCGAGGAGGCCAACGACCTCGCCCTCGTGCTCCGGGCCGGGGCGCTGCCAGCCGGGCTGACCTACCTCGAGGAGCGGACGGTCGGGCCCTCGCTCGGCCTCGATTCGATCCGCAAGGGAGTGACGGCTTCGGTCGCGGGCGCGCTGCTCGTCTTCGTCGCGGTCGTCGTGTACTACCGCCACGCGGGTTGGAACGCCGTGCTGGCGCTGACTCTGAACGCCATCCTCCTGATGGCAGCGATGTCCCTGTTCGAGGCGACACTCACGCTTCCCGGGATCGCCGGCTTCATCCTGACGATCGGCATGGCGGTGGATTCGAACGTCCTGATCTTCGAGCGCATCCGCGAGGAACTGCGCAACGGGCGCGCGCCGAAAGCGGCCATCGAGAACGGGTTCGGGAAGGCGTGGTCCACGATCATCGACACGCACGCGACGATCATCATTTCGGCCCTCTTCCTCCTGCAGTTCGGCACTGGGCCCGTCAAGGGGTTTGCCGTGACGCTCATCATCGGTCTGCTGATCTCGATGTTCACGGCGGTTTTCGTGTCGCACACGCTGTTCGAGCTCGTCTACGGACGCCGGCAGCACATCGATTCGATTTCGATTTAGAGGCCGGAGATGGAATTCTTTCGCCAGACCAGCATCGACTTTCTCAAGTACAAGTGGCAGGCGATTTTCGCCTCGTGGGCGCTGATCCTGCTCGGCCTTTTCGCCATCTTCGTCCAGAAGGGGCTGAAGTTCGGCATCGATTTCGCGGGCGGTACGCAGATCGCGCTGCGGTTCGCCTCGCGGCCCGACATCGACGCCCTGCGCAAGATGCTCGACGGGACGAGCCTCGGCGAGACCGGCATCCAGCGCTACGAGGAAGCCGACAAGAACGAGGTCCTGATCCGCGTGCAGCAGCAGCACAAGGAGGGGCGTGACGTCGCCGGCGAGGTCCTGAAGGCGTTGCGCACGGGCCTGCAGTCGCCCACCGACCCGGGCAAGATCGACATCAACACGGAAGGCAAGGCCACGCTCGCGGCGCGGGTGGCGGCGGCCGATCCGGACCACGTCGCGGGCCGCCCGGACTCGAACCCGGGGGAGTACTACGGACAGGTCGCCGAGAAGATCATCGCCCGCCGATCACAGCTCGGGATCTTCCACTCGCCCGCCGACGTCAACGCCGTGGCCGAGGCGTCCGCGCCCGTGAAGGCCTGGTTCCAGGCGAACACCTACGCGGGCCCGTTCGTGCTTCTGTCGGCCGAAAACGTGGGGCCGCAGGTCGGCGCCGACCTGCAGAAGAAGGCACTGCTGGCGGTCGTCTTTTCGACGCTCGGGATGCTCACGTACATCGCCTTTCGGTTCCGGTCGGTGCCGTTCGGCGTCGGCGCGATCGTGGCGACCGTGCACGACACGCTCATCACCGTCGGGCTGCTCGCCCTCTTCGGCCGGGAGTTCAACCTGGTCGTGGTCGCAGCCCTCCTGACCCTCGTCGGCTACTCGGTCAACGATACGGTCGTGGTCTACGACCGCGTGCGCGAGAATATGAAGACGCCCAAGAAGGAACCGCTCGAGACCGTCATCAACCGGTCGATCAACCAGACCCTGTCTCGGACGATCCTGACCGCGGGAGCGACGATGCTCGTCGTCATCGCCCTGTACTTCCTGGGCGGCGAGGTTCTGAATACGTTCGCCCTGACGCTGATCATCGGCATCGTGGTCGGGACGTACTCCTCGATCTACGTGGCGGCTGCGATCGTCGTCATCTGGAAGGACTTCAAGAACCGCCGCAAGCTCGCGGTCGTGCCCGCCCCGGCGCCGCCGGCCGCAGCTCCCGTGGCGCCGGCCAAGAAGAACTCGAAGCGACGCTAGCCTCCGACGGGCGGCGACAGCTGACAGCTGACCGCTTCCGCGTTACCCTTCTCGGGTTGTGATCCACTTCGAGGAGATCCTCGAGAAGGTCGAAGCCTACAACCCGGGCAGCGACCTCGACCTGCTGCGGCGCGCGTACGTGTTCTCGGCGCTCGAGCACAAGGGGCAGGTGCGCCGGTCGGGGGAGCCCTACCTGGTTCATCCGCTGAACGTCGCCTCGATCCTCGCGGACCTCAAGGCGGACGACACCTCGATCGTCGTGGGTCTGCTCCACGACGTCCTCGAGGACACCCTGACGACCCGGGAGTCGATCGCCCAGCAGTTCGGAGAAGAGGTGGCCGAGCTCGTGGACGGGCTGACCAAGATCGGCAAGTTCTCCTACGTCTCCCGCGAGGAGGAGCAGGCGGAGACCTTCCGCAAGATGATCCTGGCCATGGTCTCCGACCTCCGGGTCGTCATGGTCAAGCTCGCCGACCGACTCCACAACATGCGCACCCTCGGTTTCCTGCCGGAGTCGAAGCGCCGCGAGATCGCCCGCGAGACCCTCGACATCTACTCGCCCATCGCACACCGGCTCGGGATGGGAAGCGTGAAGGGCGAGCTCGAAGACCTGGCCTTCCTGTATCTGGAGCCCGAGGACCACGAGCGCGTGCTGCGCGAGGTGGCGCGCCGCATGAAGGTGTCGGAGGGAATGATCGGGGAAATCCGGCGCCGCATCGAGGCCCGGCTCGCCGAGGCCGGCATCCCGGCCGAGGTCTCGGGGCGGATGAAGCGCTACTACTCGATCTGGTCGAAGATGAAGCGCACCGGCGTGGACGTCGCGCAGCTCTACGACATCCTCGCCTTCCGCGTCGTCGTCCCCGAGACGCGGGACTGCTACGCCGTACTGGGCATGGTCCACCAGCTCTGGCGTCCCGTACCGGGACGGATCAAGGACTACGTCGCGATGCCGAAGCCGAATTTCTACCAGTCGCTCCACACGACGGTCATCGGCGAGACGGGCCAGCCCTTCGAGATCCAGATCCGCACCCGCGAGATGGACCTGATCGCCGAGCGGGGCATCGCCGCGCACTGGAAATACAAGGAGGGCCGCCTCGGGCCGCACGCCGACGACGCCCGGTTCCAGTGGCTGCGGCAGCTCGTGGACTGGCAGAGCGACGTCTCGGATCCGCGGCAGTTCCTCTCGGCCCTCAAGGTGGACCTCTATCCGGACGAGGTCTACACCTTCACCCCGAAGGGCGAGGTCTTCGCCTTCCCGCGCGGGGCGACACCGATCGACTTCGCGTACCGCATCCACACGGACGTGGGGCACCGGTGCGTGGGGGCGCGCGTCAACGGCAAGCTGGTGCCCGTGCGGACGACGCTGCAGAGCGGGGACATCGTCGAGATCCTGACGGCCCCGAACCAGACCCCGTCGCGGGACTGGCTCTCGTCGGTCGTGACGAGCCGGGCCCGCCACAAGATCCGGCACTTCATCCACACGCAGGAGAACCTCCAGGCCGTCGAGCTTGGCCGGCGTCTCTTCGAGCGCGAGCTGAAGAAGTACCGGCGGACGGTCAAGAAGCTGGAGCAGGAGGGCAGCCTCGCCCGGGAGCTCAAGACGTGGGGGTTCCCGCGGATCGAGGATCTGTTCGCGGCGATCGGTTACGGGAAGCTCTCGCCAAAGAACGCCCTGGAACGTTTCGTGCCGGCGGAGGAGCTGGCGCGCCCGGACCCGGAGAGGAAGGAGTCGGCCGTCTCGCGCGTGGTCCGGAAGATCCTTCCCTTCGGCGTACCCGACATCGTGGTGGTCGGCCACAACGACCTGCTGGCGGCGCTCGCCAAGTGCTGCAATCCGGTTCCGGGAGAGAAGATCCTCGGCTACATCACGCGGGGGCGCGGCGTCTCGGTCCACTCGGAGAGCTGCCCGAACGTGAAGAACCTGCTCTACGACCCGGAGCGTCGCATCGAGGTGGCGTGGGCGGGGGACAAGCGCGCGTCCTACGCCATCGAGCTCGAGGTCGTCACCGAGGACCGCCCGGGCCTGCTCGCCGACGTCACTCAGGCGATTGCCGGGGAGGGCTCGAACATCCGGCGCATCGAGGCGCGCGTCGGGGAGATGCGCCAGGCCACCGTCTCCGTGTCCCTCGAGACGTCGGACTTGAAGCAGCTGGAGAAGATCCTGGGCCGCATCCGGGCAATCAGCGGAGTGCGGGACGTGATCCGGAAGTACAACGTGCCGAAGGGCACGGAGGGGACCGCGAACTAGGATCCGAGGCGGGAGCCTGCCTTACGCGGTCTTCTTGCGCGGGCCGGCCTTGACGACCCTTCCCGAGCGGATGCACCGCGTGCAGGCGGAGACCTTGCGGGCCGCTCCGTCGACGACGGCGCGCACCGTCTTGAGGTTCAGGTGCCACTTTCGGTTCGACACGTTGTGCGCGTGGCTGACGCGGTGCCCGGACATCGGAGTCTTTCCACAAAACCGACAGTGCTGAGCCATGGTCTCCCCGTTCCCGGCTGTTCGCGCCGAAAAAACCCGCGAAGCCTACACCGCTCTTTGCGACGAAGCAAGGAAGAACAGCTGGCCTTCGACTTCCGAACCTGTCCGAGAGGCTTAAGTGTCTGCACCCCGGACGGTTCGAGCGCTTCATCTCTTGACTAGGTGAAAACCTTTTGCTATTTTGACAACCAGCCGAATTAACCAAAGGTCAAAGCCCGTAACCGTCTTCATTTTTTCGGTGGGGCGAAGCGTGCTGTTCAGAAAAACCAAGAACCTGGTGGGTCTGGACATCGGCTCCTCGGCAATCAAGCTCGTCGAGCTGAAGGAGAAGAAGGGCGGCGGTTTCCGACTCGTCAAGACGGGGCTCGAGACGCTGTCTCCCGAGGCGATCGTCGACGGCTCGATCATGGACTCCTCGCTCGTCGTGGACACGGTCAACCGCATCGTTTCCAGCCTGAACGTCCGGAACCCGGAGTTCGCAACGTCGCTTTCGGGACACTCGGTCATCATCAAGAAGATCTCCCTTCCGGCGATGTCGCCCGAGGAGCTCGCCGAGTCGATCCAGTGGGAGGCCGAGCAGTACATCCCCTTCGACATCAACGACGTCAACCTGGACTACGTCGTCCTCGAGTCGGGGGGCGGGGAGACGATGGACGTCCTTCTCGTGGCCGTCAAGAAGGACAAGATCAAGGACTACACGGGCGTCATCAGCCAGGCCGGCAAGACCCCGGTTCTCGTGGACGTGGACGCCTTCGCCGTCCAGAACGCCTACGAGGCCAACTATCCGGTCGAGGCCGGCCAGGTCGTCGCGCTGGTCAACATCGGGGCCTCGGTGACCAACGTGAACATTCTGTCGGGCGCCAACACGATCTTCTGGCGCGACATCTCCTTCGGCGGCAACCAGTACACCGACGCCATCCAGAAACAGCTGTCGCTCTCCTTCGAGCAGGCCGAGGCCCTCAAGAAGGGCGAGAAATCGGGAGACCAATCGCTGCAGGACATCCTTCCGATCCTGCGGTCCGTTTCCGACGACCTTGCGCAGGAGCTGCAGAAGACCTTCGATTTCTTCCTGGCGACGACCTCCACCGAGAAGATCGACCAGCTCTTCATCTCCGGGGGGGCCTCCCGGGTGGTCAATCTCGATACCCAGCTGAAGGAGCGGTTCGGAATCCCCGTCGAGATCCTGAACCCCTTCCGCCAGATTGACATCGCGGGTGCCGCGGTTTCGGGCGAGTGGCTGACGGACAACGCGCCGAGCCTGGCCGTGGCCGTCGGGCTCGCGATCCGCCACGTCGGGGACGAAGCCGCTTGATCAGAATCAATCTCCTCACGGAAGCCCGGGCGGCTGCTGCCAAGAAGAAGGGGCCGTCCCTCCCGACCGGAGCCCGGCTCAACAACCTGATCCTCATCGGTGGCCTGGTGCTGGGCCTCATCTACATCGGCACGATGGCCCTGGTCCTCACGTCCCAGCGCCGGCACCTGGACGAGGAGATCGGCCGGGCCAAGGAAGAGGTCGCGCGCCTCAAGTCGATCATCGACGAGGTCAAGGGCTACGAGGACAAGAAGAAGAGCCTCGAAGAGAAGATCTCGCTGATCAACAACCTCAAGACGAACCAGAAGGGCCCCGTGCGCCTCATGGACGAGGTGTCCAAGGCGCTGCCCGACCTGGTGTGGCTGACGGAGCTCCAGGCACAGGGCAATCTGCTGACGCTGAAGGGCAAGACCCTCTCACCCAACGCCGTGGCGACATACCTCGAAAACCTGAAGAAGAGCCCCTATTTTGCCGAGCCGGTTTTCAAGAACCTGGGCCGCGAGACCGGGCCGCAGGGCATCTACGGCTGGGAAATGACGGTCATCTTCACCTACGGCAAGCCGGGCGGAGATGCCGGAGCCGCCGGCGCGGCGGGGGCGGCGAAAAAGCCGGCAGCCCCGCGGGGCCGGGCGGGCGCCGCGGCCGGAAAGCCGGGGACATAGGGCCATGGCAGTTTTCGGAATCAACGTCGAAGAGAAGCCCTGGTACTACGCCCTGGGCGTGGGCCTGGCGGTCGGCATCGCGCTGGCCGGGGCGGTGCACTGGTTCTGGTTCAAACCCCTCGGCGAAGAGATCACGAGCAAGAGGACCGAGCTCGAGGGGCTCAAACAGGAGATCGAGAAGGGCCGCGCGGCGGAGCGCAAGCTCTCGCAATTCCGCGAGGAGGTCAAGCGCCTCGAGCTCGAGCTCGCCAAGCTCCTGCAGATCCTGCCGTCCAAGCGCAACACCGAGGAGCTCATCAAGCGCATCGAGACGCTGACCCGGCAGGGCGACTTCACGCTCAAGAAGTTCACGCCCGGCGATTTCCAGCAGAAGGACTTTTACGCCGAGTGGCCCATCGACATCCAGGTGGAGGGCACGTACCATAACCTCGCCCTCTTCTTCGACCGGATGAGCCGGTTCTCGCGCATCGTCAACGTCGAGGACTTGAAGATCACGGCCCTGAACGACGTTCCCGGCAAGTCGATCGCCGCCAACTTCGTGGCGAAGACGTTCATCTACACGGGCGACGAGGTCGGGCAGGGCACCGCCGTGCAGGGCGGCGCTCCCGGAGCCGCGGGCCAGCCGGCCGCCGGTGGGCCCAAGCCCGGAGCCGCGGCCAAGGCGCAGGGGCTCAAAGAGCGCGCCGAAGGTCGGGGTGTCGAATGAGGCGCCTGCTTTTCGCGCTCGTCTCTGCTCGCCGCGCGCGGCGGCTCCGGCGGCTCCGCGCAGCCGGCGGCTGCGCCCGCGCCCCAGGCGACGAAGCCCGCGGTCATTGCACCGGTGCCCGAATCGCCCGGGCAGTCCATGATCGAACAGGAAGAGTCGGCCCTCTCTGGCCATGCCTACTCCTACGACCCGGCCGGCCGCCGCGACCCGTTCCGATCGCTCCTGGTTCGCGAGCAGAACAAGGGAGGCGTCGAGCGGCCCCCCGGGATCGCCGGTATCTCGATCGACGACCTCGTGGTTCACGGGATCTGGAAGACGAAGGCGGGCTACGTCGCCCAGATCCGCGCGACCGACAACAAGAGCTACCTGATCAAGGCCGGGGATCTTCTCTACGACGGGGAAGTGACCCGGGTCGGACCGAACGAGGTGACGTTCCGGCAGAACATCAACGATCCGCAAAGCGTGAAGCCATTCCGGGAAGTGACCAAGCAACTCAATGCGATGGTCAAGCCGTGAGGACTCGGTGAGCATGGTATT
>CAWERV010000026.1:0-167920 GCA_963811425.1 uncultured Acidobacteriota bacterium
AAGCGACCGACCGGATCGCCAGTTGCAGCCGCGAGCACGCCTCCCGAAGCGATGCGCTCGAGCGGCTTCTTGCGGCTCTCCGGGATTGGGTGCGAAGAGGAAGGACGCGGTCTCCGCGCCAGCGGCCCGGGGCGACTCCTCGCCGGCCGGTTGCGAGAGCAGGACGCGCAGGCGTGCCTTCTCCATGGCCAGCGCCCGGATCTCCTTACGACGGCCTCTCCGAAACGCGCCGCGGCCGCCCGGCGCTTGGTCGGAGAAGGCGCCGCCGCCTCGCGGTACGCCGTCCGTCGCCGCCGCCTCCTTCGCTCGGCGACGCTCGAGGGCGTCCTCGATGTGGGCGAGCTCCTAGCACTCCGCCTTGAAAGCCTCGAGCAGCTCGGCGAAGCTCGGCGGCGATCGACCCACCGTACTTGCGCTTGAGGCGGGCCAGACTTTTCGAGGCGCGTCTCGACCGTGGTGAGGCGATCGGGTCGGCCTCGATGACCCGCGCCGCGTCGCGTGCCGCCGCCGCCAGATCCGTGACGCGACGCTTCAGTTGCTCGGCCTCGTCGCGGTGCGCCTTCTCGCGGGGATCGATCGACGCCAGGTCCGCGAAAGCCCTCGCCGCCTCGCCCATCCGATCCGCCGCGGAGCCCTCCGCCTCCGAAAGGGCGGCGAGCGCGGTCTCGCCGCCAGTCGGATCCGGTCGCGTGGAGGAGCCTCTGCCGCTCGACCACCAGCTCGACGTCTTCCCGTTTTCGGCGGTTCGCCACCGATCCGATCTCGCGGATCTGGAAGTCGAGCATATCGAGTCGCTGCCGCCCGCTCGCGCCGCGACGCCTCGAGCGCTTCAAGCCGCTCTCGCGGGCTCGCTCCCGAGGCCGTGCCGCGGCCGCGGTCCGTCGCCTCGAGCCTCCGCCTTACCGGGAAAGCCGTCGAGCAGCTCGAGCGGAGCGCCGGATCCACAGCTCGCGGTCCGCGCCCGGCCGTGGATCGCGACCAGGAGCTCCCCAAGCCGCGCGAGCGTGCGCACCGACGCCGGCTCGTCCTCGACGGAAACGCGCGACCGCGGCCGTCGGCGGAGAGCTCCGGCGCCGGAGCAGCAGCGGCCCGGACCCGGGCAGGCCCGGCCTCGCGAGGATCGCTCGCAGCGGCGCGGTCCGCGTCGAGTTCTCCGGCGACGAGTAAGCCGTGAGGCCTCCCTCGCGGATAAGGTCTGCGGAACGGCGCCCCCCCACCGGCAAGCAGGGCGATCGCGTCCACGAGGATCGACTTCCTGCGCCGGTCTCCCCCGTGATGACCGTGAAGCCGCCCGCGAAAGCTCGATCTCCAGGTCCTCGACGATCGCGAGGTTCTTGACCGTCAGCCGGCGCAGCATGGCGGAGTTTACTTCGCCGTCATCGTCCGGGCGGCGCGGGCCCGGCGGGCCGTTCCGTCGAGCTCCAGCCCTGCACTCCCTCTGTCATCCCGAGGGCCCGGAAGGGCCCGAGGGAGGCCCCTTCTCCGGCCGTACCCTGACTGGAAAGGGATCCTTCGCTGCACTCGGGATGACAAGGAAGCGGACCCGCCGACAGGCGCGACTGCCCTTACGGCTTGACGCTCTTTTGCGCGATCAACTTCGCCGGAATGCCGCCGACGATCCAACCGGGCTCGACGGGCTTGGAGGCGACGCCCATGGAGCCGACCATCGCGTCCGAGCCACCTTGACGCCCGAGAGAACGACGGCAGTGGTACGTGATCCGCACGCGGTCGCCGATCACGGTCTTGCCGAGCGTCACGTCGTGAATGTCTTCGACGGCGTGGGAGTGCGAGTAGATGTTGGCGTAGTCGGAGATCGAAGCATCGTTGCCGATGATGACCTCGCCCCGGTCGTCGATGAGAACGTTGCGGTGAATCGTCACGCCGTCGCCCACGGTCAGGTTGTAGCCGAAGGAGACCTCGAGCTCGTGGAAGATTCGGACGCCCTGACCGCACTTGCGGAAGACCCGCTGGGCCAGCATGAAGCGCATCTGCGTTCCGAGCCGGACGTTGCGGCCCACCGGGGAGTGGTCGAACATCTGCCAGAACCAGAGAAGCGGCTTGACCGGCTTCCACTTCTCGAGGTCGATCTCCCGGTAGTACTCGGCCTCCAGCGTCGCGTTGCGTGGATCGAAGGACGCGAGCAGCGTCTTGGTGGCCAGCGGCACGTTCGGATCCCCGATCGTCGCCTCGAAATCGACCGTGCGCCCGAGATAGAGCTGAGCGAGCGCTTCGCGCACGACGACGTTGCGGTCGAGCCTCGGATCGTCCAGCTTCTCGGCCAGCCGGTCGACGAACCGGGGATAGACTTCTTCCCCGACCGGGCCGATGGGAAACTCACGGAGGGGCATGTGGCGGCGAACCTAGCAAAGCGATCCGGGCGAGTCAAACTCTCGATGGCCGTCCTGGCTGCGCCGATGCTGCCTGGCCGCGCAGGATCCGGCGGAACCTGTCGGAGCGCGACTGCGAACACCGCAGCCCCCCGCGATCGCGGCCGCCGTCCCGCGCTCGGCGGTCGACGAAGGCCGCGATGCGCAAGACGATCGAGGAGCTCGTCGCTTGCGGCACGCGCCATTCCCTCTCCTCGTGGGACGATCCCAGGCGCGGCATCGGCTGCGGCCGCGATCGGATCGTGGCGCACTACCGGCAGATTGCCGGAGCCTCGGACGGCCGGCTCAGGGTCGTCGTCGACCGGTTCGAGGCGACCTCGCCGCGAACCTTCGACAAACCGACGCGGCTCGAGAATGTCTACGCGATTCTGCCGGGCGAGGATCCCCTTCTCGCAAAGTCCGTCTTCCTCGTCGCAGGCCACTACGACTCCATGCCCTCTTCTGTCATGGACGCGACGAGCGATGCGCCCGGGGCGGACGATGACGCCTCCGGCACGGCCGTCGCCATCGAAGCAGCGCGGCTGCTGACTCCGGGCCGCTATCGCGCGACGCTGCTCTTTGCGGCTCTCGCCGGCGAGGAGCAGGGGCTTCTCGGAGGAACACGGCTGCTCGCGTATCTCCGGGAGAACGGCTACTCGATCGGAGGCTTTCTCGACAACGACATCGTGGGCGCCGACCCGGCGCCGGGCGGGCCCCACCGGGTCCGGGTCTTTTCGGCAGGCGGCCCCGACGGCGTCGACTCTGCCTCCCGCGATCTCGCGCGCGCCGTCGAGGAGATCGCGGGCCGCGACGCGGTGCGGCTCGTCTTCCGCCTCGACCGCCTCGGTCGCGGCGGCGACCACCGACCCTTCGTCGAGGCGGGCCTGCCGGCGGTGCGCTTCACGGAACCGCTCGAGAACTACGATCACGAACACCAGACGCCCCGCACCGAGGCGGGACGCGAATACGGCGACCTGCTCCGCAACCTCGACTTCCAGTTTCTCGGAAACGTCGCGCGCATCAACGCCGAGAGCCTGCGGGAGCTCGCTCAGGCCCCGGCCGCGCCGACCGACGCCGTCGTGTCCGGAGGCGTCACGCCCGACGCGAAGGTCGCCTGGGCGGCGACCGAGGATGCAGCGCGCGCGGGTTTCGAGATCCTGCGGCGCGAGACGACCGATCCCCGGTGGTCGGTCTACGATTTCGTGCCGGCCGCCGGGGAGACCGTCCTCGTGGGGCTCTCGACGGACAACCACTTCTTTGCGGTGCGCGCGGTCGGCAAGAACGGCGCGCGGTCCATTCCGGTCGCCGCGCAGCTCAAGCCCCCCCCGCCGAAAAAGTGACGAGGGCGGGGAGTCCGACGGGACGTACCACCGGCTCGCCTTCGAGCGCGCCGTGGAGGCCGCAGCCTTCGCCGCGGCCCTCTCGCGCGCTCTCGACGCGCGCCGGCTCTGCGAGAGCGGTCGCCCGGCCACGATCGAAGTGTGGAGCGGCCGGCCGGGCCCGGGCGAAGCCGTCGCGCTATACCTGAGTGAGGGAGCGATGCGCGCTGCGGCAGAAGCATTCGGCCCGGCGCCTGGAGCCTCCTCGCATGCTGCGCTGCCCGCAGGCTGCGCGCCGCTCATCGACTCCCAAACGCCGCCCTGGGGCCTGCAGGAAGCCCTGGGCCGCCTGTCGGGGCCCTAGGAGGCCCGCCTCAGGCCCTCGATCGCCTCGACCGCGTGGTTCGCATCGCTCGGCCCGAACCAGCCCCGAATCGGCGCTTCAAGAACTCCATCGTCAGTGCCACACCGAAACCCGAGGCGCCCGCGGGCCAGCCGCTCTGCTCTTTCTCGAAGTGTGCCACTCCCGCAACGTCGAGGTGTGCCCAGGGGACCCCCTTGGGGACGAACTCCTTGAGAAACACCGCAGCGTTGATGGTGCCGGCGCCGCGGCCGCCCGTGTTCTTCATGTCGGCCCATTCGGACTTGAGGTTGTCGCGATAGTCGTCCCACACCGGAAGCCGCCAGACGCGCTCGCCCGTCGCTTCGCCGGCCGCGACCAGATCGCGGGCGAGCTCGTCGTCGGGGCTCATCAGCCCCGCGCATTCGCTGCCGAGAGCGATCAAGACCGCGCCTGTCAGAGTGGCGTAGTCGATCAGGACGTCGGGACGGAAGCTCCCTGCGTACGACAGCGCGTCGCCGAGAATCAGGCGGCCCTCCGCATCGGTGTTGTCCACCTCGACGGTTTTCCCGCCGCGCATGCGCAGGATGTCGCCCGGCCGGGTGGCCGAACCGCCCGGCATGTTCTCGGTCACGGGCGCCAGGGCGACGACGCGCACAGGGAGAGAAAGCGATCGAGCCGCCGCCAGACATGCCAGCGCGGTCGCCGCGCCCATCATGTCGTACTTCATCTCGCCCATCGAGGCGGCCGGCTTGAGCGAGATGCCCCCGGAGTCGAACGTGATCCCCTTGCCCACGAGGACGACTGTGCCCCGGGGCCTGGCCGGGGAGTACTCCCCCACCAGAAAGACGGGCGGCCGGGAACTTCCCGCGTTGACGCCGAGCAGGCCCCCCATCTTCTGGCGGGAAATCCACTTCTTGTCGAAGACCGAGAGGCGCAGGTGGTGTCGGGCCGCCAGGCCGCGAGCTTCCCTCGCCAGCTCGATCGGGCCGAGGTCGTTTCCGGGAGTGTTCCCCACGTCGCGCGCCCAGACGACGGCGCCCGCGATCGCCGCGGCATCCCGGGCCGCGCCGGCCAGGCCACGAGCCGAGAGGCTTGGTGGCGGAATGACGAGGGCCTGCGCCCCGGCGACCCCCCGCGTCTTGCCGGACTTGTAGCGGTGGAACGCGTAATCCGCCAGCGCAATCTGCGGCAGGATCGCCCGGAAAATCGTCTCGGTGAGCTTGTCGTCGAAGCAGAGCAGCAGCCGGCGGCGCCCCGGCCGCAGAAGATCGCGCACCGCACGCCGCAGCGCGGCGCGCAGGCGCGGGGCCGAGGCAGGCGCCGGCCCCAGCCCGTAGAGGCTCCAGCCGCCGGGACTGCTCGCCACCGCCGACTCCCGCTCCTTGCCGCGGAATCCGCCATGCCGGATCGCCGCCGACAGCGCCGCGCGTGCCGCCGCCGGTGAGCCGGCCGGGGCGCCCGCACCTTCGTGGAGAAACGCGATCCGCGCGATCCCGGCGCTCCGAGGCACGGAGTCCGTCAATCGAATTCGCATGGCGGATTACGATAGCAGAGCATCGGAACCGGCCTCGCTTTGTGCTAACTTCCCACGCCCATGACGACGATCACCGAAACGCATCTGTCCGGAGCCCGACTCTCGCGCCGGGGCAAGGTCCGCGAGCTCTACGACCTGGGCCCTTCACTATTACTTGTCGCGAGCGACCGGATCTCCGCCTTCGACGTCGTGCTGTCGCCCGGAATCCCCGACAAGGGCAAGGTCCTGACACAGCTCTCGAACTTCTGGTTCCGCAAGTTTTCCGACGTCGAGAACCACCTGATCGAGACCGAGATCGAGCGATTCCCTGAGGATCTCCGGGCCGACCACGCCCTGCTGGCAGGCCGCTCGGTGATCGTCCGCAAATGCGAGGTCATCCCCTTCGAATGCGTGGCCCGCGGATATCTGGCCGGCTCGGGCTGGGCCGAGTACCGCAAAACCGGCCACGTCTGCGGGATCCGCCTGCCCGAGGGCCTGCGCGAAGCCGACAAGCTTCCGGAGCCGATCTTCACGCCGGCGACCAAGGCCGAAGAGGGTCACGACGAAAACATCTCGTTTGAGACGATGGCCCGGGCCCTTCCGGAGGGGGAAGCGGCGCGCCTGCGGGACCTGACCCTCAGCCTCTACAAGCGCGCCAGCGATTATGCCGCCTCGCGCGGGCTGATTCTCGCCGATACGAAGCTCGAGTTCGGGCGCCTGGACGGACGGATCGTCTGGATCGACGAAGCCTTCACCCCCGACTCCTCGCGTTACTGGGACATGGCCCACTACGCGCCCGGGAAGGGCCAGCCCTCCTATGACAAGCAGTTCGTGCGCGACTGGCTCGAATCCACAGGCTGGGACAAGCGTCCTCCGGCGCCGAAGCTGCCCGAGGGAGTCGTCCGGACCACCCGGGAGAAGTACCTGGACGCCTACCTCAAGCTGACCGACGCCATGCCGGAGCACCTCGCCGGCTAGTTTCGTCCGTCATCCCGAGCGAAGCGAGGGATCCCTTTCTCAGCCGCCGGGGACTTTCAAGGGATCCCTCGGGCCGCCGGCCCTCGGGATGACACGAGGGCTATTGACGGCCCAGCTGCGATACGAAGTCCGACACACGGTCGACGGGCCGGCAGTCGAGGTCCGGAAAGCCCGCTCCCTCCCCCGCGTTGCCCGACGGCATGTAGACCGTCCGGAAGCCGAGCGCGAGAGCCTCCTTGAGGCGAGCCGGCGCCGCCGGAACGCGACGCACCTCACCGAGCAGGCCGATTTCGCCGAAGAAGACGCTCCCCTCCGGGAGGGGCCGCCCGCGGAGGGATGAGACGAGCGCGGCAACAATCGCAAGATCCGCTGCGGGCTCGCTCACCTCGATTCCCCCCGTGCAGGAGGCGAAGACCTCGCGCGACGCCAGCGCCAACCCGGCACCCTCCAGGACGGCCAGCAGCAGCGCGAGGCGTCCCGGGTCGAGGCCGAGGGCAACCCTCCGGGGCGATCCGGCCGCGGCCGTGCCGACCAGTGCCTGGATCTCGACGAGAACGGACCGCGTTCCCTCGCGCGCAGCCGTCACGGCGCTACCCGGCAGCCCGGCCCTCCTTTCGGCGAGCAGGGCCGCAGAGGCGTCCGGAAGCTCCGAGAGACCCCGGCTCGTCATCTCGTACAGGGCGATCTCGTCCACCGGGCCGAAGCGATTCTTTGTCGCTCGCAGAAGGCGCCGCTCCAGACCTCGATCCCCCTCGATCGAGACGACGGCGTCCACGAGATGTTCCAGGGACTTAGGACCGGCGAGCGAGCCGTCCTTCGTCACGTGTCCGACGAGCAGGACCGGGACGCCGCGGGACTTCGCATACCGGGTCAGCTCCGCCGCCGCGGCGCGCACCTGCGAGACCGTGCCGGGCGCCGAGGCAAGGGAGGGATGCTGCACAGCCTGGACCGAGTCGACGACGACCACGGCGGGCGAACGTGTCTCCGCCTCGGCGATCACTCGGGTGACGTCGGTTTCCGAGAGCACGAGGAGGCGCCCCTCCCGGATGCCGAGCCTCTCTCCGCGCAGGCGGACCTGCGCCGCCGATTCCTCCGCGCTCGCGTAGAGCACGTCGCGCGAGGACGCCGCGAGCCCCCGCCCCGCCTGCAACAGGAGCGTGGACTTGCCGATCCCCGGCTCCCCCCCCAGCAGCACGACCGAGCCGGGGACGAGCCCGCCGCCGAGGACGCGGTCCAGACCCGAGAGGCCCGTCGAGAGCCGGGGCTTCTCCTGCGCCGCGATCTCGCCGATCGCCACCGAGTGCGGAACGGCCTGGGCGGAGGCACCGCGTGCCGAGCGCTCTCGCGCCTGCTCCATGTACGAATTCCACTCTCCGCACTCCGGGCAGCGGCCGAGCCACTTGGGTGACTCTGCGCCGCAGCCCTGGCAGGCGAAGACGCTGGTGTCCCGCGTCACCATCAGTCGGCGCTTCCGGAGGCGTTCGCCGCATAAACGCGGGCGACGCGCAGGCCGATCCCGCACAGAATCTCGTAAGGAATCGTGTCCGCGGCGCGCGCGAGATCCCAGGCCGTAATGGCTTCGTTCCCGTCGCGCCCGAGGAGCACGGCGCGATCGCCACGCTGCACCCCGATGCCGGTGGCGTCGGCGAGCGTGACGTCCATGCTGATCGCCCCGACGACCGGTGCCCGCTTGCCCCGCAGAAGCACGTCGACCTTCCCGGACAGAGACCGGCGGAAGCCGTCGGCGTACCCCATCGGCAGCACCGCGACCGTGGTCTCGCGCGAGGCCGTAAAGCGGCCGCCGTAGCCGAGGCGCGACCCCGCCGGTACCCGGCGCACCGAGACGACGCGTGCCTCGAGCCTCATCGCCGCGACGAGACCCGAGGCTTCGAGCGCCTTGGACGGGGCGACGCCGTACAGAGCGAGCCCCGGCCGGACCGCGTCGAGCCAGGAGCGCGCATGCAACAGAACGGCTGCCGAGTTCGCCAGGTGCACCCGGCCCGGAGAAACCCCAGCCGCGCGAAGCCTCGCCAGGGCGGCCTCGAGTCCCCCGATCTGGCGATCGGTCTCGGGTGAGGCCGGATCGTTCGCCGCCGAAAGATTGGCAAAAGTCCCCGCGATTCGGAGACCGGGCGCGCTCCGCAGCAGCGCAATGCAGGCATCCAGATCCTCCGGACGAATGCCCGCGCGCCCCATTCCCACGTCGAGTTCGAGGTGCACGGCGAGAGGCTCGGCACACGCGCGCGATGCTTCGGCGAACCCCTCGGCCTGCACGAGGTCGTATAGCGTCGGGCTGAGCCCGTAGGCCCGGTGCAGCGCAAGCCCGGAAGGTTCCGCGTGGGACAGCAGGACGATCTCGCCGCGGACTCCCGCCCGCCGCAACGCCACCCCTTCTCCGGCGTTGGCCACGGCAAAGTGCTCCGCGCCCTCCGCGGCCAGGCGGCGCGCGACCGCGGCCGCTCCATGCCCGTAGGCGTCCGCCTTCACGACCGCGTAGACGGGGCGGCCCGGGCCCACGCGCTGGCGCAGGAGCGCGTAGTTCGAAGCGATGGCGTCGAGGTCGACCAGGGCCCGGACGGGGGACTCACCGCGCACGACTCACGACCGGTTCAAAACGGCTGCCCCTCGGGAGGCGCCGCCGGTCCGCCGGCGTAGTTCGCAAAGGTCATGTGGTCTCCGAGGAACACGACCTGGAAGTCTCCCGTCGGGCCGTTGCGCTGTTTGGCGATGATCACGTCGGCGATCCCCTTGCGCTCGGTCTCCTTGTCGTAGAGCTCCTCGCGGTAGAGGAACACGACCATGTCGGCGTCCTGCTCGATGGACCCGGAGTCGCGCAGGTCGGCGAGTTGCGGCTTGCGCAGCTCGCCCTTGCGCTGCTCGGGCTGCCGCGAGAGCTGCGACAGCGCGATGATCGGCACGCGCAGTTCCTTGGCGAGCAGCTTGAGGCCGCGCGAGATCATGGACACTTCCTGGGTCCGATTGTCGAAACGGCCGTGGCCCGCCATCAGCTGCATGTAGTCGACGATGAGCAGGTCGAGGCCGTGCTCGCGCTTCAAGCGTTGCGCCTTGGCCCGCATCTCCGGGACGTTGAGGGCCGCGCTGTCGTCGATGTAGAACTGGGCGCCATGGATCTTCGACTGTGCAAGGACGAGCCGCTGCATGGCTTCCTTCGACGCGTATCCATCGCGCACCTTCTTGGCGTCCACGTCGGCTTCGGAGCAGAGGACGCGAAAGCCGATCTGCTCCTTCGACATCTCGAGAGAGAAGAAGCCGACCGCGCGGCCCTCGCGGATCGCCACGTGCTGGGCGACGTTCAGGGCAAACGACGTCTTTCCGACCGAGGGCCGGGCGGCCAGCACGATCAGGTCGGTCGTCTGAAGGCCCGAAGTCATGCGATCGAGCTCCTTGAACCCCGTCGCCAGGCCCGAGAGCATTCCCTGCCGGCCCCGCGCGTCCTCGATGACCTCCAGGTTGTGCCGCACCACCTGGCCGATGGGCTCGAAACCGCCCCGAACGGCCCCCTCGGCAATGTCGAAGATCTCCCCCGTCGCCTCGCCCAGGAGCGCCTCCGCGTCGCGTGTCCCCCCGATCCCTTCCCGGACGATCCGCTGACCGGCGCGGATGAGGCGGCGCAGCGTCGACTTTTCCTTGACGATGCGGGCGTAATGCTCGACGTTGCCGACGTCGGGAACGCCGTCCACGAGCGCCGTCAGGTACGACGCGCCGCCGACCTTGTCCACAGCTCCCGCTCGATCGAGCTCCTCGCGCAGCGTGATCACGTCGATCTCCGCCGACCGCTGCGAAAGCTCGACCATCGCCGCGAAGATGCGGCGATGGGTGTCCGGGAAGAAGTCGTCCGGCTCTAGGATGGGAATGACGAGCGAGATCGCGGCCGAGTCGAGGAGGATCGCCCCGAGGACGGAACGCTCGGCTTCGAGGTTCTGGGGCAAGCCCTTTTCGGCAGTGATCGCTTCGAGCATCGAGGAGTTGGCCGGGATTCTGGTCGCGACGCTCACGGCTGTCAACGGGCTCCCGGATTTCCGCATGCGCGTTTCATCCTTCTCGTTCGTCGCGCGCGGAGAAAGAAATTTCTTTTCCGCAATCGCTCCGTTTTCCGCAGGTTCATTGAATCGCGACGGGTCGGACAGATGATGTCCGGACGGGATAGCGGAGACCGGACGCCGGATGCGGGATGCGGGATGCGAAGGGCGTTACGGGCGGCGGGCGCGCAGAGCATCGAGCATCGCGCCGTCACCGAACACCGCGCCGGGGTTCTTTCGGCCCTCGGGCGTTCCGTGGAAGTCGCTGCCGGCCGTCTGCGCGAGGCCGAGGTCCCTGGCCAGGGCGGAGAAGCGGCGCTCTTCCTCGGGCTTGTGGTCCGGATGGAAGACCTCGATCGCGTCGAGCCCCTCTGCCGCGAGCCCGCGGGCCAGCGCATCGGTCTGCTTGTACCAGACGGCGTGCGCCAGCGACGAAACGCCCCCCGCGTCGCGAATGGCACGCACCACCTCGACGGCCTTCCACTTCTCGTACGCGACGTACCAGGGATGTTCGCGCCCCAGGAATCGCTCGAACGCCTCGTCGTTGCTCGTGGCGTAGCCGGCGTGGATGAGAGCCCGCGCCAGGTGGGGCCTGCCCCAGACCCCGTCGCCGACGTCCCGTCGAATGGCGTCCAGATCGATCGCGTACCCGTGCTCGACCAGCTTCTTCGCCATGCGCTCGCCCCGCGTCCGCCGCTCCTCCTGCCGGACGGCCAGCTGCTCGTTGAAACGCCGGTTGTTCTCGTCCACGAAGAGGGCCAGGATGTGGATGTCGTCCTGGCCACCCCATTCCGCCGAAATCTCGGCGCCCGCGATGAGCTCGATGCCTCGAACTTTCGCCTCTTCGCGCGCTTCCGGCAGCCCTTGCAGCGTGTCGTGGTCGGTCAGGGCGAACGCGTCCAGTCCCGCCGCAGCCATTCGCCGCACCAGGGCCCCCGGCGTGTCCAGCCCGTCGGAAACGGTCGAATGGCTGTGGAGGTCGATCTTCATGCGAGCCGCATCGTATCGCGGGGGCCGCACTCGTATAGAATTCGCCACCCGCGGCGATCGCGCCGCGAGGTCATACTCAAGGAGCCACCCATGCCCCTCAAGGCCGGCGACATCGCCCCCGACTTCACGTTGCCCTCGACCGTGGGCGACAAGGTCACGCTCTCCGACTACCGCGGCAAAAAGAGTGTCGTCCTGCTCTTCTACCCGCTCGACTTCTCCCCCGTCTGCTCCGGGGAGACCAAGCAGTGCGCCCAACTGCTCCCGGCGGGAGGCGCGGGGGACGTGGAGGTCCTCGGCATCTCCGTGGATTCGCTATGGGCCCACAAGGCATTCGCCGCGCAGCAGGGCATCGCGTATCCCCTCCTCGCCGACTTTCATCCGAAGGGGGCCGTGGCCGAGAAGTACGGTGTCTATCTCGCCGACAAGGGCATCTCGGCGCGCACCGCATTCATCGTCGGCAAGGATGGCAAGATCCGCGAGGTCATCGGAAGCGATATCCCGGTCGCCCGCGACATCCCGGGGCTTCTGGCGAAGGCCCGCGCCGCCTGACCCCGGGGAACTCGACAGAGGGCACGGCCGAGACGATTCGGCATGAGGATGTAGCCAGTCGATGAACGATACGACCAGCGTCATACCGACCCTTGCGGACACCGACCGGATCCGGGACATCGCGTCCCACTTCCGCAAGGTCATCGAACTGCTCGGCCTCGATCTCGGGGACCCCAACCTCGTCGAGACCCCCGAGCGCGTCGCCAAGATGTACCTCGAGCTCTTCCAGGGCCTCTCGGAGGGAGCCGAGCCCAAGGTCACCTTCTTTCCCAACGACGAACGCTACTCCGCGATGGTCATCGAGAAGGACATTCCGTTCTACTCGCTCTGTTCCCACCACTTCGTCCCCTTCTACGGCCACGCCCACGTCGCCTACATTCCGAACGAGTCGATCGTGGGCCTCTCCAAGATGGCCCGCATCGTCGAGTTCTACGCGCGCCGGCCGCAGCTCCAGGAGCGGCTGACCGAGCAGATCGCGCGCTACATGGCCGACAAGCTCGATCCGCAGGGCGTGATGGTGGTCGTCGAGGCCCGGCACCTCTGCGTCGAGATGCGGGGGATCAAGAAGCCGGGGGCCCTCACCGTGACCTCCGCCATCCGCGGCATCTTCAACACTCAGTCCGTCCGCGAGGAGTTCCTCGACCTGCTCAACCGTCGGGGGAGCTAGCGAGGCTTCCAAGGTCCTCGCTCCCTTGGGGTACTTCGAGTTCGGGCGGCCCCCTCGCCTCGGGGGCAAGATGCCGACGCCGAAGCCTCCCGGCTCCCGCTAGCGGGCGTCGTTGCGGTAGACCTTCCCGTCCTTCATGACGAAATTCACCCGCTCGAGGACGGCCACGTCCTGCAGCGGGTCTCCGGGCACGGCGACGACGTCCGCATAGGCACCCGGCGCCACGACGCCGATCTCTCCGGTCATTCCGAGCATCTCGGCAGCCCTCGAGGTCGCGGCCTGGATCGCGGCCATGGGTGTCATCCCGAACTCGACCAACCGGGCGAACTCCTGCGCGATCGGCTCGCTCCAGGCAAAGCCGCCGACGTCGGTGCCGAAGGCGATCTTCACTCCGGCCTTGAGCGCCTTCTGCAGGGAGGGGCCATGCACGGCGGCGCGCTTGCGGTCGCGCGCTCCCTCGGGCGTCCCTTCCGGCGCCCAACCCTTGTAGTACACGCTCATCGTGGGGACGAGCCACGTGCCCTGCCGGACCATCTGGGCGATCGCGGCGTCATCGAGCTCGAGGCCGTGCTCGATCGAATCGCATCCCCCGTCGAGCCCGCGCCGCAGCCCCACGCCGTTGTAGGCATGGCAGGCAACCTTCTTGCCCCAGGCATGCGCCTCGTCCACGATCGCCTTCAGCTCGGCCACCGTCAGGGCCGGCTGCGAGACGAGATTGCCCTTCCGATCGACCCACGATCGGTGCGTCATGTAGACCTTGATCCAGTCGGCACCGTTGTCGAGCTGTTCGCGCGCCGCCTTGCGCGCCTCCACGGGCCCGTCGACCAGCTGTGCTCCCTTGGGCACGGTGATCTCCGGTGCATATCCCTCCAGGTTGTACCCTCCCGTCGACGAGATGGCCCGCGTCACACAGAACATTCTCGGCCCGGGGATATACCCCGCCTCGATCGCCTGACGGATCTCGACGTCGCCATACCCGGCTCCCTCCGTCTCCACGTCGCGAATCGTCGTAAAGCCCTGCTCGAGCGCGCGGCGCGCGGAGACCGTCGCCCTCGCCGCCCGGAAGGCGATGCCCTGCTTCAGAAGCTGCGCGTCGTACCCGCCCTCGGCGGGATCCTCCCCCTGCAGGAAGACGTGCGTGTGCGTGTCGATCAGTCCCGGCATCACCGTCGCGGACGACAGATCGACCACCGTCGCGCCTGCCGGGACCCGCGCCGACGGCCAGCTTTCGACGGTCTCGATGCGGCGGCCGCGCACCACGATCGCCTGGTCCCGCCGCGGGCTCGAGGACACGCCATCGATGAGCGTGCCGGCCCGGATCACGATCACTGCCTCGGCGGGCGGCTCCGGGGCGGCGAACACGGCCGCGGGCGACAAGAAGGCACACACGGCGGCGAGCAGACGGGGGCTCGAGGTCATGGCTGGCTCCTCCGGCCTGTCCTCAGGCGGGCGGGAACGGACGAATTACGAATAATATAAGGTAGAATAGTAAAAACAACTTTTATAGTTCGGATATGTTATCACTGAGCATAGATATGTAGTGCTCGAGCTGCCTTCAGACCTTCCAAAGTTCGAACGCCGTGCCAGCAATAATCGTCCCCGGGGACGAACAGCCGTCGCGCGAGCGTGCCGAATACTCTCTCCGCGAGCTCGCCATGCTTATCCTCGGCAAAGGGATACGGCTCGCTCGGAAAAACGTGAATCTGGGCTTGCCGGGCCAGGGCCTCCGCCGGCGAAGTCGTCGGGTACCGTGCTGTCTCCTTCCCGTAGACGTTCTCGCCGCCGCCTAGCCGGATCAGGTCCGCGACGTACGTGTCGTCGGAAATCGTCATCCAGGGGTCCTTCCAGATCCAGTAGGCATAGCGAAACGATCCGGCCGGGCGCTCGGACGCCAGGGCCTTCGACTCCATCTCGATGCGGGCCGACAGCACGTCCGACTCATCCGTCTGCCCAAGCTTCTTACCCCATTGCCGGATGGCGTCGGGAACCTCCGCAACCGTCTTGGGCAGCGTCACGTCGACCTCGACGCCAGCGGCGCGCAGAGCATCGACATCCTCGGGCCGGTTCTCTTCGGCGTTGGCGAACACGAGGTCGGGCTTCAGGTCCAGGATGCGCGCGATGTCCGGGCTCTTCGTCCCCCCGACTCGCGGCAGCCCCCACAGCATCCCGCTCGGGCGCGTGCAGTAGCGCGTGACGCCGACGAGAGACTTGAGGCCCCCGATCGCGACGATCGTCTCGGTGATGGACGGGCAGAGGGAGACCACCCGGATGGGAGGCATTGGACGAGAGTCTATTACCTCACACGGCCACGAGCATCAGGATTGACTCAACAAGTCGACGGGAGCAACGCCGATACCCGGGCGGAGACAAACACTGCGGTGCGCCGAATTTGGGACTCGAGCCCAAGACGCTCCTCATCGCGTAACGCTATACGCGGTCGCCAGCGCCTTCGGATCCGCCTCCGCTCCGCCAAGCCAGCGGTGCAGCCAGTCCATGACGACGTTGTGCCACAGCGAGGAGTTTCCTGGCTTCAGGACCCAGTGGCCTTCGTCGGGAAACGTCAGCAGCTTCGAGGGGACACCCTGCACCTGGAGCGCCGTGAAGAGCTGAAGTCCCTGGCCGAACGGTACGCGGTAGTCCCGCTCGCTGGTGATGACGAGCATGGGCGTCTTGAAATTTCCGGCCGAGAGCATGGGGCTCCACTTCGCGTAGAGCTTCGAGTTCCAGGGCCAGCCCTGGAACTCCCATCTGGCAAACCAGAGCTCCTCGGTCTCGAGATTGCTTCCCGCCGTGTCGAAATCGCCGTCGTGCGAGACCAGCACCGCGAAACGCTGCGTGTGCCCCGCGATCCAGTTGACCATGTAGCCGCCGTAGGACGCGCCGGCCGCACCGATCTTCCCCCGGTCGACGAACGGCAGCGACTCCAGGTCGTCGGCCTGGCGCATCAGGTCGTCGTACACCTGGCCGCCCCAGTCCCCGCTGATCGCGTCGACAAAGTCCTGGCCGAAGCCCGTCGAGCCTCGGGGATTGGCCGCGTAGACGACGTAGCCGTAGGCCGCCCATACCTGCGGATTCCAGCGGTTGGACCAGCCGTCCACCCACGCGCCCTGCGGGCCGCCGTGGATGAGGAAAACGGCGGGGTACTTCTTCGCCGGATCGAAGGACGGCGGCTTGACGATCCAGGCTTGCAGCTTGCGCCCGTCCGACGAATCCGTAAACCGCTCCGACACCTCACCCATCGTGAGTTCCGCGAGGAGCGCGTCGTTGACGTGGGTCAGGGCCTGCGGAACCTTCCCATCCAGGCCGACGCTCCAGAGCTCCGGAGGACGCGTCAGCCGGCTCGTCGCGAAATACGCGCGGCCGCCCGGCGATCTCCAGGCCCGCGATCGACCCACCCGTCCACAAGGGAGCAGGCGCTGTGCCCTGGAGGGTCACCCGGTAGAGCGTCTCGCGGCCCCGGACCTGGGCGGCGAAGACGAGGCTCTTCGAGTCCGGAGCCCATCGGTAGTCGTCCACCCAGAAGTCGAAGCCCTCAGTCAGGCCTCGGATCTGGCCGGTCGATCGCTCATAGAGCATGAGGCGAAATCGGTCCGACTCGAACCCCGGCCGCTTCTGCGAACGAAATGCGATCCACCTTCCATCGGGCGAGAATCGCGGCGAGCCATCCCAGGCGGGATTGGACTCGGTGAGATTTCTCGCGGCAGCGCCCCCGGCCAGAGGCGCGAGCCAGAGGTCGGCGTTGGTGGACAGGGCCTCGATGCGGTCGTGCACCGATGCGTAGACGAAATCCTTCCCGTCCGGGGACACGTCCCAATCCACGCCTCCGCCCACCTCGAAGGGTGGCGCGTCGTAGTCGCCCGGCGTCAGGTCGACGGCCGCGCCGGTACCCGAGACGGGGACCTTCCAGATGTGCGAGCGCGTGCCGTCCTTCCACGTATCCCAGCGGCGGAAGAGAAGCCGCTCCGCGATCCGGGCCCTGATCGTTGCGCTCTCCCGGGCCTGCACGGTCTTCTCGAGGCAGGCGGTGTCGGCGCACTCGGGGAAGATGTCCGAGGAGATCAGAAACCACCTGCCGTCCGGAGTGAACGAGAACGCGTTGACCTCGGTCGGAAACGAGGTCACCTTGACCGGGTCTCCTCCGGACAGGTCCATCAGCCAGATCTGGGATCCGCCTGCGCGGTTCGACAGGAACGCGAGCTTGCGCCCATCGGGCGAGAACCGGGGGTCGCTGTCCCTCTTTTCGCCGGAGGTCATCCGGACCGCGTCTCCCCCGTCGGCGGGGACCATCCAGATCGCCGAGCGCGTCGTATTGGCCTGGACGTCGGGTGTTCCCACCGAAAAGGCGACCTGGCGCCCGTCGGGAGAGACGGCAACGCCGCCGATCCGCTGGAGCTTCGCGAGCTCTTCGAAACGGACGGGCCGTGAAGCGGCCGCCGGGGCGGCAGCGGCCGATGTGGCGAGCAGGAGCGCCCATGGTACGGCCAGACGCTGGAATCGCATCGAAATTCCCTCCGGGGGCGCATTGTAGTGGGCCGGGCCGAGCCGGTCCTCATCCCGGATCTTACGGATGCCTTTGGTATCATCCCCAGTCCGCGGGTCCTGGCCCGCCAGAAGGAGTAGGAATGTCCACTGCCGTCCTCGAAGAAAGACGCGCGGAGTCCGCGAGCCGGCCGCCGGTGATCAATGATTTCTCGATCCACGTGGCCACGGCAAACGGCTCGGGAAGCATGTCCTCGAACAACATCCTGATGCGGGCCATCTTCCAGATGGGGATCCCCGTCTCGGGCAAGAACCTCTTCCCCTCGAACATCCAGGGCCTGCCGACCTGGTTCACGATCCGGGCATCCAAGGAGGGCTTCATCGCGAGGCGCCGCGACGTGGGTGTCCTCATCTGCATGAATCCGGAGACCGCCCACGAGGACGTCCGGACGGTCGCACCCGGCGCCGCGGTCATCTACGAGGAGAGCCTCAAGCTGGACACCCTGCGCAACGACGTGCTCTTCTATCCCGTTCCCTTCCAGAAGCTCGTCCTCGAGCTCGTCCACGACGGCAAGTTGCGGCGCCTGGCGATCAACATGATCTACGTCGGGGTGGCCGCGTGGCTGCTCGGCATCGACATGGCGGAGATCGAGAAGGCCGTCGCGAAGCAGTTCAAGAGCAAGGCCGCCGCCGTCGAGATCAACATGAAGGCGATCCGTGGCGGCCTCGAGTGGGCCGAGAAGAACCTGACCAAGCGGGACCCCTTCCGCCTCGAGAGGATGAACGCGACCGCCGGCAAGATCATCATCGAAGGCAACGCGGCGTCCGCGATCGGCTGCATGATGGCAGGCGTGCAGTTCCTGGCGTGGTACCCGATCACGCCCTCCTCGTCGCTCGCCGAATCCCTGATCGATTACGCGGGCAAGTACCGCATCGACCCGGAGACGGGACAGTCGACCTATGCCGTCGTGCAGGCCGAAGACGAGCTCGCCGCGCTCGGCATGGTGCTCGGCGCGGGCTGGGCCGGCGCTCGTGCGATGACGACGACGTCGGGGCCCGGCATCTCCCTCATGTCCGAATTCACGGGCCTCGGCTACTACGCCGAGGTCCCCGCCGTGATCGTGGACGTCCAGCGCGTCGGCCCCTCGACGGGGCTCCCGACCCGCACGATGCAGGGCGACATCACGTCGACCTACTACCTCTCGCACGGGGATGCCAAGCACATCCTGCTCCTGCCCGGCTCCGTCGAGGAGTGCTACAGCATGGCGATGGAGGCCTTCGATCTCGCCGAGCGCTTCCAGACGCCCGTGTTCCTGATGACCGATCTCGACCTCGGAATGAACAACTGGATGGCCGATCCCTTCCCGTTCTCGGACAAGCCCCTCGACCGGGGCAAGGTCCTGCGCTCGAAGGAGGAGATCGAGGCTCACATCGCGAAGTTCAAGGAGTTCGCCCGGTACCGCGACGTGGACGGCGACGGCATCCCGTACCGCACGCTCCCCGGAATGGCCGACGTGCCCGCGGCCGCCTACTTCACGCGCGGCTCGGGCCATAGCGAGCGCGCCATGTACACGGAGCGGCCGGACGACTACAAGAACAACATGGACCGCCTCGCGCGCAAGTTCGACACGGCCCGGAAGTACGTCCCCAAGCCGGTCGTGGCCGCGGGAGCGTCCCGCGTTGGGATCATTGCGTACGGGTCCTCGGACTTCGCGGTCGAGGAAGCGCGCGTGCTGCTCGCCCGCAAGGGACAACGGACCGACTACCTCCGCCTGCGCGCGCTCCCCTTCACGACCGAGGTCGCGGCCTTCGCGGCCGCGCACGACCGCATCTACGTCATCGACCAGAACCGGGACGGGCAGATGTACGACCTGCTGCGCCTCGAGCTCGGCCCGGACGCGACCAAGCTCCGGTCCATCCGCCACTACGACGGCTTCCCCCTCGACGCCGAAACGGTGATCGAGGGGGTCGAGGCCGGGGAGAAGAACTGATGTCGTCCGTCGCCGAACCCAAGGCCCCTCCCGTCAATCGCGTCGGTCTGACCGTCAAGGAGTACGGAGGTTCGAAGTCGACGCTGTGCGTCGGCTGCGGGCACGACGTCATCACGCGCCAGATCACGCAGGCGCTCTACGAAATGTCGGTGCCCCCGTACCGGGTCGCGAAGATGTCCGGCATCGGCTGCTCGTCGAAGACCACGGCGTACTTCGCCGACCGCGGCCACGGCTTCAACGCCGTCCACGGCCGCATGCCCGCGGTCGCCACCGGCGCCATGATGGTCAATCCTTCCCTGCTCGCGATCGGAGTCTCCGGCGATGGAGACACGGCCTCGATCGGCGCGGGCCAGTTCGTGCATCTCCTGCGCCGCAACGTGCCGATGGTCTACATCGTCGAAAACAATGGCGTGTACGGCCTGACGAAGGGCCAGTTCTCGGCCACGGCCGACGCAGGCTCGAAGCTGAAGACCGGCGCCGTCAACGACCTCCCGGCCATCGACCTGTGCGCGATGGCGATCGAGCTCGGCTGCGGATACGTCGCGCGCTCGTTCTCCGGCGACATGAAGCAGCTCGTCGCACTGCTCAAGGGCGCCATGGCGCACCGGGGAACGGCCCTGCTCGACGTCATCTCTCCGTGCGTCACGTTCAACAATCACGACACGTCCACCAAGTCGTACAAGTGGGCCAAGGACCACGAGATCCCGATCCACGAGATCGGGTTCATCCCGTACTACGAGGAGATCTCGGTCGAGTACGACCCCGGCACCACCCAGGAGGTTGCCCTCCACGACGGCTCGCACATCCGGCTCCGCAAGCTCCGCGAGGACTACGACGCGACCGACAAGGCCAAGGCTCTGGCCCTCTGCCAGGAGGCGCAGGCCAAGACCGAGTTCCTGACCGGTTTGATCTACGTCGAGCCGACGAAGAAGGATTTCCTCGAGCTGTCGGGCGTGGGCCGCGAGCCGATCGTGGCGCTCCCGGACACCAAGCTGTGCCCGCCGAAGAAGGCACTCGACGAGATCATGGAGAGCTTGAAGTGACGCTCGCGCAGATCGCGTAGCGATGCAGCGCGAGCGTCATCCCGAGGCGCGCAGCGCCGAGGGATCCCTTTCGGGCCTCGGTGCATCTACAAAGAAACGCCTCGCCGCGCTCAGGATGCCCGAGGCGCGCAGGGCCGAGGGATCCCTTTGAAGCCAGAGCAGGACTCGGAAAGGGACCCCTCGAACCCTTCGCTGCCCCCAAGACGATAAGGAGGGGAAGTTTGGCGACCCGGCGAGTGTTGAAACCCCCATGAAAGTCCAAGTCATCGCAGCCGCCCTCCTCGTCCTGCCGGCCATTTCTCTCTCCGGTGACGCCAGCAAGCCCAAGCCGACCCAAGCGCCCGCCAACTCCTGCACGACGTGCAAGGAACGACGACCCACGCTCGACCCCGACCAGTTCTCCAAGGGCTACGATCCCGAGGTCAAAATCGGCTACGAGATCGCCCGCAAGTACCCGGCCACGCTCGACAAGATCCACTGTTTCTGCGAGTGCGCCGAAAGCCCGATGTTTCACCATCGGACGCTCCTGACCTGCTACACCGACAAGCATGCCGCCGGCTGTGGCATTTGCCTGTCCGAGGCCCGCCTCGCTGCCCAGCTGAAGGACAAGGGCCTCTCCGACGAAGAGATCAAGATCACGGTCGAATCGGTGCACCGCACCGACGGCCATCCGCCGACGAGCTGACGCGGCCCTCGCTCAGGCCGAAAAGGACTTCTGTGCCTGGGACGGAGCGTTCAGGGGACCCGGGCCCGGGCCGCGATCCGGCAGCCTCACGCCCTCCTGCCGCAGCGTATCGCGCTCGCCGCTGCCCGGCAGCACGGGAAGCATCGAGGCGTCCGAAGGCGGCGTGGTTCCGTCGCCCGGGTAGTAGGGCCGGTATCCGTAGCCGTGCTGGGCGATCTCTTCCTTCGACTCGCGCAGCCGGTCGATCGAAAATACGGCGTCCTCGCGCGTGAAGAACGCCATCTGGTCGTTGCGGGTCATCCAGATCGCATCCTTGGGGCAGGCATCCACGCAGAAGCCGCAGAACACGCACCGGAGCATGTCGATATCGAAGACGACCGGATATTTCTCATAGGCAATCTTCGGGTGCTCGCCGGCGACGATGGTGATGCATTCCGCAGGGCAGGCCTGCTGGCACATGTAGCAGGCAACGCACTTGAGGGATCCGTCCTCCCGCGCCTTGAGGATGTGCTTGCCGCGAAAGCGCTCCGAGTATTCCCGTTTCTGCTCGGGATAGGAGATCGTCGGCAGCGCCTTCCTGTTGGACAGGTTGCGCGCGAGGTGCCCAAACGTGACCGCCATGCCCCGCAGGATCTCCGGGAGGTACAGCCTTTGCACCAGCGTCAGCTTCGCCGGGACCTTGCGGCTGACGTCGATCACGCCGCTCATCGGTCGAGCTCCCCGGCGATGACGTTCAGCGTTCCCAGGGTCGCGATCGCATCGGAGATGGTGCCGCCGACGACGATCTTCTCGAAGGCCGCCATGTTCGGGAAGCACGGGGGACGGATCTTCAGGCGGTACGGCCCGCCCCGGCCGTCGGATATTGCGTAAAAACCGAGCTCGCCGTTGCCGCCCTCGATCCACTCGTAGCGTTCTCCCGCCGGGACGCGGATGCCCTCCATGGTGAGCTTGAAGTGATAGATCAGCGACTCCATGTCATGGTACACGGCGTCCTTCGGCGGAAGGACGACGCGCCAGTCGTTTGCATTGACCTCGCCGCCCGAAGGAAAAATGTCCAACGCCTGGCGGATGATCTTCAGGGACTGACGCACCTCTTCCATGCGGACGAGGTACCGCCCGAAGTTGTCGCCGTCGTTGGAGACGGGAATGTCCCAGTCGAACCGGTCGTAGAAATCGTACGGGCGCGCCCGGCGCACGTCGTACGCGACGCCGGAGGCCCGCAACATCGGGCCGGTCAGCCCCCAGGCGACGGCCTGCTCGCGGGACACGAGCCCGACGCCCTGAAGACGGTTTCGCGCAATCCGGTTGTTGTTGACGAGCCTCTCGACGTCGTCGAGAAACGGCGGAATCGACTCGAGCAGGGCCCGGCTCCTGGCCACGAAATCGTCGGGCACGTCGATGGCGAGCCCGCCCACGCGCACGTACGACACCGTGAGGCGGGCGCCGCAGCACGCCTCGATCAGGTCGTAGATCTGCTCGCGGGGCTGATACAGGTACCAGAAGTTCGTCAGCGCTCCGAGGTCCACGAGGTTGGCGCCGATGCAGACGCAGTGGTCCATGATCCGGGAAAACTCGGAGAGGATCGTCCGGACGAGCTGGCCGCGCTCGGGAATCTCGAGGCCGAGCATCTTCTCGACGACGCGGACGTACCCCACGCCGTTCAACATGGCCGAGATGTAGTTGAGCCGGTCCGTGTACGGGATCACCTGGTTCCAGTGGTGCTTCTCCGCCATCTTCTCGAAACACCGGTGGAGGTACCCGATCATCGTCTCCGCGCGGATGATGCGGTCTCCGTCGAGCCTGGCCACCAGGTGGACGATCCCGTGGGTTGCCGGATGGGCCGGCCCGATCGAGATCGTCTGCGTCTCGAAGTGGCCCGCGCGCACGTCCGTATCCTTGGACCACGCGGGCATGCGGATGTCCTCTTCCGCGAAGAACCAGCGCTGGCCGGGTGCGTAGTCTTTGCGCAGCGGGTGGCCGACGAAGGCATCGTGGCAGAGCAACCGGTGGAGATTCGGGTGCCCCACGAACTCGAACCCGAAGAGGTCGTAGGCCTCGCGCTCGAACCAGTTCGCGGCCGGATACACGTCCACGACGCTCGGAAGGGACGGCTTCTCGACGTCGGGAACCAGAACGCGCACGCGGACGTGCTGATTGCGCGAGAGGGAGTGCAGGTGGACGACGGCCTCGAATCGCGTCGCGCCGGAGCGCCGCTTCAGGTTGTCGACGCCGCACAGATCGAGAAAGAGGTCGTAGCGGCAGCCGGGATCGTCCCGCAGGAACCGCGCCAGAGCCGGCCAATCCCGGGGGCCGATCTCGACGGTCGGCAGGTCGCGATCGAGAACCGCCGCCCGACCGGAGATCGGAGAGGCGCTCAGGCGCTCCCGCAGGGCCTCGGCGGCCGGCGAGAGGACGGCCTCGGTCGCGACCGTCACGTCAGCTGTTCCGCGGCGAATTTCGCCGACCGCGCGTCGCGCGACTTTTCGCCCTCGGTGATCTTCCTCTGGAGCTCGAGAATGCCGTACATGAGCTCCTCGGGTGTGGGCGGGCAGCCAGGAACGTAGACGTCGACCGGAATGATCTCGTCGATGCCCTGCGTCACGTGGTAGGCGCGGTAGAAGCCGCCCGAGGAGGCGCAGACACCCATCGAGATGACCCACTTCGGCTCCGGCATCTGGTCGTAGATCTTGCGCAGCACGGGGGCCATCTTGTCCGTAACGGTGCCGGCCACGATCAACAGATCCGCCTGGCGCGGCGAGAACCGGACAACCTCCGCGCCGAAGCGGGAAAGGTCGTAGTGCGACGACACGACCGACATGAACTCGATCCCGCAACAGGCCGTGGCGAATGGAAAGGGCCAGAGCGAGTTCTTCCGGGCCCACGCAACCATGGCCTCCACGCGCGTGACGAAGAAATCCGCGCCCGTCGCGGGTGCACCCTTCGCCGCGGGATGCGCCGGCAGATTGCCCTTCGTTCCGAAGAGACCCATCGCATGGATTCTATTTCAGAAAGCCGCGGCCCCGTCGAGGCCGTCTGGGCCGTCGCGGCCTAACCGAAGTTGACGGTGTAGGACAGCGACTTCATGTCCCGCATACGATCGAGATAGACCAGCCCATCGAGATGATCGATCTCGTGCTGCAGCACGCGCGCGTGATACCCGGAGGCCTCGAATTCGACCCGCTTTCCGGACCGGTCGAGAGCCCGTACTCGAATGGTCTCGAACCGGGGCACGATGCGGCCGAGCAGAAACGGAACCGAGAGGCAGCCCTCCGAATCCTTCTCCTGCGCTTTTCCCACGCCCTCGTAACTGGCATTGAACAGCGCAGTCAGGGGAACCTCGGGCTCCTTGCGCTTCCGGGTCTCCGGATGGACCTCGTACAGGAAGGCCCTCAGCGGCGTAAACACCTGAGGGGCCGCGATGCCCGTTCCGTCGTATTCGCGCATCGTGTCCTCGAGATCGGAAAGGAAGGCCTCGTAGTCGCCGCGGGAGACCGCCTTCGGGTCGACCTCCTGAGAGACCGCGCGAAGCGTCTTCACACCGAGCTTGGCGACCTTCAGAATCATGGTTGGCTCTGCGCTCTCCGCCGTCAGCCTTCGGCTCACGCCGACTGACCGCTCGTCAAGTATGGTGCCCAGGGACGGAATTGAACCGCCGACACAGGGATTTTCAGTCCCTTGCTCTACCGACTGAGCTACCTGGGCGTCGCGGGCCGCCGCACCGGAGCGCGGAGTCTAGCGGAAGTCGGGCCCCCGGGGCAATCGACGGCGCTGCGACGGGAATTCCAGCCTCCCTCACCGGGTTCTCCCGGCGAATGCGCAGTATCGGTTTCGCGGCCTCGGTCGCTCTCTTCGCCCTCGCCCAGGCCGCGCCGCTGGTCCTGGCGCAGGACGCCGGCCCCACCCCTGCGCCCGACCACAAGGTCACGAGCCCGGGCAACGCCGATTGGGCATCCGACGCCGCCGAGGCGCGATCCCGGGCTTCTGCACAGAAGAAGTTGGTCTTCTACGAGTTCACGAATTCCGGCTGCGGCGACTGCCGCCGCATGGAATCTCTCCTGTACCCGGCCTTCGATTTCGAGGCCCTGCTGATCGGCATGGTTCCGGTCCGGATCGAGTTGGATTCCCCGGCGGGCCAGCAAATCGCGAATCGCTACTCCATCACCGAGGTGCCTGCCATTCTGATCGCGACGCCGGAGGGGCGGCTGGTCTTCCTGATGCAGGGGTTCAAGAACGCGCCCGACTTCTACCGGCACGTCCACAAGGATCTCGACGCGTACCGCGACGTGGCACGGCGCATCGACAGCCAGGACGTGGCCACGCTCAAGGCCGAGGAGGCCTACGCGTCGGGGACCGAACTTTACGCGCGTGCGGATTTTCAGGGTGCCGCAATGCGCCTTCGGAGGGCGGCCGCGGCCGCCGACGCCACACCCCAGCTGCGTGCCAACGCCCTCGAAGGCCTCGCGGCGGCTGAGCTGCAGCTCGATCGGCCGGCCGACGCGCGCCGCGCGATCGAGAAAGTCATCGCCTCGACCCAGAAGCCGGAGCAAAAGCAGCGCGCGGAGCTGTTTCTGGCACAGATCGCCCTCAGCGAGAACAAAGTCGCCGAGGCCCTCGCGATCTATAAGAGATTCGAGAAGAACTACCCCGACTCGAAGTATCTCCCCAAGGTCCACTCCTTCGTCGAACGGCTCGAGGCTCCCGCCGCCGCGAAATGAGACGCGCCGCGCTGTTCGGGCTCTGGCTCGTCGCTCCTTTCGCGCTGGCCGCGGCGCCGGACCCGGCGAGCCTTCTCACCGTCGGCGCCGCGGTAACGCGCGCGCCGGCCGACGGAAAGATCACGCTGCGCGTGGAGGCGACGCTCGCCGCCGGCTGGCACGTCAACAGCCACCATCCCTCCGAGGACTACCTCATCCCGACCGAGGTCAAGCTCGAGGCGGTCGAAGGGGTTCGATTCGGAGAGCCGCGTTATCCGGAGGGCAAGTCTCAGAAGTTCTCCTTCTCCCAGGCGCCGCTCTCGGTTTACGCTGGCGAGTTCTCGATCGACGTCCCTCTGGAGGTGTCGGGCACGGCCACTCCGCCCATCGCCGGATCCGTGGCCTTCCAGGCGTGCAACGACACGCAGTGTCTGGCACCGGCTTCTGTCGCCTTCCGCTCCGCCAGCGCTCCCGCGCCGGCTGCGGGCAGCGCGGGGGCGCCGACCGGAGGCGCCGTGCCCCTCTCCGAGGCCCGGCGCCTCGAGGGATCTGCCACCACGGCCGCCGCCGGCGCGTCGGAGGACTTCGGCGACCTGCTCAAGCGGCGCGGCCTCTTCGGCGTCCTCCTGCTGCTCTTCGGCTGGGGTCTTGCCCTCAACCTGACGCCCTGCGTGTATCCGGTCATTCCGCTCACGGTGAGCTTTTTCGGCGGCCAGGCACACGGCCACAGCCGCCGCACCTTCCTGCTCGCCTCCTTCTACGTCCTCGGCATGGCAACGACGTACTCGGCGCTCGGCGTCGCGGCGGCGCTTTCGGGGCGGCTCTTCGGCGTCGCGCTCCAGTCCCCGTGGGTGGTGGGCACGGTCGCGGCCGTCCTCGTCGCTCTCGCCCTCTCGATGTTCGGCCTCTACGACCTCCGTATGCCAACTGCTCTGATGCAGAAGGCGGGTGCCCGGCGCGGCGTGCCCGGGGCCTACGCGATGGGGCTGCTGGTCGGAGTCGTGGCGGCCCCGTGTGTCGGACCGGTCGTGCTCGGCCTGCTCGCCTTCGTCGCAGCCACCCAGGACGCCCTTCTCGGCTTTCTCTTCTTCTTCGTCTTGTCGCTCGGGCTCGGACTCCCGTTCCTCTTCCTCGCCGCATTCTCGGGGCGGATCGCCACGCTGCCGCGGGCCGGAGCCTGGATGGAGGGCGTCAAGAAAGTCTTCGGCTGGGTCCTGCTCGCGATGGCCGCATATTTCCTGCGGACCGTATTGCCCGGAGCCGCCGGCACCTGGCTGCTGCCGACCGTGCTCGCAATTGGAGCCGTGGCTCTCCTCGCGGTTCACGCCCACCTGCGGCTTCCCGTTCGAGCCGCCCTTGCGGCGCTCTTTCTCGCCGCCGCCGCGTTCTTTGCACCGCTCGGCCACGCCGAGGCGCAGAGTCCCGCCTGGGCGCCATACGACGCCGCGCACGCCGCCTCGGGCGGCCGACCGATGATCGTCGACTTCTCGGCCTCCTGGTGCCTGCCCTGTCTCGAGCTCGACAAGAAGACGTTCTCCGACAGCCGGGTCCGTCAAGCGCTTTCCCGGCGCAGCCTCTACAAGGCCGACATGACGAAGGCGGGCGCCGCAGAGACGGTCGCGTTGGCCGAGAGGTTCGGCATTCTGGGAGTGCCCACCGTGATCTTTCTCGATGCCTCGGGGGCCGAACGCAAGGACCTGCGGCTCGTCGGTTTCGAGGAACCGGAGGCGTTCCTCAAACGGCTGGAACAGGCCCCCTGACTCGGTCGTGTCATCCGGAGCGTGGCGAGGGATCCCTTTCTTGGCCGCACTTCAACTCAAAAGGGATCCCTCGGGCTGGCGCCCTCGGGATGACACACCCTAACCCGGTAGACGGCCGAGCTTCTTGAGCGCTTCCTTGGCTGCCTTCCGCTGAGCCTCCCGTTTCGAGTTTCCATTGCCGCGGGAGAAGGCCTCGCCGTCCCACAACAGCTCGACCACGAAGGCCTTCTCGTGGTCCGGCCCCGATTCGTCGACGACGCGATACTCCGGCAGCGGCAGGCCGAGACTCTGCGCCGTCTCCTGGAGCGTGGTCTTGTAGTCGTGGAAGGAAAGATCGCCGATGTCGATCCCCGAGACTTCGGGCTCGAACACCTTCCTTACGAACGCCTCGGTCGGGGCAAGACCCCCGTCGAGATAGATCGCGGCCACGACGGCCTCGAACGCGTCGGCGAGCAGAGACAGCTTTTCGGCGCCGCCCGAGCGAGCCTCGCCGGCTCCCATCCGCAGGAAACGCCCGATGCCGATTGCCCGCCCCTTGGCTCCCAGCATGTTGGCCGAGACCAGGTGGGCCTTGATCTTGGACAGCGCCCCTTCCTGAAGATCGGGGAAGGCGCGAAAGATCATCTCCCCCACGACGAAGCCGAGCACCGCGTCGCCGAGAAATTCCAGCCGCTCGTTGTTGAGTGGCCGGATCTCCCGGATCTCGTTGCTGAACGACTTGTGCGTGAGGGCCCGTGCGAGCATGTCGAGATCTCGGAACTCGTAGCCGAGCGTCTGCTGGAAGGCGGAGATCGCCTCCGTCGTGGCCCCATTCATGATCGGTTCAGTGGTGCCGGAGGCCGGAGTCGAACCGGCACGGGCCCTGCGGCCCTCGGGATTTTAAGTCCCGTGCGTCTACCAATTTCGCCACTCCGGCGCAAAGATCCGGGGGGCTCGAACGGACCGCACGTAAGCCGTGAAGCGCCACGAACATCCTTCGGCCTGACATGTGCACGGTCATGAGGTTTGCCGTCTCCCGGGGTGGTCGCCTCCGATGGAGGCGACGGGCGGATTCGAACCGCCGAATAAAGGTTTTGCAGACCTCTCCCTTAACCACTTGGGTACGTCGCCGACGGCCGAATTCTACCGCAGGCCCGCGGCCTGGCTCGGATCAGCGGGAGGGATGGGCGTAGTCCCGCATCAGGCCCGTGACCACGCCCTGGATCATCACGTCCCGTGCGTCGAAGGTCAGCGCCTTCATGGTGGAGTTGGCCGGCTGAAGCCGGACCCGCGCTCCCTCCGGATAGTAGCGCTTGAGCGTTGCCTCCCCCCGGACCAGCGCCACCACGGTCTCTCCCTTTTCCGCCCTCTCGCGCCGAGCGACGACGACGAAGTCGCCATCGAGAATCCCGTCGTCGATCATGGACTCGCCGCGCACACGGAGAACGAAGTGCTCGCCTTTTCCCAGCATTGTGGAGGGCACCTCGATCGATTCCTCTTGCGGAAATGGCTCGATCGGGCGGCCTGCGGCGACGAGGCCCAGCAGGGCGACTCCCCGGGCTCTTGTCGGCTCCTCCTTGGGCGAGATGCCCCGGCTGCGGTTCCACTGCCGCGCCAGAGCGCCCTTCTCTTCCAGGCGCTTCAGGTGCTTTTGGACGGTCCCGAAGGAGGAAAGCTTGAAGGTCTCGCGGATCTCCCGCTGAGTCGGCGAAATCCCGTGCTCGGTGCGATACGAGCGGATGAAATCGAGGATTTCCTTCTGTCTCTTGGTTAGATTCATAGATCCTCATAATTTAATTAGGTATAATTAGTAAAAGGCAAAATAAAATAAGGCCGAGGGAACCACCGCGGCCGCCCGGAGGCCTGACCGGGCCAGCCCATCGGCCTTGGCGATTCACCATAGGCGAAAATAGGGCGCAAGTCAAGTCGGGGGCCCGGCACCCCTGCGCAACGAGAGACGAAGGCCGGAAGGTGAGCTTCCGACCATTTCGTCATGCCCTCCGAAGTCAGCTTCCCGTCAGCGGCTGCAACGCACGCGACACCCAGCCATCTCCCGTGATGTTGTCGACCGACGCCGCATACGCGCTCCACCAGAAACTGGATCCCGTCGTCTGGAACTGAAGAAACACATCCCCGTAGGTTGCCGCCGGCAGGGGCACTTGATTCATCGAGTACGGTGGAATCGTCACCGTGAACGTGGCCGTCGGATGCAGCGTGCTGTAGATCGTGATCGTCCACGTGTGGCTTACCGAGTCGAGGTTCACGATCCCCACGTTGGTGCGGTACTGCGAGTCGTGCCGCAGGCCAATTGCGTACGCCGCGGCGGATCCGACGGAATCGATGATCGAGACCGCCGGAAACTGCAAGGAGACCGTGCCCGAGGCATTCGGCTGGTTGGTCCAGATCCGCGAGAAGCCGAGCAACGCGGCAGAGCTGTCCGTATCGAAGGTCGAGGTCTCGCCAAAGACGGCTACGGCTCCAATGCCGGTTTTCCCAAGAGTGGCAGCTACGAAATCCGACAGGGCCACGGTCACGCCCGGGCGAATCGTGAAGTGTTGCAACGGAGCCTGGGCACTATTGACCCCCTGAGCAATCCAGGCAATGCCGATTGTCTGATCCACGCTCCGGCGGTTCGAGATCGCAAAATCGGAGCGGAAGTACGTTCCGCCAGCTCCATGCACGCTGCTCGCCACCGGAATCAGAAAGGCAGAGTCCGCGCTATCGAGCTGAACGACCTCCGGTCGGCGTCCCCCGGAGGTTGCCTCCCGGGGAAGTCGCTTCGCGATCGCATCTTCCATCGTGATCGGCGGTCCGCTCACCCGAGCGAGGCCGCCTGCCTGACCGCTCCCTTGACCGATCGCCGTCGAAGCCGACACGAGGAACAACAAAGCACATGCCGTAGCCTTCAAAGCTCCCTCCTTCTCGTTCCAACGGACTCATCGGCCCAGTCAAGCAATGCTCAAGAGCGGGGGGCAATGACTCGGTAGTCTAATCCCTCCAACGGAGCGACACAATTCGCGCCGGGAAGACGAAGGAAAGCCATCTTTCAGAGAAAGGATCATCGCGCGGCCGAACGACGATTCGACCTCTGCAGCGAATGGATGACGTCGTGGAGGCGGCGAACCCCGGATGCGATCTCTCCGACGCTCGTTCCGCCGTAGCCGAGGATCAGTCCCTGTCGAACGCTCTTTCCCACGTAGGATTCGGACAGCGGCGCCACCACGAGTCCCACGAGGGCGGCGTTCTCGCAGATCTCGCGGTCGCGCCATCGACCCTGGAGCGCCGCCGTCAGATACATCCCTGCTGGATCGCCCAGCACACGCAGAATGTCCCCGAGCTCGCCCGAGAGCGCCTCCACCAGGGCGCGTCGCCGCTCCCCGCAGAGCAACCGCATTCTGCGGATGTGGCGGGCAAAGTGCCCCTCACGAATGAAGGTCGCGAGCACCGCCTGGTGAAAGGTCGGTGAAAACATGTCGGTCGCCCGCCGGACTTCGGTGAAGGGCCCGACGAGATCGGCAGGGATGACGATGTACCCAAGCCGAATCGCCGGCAGCAGGATCTTCGTGAAGGTGCCGATGTAGATCACCCGCGAGTCGCGATCGAGCCCCTGAATTGCGGCGATGGGCAGGCTCCCGTACCGGTACTCGCTGTCGTAGTCGTCCTCGATCACCCAGGAACCCGTGTTCCTGGCCCAGTCCAGCAGCTGGAGGCGCCGCGAGGCGCTCATCGTGACCCCGAGCGGAAACTGGTGCGATGGCGTGACGAAAGCCGCCCGCGCTCGCGGGCAGCGCGTGGTCGCGACGGCCACGTCCAGGCCCTCATCGTCAACCGGCACCGGTACGAGCCGCGCACCCGCCAGCATCAGCGCTCGACGGGCTCCGAAATAACTGGGCTCCTCGACCCACACGGGACTGCCGGGGTCGAGAAGAACGCGATTGGTGAGATCCAGCGCTTGCTGGGAGCCGCTCACGATCATTATCTGAGCAGCCTCGCACTGCACGCCTCGCGCACTCCTGAGGTACTCGGCGATCGCCTCGCGAAGCGAGACCAGGCCCATCGGCTGACTGTAGTGTTGCAGGCTCGGGTCCGGCCGGCGAGACTGACGGGCAACCAGGCTCGACCACAGCTTGAAAGGGAAGCGGTCGATCGGGGGCTCCCCGACACTGAAGGCACCCGTTCCACGGAACCAGCGTCCCGGCTCCGTGCGGAGCAACGCCTTGCAACGATCGGCCGTGATCCGTGGCGCCTTGCGCCCCGGCGGCCTCTTCGTCGACGATGGCCGCAGGGGCACCGCCAGCCCATCCGGAAGAGACCGCGCGACGAACGTTCCCGAACCGACCCGACTCTCAAAGAAGCCTTCCGCCAGGAGTTGCTCGAAAGCATTGAGGACGGGGATGCGGGACACGCGGAGTTCCGCCGCAAGGCTGCGGGTCGAGGGCAATCGCTGACCGGGGCGCAGGCGGTGCGCGAGGATCGCGTCCCGGTAGCCTTCGTAGAGCTGGCGGTGGAGAGGCTTCGCGCGGGCGCGGTCGACGTCCATGACGGGCAGAATGGGCTCCGGCGGCGCCCTCACGGCCGAAAGATAGCGGTCATACTGATTCTCGCGCAAGTGGTTATTGCCGGCGACCACTTTTGGCGCCAGACTCCTTGCCGATGAAGACCGGCCGATCGGCGACCGTGCGGTCCTCGCGGGGCGGGCTCGCGACCCTCCTCATCGCGCTCATGGAACTCGCGGCGACCGGCGACGGAGGACTCTCCGCGTCGCTCGGCCGAGACATGCAAGACGCCGGATCCGGGGCCACCCCGTCGCCCGTCACGGAGCCTCACGCCGTGGTCGTCGAGCTCTTCACATCCCAGGGCTGCTCGACGTGCCCTCCCGCCGATCGTCTCCTCACCGACCTCGGCCACCAAGGCTCGGGTCGCGTGATTCCGCTGGAATTCCACGTCGACTTCTGGAACCACATCGGCTGGACAGACCCCTTCTCGAGCCGCGAGTGGACCGAGCGCCAGGTGGCATATGCGCGCGTCTTCGGTCTGCGCCAGGTCTACACACCGCAGGCCGTCGTCGACGGCGCTGCCGAGCTCGTTGGTTCCGACGAGGATCGGCTTCGGGCGGCGATCGCCGCGTCCGCCTCGCGGCCGGCCGGAAAGATCTCGCTTCGTCTCGAGCCGACGGACTCTCGAGTCCTGGTCAGCGCCGAGGTGGATCTCCCGGAGGCGCTGCGGAAGACGAGGCTCGATCTGATGCTCGTCGTATTCGAGACCGAACTCGTCACATCCGTGTCCAGGGGCGAAAACGGCGGTAGCACCCTCCGCAACGACTACGTCGTCCGCAGCCTCGAGCGTGCCGCCAAACTACCGGCGGGAGGCCCCAATCCCGTACGACACGACGCGAAGCTCAAGCTTGCCAGGAACTGGAACCTCTCCCGGCTGGGCGTTGCCGCGTTCCTTCAGGATCCTCAGTCGCTCGAGATCCGCGGTGCGAGCGCTCAATCACTCCCGAATGTCGGAGGCGGATCCTCGAGTAAACCCTGAGGCTCGGGCGCTCTACGGTGGCCTCCATTGCGTACGCGCGGCGGTGACCTCCCGACCTCCTGCTACTTCACACCCTTTGTTGCATCCCAGGACCCCTGCTGCTTGCGAATGTAGAGGATCTGGCCGGTGTGGTACGCATTGTGCGTGCTGATGTGCGCGATCGTGGAATACCAGGACTGAAGTTTGGCAGAGTCCGCGCTCTCGATCGCCGCCTCCCACGCGACCAGCGCCTCGTCGAGCTGACGCACGGCATCCGCCCAGCCTCTCGCATCCACGGTCGCGGCAAATGTCTCGTCGTTGTTGCCCCCGTATGCCGGCGGCGTCTCGCTTTTGAACTTGGCGAGCTGTTGTCTGTTCCAGAAGGCCAGATGACTGACCAGCTGAGCGATCGAATGATTCGCGTTCCCATCCTTCCACATCGCCTGTTCGGCGGTGACACCATCGATCGCCTTCATCACGGGCACAAACCAGTCCTGCACATTGTGCGTCGTCTTGAGCTGCGACAACAAGATCGACTTCAGCGTTGGCGCGGACTGGGCCTTTCCGCACGCAACCCCGCTTCCAAAAAGAAGAATCGCCGCAACGACTGGCTTCATGTCCCTTCTTGCGAAATGCAGGCTCACGGGGCCCTCCCTTCGGTACCGCTTCCACCGCTGCCTCCGATCCGGGCACGTCCGGATCCAGAAACGAAATCTAGTTCCCTCGATCGTCCGGCTGAGAGGCCCGCCGCGCGAAATACGCCGCGGCCGGGCCCAGCAAAAGGGTGTGAACGAAGAGCCCACCGATGTTGAAAGCCGACCAAACGAAAGGCCGGGGACCGATGCGCGTCAGCGGGATGACGACCTCGTTCATCACGAAGAAAGCAACCACACCGTACACGAGCCCGCAGAGCAAGCTCTTCTGTCCAAGGACGGGAATCCAACGACTCGAAGCCACGTAGACGCCCACGATGCACGTGGCGACAATGAAGTGCAGGAGAATGCCGAGGAGCACCGTAGGCACGCCGCCCGCAAAGGAATCACGACCCAGCAGGGCGCTGCTCACACCCTGCCACGCCTGGTACCACGAGCGCCCCATCCAAGCGACACCGACGCTGGCGTAAGCGAAGTCGATGCCGCCGACGACGCCGGCCCCGTAGACGGTGGCCCTCCCGGGGGTGAGCGCAGGTGTTTCGGTTGTTTCGAGCAGCGTGCGTCTTTTCTTCACAAGGTCGGGAAAGGAGCACGCCGCGAAGAAGCGAGCCGGTCATCCAAAGGGGTCGTCGTGGCGCCCGAAACCTCGAGACTTCGCTTGCAGCGCTCATCGCGAATGCCGAGGCGGACCGACGGGAGCACGCTGGCCGTGCTCAAGGCTTCTCGTCCAGAGGCAGGAAGACGCCCTCGTCGATTTTCCCGGCCTTCACGCTGTACAGCGTCGCTCCCGACCTCATGCGCAGGGGACCCGCCTCGCTCCCCCCGACGATCGCAGCGGCCTGGTCGAAGCGCGTGGCCATGTTGTCTGCCTCGTATCGCAGACTCTCCCGGGCATGCATGTGGCCGCCCAGGGCCAAAGGGTAGTTCCTGCCTTTCAGCCGCGCGAAGACGTCGCCGGCATTCGAGACAACGTGCCGAAACTGCGTCTTGCCTCCGACGGCAATCAGCGTCGGAGCGGGCGGCTCGTCCCGAAAGCCCGATAGCGTGTCGACGCCGGTGACGAAAGGAATGTGGTTGAAGGTCACGACCGGTGTTTCGGGAGGTACCGTCGCCAGGTCGCTTTCGAGCCATCGCAGTTGGGTCGCGTCGACGTGCCCGTAGTACCAGAGATCGTCGATGTCGACGGTGTCCAGACCTACGAAATGCACGCCTCCGAAATCGAAGGAGTAGTAGTTGGGCCCGAGAAGCTCCCGGTACATCCCTTTCCCGTAGAAAGGGTTCGTCGGAGCCACCCTGGAGAGGTGCCGTTCGATGCCGAAGTTTTCGTGGTTGCCGGGCACGTTCCAGACGGGGACGGGGAAGCGAGCGATCTCGTGTAGATAGAGGTCGAAGTATCCACGCGCCTCCTGCTCGCCCACCCGGAGCGCATCCTTCACGAGGTCGCCGGTCATGAGAACGAAGGCTGGACGCACGGACTCGACCACGACGCGTAGCCCTTGAAGGCGTGCGATGCTCCCCTCGCTGACGTGACAGTCGGATGCGTGCAGGAACACGAACTCTCGTGGGTCCGGCGCCGCGACCAGCGGGAAGTCGATACCGTGCGAGGAGGACGCCGCGGCGATCTTCCGCCAGAACGGGCCGGCCGGCCGGTAGCCGGCGGGCGCCGAAACGGCAGCGATCCCGTAACCGAGGCTCTCGGTGATCGCCCACTTTCCATCCGCGTCACTCAGGACCGTTTGAACCTGGTCCGAGACCCGCGCCCCCGGCACGCCTGGCTCGCCCTCGTCGCGCATGCCGTTGCCGTTTCGATCCAGAAAGACCACGCCCGAAAGCGATTGGCCTCTCTGCGGGCGGGCAAACGCGGCCAGACCGAAGGCACTCGTCAGGAGCAGAAGTGCCAGCAGCCGGTTCATTGCATTCCGCTTTCCTAGCCCAGATGGGCCGACATGAATGGCCTCCACGAGTCATGGGGCGCATGCGTCACCACCTTGGTGGCGCCGGCCCATTCTCCCTCCCGTCCGCGTTCCGAGGCCAGCACCAACTCTTCGACTTTCATCGCCCGAGAGATCATCGTCAATGACCACTTTTTCGACGAGCGCTATGACCGCTCTCTCCCTCGCGCCCCGACGCGTCTGTGGCTCCAACGGCGTTCCGAAGGAAGCGCGGGTCGCCGAAACCGAGCCCGCCTCCGGACCAAGTGCGGTGACCGTATCGTTGGGCCTCCGGCTCACGCTCGACAAGTGGTCATAAGAAGGGCGTGAGAAGTGGTTATTGCCGCACACCACTTCCCACGCCCATCATCCGGCTGATGCTTCTGCTTCCCGTGGACAAGGCGGTGACGAGCTGGAATGACACGACGGCTCTCTCCGCAGTCGCCGCGAGCGTCGCGCGCGGTATCTCCGCCTTCGAGGAATCTCCGAACACGCCTTTCGGGGAAAGGCTCGAACTCCGATGAGTGGGCCGGCCCGGCGAATTCTGCCGGTGGCCGTCGTGCCGACCCGCCACTCTGAGCCGGTGGCGCCACCACTCCGGCTTTCGTCCCCGGACGCTCCGCCAAGCGACATCCTGCGTTGTGCCGAGACGCTTGGCATCCCGTGGAGGCGCGTTCTGCTCGAGGAGATCGAGTCGGAGCAGAAGCTCCGCCGCTACATGCCGGACCTCGATCGCCAGTTCTCTCTCCCGCATGCCCTGACGGTCCTGTCCCTCTCGCTCTGGCACTCGTGGCGGGTGCGCGATCGCATCGAGGGACTCGCCTGCGAAGCCAGGGGCGCATCGGTCCGCGGCGCCGTGCGTCAGCTCCGCATGATCTTTCAACGCCTCATCGGAGGCGGCGGCTCGGACCAGGAGGCCCTCGCTCACCATCTCTGGTTCGCCTACCAGCGCGTGCTGCTGTTGCAGCGCGTGCGCCGAATCGCCGCGGCCAGCGGCAACGGAACGATCGAGGAACGGTTGGCACTCATCTGTTCGAGGGCATCCTGCAGCTTCGACGACGCTGCCTGGGCGATCTCTCAGCCCGGGAGCGAGCGCAGAGGCCGCCGCCTCGAGCTCGCGGTGCAGAAGGTGCGCGAAGAGGGTTTCCTGATCCCTAGGGCGGAAAGCGAGTCGCGCGCCCTCACACAGCTTCGACGCATCGTTCTGACCTCGCCCCACCTGTTCCGCACGCGCCGTTCCCGTTGCCGCACTCGAGCTCCTCTGTCTCTGCAGCAGCGTCATCCGTCTTCGATCGAGGGAGGCGGGGCCGATTCCGCTCCGGGGCTGTGATGTTCCGCCTCGCGGGAGAGATGACATCCATCATCGTCGATGCCGATCCAACGCGCCGTCTGAGCCGGGGGGCTTTAATGCAAATCGTCCCGGGTCACAAGTACCTGAATCGAAACGCCGTGGCGCACCAAGAGCTAACTTGGCCTCCGCCTTGCTTTGCTTCCACAGCGGGCACGTTCAATCTCGGACGGGGCCCTGGAGGGAAAGCGATGACTGAATCCGCATCTTCGCCGATCAAGTCTCCCGCTGCGTTTGGGGAACCGATCCATTCTTGGAAGGAGCTTTTCATGAAGAAGGGCATTGGAGCCATGGGCATTGCCGCGGCCGTGGCGGCGGTGATGCTTCTGCTGGCTGCGCCGGCGATGGCGCAGTTTGGCGGCTCGACGGGCAACATCTACGGCGTGGTGCAAGACGAACAGGGCGGCTCGCTGCCCGGGACCACGGTGTCCCTGTCAGGTATGGGTGCGCCACAGTCGCAGACGACGGACGCGCAGGGCCAGTACCGGTTCTTGAACCTCGCGCCCGGCAAGTACACGGTGGTCCTCACGTTGACGGGGTTCAGCACCGAGACGCTGGACAACGTGACGGTCAACGTCGGCAAGAACACGGAGCTGACGAGCAAGCTCAAGCTCTCGGCGGTCGCGGCGTCGATCACCGTGACGAGCGAGGCGCCGGTGATCGACACGCGCAAGGTCGAGACGGGCGCGGCGATCACCAACGCCGAGCTCCAGGACATCCCGACCGCCCGCGACCCGTGGGTCATCCTCCAGGGCGTCCCGGGCATCCAGATCGATCGCATCAACGTGGCCGGCAGCGAGAGCGGTCAGCAGTCCAACTTCGCGAGCAAGGGCGCCATGGCCGGTACGTTCTCGGTCGACGGCGTCAATCTGACCGACATGTCGGCCCTGGGTGCCTCGGCCGCCTACTTCGACTTCGACTCCTTCCAGGAGATGAACGTCGTGACGGGCGGCTCCGATCCTTCGCTGCAGGGTTCGGGGGCGCACCTCTCGATGGTCACCAAGCGCGGCACCAACGAGGTGCATGGCAGCGCGCGCTTCTTCGTCGTCGACCAGAAGCTGGAGTCCAACAACCTGACGCCCATCGTGGCCGCTCAGGTGGGCGCGGGCAACAAGATCAACAGCCTGCAGGACTACGGTGTGGAGGCCGGCGGACCGGTCATCCAGGACCGGCTCTGGCTGTGGGGCGCCTACGGCCGCGATCAGATCAACCTGACGACGGCCGGAGGGGGTCCGGCGGGCACCAAGAACAACACGACGCTGGAGGACTTCAACGCGAAGTTGAACGCTCAGATCGTCACGTCCAACGCGTTCAACGCCTGGTATCTCGGCAGCAACAAGCTCGTGTTCGGCCGCAACGCCGGCTCCACGCATCCGCAGCAGACGACCTGGGACCAGACTCTGCCGCAGCACACCTGGAAGTTCGAGGACTCGCAGGTCTTCTCCTCGAACCTCTTCGCCACGGCCTCCTACAACGGCCAGAACGGCGACTTCACGCTCACGCCCGAAGGCGGCAACCAGGCGCTCTACATCGACGCCGGCGGCGTGTGGCACAACTCCTACCTCTACGCCGATGCCCCGCGCCCGCAGCGCCAGGCCAAGTTCGACACGTCGTTCTTCTTCAACACGGGCAGCCTGGGCCATGAGCTCAAGGCCGGCTTCAGCTACCTCAATGCCCAGGCCCGGTCGACCACTTCGTGGCCGCTCTTCAATCCGGCCGCGGATTCGACTCTCGTCGCTCAGACCTATGGCGACTTCTTCGACTGCGGCGTTCCCTGCGCGGCCATCACCCGCAACAGCGCCTTCAAGGTCGAAGCCAAGTACTACAGCGCCTACTTCGGCGACACGATCACCTGGGACCGGTTGACCGTCAACCTCGGCGTGCGCTGGGACCAGCAATACGGCCAGAACAGCCCCAGCGTCGTCCCGGAAAACGTCTCGTTCCCCGACATCATGCCGGCCATCAACTATCCGGGCTCCGGCACCCAGTTCAAGTGGAACAACTGGCAGCCCCGTATCGGCGCCAACTATGCCCTCGGCCAGAACCGCACCACCGTCCTCAAGGCCAGTTATGCGCAGTTCGCCGACGCTCTGGGCACGGGCACCGTCGCCACGACCAACCCGATCGCCGGCGCCTCCTACGCCTACTACGCGTGGAATGACGCCAACCACAACAACCTCGTGGATGTCGGCGAGACGGACACCAGCGCCGCCGGCTTCCAGTACGGAAGGAACTACAACAACGCCAGCCCGGGCTCGGCCTCCTCGTCCAACGGCATCGATCCGAACTTGAACGCTCCGAGCACGACGGAATGGCTCGTCGGGGTGGATCAGGAGCTCGGTGCCAACTTCGCCATCGGCGTCAACTACACCAACCGCAAGGCCACCAACCAGCTCTACGCGCCGCTGCACGTCTACGATCCCACGACGGGTCAGCTGCTCAACTCCAGTGACTACGAGCAGTACACGACGCTGACCGGCGTCACGCCCTCCGGCACCGTCTACAGCCAGCCCGTCTACGAGATCAAGCAGTCCGTGCTCGACGCGATCGGCGGCACGCCCTCGGGTTCCTGGACCTTCAACCGCGGCGACTTCAGCACCACCTACCAGGGCGTCGAGCTCGTGCTGACCAAGCGGCTGTCGGACAAGTGGATGGCCCGCGGCAGCTTCGTCTGGAACGACAACAAGCAGCAGGTGGGTGCAGGCGGATGCATCGATCCGACCAACCAGCTCGCCGGCGCAGGCAACAACTCCGGTGGAGCCTCCACGGTCAACGCTCAGACCTGCCGCGACAACGACTACGTCGCGATCCAGTCCACGGGCAGCGGCAGCAAGACGAGCGTCTTCCTCAACTCCACCTGGCAGTTCTCGTTCAACGCTCTCTACCAGCTCCCCTACAACTTCAACATCTCGACCAACGTGTTCGGCCGCCAGGGCTTCCCGATCAACTGGTACCTCAACTCGACGAGCCCGACAGACGGCTTGACCCGCAACGTCGTCGTGGTCCCCGCGGGCAGCGACCGGTACAAGGACGTCTACGAGTGGGACCTGCAGGTCGGATACGTCGTCAAGATCTTCGGAACGGGCACGATGACCCTGACCGGCTCCTGCTTCAACGTGCTCAACTCCGCCACCGTTCTCCAGCGCTTCAACCGCCTCGAGCGGTCCAACACCGCCCAGATCAAGGAAATCCAGAGCCCGCGCGTGGCACGCTTCGGCGTCCAAATCGCCTTCTAACAACCCCTCCGCTTCACTTCGATGCCGCCGGGAACGAACCTCCCGGCGGCTCTTTTTTGGGGCCGAATGCCGGCGCCGGGGAGCTGTGCTCGAGCCTGGCGTCCTGAACCCACGTCTCGTCCTGGGACCATGGGGTGGGATCAATGACCAGGTTACGATGCCTCGATCCCAATCTTTCATCCAGCGGAGTCGGATCGAGCATGCCTATAGAAATTGGCCACGTCGAGGCGATCTTCCGGTATCCCGTGAAGTCCATGGGCGGCGAGCGCCTCGAGGTCGCCAACCTCGGCTGGCACGGCCTCGACGGTGACAGGCGTTTGGCATTCCGGCGGATTGATGACCGCAGCGGGTTCCCGTGGCTAACAGCAACCAGACTTCCCGAGTTGCTCCTGTTTGCCCCGCACCGACGTGAAAACGAAGGTCAGGGGGGACTTCCTACCCATGTTCGCGCGCCGGAAGGCGAAGAGATGCCCGTCTTCGGGGAGGAACTGGCCACCCAGGTCGGACGCCGGTACGGGGCTCCCGTGCAGATGGCGCAGTTGGATCATGGCATCTTCGACGAAGGAAGCGTCTCCGTGATCGCACTGGATACGGTGCGCGAGATCGGACGCCTCGCGGGGCGAAGCCCGGACGTGCGACGGTTTCGCCCGAACATCGTGGTTCGTCTACTGCGACCTGTTCCCTTCCAGGAGGATGAGTGGTTGGGCGGCGTGCTTTCATTCGGCGAGGGGCTCGACGCCCCCGCCGTTGCAGTCACGATGCGCGACGCTCGCTGCTCGATGGTGAACTTCGACCCCGACTCGGCAAATCCTGCGCCAGAGGTGCTGAAAGCCGTCGTTCGTGCGAACCAGAACAACGCGGGAATCTACGGCGCGGTCACTCGCATCGGTCGACTGGCGGTCGGGCAGACCATACTCCTCCACGCGTCCGACGGGCCGACGGAATCTCGCCGTGCAGAATCTTAGCCGCCGAAGGCTGGGGCGGGAACCGAGACGGATCGGCGCCTTTCGGCGCTGCCCGCCGGCGCGTCGTGCCGGGGCGGCGTAAGGCTCGCGTACCGGGCGCTCGCCAAAGAGCTGGCGGCGCACCCGGTCCCGGCCGACGACCGAGTGGGCGTGACCGCCGAGCAGCGTTTCTTCATCGCCTGGGCTCAGGCGCGCGCGGAGGCCCTGCGTCCCGAAACCGAGCGCCAACTCGCGCAGAACGATTCGCACCCGCCGGGCCGCTTTCGGGTCTTCGGCACGCTCGTCAACCTGCCGGAGTTCCAGCAGGCCTTCGCGTGCAAGCCGGGCGCGAAGATGGTCTGGCCGCCCGAGAAGCGCTGCGCGGTGTGGTAGTCGGCGCCGCCCGAGCCCGTTGAACGCACTCGGCGCAGGACCTTGATCCTGGCACCCATTTCAACCTCCCGATGAATCGTGGTTCTTTCGAGGGTTCCGCGTAGGTTCAATTCGGCCAATGCAGTCCCAACGCCGCCGAGAGAAACACCGCCATCTGCCCGCGCGTAATCGGGTCGTTGACGCCGAAGCGCCCATCAGGATAGCCACCCGTGATTCCGGCAGCGGAGAGCGCCTCGACGGATGCATAGAAAGGATGCGTCGGCGGCACGTCGTCTTTCTCGTTCTCGATGCGCAGGGGAGAGGGCACGGCGAGTTGCATCCGGCCTCAAAGATCAAGGTGCTTCGGGGCAGAGCGATCGCGACCGCGGGCTACGGCGCAGACGCTGGCTCGTGGATATCTCGAAGCAATAGGAAACCAATCACGCATGGGCACCGCCGTCTGGGCCTCTGAGGTCACAACCGCGGGCGCCTCATCACACGGCATAGATGCTCTGCCCGAGCATGTCTGGAGTAACCAGCGTGATGCCGTTTTCGGTCACGTGGAAGCGGCGCCGGTCATGGGCCGCATCGACCCCGATCTCCATACCTTCCTTAATCTCGCAGCCCCGGTCGATCACAACGTGCTTCAGCACCACGTTGTTTCCGACCCTGACGTTGGGCAGCACCACCGAGTCCTCGACCACGCTACGGGACTCTATCCGCACGTCGGTAAACAGCAGCGAGCGCCGCACCGTAGCGCCGCTGATGACGCAGCCACCCGACACCATCGAATCGAGCGCCGTACCGCGCCGGTCGTCATCGTCGAACACGAATTTCGCGGGCGGCATCTGTTCCTGGTAGGTCCAGATCGGCCAGGTGCTGTCGTACAGATTGAGTTCCGGCACCACCCTTGTAAGCTCCATGTTGGCTTCCCAATAGGCGTCGATCGTGCCGACATCGCGCCAGTACGGCGCGCCGCCCGTGCTCATGCCGACGCAACTGTCGGCAAGATTATGCGCAAAGACGCCATGGCGCGACATGACGTACGGAATTACGTCCTTGCCGAAATCGTGCGATGAGCGAGGATCACCGGCATCGCGGATCAGCTGCTCATTTAGGAACCCGGCATTGAAGACGTAGATCCCCATACTTGCCAGAGCCCGCTCGGGCCGGCCGGGAATCGGTTGCGCCTCGGCGGGCTTTTCTTCGAAGCTCACCACGCGCCCCATCTCATCGATGCCCATCACGCCAAACGCTCTGGCATCCTCGATCGGCACCTCCGCACACCCCACTGTCAGGTCGGCATGGCGCGCGACGTGAAAAGCGAGCATTCGGCCATAGTCCATCTTGTAAATGTGATCGCCGGCGAGCACCAGCACGTACTTCGCCGAATGCCGTCGTAGGACCGACAGGTTCTGGAATACGGCGTCGGCAGTGCCGCTGTACCACGCTTCCGTCACCTGCTGCTGCGCCGGCAGCAGTTCGATGAACTCCTCGAAGCGGCCGTCGAGAAAACTCCAGCCGCGCTGAATATGGCGAATCAGGCTGTTCGCCTTATACTGCGTAGCCACTCCGATACGGCGAATGCCGGAATTCACGCAATTCGAGAGAGTGAAATCGATGATGCGAAACTTGCCGCCAAAGGGCACGGCCGGCTTGCAACGCCAGTCGGTGAGTTGTCTCAGCCGGGTGCCGCGCCCTCCGGCGAGCACCAGCGCGACAGTCGAGTGCGTGAGCTCGCTGACGAAACGAATCGCTTCAGGTTGGACGTTCCCGGGACTGTAGTCGCCGTGCCGGCGGTGTTGATCGAGCGTCATGTCGTCTCTCGTGGCGGACTACAGTAGCAGTCCCGGCTGGCAACGGGTGACGCTGGTTGTCACCGTCTTCAGTGCGTAGACTCCAACCAGGGCGGCGTCCGCGGCCGGTAGCTCCTCTCGCTGAACCGTGGCCTTGCCCGCGCCGCCGCCCTTCCTGATCTGACCGGAGGGAGAACAGCTGGCGGAGGAGAAGCGGTGTCGGCAAGCTCTTTCACGATCTGAGGCGCCCCGCCGTGCGGGACATGGTGCGGGCTGGGATCGCGCCGACGATCGCCCGAAGCATCAGCGGCAAGGACATGAAAGCCACGCTCGCGAAGACACAGCGGTATCGGCGCGAAGCCGCGGAGGGAAATTCTGGATAGCCCGGACAGAACACGGACAATCTGAGCGCACTCGGCTCAGGACCGAGGAGGGATGAATGAGAGAGATTGGTCGGGGCGAGAGGATTTGAACCTCCGACCACTCGGCCCCGAACCGTCGCCGGCGTGAAACTCACGGAACCCAGGGAAGTTCCTGGCCTCGATTCCAACAACTTAGCCCGATCCCACGCGCGCTCGGTTTTCTTCGGTTTCTTGGGTTCCGGGACATTTCGGGTACAGGAGATGAGAGTCTCAACTGCTCAAGCGAGTTCGACCTCGTGCGCCCATCGGGAGGAGGACGGTCGAGCTGTCCCTGTTCTGTACCCAACCTGGCTGCCCACCGGGCCCACGCAACGGGCCATATGTCTCCAAAGATCATCCCCCAGTATGGGGCGCTGACTGCTATTGGGCGGGGGCAACAGCTCCCGCCCCCTTTTCCGACGTCTCGTAGGCGAGCTAGTGTCAGCGACGACTGGATCAATTTACTTCGTTGCCGGCCAGCGGCTCTGAATGCCCCCGGTTCTTACGCTTGAAGCGATGCTGTGCCACGAATAGCCATCCCAGCAGGCGAACCTCGTTCCTACCGCCTCCCGGATCGGCCCCATCACCTGTGCGGACCGAGAACTTCACCGTCAGGTTGCCCTGGGACGATATACTTTGGAGGTTCAGGCCCTGGGCCGACAGGCCGCGCCACTCCCGCTCAGCTAAAGCGACTTAAGCCTGGCCTACGCAGTCGAGGCTCGCTGCCTTCTTCAACTAGGCCCCGAGCAGTCCCCCGACCAGAAGCAACCACTCGCTACGGCCATTGAAGCCCAAGCGCCGCGGAGAGGTAGACCGCCATCTGGCCCCGCGTAATGGGATCATTGACTCCGAACCTACCATCGGGATACCCGTTGGTGATTCCTGCCGCGTGCAAGGCTTCGACAAACTTGAAAAAGGGATGAGATGTCGGCACGTCCGTGAAAGTCGCGGTTGCCGGACCGGGGCTGACCTGCAGGACGTATCCCACGATCATGCCGGCGATCTTAGTAGCGCTACCGGACCCACCTCCGGCTATCAAGACGTAGGAATTGTGGAAATTGTCGACGGTAATACCGTCCGGCGTGAGATCAGCACTATGCTCCCCTCGGCCGTCGGCGAATGCAACTCCAGAACAGACAAAGCCTGTGAACACGCAATCCGACGGCCCCACACCTGCAGCCGGGTGATAGCTGCAGTTGTCGCCAAAAAAATCGCACTGGACAAGGGTTCCGCCGACATATTGGTTGGAGTCTGTGTCCACGAAATCGAGCTCCAAATAGACGACTTTCGCGCCCGAAGGCAGGTGCAGTCCCGCGCTCAAACAAGTGCCACCGCAGTTCGTACTCCAGCGAGCTACCGTGTCTGAGTCATAGAGGATATTGCTATCGGTGGGAAAAAAGTCGATGCCCGGGACCTCGACGTACGAGATGACCGAGGTGCCGTACACGTGCGGCAACGGAGTGGACTTGGGCGGCGTAGGCCACTGTGCCACCGCGACTCCCGCGTAGAGGCTTGCAGTCAAGGATAGAGCGAGAAGGAAGCGGAGTCGGGCGAGTCTGTTCATGGCAATCCTCCCTTGTTGCCTAGAAACGATATACCTTGGGGCCCTGGGCCGAGGCGCCACGCCGCTCCCGGTCAGCTAGATATACTCAAGCCTGGCCGACGCAGCCGAGACTCGCTGCCTTCTCAGCCAGGCCCCCGACCATCACCCCACGGGCAGACCAAACCACTCGCTACGGCCAGTTCAGCCCGAGCGCCGCTGACAGGAACACCGCCATTTGCCCTCGCGTAATCGGATCGTTCACGCCGAACCTGCCATCGGGATACCCGTTGGTGATTCCTGCCGCGTGCAAGGCTTCGACAAACTTGAAAAAGGGATGAGATGTCGGCACGTCCGTAAAAGTCGCCGTTGCCGGACCGGGGCTGACCTGAAGCTTGTAGCCAATCGAGATTCTGCTGATTCCTGTGCTCCCGTCGTTGGTATCAGTTCCTGCGAAGATCAAATACTTATTGTAGTAATTGTTGATTTGTATGCCAGCCCCAGTAAGGTCGAAAATACGATAGGAGTAAAAGTCAGTGTCGGGAATGCCGGAGCAGGCTGTGCTACCGTTACAGGTGTTTGCGTACTTCGTGCAGTAGTTCCCATCGTAATCGCAGCCAAGAAGAGTGGCTGTTACTTCGCCCGTCGGTGAATTGTCCAGATAGTCAAGCTCGATACTCACAAGCATCGCTCCCGACGGAAGATGCAGATTCGCGCTAAAGCTCTCAATGAGCGAGTTCGTCGAGTGGAGAACGCCGCCGTAGATGTTATTCATGCTATAGTGAACGCCGTCAGTGTAAGGCCTAAGCTCGCTCGCATCGATGTTGTAGTAGCTGACACCCGACGTGCCGTAGGTGTCTGGCTGGATAGGGCGAGCCGGGCGCTGTTGAGTTGTTGCACTTGGTCGCGCCTCGACCCCAACTCCGTCACTCCCGGCTTGTGCCTGAACGAACGCCGCTAAACCTAGAGCCCCGAGACTTCCCGCGAGGACACGCTTCCAGAAACGCATCTGCATCTCCTTCGATGTAATAGCTCTTGCGGTTTCGACCAAGTTGGGTCGTGGAATCGTATCGCACAGCCCCGCCGGGATTCCCTGGTGCCCGCCGCAGAGCCTGCTGCCTCCACCCTAAGGTGAAGGCACAACCTCGATGGAGGTAATCGGGTGAACCTCCCATGCGGACAGAGGGTCTGGAACCTTCAACCTGGGGACCCCATCTCAACGACGGGTTGGGCGTCATCCCGAGACCACGTCACGGCCGGGTGTTCTCCACGAGCGTGGCAATCTGCACGAACTCGACGGTGGGGCGCACACCGTAGAGACCGGCCACCTGTTCGAGTAACTGATCGTTGAAAAACGCTTTGGCCGCCTCCTCTGAATCCCAAACGTAGAAGTTCGAAGCCTCACGCTTTCCCGCGTTCAGCGTGAAGGCCTTTGAGCGTAGTCCCGGCATATCTTGAAACCTTACGCGTGCGGTCTCGGCGATCTTGCGTATGGCTTGCTCGTCGAAATTGTCGCCGTAGCAAAACGTCACGAATACACCGATCATGTCCCACTCCTTTTCGACGGAGTTGTTAAGGTCATCGCGGCATTGCCATACTGCCTAACGGGTGGCGCGTCAGCGGCGAGTGCAGCCGTCCGCGTCCGCTGCACGCGCGTGAGTTAGGCGGCCGTCGCGACACCGCCCATTGGTCCGCGCCGTTGCCGATCTGCTCGCGCACTGCGCGGCGGGCTTCTTCGACGCCGCTGACCATCTGGGCGCCGTGTGGAAAAGTCGGCAGGTCGGGTGAGATGCCGAACGGAAAGTACGGGCCCACCGCGGCGATGCCGCGTGTCGCCACCAGCATGCGCGGCCCCTCGACGAGGCCGTGAGCGATCGCATCCCTTAGGGTACCTGAAGCGCAAAAAGCAAAGGAGGTGACCCATGAGGGGTGATGGCAGGGTCTTTCAACGCGGTAATCGGTGGTGGGTCTCGTACTACCTCAACGGAACCAACTTCCGGCATCCTGGCGGCAGCACCGAGGCCGAGGCTCGAAAGACGCTAAAGGCCAAGATGTGGGAGGCGGCGGGCGGCCAGCACGTATCGCCGCAAGAGGAGCGAGTCACGGTCAAGGAACTCCTCGACGCGCTCGAGCGGCACCTCACGATGAAGGGTGCCAAAGCGATGGTCTCGTTCAAAGCCCACAAGAAGGCGGTGAAGGCGGCTTTCGGACATTTCCGCGCCGCCGGCTTGCGGAACGAGGACATCGAGCGGTTTCAGTCGGATCAACCCGCCGAGAAGGTGATCGGAGACAAGAAGAAGCCCGGGAAAGCCCCGGCCACGGTCAATAGGTACATCGAGACGCTCCGGTCTGCCTTCAACCTCGCCAAGAAGCAAGGCCGCCTGACTCGGACCCGTACTTCCCAATGCTAAACGTGGACAACGCCCGGCAAGGATTCTTTGAGAAGGACGAGGTCAATCGGGTCATCGGCCTCCTACGGACTGCCCATGGAGAAGCCGTTCGGTTTGCCTACCTGTCGGGCTGGCGGCGGGGCGAGGTTCTCCCACTTCGATGGGAGCAGATTGACCGCTCAGCCAGGGAGGCCAGGCTCTACACATCAAAGAACGGTCATCCGCGAGTGCTACCGCTCGAGGGCGAGCTCTGGGCCGTGATCGAGCGGTGCTGGAGCCAGAGGGAGTTTCAGACAGCGAATGGATCGGCTATCTCTCCCCTGGTCTTTCACGACAACGGGAGGATTCTGGGAGACTTCCGTAAGCGTTGGGCGACGGCCTGCGACGACGCGAAGGTGTCGGGACGGCTGTTTCATGACCTCCGGCGTTCTGCCGTCAGAGACATGATCCGATCCGGCGTGCCCCAGTCGGTTGCGATGAGCATCAGCGGGCATCGCTCAACGGCGATCTTCCTCCGGTACGACATCGCGTCCGACGCAGACCGCCGAGAGGCGCTACGGCGAACCCAGGCGCACCGCGAGGCGATTAAGGAAGGCGGCTCGGTAGTGTCGATGTCGGAGAACAGGGACAAAACGGGGACAAAGCGAGCGCAGTCGACTCAGGATCGAGCGAAGCGACTCTACGTAAGTCGCTGAGAGGATTGGTCGGGGCGAGAGGATTTGAACCTCCGACCACTCGGTCCCGAACCGAGTGCGCTACCAGGCTGCGCTACGCCCCGAGGAAGGGCGTTTATACGCGATCCCGGCCCATTGTGCAAAGGGAGGGCTGGGGAAGCTGTTTCCCTATCGAGTCGCACCGAGGCATGAAAGGGATCCCTCGCTACGCTCGGGATGACAGGGCAGCTGCTCGGGATGACAAGGCGGCGGGGATAAGGATCTACTGCAGTCGGGCCGACAGCTTGCCGCCCACGTACTCGAGCCGCAGAGTGCGGGACTCGCCTCCCGCGAGCTTCTCGTTGATGGACGCATAGGCCGCTGGCATGCCGGGAGCGGACAACCAGGCCTTGATCGCGACGTCCCCCGGCTGCACCGTCAGGCTCGCCGAGACGACATGACTCTCGTCTTTCTTGAACGAGAACGGCTTTCTCAGCAGGATCTGGTCGTTCACGGCCACCATGACGTGGCCATCGGAGATCGGCGCGTCGAAGGCCAGCCGTAGCGTCGCGGGGCCGACGGCAGCCGGAGCCGCCGGTGCCGGAGCAGCGCCCGCCGCCGCGTGAGAAGTGGCGGACTGTGCGGGAGCGGCCTCTTTCTTTCTGGCGGCCTGCGCATCTTTGGCCGCCTTCGCGCCCTTCTTGCGAGCGGCGGCCTCCGCCGCGACCCGAGCCTCGGTGATCTTGCGATCCGCCTCGTCTCGGATCGATGGCGCGTCGGCGTTGCTGGCATCGAGCCCGAGCGCTTCTTCGGCCTTCTGCCTGGCTTCCTCGTTCTTCCCGTCGTTGAGCAACGTGCGTGCGGATTCGACGAGTCCCGCGGCCTGCTGGCGCCGCTGATCTTCGTCCTGACGGCCCTTGACCGCGTTCTCCGCCATCTGGGCGTACTTGCGGGCCTCCTCATTGTTGGGACTGCGTGCCAGCACCTGCCGGGCGCGCGCAAGACTCTCGTCGTACTTGCCGGCAGCGAACAGCTTGCGCGCTTCTTCGAGGGCCTGCTTCCGCTCCTTGACCTCCTGCTCCATCGCGGCGTCCGGCTCCGCAGCAGGCCTGGAAACCGCTTTCGCCCTCAGAGCAAAGAACGCCACCACGAGGACGAGCAGGCCCACCGCCCCCGCCGTGACCATCCAGAACCAGCGGGGATTGACCTCGGCCTTGGCCAGCTTCTTCCAGTCCTGCGGCACCCCCGCCGCGGGCACCGGAGCAGCCGCGCCAACCGGAGGCAGCGGCGGCACAGCCTCGTTCGCAAACTCACCCGACATCGGAACGTCGGCCGGGAATCCTCCCTGCGGCGCAATCGTCGTGACTTCGTGCTCCTGCGACTCGTCGAAGTCCGCCCTCAAGTCGCTGGCTTCGGCCGGCGGAGCCGGCTCGACCGCCGGTGGCGGCGGCATGACGTCCGTTTCCCGGGGAGCACCCTGCGCGGCGACCTGCTCGAGGTTGGCCAGCTTCAGGGTCGGCAGGTTCTCCGCGGCCGATACCATCGTGCCCAGGTCCTGCAGCGCCTTCTGCTCCTCGAGGTGGGCCTTGAGCTGGTAGAGCGCAAGGGCGAGGTCCTTGCCGCGCTGAAACCGGTTCCAGGGGTCCTTCGCCATCGCCCGGGCGACGACCGCGTTGAAGTCGGGTGGTACGTCCGGCGACAGGTCGCCCGGCGGCGTGAAGTCCTCGTGGACGATCTTGTACGAGATCGCGGTGAGGTTGTCTCCCTGAAATGGCTTGCGATTGGTCAGCAGCTCGTAGAGAACGACGCCGAGCGAAAAGATGTCGCTGCGCCCGTCGACCGGCGCGCCCGAGACCTGCTCGGGCGACATGTAGTTGGGCGTCCCGAGAAACTGTCCGGTCGTCGTCAGGTTCGAGGACGCGATCTTCGCGATGCCGAAGTCGGTGATCTTGACCTTTCCGTCCGTCGTCAGAATGATGTTGGCGGGTTTGATGTCGCGATGGATGATGCCCTTGCGGTGAGCGTAGTCGAGCGCCTCGCCGATCTGGGCCACCAGGTCCGCGATCTCGTCCCAGGTGAACTTGTTCTTGTCCCCGAGCAGCGACTTGAGGTTGCGCCCTTCGATGTACTCCATGGCGATGAACGAGGTCCGCGTCTCGCTGTCCTCGCCGATGTCATGGATCGTGACGATGTTCGGATGGGACAGGATGCCGGCAGTCTGCGCCTCGCGCACGAAACGCTCCCGGAACTCGCGCGACTCCGAGTCGTCGTCCCCGGTCTGGGAGGTCCGGATGGTCTTGATCGCCACCAGGCGCCCGATGACCGGGTCCTTCGCGAGGTAGACCACACCCATGGCCCCCTTGCCGAGCTCGTTCAAGACCTCGTAACGGCCAAGCTTTGCGATGCGCGCTCCCGCCGTCACCTTCTCCGACATAGGCTTGGAACAGGTCCCTCCAACTCGTAGAGCCGGGCCCCGGGGCGCATTTGCACGTCCCGACACCTCAGATCCGCCGAAATTCTAGCAGGTTGCCCCCTGCGGGGGTGGCCAATCTGGCCATACGTACAGCCCGGATGAACCGCGATCGGAGCCCTCCTTCGAGCATATTCTCCGTTCATGGAACACCCTGACGCCGCCGTCCGAGCCACGAATCTGCTGCGTTGCGAAGGCACGGAACGCCTTTCGCGAGAGGATCGGGTCGCCGTCGAGGAGCCCCTGGAAATTCGCGTCGGCAGCCAGACGCTCGCGGTCACCATGCGCACTCCGGGCCACGATTTCGAGCTCGCCGCCGGCTGGCTCCTCACGGAGGGCGTGGTTTCCCGGCCCGAGCAGATCGTTCGCATCGAACACTGCCGGGAGGTCCGGTCCGCCGAGGAGGAAGGCAACGTGGTCATCGTCCGCACGACCGAACCCTCGGGAGGCGGTCTGGATCGGGCGCGGCGGATGCTGGTGACCTCCTCCTCCTGCGGCCTCTGCGGCAAAGGATCGATCGAGTCGATCCGGGGTCAATTCCCAGCGCCCGACGCGAGCGCAAGGGTCGCCCCGGCCGTGCTTCTCGGCCTGCCGGACACCCTGCGAAAGGCGCAAACCGGATTCGCGAGCACAGGCGGCCTCCATGCGGCCGGCATCTTCACCCTCGAGGGGCAACTGCTCGCCTGCCGCGAGGACATCGGGCGCCACAACGCGGTCGACAAGGTCATCGGCCTGCTCTTTCGCGAGGGCCGCCTGCCCCTCTCTCAGTCCATCCTTCTCGTCTCCGGCCGGGTCTCCTTCGAGATCGTCCAGAAGGGCCTGGCGGCCGGCATTCCCATCATCGCCGCGGTGTCGGCGGCCTCGTCGCTCGCGATCGACCTCGCGCGCGATTCGGGAATGGCGCTTGCCGGCTTTCTCCGGGGTGATGCGTTCAATCTCTACGCCGGCGAGCCGCGTTTGCTCGTTTCCTCGCCCGGGCGATGAGCTCCGGGAGCACCCCGCCGAGCAGGATCCCGGCCCCGACCAGGAGGCCGACCGCCAGCAGGAATGCGATGCCGATGACCACACACGAGACCGCCGTCATGGAGGGCCCATTGTCGCGCGGAAGCGGGGACCGCCGCCCAGCGGGCGTTCAATATAATCCCCGCCCATGAAACCTCTTTCCGCCCCTCAGCTTCGCAACGTGGCCGTCGTCGGCCACAACACCGTCGGGAAGACCACGCTCGTCGCCGCCCTCCTGTACGCTGCCGGCGCCACGACGCGGGCCGGCCGCATCGAGGACGGGACCTGCCCGACGGATTTCGACGGCGAGGAGATCGACCGCAAGATCTCCATCAACCTGGCGTGCGCCCACGCGATGCATCGCGACACGCGGATCAACTTCCTGGATGCCCCGGGATACGGCATCTTCGCGCCGGAGGCGCGCGCCGCCGTTTACGCCGCCGACGCCGCCCTCATCGTGCTCGACGCCGTCTCCGGCGTCGAGGTGCAGACCGAGCGCGCCTGGAAGTTCGCGCAGGAGTTCGGGCGGCCCGTTCTCTTCGTCGTCAATCGGATGGACCGCGAGCGCGCCTCGTTCGACCGCGTCATGGAGGCCATCCGCAAGAAGTTCGGCCGCGGCGTCGTCGCGCTCCAGATCCCCGTCGGCGAGGAGAAGGGCTTTCGCGGGACCGTGGACCTCGTGCGGATGGAGTCGCACCTCCACGAGGGGGGCAAGCGCCTCGACGGCCCGATCCCCGCGGACCTGGCCGAGCGAGCCAGGGAGGAACACGAGAAGCTCGTCGAAATGGTGGCCGAGGGCGAGGACGATCTCATGGAGAAGTTCTTCGCGCAGGGAACGCTCGAGGCCCAGGACATCCTGCCGGGCCTGAAACGGGAGATTCTCGAGCGCAAGGTCTTCCCGGTCCTGTGTGCCTCGTCGGCATCCGGCATCGGGGCCGTTCGCATCCTCGATGCCTGCGCGGCTCTGCTGCCCTCGCCGGAGGGCCGCCGCGCCGAGGGCGTCGGCAAGGACGGGAAACCGGTCGTGGTGTTCTGCAACGAGCAGGACCACGCGGTCGCGCAGGTGTTCAAGACGGTCTCCGACCCCTTCGCCGGGCGCATCTCCTACCTGCGCGTCCTCGCCGGCCATTTCCAGTCCGATGGCAACTACTGGAACGCGACCCGGGGTTCGCACGAGCGCTTCTCCGGCCTCTTTCTTCCGCAGGGCAAGGAGCACGTCAACGTGCCGGAGGCACGCGCCGGCGACATCGTGGCCGTCGCAAAGTTGAAGGAGACCTTCACGGGTGACACCCTCACGACCAAGGACAACGCCGTCGTGCTGCCTCCCCTCTCCGTGCCGGAGGCCTCGATCGCCTACGCGATCGAGCCGAAGACGAAGGGCGACGAGGACAAGATTTCGACCGCGCTCCACAAGCTGATCGAGGAGGACCCCTCTCTCGCCTTCCAGCGCGACGAGGAGACGAAGGAGTTCCACCTCGCCGGAGCCTCCCAGCTGCACGTCGAGATCGCCGTCGCGCGGCTCAAGAAACGCTACGGCGTCGAGGTCATCCTCCATCCGCCCAAGGTGCCCTACCGCGAGACGATCACGAAGAAGGCCGAGGCGCACGGCCGCCACAAGAAACAGACCGGCGGCCATGGCCAGTTCGCCGATTGCCGGATTCGCGTCGAGCCCTTGCCGCGAGGCAAGGATTTCGAGTTCGTGGACGACATTTACGGAGGTGCGATCCCGCGCAACTTCATCCCTGCCGTCGAGAAGGGCATCCAGGAGGTCCGCCGCAAGGGGTTCCTCGCCGGATATCCGATGGTCGATTTCCGGGTCACCCTCTACGACGGGCAGTACCACGACGTGGACTCCTCGGAGCTCGCCTTCAAGCTCGCCGGCGCCCTCGCGTACAAGGAGGCGATGGCCCAGGCGAAGCCGACGCTCCTCGAGCCCGTCATGAGCGTGGAGATCACCGCCCCGAACGAGTACGTCGGCGATCTCATGGGCGACCTGTCCTCGCGCCGCGGACACGTCCAGGGCATGGACGCCACGGAGGACGACACGGTGATCAAGGCGCAGGTGCCGATGGCGGAGCTGCTGACCTACGGAGCGCAGCTGCGGTCCATCACGCAGGGTCGAGGCTCCTTCCACCTCGAGTTCTCGCACTACGCCGAAGTGCCCCACTCCCTCCAGGACAAGATCATCGCGCAGTCCAAGGCCGGGAAGGCCGAGGTCAAGGAGGCCTAGTCGGCAGCCTGCGGACCGGTTCCGCCAGGCAAAAGGAGGTCGCGACAGCGCGACAGAGGGACGGGGCCGGGCGCGAGCATCCCGTCCATGAAGTCCTTGAGACGGAAGTTCGTCCCGCGCGCCGCCTTCACCGCGTTGTAGAGGTCCGTGACCTGCCGATAGCCGAGGTAGTAGGTCGTGATCTGCGTCGGAGACGTGATCGCGCGCGTCCACATGTTCGAGGCGAACTGCTCGTCCTGCAGGGCGTCTTCCCGGACGAAGCGGATGACTTCCTCGCGCGGCATGTCCTTCGTGTGGACGCTCACGTCGACGATTGCTCGGGCGATGTTCTCCATCTGCTTCTTCAGGTGCGCGAGCCGGTCGAGCGGGCCACCCCATCCGAGATCGAGCATGAGCCGCTCGGAGAAGGTTCCCCAACCCTCGACGTACACGCCGTCGGGAAAGAGGGCCCGGACCTTGCGCGGGAGATGCGCGGCGACCTTCAGCTGCAGGTAGTGGCCCGGCAGGATCTCGTGGGGCGTGATCATGACGTTGAAGTGGTGGTTGAAGTCGCGAAAGAACCCGTCGCGCTGCGCGGGCGTGGCGCTGTCGGGTGGCGTCGGCAGGAACCAGAGGGTCTTTGCGTCGGGAGAGTACGGTCCGGCCGGGTAAACGCCGCCCACGCTCTGCCCGACGAAATAGCCGGGCGAACGGTCCGTGTAGAGGGTCAGAGGATCGGGAAGGGTCACGATCTCGTGGGCGTGCAGGTAGGCGTTGAGCTCGGCAACCTGCTTGCGGTAGTCCTCGACGAATTCCTCGGTCGTTTTCGCCCGGTCCGCCGAGACCCGGGCGAAGAGCTTCGACAGCACCTCGCGGTCGGAGGCGGGAGGCTGCGTGTCCGGGAAGATCTCCTTCCAGACGGAGCGCCCGTATTCCGCGGCCTCCCTGCGCTTTGCCGCGAGATCCGCCGTGGCCCGCGCGAGAAGTGCGTCGGGGTCCGGCTCGCCGGTCGCGATGCGAAGCGCCTCCCTGTAGTCGGTGCCCAGGCGAGGAGAGCCGGTGGCCGTCCGGGTGACTTCCTCGAAATAGTCTCCGAGGCTCTCGAGAGCCGCCGCGGCCGCCGCCGCGTCGCGCTCGGCTGCCTTCCTTTCCTCGCCGGCGTAGAGCCCGGCGAAGCCCTGTCGGTAAAAGCTCGCCGAGGCTCGGGCCTGGCCGGCCGCGATTCGCGCGAAATCGGGCGCGACCTGGACCCGGGAAGTCGCCGCAATGGACTGCTGCGCCTGGCGGCAGAGCCTCGGAATCTGGCGGACTCGATCGCGCGCCGCCGAAAGGCGATCGGAAAGCGGCCGATCCTCGCGCACGAGCAGGAAGACGGTCGCATTTCCGGCGATGTTGGTCCAGAAGAGCGGGTCGCGGGACGCCCGCCGCAGGGTCTCGAACTCGTGAAGCTGCCCGCGGACCTGTGCGCGCAGGAGCTCGGCGTCCAGCCGATCGTCCTCCGAAAGCCCGGGAGACGCAAGCTCCGCGTCGAGCTGCGTCAGGGTCCGGGCGTTGAAGTCCACCCAGCCGCGCAGGCGATCGGGCGTCAAGTCTTCGAGCTCGGCGTCCCGGTCGTGGCGGCCCGCCTCGGTCGCCCTGCTCGGGAAGGTCTCGAAGTACTTCTCGATGTATCCGGACACGAGCTCGCCGGGCGCCGGAGCCGAAAGGGCCAGAGAGAGAAGCAGGCTCAGCATGGGCAGATCCTATCGAACCTGCCCGCGCGCCCTGGCCGCTACAGCGTCCTCCACCGGCGCCCGTCGCGCTCGAGAAACCGGTCGGCCGCCTCGGGCCCGAACGTACCGGCGGCATAGTTGGGAAACTCGGGCGGCGCGACCTTCGCCCAGGCATTCAGGATCGGGGTCAGGACCTCCCAGGCGTGCTCCGCCTCGTCGCCGCGAATGAAGAGCGTCTGGTCTCCGTGCGTGACGTCCAGGAGCAGGCGCTCGTAACCGCCGGCGATGGGGGCGCCGAGCTTCGAGTAGGGAAAGTCCATGTAGACGGGCTGGATCTGGAGGACGGAGCCCGGGATTTTCACGCCGAACTTCAGCGAGACGCCCTCGTCGGGCTGGATGTGGAGGCGCAGCACGTTGGGCGCGAGCTCTCCGGACGCCTTCGAGAAGAAGCGGTGCGGCACGCCCTTGAACTCGATCGCGATTTCGCTCACCCGTTTCCCCAGCCGCTTGCCCGAGCGCAGGTAAAAGGGAACGCCGGCCCAGCGCCAGTTGTCGATGGCCACGCGGATCGCCGCATACGTCGGTGTGGCCGATGCCGGGTCGACCTTCGGTTCTTCGCGGTAGCCTGCCACCTTCTTGCCGTCCACGACCCCGGGCCCGTACTGCCCGCGGACGGCCCAATCATCGATGGCCTCCTCGGGGAACGGCCGGATGGACTCGAGGACCTTGACCTTCTCGGCGCGGATGGCGTCCGCCTCGTACGCGGCCGGGGGCTCCATCGCAGTGAGCGTCAGCAGCTGCAGCAGATGGTTCTGAAACATGTCCCGCAGGACACCCGCGCTCTCGTAGAACCCCGCTCGGTGGCCCACGCCGACGGCCTCGGCCACCGAGATCTGCACGTGGTCGATGTAGCGGTGATTCCACAGCGGCTCGAAGATGCCGTTGGCGAATCGCAGGACGAAGATGTTCTGGACCGTCTCCTTGCCGAGATAATGGTCGATCCGGTAGATCTGTTTCTCCGGAAAGACCGAGAGGAGCACCCGGTTCAGGTGCCGGCCCGACTCGAGGTCATGGCCGAACGGCTTCTCGACGACGGCCCGAACCCAGCCATCTTCGACGCGGGCGAGCCCCTCGCGGCCGAGCGCCGCGACGATCGTCTCGTCCGCCTCGGGAGGCGTCGCGAAGTAGAAGATGCGGTTGCGCGCTCCCCCGCGCCGGCTTTCGATCGCCTCGAGCGCGGAGCGGATCCGGCCAAAGAGCAACGGATCGCCGAAGTCGCCCGCAACATACTGGCAGGTCGTCGGCATCTCGCCCGTGCGGCCCTGCGTGGGAGGCGTGAACTCGCGGGCCCCGCCCTCCAGGTGCGCCCGGAAGGCGTCGTCCGTGTAGGGCGTGCGCCCGACCCCGACGATCGCAAACTCCGGCGAGATGGCGCCGTCCCGGTTCAGGTGCGCGATCGCAGGTGCGAGCAGGCGCCGTGCCAGGTCGCCGGAGGCGCCGAAGATGACGAGGCTCGCCGGAGGCCGGATCGCCTCCTCCGCGCGCCGCGGCGCGGCCGCCACGGCCGTCGTCCCGCTCACTCCCCGGCCACCGCCCGGGCTCTCTGGCTCACGCCACCCTCATGGAACGGTCTTTTGCCGCGATCGCCTCGAGCAGGGCATCGAACGAGTCGGCGAATTTCCGGACCCCCTCGTTCTCGAGCTCCCGGGCCACGTCGTCCATCGAGATTCCGAGCTCCATGAGAGCCCGGAAGTCCGCGTGCGCGACGTCCCGGTCGTCGCGAATCCGGACCTTCGGGTCTCCGTGGTCGCGGTACGCCTCGAAGGTCTCGGGAGGCATCGTGTCGACCGAGTCGGGCGCGACCAGCGCTTCGACGTAGTAGAGGTCGGGCAGCGCCGGATCCTTCGTGGACGTCGAGGCCCAGAGTGGCCGCTGGAGCCGGGCGCCCCTGGCTTTGAGAGCCGCGGAAACGCGGGCGCGGCGAAGACCTCCTCGAACGCCTCGTAGGCCAGCCGCGCGTTGGCGATCGCGAGCCTGGACCGCAGCGCCCTGCGCTTTCGCATCCCCCGCCTTGGTCCTGGCGTCGAGCTTGCCGTCGACGTTCGTGTCCACGCGCGAGACGAAGAAGCTCGCCACCGACCGAATCCGGTCGATCGGCCTGCCCGCCGTCGACGCGGTCCTCGAGCGCCGACAGGTAGGCCTCCATCACCTGGCGGTGACGCGCCACGGAGAAGAGCAGTGTGATGTTGATGTTGATTCCTTCGGCGAGGCACTGCCGGATCGCGGGAACGCCCTCGGCAGTGCCGGGGATCTTGACCATGACGTTCGGGCGCGCGCAGGCACTCCAGAGCCGGCGCGCCTCGGCGATCGTGCCCTGCGTGTCGCGCGCCAGGTGCAGGCGAGACCTCGATCGAAACGAAACCGTCGTCGCCGCCGCTCGCCTCGAAGACCGGCCGGAAGGCGTCGGCGGCGGCGCTGACGTCGGCGACGGCGAGGGCCTCGAAGATCGCCCCGGGCGTCCTTGCCCGCGGCCCCCGCGCGGCGAATGTCCTCGTCGTAGAGATTGCGAGTCCGCGATGGCCTTCTGGAAGATCGTCGGGTTCGAGGTCATGCCGCGCAGGCCGTCCTCGTCGATCAGCCGCTGCGAGCTCTGGGCCGTGGTACAGGTCGCGGCGGATGAAGTCGTACCAGACGCTCTGGCCGAGCTCTCCCAGCCTCTTCAACGGATTCGCGGTCATGCAGACCTCCCTGGTTTCTGGTCGAAGACGCCCCGGCGGGCGTCCGCTTCAATCGCGTTGACCTTGTCGAGGCGGCGCCGGTGACGCTCCGCCCCGGAGAACTTCGCACCGAGGAAGGCCGTCACGACCTCCGCCGCGAGCAGCGGCCCGATGACCCGCGCACCGAGGCAGAGGACGTTCATGTCGTCGTCCTCGACGCCCTGGCGCGCCGGAAAAAGTGTCGTGGCACATCGCGGCCCGCGACCCCGGAACCTTGTTCGCCGCGACCGAGGCCCCCACGCCGCTGCCGCAGAGCACGATTCCGCGGTCGCAGCGGCCCTCCCGGACCGCGACGGCCACGGCGCGCGCATAGTCGGGATAGTCCACCGCCTCGGTCGAGAACGTGCCGAAGTCCTCGACCGTGTGGCCGAGCCGGGCGGCGAGGTCGATGACCTCCTGCTTGAGCGGGAAGCCGGCGTGGTCACAGCTGACGCCGACCCTCATCGCAAGAGCCCCCTGGCGAACCGCACGACGTGCTCGACGGTGAATCCGAGCTCGCGCATCACGACCTCGCCCGGCGCGGATGCGCCGAAGCGATCGAGGCCGATCGATCCGCCTGCGTCGCCGACGTATTTCTGCCAGCCCAGGGTGATGCCCGCTTCGATGGACAGCCGGGCGCGAATCGCCGCGGGCAGCACGTCTTCCCGATACTCGCGGGGCTGCGCGTCGAAGAGCTCCCAGCAGGGCATGGAGACGACGCGCGTCGCAACGCCCTCGGCCTGGAGCTTCTCCCGCCCGGCGACGGCGAGCTGCAACTCCGACCCGGTGGCCATCAGGATCATCTTCGGGGGACCCCCCGAGGCCTCCGCGAGAACGTAGCCGCCGCGCGAGGCGTCGCCCCTCCTGCCGGAACGGTCGAGGACCGGAAGGTTCTGCCGGCACAGCACGAGGCCGACCGGGCCGCCGCGATGCTCGATCGCTGCCCGCCAGCACTCGGCTGTCTCGTTGGCGTCGCCGGGCCGCATCACGGTCAGGTGCGGAATCGCGCGCAGGGACATCAGGTGCTCGACGGGCTGGTGGGTCGGACCATCCTCGCCGAGGCCGATCGAGTCGTGCGTCCACACGAAAATGGTCGAGAGCTCGTTCAACGCGGCCAGCCGCACGGAGGGGCGCATGTAGTCCGAGAAGCAGAAGAACGTGGCCACGAACGGCCGCACGCCGCCGTGATACGCCATGCCGTTGGCGATCGCCGCCATCGCGTGCTCGCGAACGCCATAGTGGACGTTGTTTCCCGAGCCCGCCCGGCCGTCGAAATCCCCCGCGCCCTCGATCTTCGTCTTCGTGGACTCGGAGAGGTCGGCGTCGCCGCCGAGTAGCCACGGCACGCGCGCGGCGATCGCGTTGATCGTCTTGCCCGATGCGACGCGCGTGGCCACCGCCTCGCCCGGCTTCCAGGCTGGCAGGCCGGCATCCCAGCCCGGCGGCAGTGCCCCCTTGCGCTCGGTACGCCAGAGCTCGGCCAGATCCGGATGCTCCTTTGCGTAAGCTTCGAAACGGCGATCCCAGTCGGCCTGGGCGCGGGCCCCGCCGTCGACGGCAGTGCGGAATCGCACCAGGGCTTCTTCGGGCACGAAGAACGGTTCGGTCCACTGCCAGCCGAGCGCCTTCTTGGTGAGCGCGACCTCTTCGACGCCGAGCGGACTGCCGTGCGCGGCCGAGGTCCCCGCCTTGTGCGGGGAGCCGTACCCGATCGTCGTGCGCACGGCGACGATCGTCGGGCGCTCCTGCTGCGACACCGCCGTGCGGATCGCTGCATCGATCGCCTCGAGGTCCGTGTTTCCGTTCTCGACGCGCAACACCTGCCAGCCGTATGCCTCGTATCGCCGCAGGACATCCTCGGTGAAGCTCCACGAGGTCGGCCCGTCGAGCGTGACGTGATTGTCGTCGTAGAGATAGGTCAGCCTTCCGAGGCCGAGGTGGCCGGCCAGGGACCCCGCTTCCGAGGAGATTCCCTCCATCAGATCGCCGTCTCCGACGATCGCAAACGTGCGGTGATCCACGATCTCGTGGCCGGGGCGATTGAACCGGTTGGCCAGCCAGCGCTCGGCCATCGCCATTCCGACGGCGTTCGCCGTTCCCTGTCCGAGAGGGCCGGTCGTGGCCTCGACGCCCGGAGTCAGAAGCACTTCGGGATGCCCGGGCGTGCGGCTGCCCCATTGGCGGAAGGCCTTGAGATCGTCGAGCGACAGGTCGTAGCCTGTCAAGTACAGCAGGCTGTACAAAAGCATGCAGCCGTGCCCCGCCGACAGCACGAAGCGGTCGCGGTCGGCCCAGTGCGGGTCCCGCGGGTTGTGACGCAGGTGCCGGGACCACAGTACGTACGCCATGGGAGCCGCTCCGAGAGGCAGGCCCGGATGCCCGGAATTGGCCTTCTGGACCGCGTCGATCGAAAGCGTGCGGATCGTGTCCACGCACAGCTCTTCCAGGGATTTGGGCTTCGTGCTCAACTCGCCCTCCTGACGACGGGGATCTTATTACGCTCCCAGGGCATTGCATCCTGGTTCGGCGAAGACGGCATGAACCTCCCGGGAGACTCGAACTCGACACCCATCTGATAGAGAATCGCCGCCAGAGGTTTCACGCGCCCGTACCCAAAGAAGAACGCATCGCCTCGGAGCGCCGCAAGCCGCTCGAGTGGTCGGCCGCGGAGCTCGCAGAGCGCTCGAGCGGCCTCGAGTGGCTGGAGACCGACGGCCTCGGAGGCTTTGCCTGCGGAACCGTCGCCGGGGTTCGTACCCGCCGTTACCACGGCTGGTACGTGCCTGCAATTCCGCCGCCGAGGCGCCGATGGATGCTCGTGTCGGGCTGCGACGAATTCGTGACGGCCCGGGGAGTGACGACCGGGATTTCCACACAGACGTACCGGGGCGCCACGCACCCGGACGGACGGCAGAGTCTGGCGGAGTTCCGGCTCGAGCCGTTTCCCACCTGGAGGCATGAGACCGCGGATTTCGCGATCGAGCGGTCGCTCTGCCTCGTGCGCGACCGGTCGGTGGCCATTGCGCGCTACGTCAACCGAGGGAGGACCGAGGTCACTCTGCGCGTGCGGCCGCTCGTGGCTTTCCGCGGCTCGCACCGGCTCCAGCACGAGACGACCGACTGGGACCAGGCGACGGAGGTCCGAGGCGAGGTCTCCTGGGTCCGACCCCTGCCCTATCTGCCGCGCCTGTACCTGCGGGGCGTCTTTGCCTCGACTCGCGCGGAGCCCCTCTGGTACCGCAATTTCTCGTACGCCGAGGAGGTCGCACGGGGCTACGACGCGGAGGAGGACCTGTGGAGCCCGATCGAGTGGGAGTGGACGCTGCGGCCGGATGCCCGGGCCTTTGCGCTCTTCTCCCTCGACGAGGTGGCCGCCGACCCCGACCACTTCCTGGACGAGGAACGTCGGCGCCGCCAGACGTTCGCCCGCACGAAGGACCCCGTCTTCGACGAGCTCTCGCGCCGGGCGGAGTGCTTCCTGGTCGAGCCGGATCACCGCCGGGCCTCGATTCTCGCGGGTTACCCCTGGCTGGCCGACTGGGGCCGGCAGTCCATGGTCGCGGCGCCCGGCCTGGCACTCGCGACCGGCCGGACCGGGACCGTGGCGCGCGTGCTCAACACGTTCGCGGCGGGACGCCGGGACGGCTTGATCCCGGGCCACTTCTCGGGTGAAGAGGGCGACGCCGAGTACGACTCGATCGATGCGTCCCTGTGGTTCGTCCTCGCAGTCGAGTGGTTCGGCCGGGCCCGCAAGAGCCCGGGTCAGCCGTCGCCCCTGCTCGGAGCCGTGCGCTCGGTCATCGACGCATATCGGCGCGGGACGCGTTTCGGAATCGGCGTCGGGCCGGACGGCCTGCTCGTCGGGAACGCCCCGGGCAAGGCGCTGACGTGGATGGACGCCGTCGTCGAGGGCGCTCCGGTGACGCCACGGTCCGGCCGCGCCGTCGAGGTCAACGCGCTGTGGCACGCGGCCCTGAAGAGCGCGGCCCGGCTCGAACGCCTCGCGGAGGAGACCGGGCGGGCCCGCGAGCTCGAATCCGATGCATGGCACGTCGCGCGGCGCTTCAACGAGATGTTCTGGTGCGGGGAGAAGGGCTACCTCTACGACGTCGTGGGTGAGGGCGGGCCGGATCCGAGCCTGCGCCCGAACCAGCTGCTCGCGGTCTCGCTGACGGAAGACCTGCTCCCGCCGCATCGCGCGCGCTCCGTGTACTGGGCCGTGCGCCGCGAGCTGCTGACGCCCTTTGGCCTGCGCACGCTCGACGCTGCCGATCCCCGCTACCGCGGCAGCTGCGCGGGAGACGAGCACGCGCGTCTGGCCGCCGCCCACCAGGGTACCGTGTGGCCGTGGCTCATGGGTGCCTTCGCCGACGCGCACTTCCGGGTTTTCGGCAACACGGCGGACTCGCGAAGGGCGATGCGGGCACTGCTCGCGCCTCTGCGAGCCCATGTACGCGAGGCGGGCCTCGGGTTCCTCTCCGAGATGTTCGATGGCGATCCGCCGCACACGCCCCGTGGCTGCTTCGCCCAGGCGTGGAGCGTCGCGGAGGTCGCTCGCGTCCTGTACACGCACCTGCTCGGGGAGAACGGAGTGTCGTGAGTCGTGAGTCATGAGTCGTCGAAACCGTGCTCGTCCGACGCCTCGAGGCTCACAACGCACGCAGGACGGATCCATGCGAGTCCTCATGCTCGGCTGGGAGTTCCCTCCCTACATCAGCGGCGGCCTCGGCGTCGCCTGCGAGGGCCTGGTGCGGGGCCTCACGGAGCTGGATACCGACGTCACGCTGGTGCTTCCCCACCGCTCCGTCGGCCAGGTCTCGCCTCGCCTGAAAATCCTGTCGTCGCGTGAGGGCTCGCCGCGCGCGGCGGGACGAAGAGGCAGGAGCTCCCTGCTGCGGCTGCGCCGCATCCCGAGCCTCCTGCGGCCGTACGTCACGGACCTCCTTTACGAGGAGGCGAGGCAGGCCGCCGTCAGCGCCGGAGCGACCTTCACGGGCAACTATGGGCCCGACTTGCCCCGGGAGGTCCTTCGGTACGCTGCCGCGGCCGCGCGCATTGCCGCCCGTGAGAACTTCGATCTCATCCACGCCCATGACTGGCTCACATTCCTCGGCGGCGTCGAGGCCCGACGCGCGACCGGCAAGCCCCTCGTTCTCCACGTGCATGCCACCGAGTTCGACCGTACCGGCGGCGGTGAGGGCGGATTCGTGGCTGCGGTGGAACAATTCGGCCTGTCCCAGGCCGACCGCGTCATCGCGGTCTCCAGCTACACGGCCGAGATCGTCGAGCGCAAGTATGCGGTCCATCCGGACCGCCTGCGTGTCGTGCACAACGCGATCGACGCGAGGGAGTCGGTGGGCGACTGGTCGGTCGGGGAAGGCGATCCCCTCGTCCTCTTCGCGGGACGGATCACGTGGCAGAAGGGACCCGACTACTTCGTCGAGGCCGCGGCCCGCGTGGCGCGCGAGATGCCCCGGGTCCGGTTCGCCGTCGCCGGCTCGGGCGACCGGATGCGGGCCATGATCGAACGGGTGGCCCAGCACGGGCTGCAACGGCGATTTCTCTTCACGGGATTCCTGCCGCCCGCCGAACTCGACCGGCTCTACGCCCGGGCCGACGTGTACGTCATGCCGTCGGCGTCGGAGCCCTTCGGCCTCACGGCCCTCGAGGCCCTGCAACAGGGAACCCCGGTGATCGTTTCGAAGACCGCCGGCGTATCGGAGGTCGTGCGCAACGTCCTGCGCGTGGAGTTCGGCGACGTCGAAGACCTGGCATCCAAGGTCCTCTCGGTGCTCCAGTTCCCCCCGCTCTCCGCAAGCCTCTCGGTGCACGGCCGCGAGGAAGTGCGGCGCATGTCGTGGCGCGATGCGGCCGTGCGATGCCTCGCTGTCTATCGGGAATTGGTGGGAGAATGGCCGACGACGCCATGATTCCGGTTTGCCTCTATTTTCAGGTTCATCAGCCATACCGGCTGCGCCGCTACAACTACTTCGACGTGGGACGCGAGCACCATTACTTCGACGAAGCCGCCAACCGGGGGATCCTGCGGCGCGTCGCCGATCTCTGCTACCTCCCGGCGACCGCCATGCTCGAGCGGCTTCTGGCCCGGCATCCCCGCTTTGCCGTTTCGTTCTCTCTCTCGGGCTGCCTCCTCGAGCAACTGCGCGAGGCCGCCCCGGACGTCCGCGACGCCTTTCGCCGCCTCTTCGCGACCGGCCGGGTGGAGTTCCTCGCGGAGACGTCGCACCATTCGCTCGCATGGCTGGCATCGCCGACGGAATTCGCCGAGCAGATCCGCATTCATCGCGAGCGGGTCCGGGAAGATCTCGGTGCCGAGACGCGCGTTTTTCGGAACACGGAGCTCATCTACTCGGACGCGCTGGCGGCTTTCCTCGAGCAAGAGGGATACCTCGGCGTTCTCGCCGACGGCGTCGAACCGCTGCTCGGACCCCGGGCGCCCAATCACGTCTTTCGGGCGGCAACACCGGGCGGCCTGCCCCTCTTGCTGCGCAACTACCCCCTCTCGGACGACATCGCATTCCGGTTCTCCAACCGAAGCTGGGACGAATGGCCTCTCACGGCTGCGAAATACGATCGCTGGATCTCGGGAATCGACGGGGACGTCGTTTCGCTCTTCATGGACTTCGAGACCTTCGGCGAGCACCAGAGGCGGGAGACCGGGATCTTCGAATTCTTCGAAGCCTGGGTCGACGGGCGCCTGGCCCGGCGCGGCGCCATGTTTCTGACCCCTTCCCAGGCGGTCGCGATGCTGCCGCGGTCGGACACCCTCTCGGCGCCCCGGATCCTGTCCTGGGCGGACGAGGCGCGCGACCTATCGGCCTGGCAGGGCAATGACCTTCAGAAGGATGCCCTGTCCAGGCTCTTTGCCCTCGAGGCGCGCGTCCGAGCAGTCGGGTCCGAAGAACTGCTGCGCGACTTCCGGCGCCTCTCGACGTCCGATCACTTCTACTACATGGCGACGAAGCCCTCCGGAGACGGGGCCGTGCACGCCTATTTCTCGCCCTTCGAGTCCCCGTACGACGCCTACATCACGTACATGCACGTCGTCTCGGATCTCGAGCGGCGGCTCCCGCGCCCGGCGCGCGCGCGAAGCGCATTCGTGGACTCTCGCCGCCCGGCCGCCCGCGCTTGAAGACGGCCCCCGTCCTTCTCCTGATCTGCGACGGCTGGGGCCATGCGCCGCCCTCTCCGGGCAACGCCATCTCCCGCGCCCGCACACCGATCTACGACCGCTGGCTGGCCGAGTTTCCGTGGACGCTCCTCGAGGCGTCCGGCGAGGCGGTCGGTTTACCGGCGGGAGTGATGGGCAATTCCGAGGTCGGCCACCTGACGCTCGGCGCCGGCCGGATGGTTCCGCAGGACCTCCTGCGAATCGACCTTGCCCTGCGCGACGGGTCCTTCTTCGAGAATCCCGCCCTGTCGGCCGCCATGGAGCAGGCAAGACACCGTCGAGCCACGCTCCATCTGATGGGCCTTCTCTCCGACGGAGGCGTTCACTCGCACGAGCGGCACTTGACGGGCCTCCTGGAGGCGGCGGCGAAGGCCGGCGTCCCCCGCGTTCGAGTCCACGTCTTCACCGACGGTCGCGACACTCCCCCGAGGTCGGCTCTGGCTTACATCGCGCGACTGGAGCGCGAGCTCTCCGGCGGACGAGGAAAGATCGCCACCGTCTCGGGGCGCTACTACGCAATGGATCGCGACAAGCGCTGGGACCGCGTGGCGCGGGCCTACCAGGCCCTCGTCTTCTCGTCCGGCCTGCATGCCGCGAGCGCGACCGAGGCCGTCGAGGCCGCGTACGCTCGCGACGAATCCGACGAGTTCATCCAGCCGACCGTCATCTTCCGAAGACGGCGAGCCCGCCGGTCCGATCCGCGATGGCGACGCCGTCATTTTCTTCAACTTCCGCGCCGACCGCGCGCGCCAGATCACCCGGGCATTGAACGATGAGGCTTTCTCGGACTTTCCGCGCCCGAAGCCCCCGCGCATCCACTTCGTCGGCTTCACCGAGTACAAGCGCGAGTTCGGTCTTCCCGCCGCCTTCCCGCCACAGAACCTGACGCACATCCTCGCCGACGTCTGGGCCGAAAATAAAGTGCGAAACCTGCGGCTGGCCGAAACCGAGAAGTACGCGCACGTGACGTACTTCTTCAACGGGGGCGTCGAGGAGCCCTATCCGGGGGAAGAGCGGATCCTGGTCCCGTCCTGGAAGGGCGCGACCTACGACCTGCATCCCGAAATGAGCGCCGCTCAGATCACGGAAGAGGCCGTCCGGGCCCTCCGCGGAGGGGCGTTCGGCGGGCTCGTCGTGAACTACGCCAACGCCGACATGGTCGGCCACACGGGGAAACTTCCCGAGACGATCTCCGCCATCGAGACTCTGGATCGCTGCTTCGGGATCCTCGAGGCCGCGTGCAAGGACGCCGGAGTGCTGCTGCTGATGACGGCCGACCACGGCAACGCCGAACAGATGCTCGACGCGCAGACCGGCCAGCCCCACACGGCGCACACGAGCAACCCGGTTCCCCTGATCCTCTGCGCGAAGCGGGGGGTGCTCGCCGACGGCGGGAGCCTGTCCGACGTCGCGCCGACGCTGCTCGCGCTCCAGCGGCTGCAGCCGCCGCGGGAGATGACGGGCAGGGACCTGAGGAAGTGACACTCCCTGCCATCCTGAGAAATGCAGCGACGAGGGATCCCTTTAGCACCGGCTCCGTGGCTCGAAAGGGATCCCTCGCTTCGCTCAGGATGACATCGGGGGCCCGCCGCGGTTCAACGAGAGACAACCCCGCCTCCCCTCATGCCGAGGAGCGTTGGCAGCCGTGCCGTGGCTCGAAAGGGATCCCTCGCTTCGCTCTGTGTGAAATGGGGGCCCGCCGCGGCTCGACGAGAGACAACCCCCCTGCTGCCATCCCGAGGAGCGCAGCGACGAGGGATCCCTTTAGCAGCGGCACCGTGGCTCGAGGGATCCCTCGCTTCGCTCGGGATGACAGGACCTGAGCTCGGCTTGACGGAAGGGCCCGCCGGACTGCACGGGCTGCCGTAAGGGCGGCCCTACCCTCCGACGGAGATCTTCCTTTCGCGCGCGCCCGGGAAGAGCCGGCGCTGCTCGGCCCGCAGTCCGGCGGCCGCCGCGGGGTCGCCCAGGACTTCGTAGGTCTGGATCGCGGCGAAGTATGCCTCGGGCGTATGCACGTCCTTGACGAGATCGGAGAGGGCCTTTCGCGCCTCGGCCTCGCGCCCCTGGCTCGCGTAGAGCATCGCCAGCGCCGGCCACGGAGCGAAATTCTGGGGAAAGTCGTGAATCTCCTGGCGCAGCGCCGTCTCCGCCTCTGCCTCGCGGCCGAGACGCGCGAGGCTGTCGCCGCGGAGGAAGTTCAGGTTCTGGAGCGGTGCGGCGGATCCGGCCCGGGGCCGGTCGGCCAGCTCGAGCTCGGCGAGCGCACCCGCGTAGTCGCGGCGGTCATGCAGGACCCGGCCCAGCATCAGGTGCGGGATCCGCCGGTGCGGCGACTTCGCGATCGCTGCCCTCGATTCCCGCTCGGCCGCGTCGAGGTCCCCCTCCGCCAGGGCGATGCGCGCGAGATTCTCGTGCGGGCTCGTGGTGCCCGCCTCACCCACCGCTTCGGCGTGCCGCTTGGCTTCGGCGAAGTTGCCCGTCTCGAGGTAATGGTTCGAGAGAGCCATCAGAATCTGGGGGTTCCCCGGAGACAGGCGCGCCGCCTCCTCGAGCGCCATGAGCGACTCCTGCTCGCGACCGAGCCGCATGCAGGCGTCGGAATACATCTGCCAGACATCCGTCATCCCGGGCTCGGTCTTCAGCAACGCCCCGAAGATTCGGGCGGCGTCCTCGTACCGGGCCTCCTGGAGCGCGGTGAACCCCGCCTTCAGTTGGGCGACGGCGCCGATGCGGTCGCGCGGCGCCGGCAGGTCCTTCTTCGTCAGGTCCACCGCGGAAGCGCTGACATAGCCCAGAGCCGCGAGTTTCTTGATCGTCTCCGGGTCCGAGCTGCCGGGGGGCTGAAGGGGCCGGGGCATCCGCTCCAACTCTGCCCGCATCGAGCGAAACGCCGGCGGAAGCTGCTCGGCGAGGTCGTGTTTCTCTCCCGGGTCCGACACGATGTCGTAGAGCTCGGAGCGCGGCGACTGGATGTACTGATTGCGGTCGTCGATCAGCGAAGCCAGGTCGCTCCAGCCCAGATGGAGGCGGGGGTAGAGCGTCTCGCCGTAGATCCGCCGCGGAGGCCCCGAGGATCCGGACGTCGATGTCCTCAGGGCCGCCGTCAACGGTCTCCCGGCGAGCCCCGCCGGGACGGCGATGCCGACGACCTCGGCAACGGTCGGAAAGACGTCGACCAGCGCGACCGGTGCCTTCACGGTCTCTCCGTGGCGCCGCGACTGCGGAAACTTGACCATGAGGGGCACGTGGATGTCCTCGCGGTAGAGGAGCACGCCGTGTTCGTCCTCGCCGTGCTCGTTCAGGCCTTCCCCGTGGTCGGACAGGAAGATGATGAGGGAGCGCTCGTACAGGTCGCGCTCACGGAGAAAGGAGATGAACGTGCCGACGATCTCGTCGGCACGTGCGATCTCGCCGTCGTACGCGAGCTTGTACCGGGACTTGTACGGCTCGGGCGGATCATAGGGAGTGTGCGGCTCGAAGAGGTGGAGAAACGCGAAGAACGGCTTTGCCCCGCGGCCGCCGACCCACTCCGCCAGCAGGGCCTGGGTGTCGCTTCCGCCCCGCTGGACGCGGCCGATGGGCTGGTTGATCTTCGTCGGCTCGACGTTGTCTTCGTAGAAGTCGAACCCCCGGGAGATGCCCGTAGCGTGGGAGAGGATGACCGTCGACACGGCACCCCCGGTCGCGTAGCCGTTCGCCTTCAGCAAGGCGGCCAGGGTGACGGGGCGAGGACCGAGCTCGTAGCCCAGATTGTCCCGGACGCCGTTCTGAGGCGGCAGCAGGCCGGTGAAGATGGACGTGTGCGAGGGCAGGGTCAGAGGGACATGCGAGTAGGCGTTCTCGAAGAGGACGGCGTCGGACCGCAGGGCGTCGAGGTTGGGTGTGGCGACTTCCCGATACCCGTACGCCGGCAGATGATCGGCCCGCAGCGTGTCCACGGAGATGAGCACCACCGGCGCCCCGCGGAAAACGAGGTCCGCGCCGCGACGGCACCCGGCGGCCCCGACGAGCGCGAGGGCGAGGCCGGCGACCGCCGCCCGGCGCGCCCCGGCCCCGCACGACTCTGCTAGCATCCGCCCCATGACGTCCACGCGTGAAATCTACCTCCGACGGCTCGAAGCCGCGCGCGGCAGGATGCGTTCGCTGCCGGCCGACGGCCTCTTCGCGACCCCGTCTTCGAGCCTCTTCTACCTGACGGGGATCGACTTCCACCGCAGCGAACGTCTGACGGCCCTGTTTCTCTTCCCGGATCAGGAGCCGTTCGTCGTTTGTCCCGCATTCGAGGCCGAACGCTTGCGCCGGATGTCCGCCGTCGAGCGGGTCGTCACATGGGAGGAGACGGAGGATCCCTTTGCCAAGGCCGCGGCGCTGCTTCCGGCCTCGGCCGGAATCCTCGCGATCGAGCCCTCCACGGCCTACGACGACGTGGAGCGGCTTCTTGCGGCACGATCCGGCTGGAAGCCGGTCTCGGCGGCGTCGCTGCTCGCGACCCTGCGCCTGATCAAGTCGCCCGAGGAGGTCGACGCGATCCGTCGCGCGATCGCCGTGGCGGTGCCCCGCTTCCAGAAGGCGTTCGCGGCCCTGAAGCCCGGGTGCCTCGAGTCCGAGATCTCCTGGCTCTTCGGGGGCGAGAACGTCGTCCAGTTCGGGCCCTCGTCGGCATCTCCCCACGGCGCCTCCGGCGCGCGAGCGCTCGCGCGCGGGGAGGCGGTCCTGATCGACGCCTGGGACAAGCCCGAGGGCTACTACTACGACATCACACGCTCGACCTATTACGGGACGCCGACGGACGAGTACAGGAAGGTCTGGTCGATCGTGCTGGAGGCGCAGTCGGCCGCGATCGACCGGGCCGCCCCGGGCGTTGCCGTGCTTCGAGGTCGACGCTGCGGCGCGCCGCGTGATCGAGAAGGCAGGCTATGGCGAATACTTCACGCACCGCCTCGGCCATGGCCTCGGGATCGACGTCCACGAGCCGCCCTACATGGTGGCGCACAACCGGACCCTGCTCGAGCCCGGGATGACCTTCACGTCGGAGCCCGGTATCTACCTGCCGGGCCGCTTCGGCGTGCGCATCGAGGACGACGTCCTCTGCACGGACCGCGGCGCCGAGACGCTTTCGCCCAGGGTCACCGGTCTGGAGCCAATCGAGGCCTGATCGCCCGCCGCGGTGACTCCTCCCCCTTTTCGTCCGCGATCCCGTGCCTCCCGTCCTCGCCCCGTGCCGACTTGCGGAGTTATAGTGATTTCATTGGCGCCATGAATTTCCGATTTGGCAGTCTCACGCTGGATTCGGAGAGCCGGGCGCTGAGCCGGGACGGGCGTCCGGTCCCGATCTCGCCCAAGGCCTTCAAACTGCTGCAGACGCTGATCGAAGCACGGCCGCGGGCGATCCCGAAGGCCGAGATCCATCAGCGCCTCTGGCCCGACACGGTCGTCTCCGAGGTAAATCTTCCGACGCTCATCGCCGAAGTCCGGACCGCGATCGGAGACAACGCTCGTGCTCCCGAGTTCATCCGCACCGTGTACGGATACGGGTACGCTTTCTGCGGCACGGCCATGCCCCTCTCGCGGCAGGGGCGGCCGGCGGGCGCCGACATTCCCGATCGCCTCTTTCGCCTGGTCTGGGGCAATCGCGAGGTCGCCCTCGGCGAGGGCGAGAACGTCCTCGGCCGCGGCTCCGACTCGCTCGTCTGGATCGACGCCCAGGGCGTTTCGCGCCGACACGCCTGCCTGATGGTCGCCGCGGACCTGGTGACCATCGAGGACCTCGGCTCGAAGAACGGCACGTTCGTCAACGGTACGCGCGTGGCGGCGCCGATCGCGCTGCGCGACGGAGACGAGCTGCGCTTCGGAAGCGTTCCCATGACTCTCAAGATCTACACGAAGCCGAGCTCGACCGAGACGGCCACCGGCTACTGATGCCGGACCGATGACGAGCCGCCGACGGGCCCGCGGCATCGCGGTGGCCGGGTTCGCTCTGCTCGCGCTCACCGGAGCGACGCTCGGACAGGAGGCCCCCGCAGGCCCGGATGCGGAGGAGGCAGCCGACTTCGCGCGGCGCGCTGCCCTTTCGGCGCTGCACGGCCCGCCCCGCATCTTTCTCGAGTCCATCGACAGCGACGGCCTGCTCCAGCGGCTGCTCGGCAGCCCGGTGTGGCTCGGCCTGACCGCCCGCCAGCGCGAGCTGCTGCGCGCCGCGGTCCGGGAAGAGTTCGTCCAGGCGCTGGCCCCCGTGGCCGGCGCGTCGGCCGATATCGCCTGGGCCTCCGTCGGCCCGAGTGGGGCGGGACCCGTGTTCGTCGACCTCGGTCTCCGATATGGCCCATCCATCCTCAAGACGCGCTGGACCGTCCGGCACACGCCGAAAGGGTGGACGATCGAGGACATCCGGCTCGTCGATCCCGGGCTTTCGCTGGCGGCGGAGGTCGGGCGCCTCCTCGGATCCGAGCCCGCCCGCCGCCGGGATACGGCGCACGAAGCACGCGCCCGGGCCCTCCCGAGGCTGGCCGGCATCGGCGCGATCGCCGCCGTCGCCCTCGTCGCCCTGCGGCGCCTGCCTCCGGCCCGGCGCGGCCTCGTCTGGCTCGCGGGGGTGCCCGCCCTTCTTCTCGCGGTCGACGGCGCCCTCGCGGTTCGGCGGGCACTGTCCGAGCCATACGCCCTGGTCGAGGCTCCGCCTGGCCAGGACTGGAGACCGTTCGAGAAGCTCGCCCTGGAGGCTCAGAGCGACGGGAGAACCGACGCGGCGCGGGCCGCCTGGGCCCGGGCCCTTCAGGCGGGAGCGCCTGCGGCTCCCGTCGCCTATCGGATGGGACTGGCCTCTCGGGCGCGCGGCGACACGGTCCAGGCTCGAGAGGATTTCGAGAGGGCCCTGTCCCTGGAGCCGCCGGCGCCGGGCGCGGCCCGAGAGCTCGCGACGCTCGCGCTATCCCAGCGCCGATATGCCGACGCCCTCGGTCTGCTGCAACGGTACCTGCATGACGCCGGCCCGGACCCCGACAGTCTTGCCGCGCTTGCGGTCATCCAGAGCAATCTCGGCGACCCGGAGGCAGCCGTCCGGACGATTCAGGCCGCGCGCGCTCTCGTGGGCGAGGGCTGGAGGAAAGCGGAGCTCGAGGCGCAGGTCTACGCTCGCTCGGGCAACGCCGCGGCGGCCGTCGCCGCGCTGCGGCCGATCGAGTCCGAAGGCCGCCTCGATCGTTCCGTCCTGCGAGCCGAGCCGGCGTACCTGCCGATCGCCACGGAAGCGGCCTGGGTCGCATTCCTTGCCGAGCCTCCGGCCGCCACGGCCACGCCGGCTGCCCCGCTCACGACCCCGTCCCCGCGCTGACGCGGGCCCGATTCGCGGAGCCCGTCGGCAGTCCTGCTATTGCACAACGAAGGGAGCCGAGGCCTGACGGGCTTCGCCGGTGACCGAGTCCTGGATCAGGATCCTCAGGCCGTACTGGCCGGGCGCGAGACCATCCGGTGTCTTCAAGGACAGGAGCACCATCCGCCTGCCATCGGGCTCGTTCGCCGACTTGCCGAGAACCGAGAGATCGCCTCCTCCGAGCGGCCGTCCTTCGGCATCCAGGATCTGACTTCCGATTTTCAGCCCGGGCCCTTCCGGGGCGAAGTGATACGCGACGAGGCAAAGGCGCAGGGGATTCCCCGGCCGCGCCCGTGGCATGGCGACCGGCGAGACGCCGTCGCCGCCGATCCCCGACCAGGCGGAGTCGGGAGTTCCCGTCGCCCGACTGCGGCTGCGCAGGACGAGCCAATCGCCGTCGCTCTCGAGAAAGACCGGAGGCAGCAGGTAAGGCTTGCCGGGTGAGAACGCCGGCACGCGCAGAGGCAGGACGTCGAGCCCCATGCGGCCGGTGTCGGCGTTTCGGACGAGCGCCCGCACGCGGTACGCCCCCGGGGGAAGACGCAGCTCGCCCCAGAACTTGAGGCCTCCGCTGTAGAGTTTCTCGACGTTCTTCGTCAGGTCGAGAGTGATCACCTGCGTGAAGAAGTCACGCAGGTGATTCTCGGCATCCACCGCGTAGACATAGACCTCGGCGGTCGCGCGATCTCCCTTCTCGCCCTCGACGAGAGCCCTGCCGGGAATCTCCAGGAGCACGGGAACGGAGGCCTCGCCATCCCCTCCCGCGAAGGGTGTCGCAAGGACCTGGGCGGGGATGTCGTGAACCGGCGTCTCGTTGGCGATCACGTCGGCCGCCGAAAGGTTGCGCTCGAGCGGCGTCTGCCGCCGGAACGAGCGCCGCTCGAAGTACCCGGCACGGGCGACCACACGCGCGCCCGAGCGCGCGACCTTGACCTTGAGCTCGTGGTACCGCCCCTCTTCGCCCCATCGGTCGGGCCGGTAGGCGAGCACGTAAACCAGATCGAGCTGCGTCCTGAGCCGGCCGAGCTGGCCCGTCAGATCGTTCGCATTGCGAAAGACTTCTCCGCCCGTCGAGCTCGCGAGCTCGAACAGCGAGTTCTCCGACTGCCTCTCTCCGATCGACACATCCTCGGTCCCGCCGGGGTCCGAGTCGGAGCGAATCCCGGCGATGTCCACGGCGTGGATCACGCAATCCGTCTGACGAAACAGCGCACCCATCTCCGCGACATCGGCGCGCAGAGGCGTGTTCCCGTATCTCTTGTCCGAGTCGAGCTTCCAGAACTCGCCCGACAACAGCCATTCCCTTTCCTGCTCCGTATCCTTCGTGCCCACCAGGAACCGGCCGCGGAAGCCCTCCGAAAGGTAGATGATGTCCTTGCGCCCTTCGACGGACGCGAGCCCGCGCGCCAGACCATCGAAGGACTGGATCAGGCTGCGAACTCGGCCGCGCTCGTAGTCGTCGTTGCGCGCCTTCGCGACCTGCGACAGTGTCTCGAGAGACTCGATCATGGCCGCCGCTCGCGCCTCGGTCTTCGAGTTGCCCGTGCCCAGGGAGGCCTTCAGGAAGGTGGTGTCGAACGCGAAGGCGAGGGGGTCGCTATGCTCGCGCTCGGCCTCGATCCCGAGCGTGTCGATCGCCCGCGCGAGCTGGACGCGGTCGGAGGAAAAGGTCACCAGAAGCTGGATCCCGCGCTCGACCGAGTAGGTCGCCACGGCGGCGAGATCGCGCTCCCCGAGTCCGGAGAGCACGAACTCCTTGGCGGCACGTCGGGCGGCGAGCACCGCCTTCGGGCGGGCGAAGGAGAAATCGAAGAGGATGAGAAATCGGCGGCGCGCGGCTGGAGGCACCGGGTCATTCGGGTTCCCGGAAACGGCCTTGTCGGCCAGATCAATCGCGTCGAACCCGACGACCGTCTGCTTGTGGCCGTCGTCGTAGAGCGTGAAGTCGGCCGTCCTGAGGTCCCGGATCGGGCTGCCGTTCTTGTCGAGAACCCGAACCGGCACCTCGACGAGCACCGCTTCGGCCTGCTCCCGAACCGCCTTGCCGGCCTCCTGCGCAAGGGCGCTCGAGAGAAACAGCGACGACGCAAGGACGGCTGAAATCCGGGGCGCGAGGTTCATTTCCAGGGTGCCTCAGGGGCTGTCAGGCATTATGTCCTGCCGCGGGGCAGGCCGGCAACGGCCACGGGCTCCCTAGCCCCCGCCCAGGCCCCGCAACAGGCGGCGCGCCTCGGCCAGATCGGGGCCATACCGGTCGGCCGGAGCCTCGCGCACGAAGCGCTCGAGCGCCTTTCGGGCCGCCGCGGCGTCTCCGCGTTTCCCGGCGGCAATGCCCTCGTTGTAGAGGACATCGTACTGGCGCGGATCGATTTCGAGCGAGCGCCGCCAGGATTCCAGCGCGGCGGTTTCGTCTCCGAGCCTGGCCTGGGCCATGCCGAGCGCGCTCCAGCCCCGGGAGGACTTTGGATCGAGAACGACCGCCCGCGCCAGTGTCTCCCGCGCCGGGTCGAGCTCGCCGCGGGCGAGGAATACCTTTCCGAGGTTGACGAGGGAACGCGCTTGTCCGGGCTCGAGCGCCGCAGCCTTCTCGAACGCTGCCCGAGCCGCGTCCAACTTGCCGGCCTTGGCCTCGGCGAGGCCGATCGCGTTCAAGGCCTCGGGATCGGTGAACGCGCCGGTGTCAGCGATCTCCAGCACCTCGGCGCCGCGGCCGGCCTGAGCCAGCAGGACCGTCAGGCGCTCGAGCGCGGCCGTTCTCCTCGCGGGCGCGGCGGTCGAGGACGAGTCCCGCAGGCCCTGCTGGAGTGCCGCGATCGCATCGCCTCTCTTTCCCTGCCGGTCGAGCGCGTCCGCCAGCAGCCGCCAGACCTCGATGTTGCCGGGGACCTTGTCCAGCCATTCCCGGCACGCGCGAACGAGCTTCGCGTCGTCCTTCTTCGCGAGCAGGTCCGCGAAGTCCGGCCGCGCCGCGATCAGGCCGATCCGGTCCTTCGGGTCCGGGAGATTTGCCTTTGCGGCGTCGGGCGACGTGGCCGAGATGTAGCCGAGCGAGGCGAGCTTGCGTGCCTGCTCGGGATCCGATGCCGCCGGCAGCGTGAGCGCGCGGGGCAGCCGCAGCAGCTCCGCGCGCATCGATCGCAGCGCCGGGGGCAGCTGCGCCGCGAGGTTCGTCGTTTCCCCGGGGTCCTTGAGGATGTCGTAGAGCTCGGGGCGCGGCGCCTCGATGTACTGGAAGCGCTGGTCCACGAGGGAAGCCAGATCGCTCCAGCCGAGCCGCAGCCGCGGGTAGAGCGTCTCGCTATAGACCCGCCGCGAGCCGGCCGAATCGCCGGGAGGCTCGAGAAGGGATGCCCCGGCGAGGCCGTCGGGCGGCACGAGACCCACGGCGCGCGCGATCGTCGGAAACACGTCCACGAGCCCGACCGGCGCGGCGACCGTCTCTCCGGCGCGCCGGCTTCCGGGCAGCTTGACCAACAGGGGCACCCGGATCGTGTCGCGATACAGGAAGATGCCGTGCTCGAGCTCGCCGTGCTCTCCCAGCCCTTCCCCATGGTCGGAGAGGAAAATCACGAGCGCCGGGTCGTACAGGCCTTTGTCCTTCAGTCGCGCAACGAAGCGGCCCACGATCTCGTCGGCACGCGCAATCGTCCCGTCGTAGGCCAGCGGATATCGGCTGCGAAACGGTTCGGGGGGCTCGTACGGAGCATGGGGCTCGAAGAGATGGAGGAAGAGGAAGACCGGCCGCTCCCGGACTCCATCCAGATAGGAGGAGAGCACCTTCGCGGTCTCTTCGCCGTCCCGCCGCTCGGCGCCCGCCCCATCGTCGTAGAACTCGAAACCCCGGCCGATTCCTGTGGATTTCGCGAGCACTGCAGCCGATACGCCGGCCCCCGTCGCGTAATGGTGTCCGGTGAGAAACCCGGCGAGCGTCTCGACCGAGGGCGACAGCTCGAAGCCCGTGTTGTCCCGCACCGCATTCTGAAAGGGCAGGAGTCCTGTGAAGATCGTCGCGTGGGAGGCCAGCGTCAGCGGCACATGGGAGTAGGCATTGGCATAGAGAATCGCGTCCCTGCGCAGGGCGTCGATGTGCGGCGTCGCGACCGCCGCGTACCCGTACGCCGGGAGATGGTCTGCGCGCAGCGTGTCGACGGAGATGACCACGACGGACGTTGCCGCCGAAGCCTCGCCGCGACGGCAGCCGGATACCGCAGCAAGAGCCGAAAGGGCCAGCACGAGCACGCCGGCGGCGCCCGACGCGCACCGCCCATGCCCCCTCACAGCCCGACCCAGGCCTTCCACCGCGAGAGCATTTCGGCGGAGCTCAGGCCGACCTCGCGGCGCATCGCCTCGTCGAGCGGAAGCCCATCTCCAAGAGCCCGGACGAGGCACGCGACCGCCCCTTCTCCGCGGCGCGCGACGAGGAACTCGACGAGGCCGAGGGCTTCGACATAGTTCGTCCGTGCTGCGGCCCGGTCGGCCCGGCGCGCAAGATTGGCGTCGAGCTCGGTGAGGGAATACGGCGCACGGGCCCGGAACGCTTCGCGGATCTCGCTCCTCGGCCGGCGCCGGCCCTCCAGCCACTGCGCGAGCCCCTCGTGCAGCCAGCCGGGCGCCGCATCGCCGGCGGCGTTGCGGATCATCGCGTGAGCCAGCTCGTGGGCAAGGACCGCCTCGAACCGCGAGTCCGACTGAGCCTCGGGGTCGATGGATACCCGGATCTTTCCGTCGAAGACTCCCGAGACCCAATCGGGAACGGACACCAGCGAAAAGTAGGTCCTGCCGCCATAGAGAATGACGATCTGGTCGCCCGAGAGGCCCTTCCCGAAGAACGCCTCCTGCTCGCGATAACTCTTCTCGAGCGACTCCGAGACCCGCGCCACGGTCTCCGGGGAGACCTGCGGGTCGGAGAAGAAGCCGAAGTGGTCGGTCTGGAGGTACGTCTGCCCCGCGGCCACCGAGAGCTCTTGCCGCGCGCCGAGCAGTCGGCGCAGCGTTTTCGGGTCGGCGCCCTGGAGACGCTGAAACTGCTCCCAGGCCAGGATCGCATCCTCCAGGCGGTGCAGTGAGTAGTAGACCTCCCCGAGGTAGGCATACGCGTCGGGCGGAGCCCTCGGCACGAGTTGCTCGGCGAGCTCAAGATAGAAGCGCGCAAACGCGAAGTTCTCGACGCGCACGTACGCGAGGGTCAATTCGGCCAGCACGAGACCGTTCTGGTCGTCCAGAGCATAGGCCTCCTCCAGCAATTCGATGGCGCGGCCGGTATCGCCACGGTCGAGATAGAAGCGCCCGACTCCTTCGAGCTCCGCGGCGACCGCTCGGGCCTTCGCCGTCCCCGGCGTAACCTGCGCCGCGCGGTCGCGGATGGCCGGCAGCTTCGCCGACGGGTCGTCCCCGCGGGCGGCCGTGGACGGAGCTGCGCCCATCGCAATGCTCAGAAGAAGCGCGCCGGCCGGAACCACGAAGCCGAGCTTATCGAACCAGAAACGGCGCCGAGGCGTAGCCCGCTTGACCGGTGGCCGGGTTTCGCAGGAAGACGCGCAACGCGTAGGGTCCGGGAGCGAGGGACTGGGGCGTGAACGCGACCAGGAGGGTCTGGCGGTCCTCCGGATCGCGGCCGGATCGGCCGAGGACCGCGATCGCCCCGTCCCCGAGGGGTCTTCCGTCCGCCGCCAGGACCTGGGCCCCGATCATCAGCTCGCCCGCCTCCGGGGCTCGGAAGTGATAGGCCACGACCGACACCTGAAGGGGCGTCCCCGGTCTCGCTTCGGGCAACGCCGTCGGTACGAGGCTCTCCCCGCCGCTCTGGATCGTCATGTCGTCGGAGCGCAGCGCCCGGCGCTCTCCCGGCCGGGCGGCGCCCTGGACGACGACTCCCGCTGAGGCGCTCTCGACGAAGATCGGCGGCGCCAGATATGGCCCCGGAGCCGAGAAATCCGGGACGCGAAGCGACTGCACAGAGAGGCCCATTCGGCCGGTCTGCCCGTTGCGGACGAGAACACGCAGCCGATGCTCGCCCGGAGGCAGCTCGAGCTCGCCCCAGTACCGCAGGCCGCCCATACGGAGCTTCTGTCGGCTCGCGGCGACGTCCAGGAATACGGTCTGCGTGAAGAAGTCGCTCAGGCGATTCTGCGTATCGTTCGCGTAGGCATACAGCTCGATCGACGCCCGGCCGTCCTTCTCGCCCTCGAGCAGATGCTCCCCCGACAGTTCGACGAGGATCGGGACATGGGCGATGCCGCCCTCGGCCGGCCTCGGGACGGCGAGCACACGGACCCCGATGTCCTGGACCGGAATTTCGTTGGCGAGAACGTCGGCCGCCGAGAGATTTCTCTCGAGCGGGGACAGAGCTCGGAACGTCTTTCGCTCGTAATAACCTGCCCGGGCGGACACCGACGCGCCCGAGCGTTTCACCTTGACGCGGAGCTCGTGATAGCCATCCGCAACGCCGCTCCGGTCGGGCCGGAACGCGAGCACGTAGACAAGGCTCGTGCGCGCGATCAGGCGATCGAGTTGCGCCTTGAGGTTGTTGTCGTTGCGAAAGACCTCGCCGCCCGTCTCGTTGGCGATCTCGAAGAGGGCGTTGCGGGCCATCATCGGGTCCGCGTCGGGAGAGGACCCCACCTCGGCTGCCAGTCCCCCGACGTCGACGGCGTGTACGACGCAGTCGGTGCGCCGGAAGACGGCGGTCATCTCCCGCAGGAGGGTCTGCAGGTGGTAGTTTCCGTAGCTCTTCTCGTTGTCCACTCTCCACGGCTCGCCGCTCAGAATGAACTCGTTCTCGCGATCCGTGCGCTTGGCTCCGACGAGCAGGCGTGTCTCGAACCCTTCGGAGAGATAGATCACGTCCTTGCGCCCCTGCACGGCGTCCAGGGCCGTAGCGAGGTCCCGCAGCGACTGCGTCATGCGCACGACTCGCGCGCGCTCGTAGTGGTCGAGGTGCGCCTTCACCAGCGCCGCGTGGGTCTCGAGCGTGTCGAGGAGTCCGGCTGCCTGAGCCTCGTTGGTGGCGCCCGGATTCCGCGTTCCACCGAAGGCCGCCGCCATCACGTCGTACATGAATCCGAGCGGATCGGATCCGATGGTCGTCGGATCGGCGAGGCCGAGCGTGTCCACGGCCCGCGCGAGCTGGGCGCGGTCGTTGGAGAAGGTCACGAGGATGCGCACCCCCTGCTCCACGGAGAAGGACGCGACCGCGGCCAGATCCTGGTCGCCGAGGCCCGAGAGCACGAACTCCTTGGCCGCGCGTTGCGCCGCGAGCAGCTCCTTGGGACGCGAATAGGACATGTCGAAGAGGAGGAGAAACCGGCGCCGGGCAGCCGGGGGCAGCGGCCCGATGTCGCCGGGGTGGTCGAGGCCCTTCTGTGCCAGATCGATCGCATCGAATCCGACGATCGCCTGGCGGCGCCCCTCGTCGTAGACCTCGAATTCGTCGGCGGTGAGCCCGCGGATCGGATTGCCCTGGCGGTCCACGACGCGGACGGGCACTTCGACGAGGACCGCTTCCGCAGTCTCGGAAACCACCCGCTCCGGTTCGGCGGCGCGCGCGGGAACTCCGGTCGAAACCAGAAGGGCCAGGACGGCGCAGCGGGAGATCCGGAGCTTCATGGTGATGCCCTACCGAAGAATACTCCCAATCCCGCCGACCGGCGTCACGAGCCCGCCGCGCCCAGCGCCTTGAGCAGGCCGCGCGCCTTCTCGATGTCCGGGCCGTACTGCGCCCGGGGAGCCGTCGAGACAAAAAGTTCCAGGGCCTGCCTCGCGTCCCTGGCGAGCCCCAGCTTTCCGGCCGTGAGGCCCAGGTTGAAGAGCGCGTCGTAGAGCCGGGGGTCGGCCGCGACAGCCCGCTTCCAGGCTTCGACGGCCCCTCTCTCGTCGCCGAGCCTCGCCAGCGCCACGCCGAGACCGTTCCACGCCCGGGGAAACTCGGGATCGACGTCGAGCGCCTGGCGGAAAAATCCTCGGGCTCCGGCAGGATCCTCCAGCCGGAGCCGCACGACGCCGAGATTGGTGGCGGCATCGACGTTGTGCGGATCGAGCTCCAGGACCCGGCGAAAGACGTCGGTCGCCTCCTTCTGCCGGCCGCTGTCGGAGTAGGCGATCCCGAGGGCATTCAACGTGTCGGGGTCGCGGCTTGCGGACAGAGGGCCCAGGCGCGCCAGAGCGTCGGCCGCCCGGCCGGATTCGCACAGGGCGAGACCATACTGCACCTCGAGCTCCTCGGGGGTGACGCCGCGTTCCACGGCGCCTCCGTACAGGTCGAGCGCCTGGCGAAACTGGCCCGCGCGCCGAAGGAGGAATCCGAGGTTGATGTAGGCCATCGACATCGACGGGCGCTCTTTCACGATCTTCCAGCCCACCTCGATCGCCTTCTCCAGCTCGCCTCGCTGATACAGGTCGACGCAGCGGTGCAGAGCGGCATCCACCTCGACGAGGTTCTTCGGATCGTCGGCCGCCGTGTACGTCTTCTTGATCGGGGCGCTGCCGGAGAGGTACCCGAGGTTTCGCAGCTGACTCACCTCGTTGGCGGAGGAGGGCCCGGGAAGCGTGGCGGCGCCGATCGCGGATTCGGCCGGGACGAGGCGCGCCAGCGTGGCCACACGGTCCCGATCCTCGCCGACCCGGTTCTGTTGCTCGGCAGGGTCCGCCGCGAGGTCGTACAGCTCTTTCTCCGGCAGGTCGATGTACTTGAATCCCGAGGCGAGGACGCCGCGCAGGGGTGCCCAGCCCCGGTTGTAGGCCGTCGAGTAGGCCTCGAAATAGGAACTCTCGGGCCTGGACGCATTCGGCGGTGCGAGCAGCGAGCGCCCCGGCCAGTTCGCCGGTTTCGGAAGGCCGGCCGCCTGCAGGAGTGTCGGTGCGATGTCGATGTGCCGGGCCGGATCATCCCTCGCGCCGGCTGGGACCCTGGTCGGAGACCAGACGACGAGGGGGACATGCAGCGTGGCCTCGTAGCAGAAGAGACCGTGCGTCGGCTCCCCATGGTCGCCGCGCGCCTCCCCGTGATCGGCAGTCATCACGACGAGGGCGGGCTTCGCCTTCCCGGAGAGGAAGGGCTCCAACAGCGGCGCCAGGGCGGCGTCCACGGTCGCGACCTCGCCCAGATAGGGGTCGTCCCGGTAGCGCTCGGCAAAGGGCGGCGGTGGGTTGTACGGCGCATGGCAGTCGTAGAGATGCACCCACAGGAAACGCGGACGGTCCGCTGAGGCGTCCCACCACCGCCTGGCCGCGGCGATCGTCTCCGGTGCGGGGCGCTCGGGCATCTCGAACTCGAGGCGGGTCTTCCCCCGCGGATACCGGTCGTCGTAGACGTCGAAGCCGCGCGCCAGGCCGAAGCGCGAATCCAACGGGAACGCTCCGACGAAGGCGCCCGTCGCATACCCCTTCGCCTTGAGCAGGGTCGCAACCGTTTCGAACCGGGGATCGAGGCGGAAGCCCTCGTTGTCCCGCACGCCGTGCTGGTACGGCAGCAGGCCAGTCAGGATGTTCGCGTGGGAAGGCAGCGTCACGACGTTGTGAGCATGGGCCTGCCGGAAGACCGCGCCCTGCCCGGCGAGCCGATCGAGAACCGGGGTCTCCACCCGCTTGTTTCCCGTGAAGCCCAGGGCGTCGGCGCGCAGGGTGTCGATCGTGACGAGGACGATGTCGCAGCCCGCCGGGAAGCTCGGCGCGATCGTCGCCGGCAGCGCCGCCTCCCGAGGGGGGCTTTCGCGCCTGAGGCGCCACGCGGCAAACGCCACTGCGGCCAGGAAGGCGGCGCCGACCAGAACCGCGAATCGCTTTGGCCCTGACATTCCACCTCAAAAAAAACCGCCGGGAAGTTCATTCCCGGCGGTTTCGAAAAAAAGCGAAGCCGTCTTAGAACGAGATCTGGACTCCGAAACGGGCCACGCGCGGGCTCTGGATCTCCTTGATCTGAGCCGTGTTGGACCGTGCGAGCCGGTTGAAGCGCTGGAGAACGGTGGCGGAGTTGAGCACGTTGAAGCAGGAGCCCGTGAGCGTCATCGTGCCCGTACCGAAGATCTTGACGACGTATCCGACCTGCATGTCCCACTCGTAGACGTCCTTGTACCGGTCGGACCCGGCCGGGACGACCACGACGCTGCGGGTCAGGCCGTCCGAGGCCCCCGTGGCGTTGTAGTACCAGTTGATGGGGAAGCCCTGCCGACCGAACACGTTCGTCGAGATGTTGAAGTTGTACGGGAGCTGATACAGAGCGTTGAACGAGAACTGCCAGGTGGAGTTGAGGAAGACGCTCGACTTGTTGCCGCTGCCCGTCGACTCGATGGCGACGTAGTCGTTGTTGCGGCAGGTCTGGGCGTTGACCGTGGACGTCGTGAGCTGGTTGGTGGGATCGATGCATCCGCCCGGGCCCACGTTCTGCTTGTTGTCGTTCCACACGAAGCTGCCGCGGGCCATCCACTTGTCCGACAGCCGCTTGGTCATCACGAGCTCGATGCCCTGGTAGGTCGTGTTGAAGTCGCCGCGGTTGAAGGTGTAGGAGCCCGAGGGCGTGCCGCCGATCGCGTCGAGCACCGACTGCTTGATCTGATAGACGGGCATGCTGTAGGCCGAGCCGGACGGCGTGAGACCCGTCAGTGTCGTGTACTGCTCGTAGTCGTTGGATGTCAGCACCTGACCCGTCGTCGGATCGTACACGTGGGTCGGCACGTAGAGCTGGCCGGTCGCCTTGCGGTTGGTGTAGTTGATGCCGACCGCGAAGTTGGCCGCGACCTCCTGATCCACCCCGACGAGCCATTCCGTCGTCTTCGGTGCGTTCAGGTTCGGATCGATGCCGTTGGTCGCGGTGGCTGAACCGGGGTTGGCCTGGTTGTAGTTTCTGCCGTACTGGAAGCCGGCGGCGCTGGTATCCGTCTCTCCGACATCCACGAGGTTGTTGCCGTTGGCGTCATTCCACGCGTAGTAGGCGTAGGAGGCGCCGGCGATCGGGTTGGTCGTTGCGACGGTTCCCGTGCCGAGAGCGTCCGCAAACTGCGCGTAGCTCGCCTTCAGGACCGTAGTGCGGTTCTGACCGAGGGCATAGTTGACGCCGATGCGGGGCTGCCAGTCGTTCCACGTGAACTGCGTGCCCGATCCCGGATAGTTGATGGCCGGCATGACGCCGGGGAAGCTGATGTTCTCGGGGACGACGGTCGGGCGGCTTTCGCCATACTGCTTGTCCCAGCGAACGCCGAGGTTGACGGTCAACCGGTCCCACGTGAGTGTGTCGCCGAAGTACGCGCTGTAGTACTTGGCTTCGACCGAAAAATTGCTGTTGCGCGTGATTGCCGCGCAGGGAACGCCGCAGTCGAAGAAGTCGCCGTAGGTCTGAGCAACGAGGGTCGACGTCGACGGCGGGTTGAAGAGGGGCCACGACGAAGTCGACCGGGCCTGTGCATTCAAATAGCTGAACCCAGCCTTGAGCTCATGGCCGATGTTGCCCGTGTTGAAGAAGAACGACAAATCGGCCTTGGCCTGGCGCTGAGGGCGCGGGGCATCATAGAACTCGTACGAGTTGTGCCAGACGCCGCCCGCGTCGATGTAGATCGGCGCGTTCCCGCCCTCCGGCGTCAGCGAGAAGTCGCCGTTCTCGCCGTTGTACTGGGCCGTCGCGAAGAAGTTGGAGGAGAAGACCTGCGAGTCCTCGAACTTCCAGATGTGAGACGGAGTGTTCTGATCCCAGCTCGTCGCCTGCGGACGCGTCGAGCCGGCGCTGCGGCCGAACTTCAGCTTGTTGCTGCCGAGATACCAGGCATTGAACGCGTTTGATGCGACGATCTGGGCGTTCAACTTCGCGTTGAAGTCCTCGAGCGTCGTCTTGTCCTTCGTGCCGGCTGGCGTACCGCCCGCCGTGCTCAGGTTGATCTGGTCGCGGCCGTAGGCGCCCCACAGCCACAGCATGTCCTTGATGACCGGTCCGCCGGCCTCGACACCGTAGTCCTGAAGGCTGTCGATCTTGTTGCCCGCGCCGATCTGCGCGGCCACGATGGGCGTGAGGTTCGACGACTCGAGCTTCGAGTCGACGACGAAGAAGCGAGCGCTGCCGTGCACTTCGTTGGTGCCGCGCTTGGTGACCATCGAAAGGTGCGCGCCCGCGCCCTGCATCGAGGGATCGGAGCCGCCCGTCACGACGCTCATCTCCTGGAAGGAGTCGAAGTCGTAATAGCCGGCCGAGGCGCCCAAAGCCGACATGTCGGTCAGGTTGACGCCGTCGACCGAGAACGAGCCGGCCGCGGAGCCCTTGCTCGCGAAGTTGGACTGCTGACCGCTTTCGCTGCCGGCCACGTTGATGCGGTCAATCTGGATGCCCGGGACGCCCTGGAGGATGACCCACGGGTCGCGCGCCGTCGGGATGTCCTGGAGCTCGGCGTTGGTGATCGCCGCGCCCGTCTCGACCTTGCGCGTGTCGATGACCGGCGCCTCGCTCGTGACGGTCACCGATGCGGCAACCGCCGAAAGCTTGAGCTTGCTCGTCAGCTCGGTGTTCTTGCCGACGTTGACGGTCACGCCGTCCATCGTCTCGGAGCTAAACCCCGTCAACGCCAGGACGATCGTGTACTTGCCGGGCGCGAGGTTCAGGAACCGGTACTGGCCCTTCGCGTCCGTCGTCTGCGACTGCGGAGCGCCCATGCCCGTAACGGACACGGAGACTCCGGGCAGCACGCCCCCCTGCTCGTCTTGCACTACGCCGTAGATGTTGCCCGTGGAGCCGCCGAACTGAGCCATGACCGGCGCGGCCAGGAGAAACATCGCGGCGAGCGCGATTGCCGAACCATAAATACGGAAGCCTTTCGGCATGAAACCCCCTCCTTTCAGATTTAAGCGAACCTTGAAAGCTTTACGCATCATTAGCCAGGTCTTGGAAGAAAGCAAGATGGAGGCCATGAAATCCTCAGAAAGTTCCACTCGTGGGGAATGGCTAAAGCCACTGTGGGGCAAGGAGATCTGGCTGCAGCTCGGGACGCGGGCCCCTGCTCCAGCCGGCCTCGGAATTCAGAATCCCAAGGATCGATTCAAAAAACCGGATCAGCCCCGCCGGATGCCCGCGAAGCGAGCGCTTTCCAGCGCTTCGAGCCTTCGACGTCCCCGACGATTTCGCAGACTCGCGCCGCAGCCTCGTAGGCACGCCGCGTCGGGATCTGGGCCGTCATCTTCGTGAGAAGGCTCCGAAGCTCCCCCGTCCGCCCCTGCGCGGCATACAGCAGCCCGAGGCGCTGCCAGGCCTCCAGGTTGTCGGGGTAGGCCTGGATCTCGGCCTGGAACGCCGCCTCGGCCTCGGCCTCGCGCTTGAGATGCGCGAGTGCGTCCCCGCGCGCGGATTGCAGGTTCATCGGCGCCTGCCCGCCGTCCGCTCCGGCGAGGCGGGCGGCCTCGTCGAGATCCGCGAGCGCGGCTGCGAAATCGCCGGCCTTGCTCTCGATCCGCGCGAGCACGAGCAGCGGTGCGGGCGAAGACGGCCGCTCGGCCCGGGCTGCCTCGGCCTCGCGGCGAGCGGCCGGGAGGTCTCCCCGCGCCAGGGCGATCTCGGCGAGCTGACCATGCGCGTCGCGCGAGCCCGCGACGCGTGCAGCCTCCGCGTAGAAGCCGGCGGCCTGGATGTCGCCCGTTTCGAGCGACAGCCCCGACAGCCCCAGCAGGATCTGGGGAGTGGCGGGAGAAAGCCGGTCGGCCTCCTTCAAGGCTTCGCGCGCCTCCGCAGGACGACCCGCCTTGCGGAGAGCCCGCGACAGCATCTCCCACGTGTCGATCATTCGCGGGTTCTCCTTCGCCACCGTCCGGAGCAGCACGATGGCTTCGTCCTCCCGGTGCCGCTCGAGCAGGCTGCCCGCGCTCTTCAACAGGTCGACCGTTCGAATCTTGTCCTTCGGATCGGGAAGGTCCTTGTCGTCGGCGCTCGCAGCAGCCGCCCCGATGTACCCGAGCGACGCGAGCTTCTTGACGGCCTCCGGGTCGGCCGTTCCGGGGGCCTCCATCGGGCGATTCATCGCGACGAGCTCCGCGCGCATCGAACGAAAAGCCGGCGGCAGGCCTGCCGCGAGGTTCTCTTTCTCCGTGGGATCGGCCAGGAAGTCGAAGAGCTCGGGCCGTGGTGCATGGATGTACTGGTACCGCTCGTTCGTCAGGGAGGCGAGATCGCTCCACCCGAAGTGAAATCGGGGATAGACCGTTTCGCTGTAGATGCGGCGGTTCGACGGCGCATCCGCGAGCGCGAGGAGGGATATGCCCGGGCCGCCGGCCCGGGACGGCTTCTCGCCGAGCACCGCGAGTATGGTCGGCAGAACGTCGGAGATACCGGCCGGCGAAGTGACTCTGCGCCCGGCCGAACCGCCTCCCGGCAGCTTGACGAAGAGGGGCACGCGCGTGGTCTCGCGGTACAGGAAGATGCCGTGCTCGTCCTCCCCGTGCTCGCCCAGCCCCTCGCCGTGATCCGACAGGAAGACCACCAGGGCTCCGTCGTAGAGGCCGCGCTTCTTGAGAAACGCAATGAAGTCGCCGACGACGGCGTCGGATGCCGCGACTTCGCCGTCGTACGGTCGCTCCCGATAGACAGAGCGAAAGGGCTCCGGCGGCTCGTAGGGTGCGTGGGGCTCGTAGATGTGGAGAAATGCGAAGAGGGGCTTGTCGGCGGTTTGCTTCGCCATCCAGTCTTCGAGCCGCTTGAGCGTCAGCGGCCCCGGGCGCTGAACGCGGCCGAGGACTTCCCCGGCCTCGCGGAGCTCGATCTGATCGTCGTAGAAATCGAAGCCGGCCCCCATGCCCGTCGAGCGGTCGAGCACCACGGAGGACACGGCCGCTCCGGTGGCAAAGCCGCGCTTCTTCAGGAGCGCGGCGAGTGTCTCGTGTCCCGGCGACAGCCGATATCCGAGGTTGTCCCTCACCCCGTTCTGGAAGGGCAGCAGCCCGGTCATGAGCGTCGCATGGGAGGCGAGCGTCAGCGGGACGTGCGACACGGCGTTGTCGAAGACGAGCGAGTCCTTCGCGAGCGCATCGAGGCTCGGCGTGGCCACGCCGCGATATCCATATGCGGGCAGGTGGTCCGCGCGGAGCGTGTCCACGACGATCAGGATGACCGGCGCATTGCGAGAGACGAAGGGTCCGCGCCGACACGCCGCCGCGGCGCAGAGCATGAGGGAGAGAAAAAGACGAAACGGCCTGCCCGCTGGCAGGCCGCTCGAGCCCCGGCTTACGCCTACGCTCACTTGAGCGACTTCAGAATGTCCTTCACGTCCTTGGCGTCCGGGCCATCCGGAGCAAGCTCGAGGTACTTCTGCAAATCGACCTTGGCCTCCGCGTTCTTCTTTTCCTGGAGACGCGCCAGACCCCGGTAATAGTAGGCGTCCGCATAGTCCGGCTTGACCGCAATCGCCTTGTCGAAGGCGGGCACCGCCTCGGCCGGCTTCTTCTTGTTCAGCAGCAGCACGCCGATGTTGAAGTACGGCTCCGGGTCCTTGACCTTCCCCTCGGGGACCTTGTCGAGCGCGGCACGGCCGGCATCGAGATTGCCGCGCTGCAGCTCGATCTCGGCGATCATCATCCAGGCGCCCACGTCGTTCGGATCGATCGCGGCAGCCTGCTTGGCGTACTTGACGGCCTCCTCGTAGTTCAACTCGCCGTAGTAGGACGCGGCCAGTCTCTCGAGCAGCGGCGCATTGTCCGGAACTTCCGCGACGGCCTTCTGGTACGCCTCCCTCGCGCCGGCGTAGTTCTTGGCATTGAGGGCCTGGTTACCCTGCTCGATCGCATCGGCGGTCTCCTTCGAGACCTTCTTGCCTCCGATCATGAACTCCTGGTGGGCCTCCACGGCCTTCGGCTTCTCCTTGAGCTGGACATCCACCGGCGGATTGCGGCCGCCTTCCGCGAACTCGGCCGAGATTCTCTTGGTCTGGTAGCCCTCGGCCTCGAAGTCGAGGTTCCAGGGACCCCCCGAGAGACCGAAGTAGGACCATTTCCCCTTCTTGTCCGTCGTGAGGTCGGGCCCGCCGTGGCTGCTCTTGCCCCAACGCAGCGAGACCTTGCACCCCTCGATTGGCTCGCCCTTCTCGTTCTTGACCGAGCCCTCGACGCGGGCCTTGCCGACGGCCCACTCCTGCGCGACGAGGCCCGCCGCCGCGAAAAACGCGGCCGCGAGAGCCGCCGAGAAAACCCGTTTCCTCATGTTCCGCTCCTCCCGCCTCTAAGTTGGCGGCGCCAGTATATTCAACTGCGGCGGCGCCCGTTCAATGCCCCGCTTCCGGCTCCTCCACGACCTGATACAGCCCGGTCCGGGGGGCCTCGATACGCTGCCGTTCGCCCGACGGCCACCGGATCTCGAGGCTCTTCGCCCGCGCAGCCCCGAGGCCGAAGTGCACGCGCGGGATCGCTCGAGGACAGGTAGCTGTCGCCGGCCTCGGATCTCCCGGACCTGGCGGCCGGCGTCGGTCTCGAGGGTCACGCGCGCTCCGATGCCCTGCCGATTCGAGCGGCGGCCGCGCAGGACGAGCCCGATCCAGGCTCCGTGCGTTCCGTCGTTGCGCAGGAGCTCGAGCGGCCCGCCGGAATTCGAGACGGCGATGTCCAGGTCCCCGTCGTTGTCGAAGTCCGCGATCGCCGAGCCGCGGCCGACGAGCTCGCGTCGGAACGGCGCGCCGCAGCCTCGCTCGGTGAACTTGCCCTTGCCGTCGTTCCACAGGAAGAGGGGCCGCTCGGCGTAGGTCACGCCCTGCATCCGCGGCACCTCGAGCACGTGCCCGTTTGCGATGAACGCGTCGAGCCGCCCCGCGTTGGCGGCGTCGAGCAGGTTCAGGCCGAAGCCGGACGAGTTGAAGCCCGGCGGACCAAACCCGCTCGAACCAGAGACGTCCTCGAAGACGCCGTCGCCGAGATTCCGGAAGAAGCTGTTCGGCTCGGCCTCGAAGTTGGCGACGACGAGGTCGATCCGCCCGTCTCCGTCGAGATCTCCGGCGTTGACGCCCATGCCGCCGAAGGCGCGCCCGGCGGCGTTGACGCCGGCTCCGGAGATCAGAGAGACGTCCTCGAATTTCATCCCGCCGAGATTGTGGAAGAGCAGGTTCATCGTCGTGTCGCACGCCACGTAGATGTCCGGGCGGCCGTCGTCGTCGAGGTCCGCCACGACGACGCCGAGGCCCTTGCCGGAGCGTGCGCGCCACTCCGGAGGATTCCGAGACGTCCGTGAACGTGCCGTCGCCGTTGTTGCGGTAGAGCAGGTTGGAGACCGGAGGATAGAGCGTCGGGTGGCAGTACTCGCGCCGTTCCCTTCGCCGACGTCGCCGCAGAAGAAATTCTTCTCGACCGAATAGTCGACGTAGCGCACGACGAAGAGATCGAGGTAGCCCGTCCCCGTCGAAGTCCGCGAAGGCGGCGCTCGTCGACCATCCCGAGCCTTCGACTCCCGCCTTCGCCGTGACGTCCGTGAAAGTGCCGTCGCCGTTGTTGCGGTACAGGATGTTGCCGCCGAAGTTCGTCACGAAGAGGTCCGTGAACCCGTCGTTGTCGTAGTCGGCGGCGATCGACGCCCATCCCGTAGGCCGTGTCGGAGAGCTCCGCCTTCTCCGTGACGTCGGTGAACGTGCCGTCGCCGTTGTTCCGGTAGAGGCGATCCTGCGCGCGCGGGCTCCCCGATGGCGGAAACGGGCCGGACTGGACGACGTAGAGGTCCATCCAGCCATCGTTGTCGTAGTCGAGCCAGGCCAGGCCCGATCCCATCGTCTCCGGGAGCTGGTGGGCGGGTGTGGCCCCGCGCTCGTGCATGAATCACGAGGCCCCGCGGACGCCGCCACGTCCGTGAACGACGACCGGGCAGTCCGGCGTCCTTCTTCTCGGCTCCTGGCGCCGGGGTCAACGCACGTAGCGTGACCAGGGCCACCGCCGCGGCGAGCGCGGATATCTTCATGGCCGCGAACTCTCGCGCTCCCGGCTCAACGCCCAGGCGAGGCGCGCGTCGCCCGGCGTGAGCGCCAGCGCGGCTTCGAGAGCGCGCGCCGCCTCGGCGTGGCGGGAGAGCGCGGAAAGGGCCGCGGCTCTTCCCCGCAGCGTCTCCGGGTCTTCCGGAAGGTCTTCGAAGATCCGAAGGGCCTCCTCCGCACGTCCGGCCGACAGCTCGGTCCAGGCCAGGGCGAGCCGTGCCCGCCGCGAGCTCTCGCGCTGGCGCCGCTTCTGCTCCCCGTCGAACGAAGCCTGGTAGAGGGCGATCTCGGCGCGCGCTTCCTCGCTGCGGGACGTGCGGGCAAGAAGGGTCCCGAGGGCGTAGTGCGCCCGCGGCATCTGCGGGTCGAGGGAGAGCGCTTCGCGGTATTGCTCCTCGGCGGGCCCGTGGCGGCCGAGGGCCTCGAGCGCCCGACCGTACTCCACGCGAATACCCGCGGCCCCCGGCTCCAGGCTCGCGGCGCGGGACAACGCCTCGGCCGCGCCGGCCGCATCTCCCTTGAGCAGAAGGAGACGGCCCAGGCCGTAGTAGGACGAGGCCTGCGCCGATTGCGCCGCGATCGCCTTGCGCCAGGCGGCCGCCGAAGCGTCGAACCGACCGGTCTCGAGCAGCGCCTCCGCCCACTGTTGCATCCGGCCCGCGTCGCAGGCGCCCGCGCCGCAGAGGCGCCCGAGCTCCGCGGCCGCCTGCACGAACCTCTGCTGCCCCATCAGGACTTCGGCGTACCGGCCGCGCAGCCTCGTGTTGTATGGATCGCGGGCGAGCAGCTTCTCCATCTGCGCGTTGCCGTCTTCGACGCGGCCCTGCTCCCAGTAGAGCTCCGCAAGGCCGAGCCGTGCCGGGCCGTCGCTCGGATCCGCCGCGAGCACGCGCCGGTAAGTGTCCTCGGCGCGCCGATCGCCGAGGGCCGCGTACGCGGATGCGAGACCGTACAGGGCTGCCAGGCTGCGGGGCTCGGCGGCGAGGGCCCTCTCATACGCACCGGCCGCGCCCGCGAAGTCGCCTCGCTCGAGCAGCGCGCGGGCCTCGGCGACGAGATCTCCGGCCGGGGTCCGCCCGGGCGGCGGAACCGGCGAAGCGGCCAGAGAGGCAAGCGTCACGCCCGCCCAGAGCGCCGCTGCAACCATTGTTAGCGCGGCTCGGAGACTCGGATGGTCGTGTTCGCGGCCACGTTTTCGAGCACCGAATGGCGGCCCGACGGCCAGACAACCTCGACCTTGTCGACTTTCGAGGCCTCGCCGAGGCCGAAGTAGAGCGGCAGCGCGCTCTGCGACAGGTATCCGGACTTCCCGTCCTGCTGTTGCGTGAAACTGCGGCCGCCCGCGGACACCCGCACGACGGCGCCGAGGCCGTCGCGGTTGGAGGCCGTGCCCGTGAGCGCCACCTTCAGATAGTGGATCTTGCGTCGCTGCGCGAGGTCGGAGATCAGCACCTGCGGCTCCGCGTTGAATTCGTTCGTGACGATGTCGAGGTCTCCGTCCCCGTCGATGTCGAAGATCGCCGCCGAGCGGGTGCCCAGGGCGCCGAGCACCGTGATCGGCCCCGTCTGTCCCTGGCAGGCCGGCCGGCCCGCCCCCTCGGTCGCGCAGTCGAGGTCGAACCAGGCGACGTGGGTCCGGCCGCCGCGCCGCGGCTCGACACCCAGGAGAAACTCCGCGTCGCGGAAGCGCACGCCCCGGTCGTTCAGATAGACCGAATCGATCCCGTAGCGGAACGGAAAGGACATGCTGGCCGCGACGAAGATGTCCTGCCACCCGTCGGCATTGAGGTCTCCGACGCTCGGTCCCCAGGGCCAGTAGTTCTCGACGCCCATCTTGTCGGAGATCTCCTCGAACCGGCCCTCCCCGAGGTTGTGGAAGAAGGCGTTGCCGAAGATGCTGTTCTTGCCGTCCTGCAGGACCTCGGCGGGCCACTGCATCCGCGACTTCAGATTCTCCCGCTCGGGGCCGATCTCCTCGCTCATGTCCGAGTGCATGTCGGTCAGATAGAGGTCGATCTTCCCGTCGTTGTCGTAGTCGAAGAACTTGATGCCCATCGCGCCCCACGGCGTCTTTCCGAAGTGGGCGGCGGTGTCCTCCACGAAGCGCCGTCCGCCGTCATTGTGGAAGAAGTGGTCGTCGCCCTGCATGTTGAGGACATAGAGGTCCTGGAAGCCGTCGCCATCGAGGTCGGTAAAGCTCGCATCTCCGCTCCAGCCCGTGTAGCTCGGGCCCACCGTATCCGTCACGTCCTCGAAGCGATTCCCGCCGAGATTGTGGTACAGCCGCGAGACCTCCTTGCGCTCCGGTTTCATGTGCCCGTGGAAGGCGTCGGCGAAGCCCACGTAGTAGCCGCCGCGGCCCCGCTCGTCGGTGGTGTACTTGCCCACGTTGACGAGGAAGAGATCGAGACGGCCGTCGTTGTCGTAGTCGAAGAAGACGGCTCCCGACGAGTGGCCCACGTAGCCGAGCCCCGAGGATTTCGCTATGTCCTTGAAGTGTCCCTTGCCGTCGTTCTCGAAGAGGACGTTGCCCCCGCGCACCGTCGTCACATAGAGATCCTCGTCGCCGTCGTTGTCCACGTCCGCGAAGGACGCCGACACGCTCACGCGATCCTTCAGGCCGACGCCCGCCTCCTCGGTGATGTTGCGGAAGCGGCCGTTGCCGAGATTCTTCCAGAGCTCGTTGCCGCCGAGCTGGTTGACGAAGTAGATGTCGGGCAGGCCGTCTCCATCCACGTCCGCGACCGCGATGCCCGTGCCATGGTCGTAGTGGTTCGGCTTGTAGTACTTCCCCGAGTCGTCCGTGATCCGCTGGACGAACGTGATGCCGCTTTCCTTGAGTCTGTCGACGAAGCGAAAATCGTGATCGACGCCGATCTGTGCGGCGGACTTCTCCTGCGCGGCTTTCCGCGCGGGGAGGGCGTCCACGCCGACGTCCTTCACCGGGATTCGGACCTGGGTCGGGGCCGCTGCGCCGGCCAGGCCGAGGGCGAGCACGCACGCCAGCGCGCCCGCGACGACGAGTATCCCGGCCGTGAATCTCCTTCTGGCCATAGGGCGCGATTCTATCGCCTGGCCGCCGGGCTGGAGGCTCCGGCTGCCGCGGCGCGCTCGGAGCCGCCGTAGAAGCCGACGAGGGCCGCCACGAGGGCGTCGGCGACGCGCTCGCGGTACGCGGCGGTGCGCAGGAGCCGTCGGTCGTCGGGGTTGTTCAGGTTGCAGATCTCGACCAGGGCCCGCGCCGGAATGCGGTTGTAACGCAGGATGGCAGGAACCCACTCCCGGCCGCCGCGGATCACGTTGCGCCGAATCGGCTCGAAGGCATGGAGCGGCAGGTCGGCCGTCCGGAACGACGCCACGATGTGCTCGGCCAGGTCGCGCGAGATCCCCTCGGCCTCGATCTTCTCCGCCCGGGAGAAGAACACGCGAGGATCCTCGCGCACCTCGCGGCGGGACTCATACGGCTCCCCCTCCTTGCCGTAGGAGCCTCCGAGATACTTCTCTCCCGGAACGTAGACCATCGTCCCCCGGACGGCCGGATGCAGTGAGTCCGCGTGCAGCGAGAGAAACACGGTGCGATCCGGCTGTCCTCCGTTCTTTCCCACTTGCTTCCATACCGAGTTGGCCAGATACCAGCGAAAATTGACGCCGACTGCGGCGTCCTCGATGGGATACGGCGGCGAGGTCAGCACGCGTGCGCTCCTCGAGCTCGCGACGGCGTCGGCGGGCGCCGCGCCGCAGGGCGCGTCGCGCCCCACGATCGGCACGACGCGGGCCCGCGTGCGCTCGCGGATGCGACGCTCGACGCGGCAGGCGATGTCGTAGACGTAGGCAGCCTCCTCGATCCCGTCCACGAGCGCTCCCGTGTCGCGCCCGCCGTGACCGGCGTCGAGGACGAGCGTCACGCCCGAGAGGTCCGCGCTCTTGACCTTGTTCGCGAACTGCGATGCCTCCAGCGCCGACTTCTCCTCGGCGATGCGCTCGGGGTCGTCCGAGGGGCGGAACTCCGGCGAGAGGTCCGCGATCGGGATCTTGACCGGAAATCCGACCGGCATCGCGTGGACGTCCGCCACGCCGTTGCGCGCCGCGATCTCCGCGGCCTTGGCGTTGACGTCCTCGGCGTGGACGCGGCCCGTGAATCGCACCACGACCGCCGAGTAGAGCGCCTCGCCCTTCTGGAGCCGGTAGATGGCGTAGCGGCCGCGTTCATCCTCGCCGAACTCGAGCTTCGGCGGCTCGGCCTCCGCTGCCGGAGCCGCCGCGGCCACGGCCTCGTGGAAGGCGCCCGACAGCATCCGCGCCGGTACGAGCACCACCTGGCCCTCGCGCGTCTCGAGGGACGCGATCTCGTCCGCCTGCCGGATGTCGCGGTACTTCGCGGGATCCCCGGTGAACCATTCGGCGATCCGCCAGAGACTCTCGGGCTTGCCGGTGAGCGCCGCGACGCGGTGCTCCCAACCGGCCGCCGTCGCGCGGTCGCCCGGAAAGAGAGCCTCGATCGCGACCTTGCGGTAGCTGCCGGCGAGCAGCCGGTACGGCACGCGCAGGAACTGCCCCTTCTTCAGGCGCCGCAGGCCGCCGTTGTCCTTGAGGATCTGCTTCTTCGTCTTCGGATCGTCGGTCAGACGGCGGACGAAACGGTCCACGCCCTCCCCCGGCAGAGGGCGGGCCGACAGGACGATGTCGTCGCCGGCGCCGATCGTGACGCGAATTTCGGGCGAGACCACGACGGTTTTTTCCCGGGGGGCGGACGACCGGGGAGTCGCCGGCAGTGCGGCCGCCACCGCGAGAAGCGCGGCCGCCGCGGACGTGGCCCTCATGAGCCGCTAGCCCGCAGCCGGAGGGAGCGTATCCGGGAAGCCGGCCCCCGCCTCGAATGCCCGCGCCGCCGCGAAGACCCGGTCTTCGCCGAAGCGGGGACCGAGCAGCTGGATGCCGAGCGGAAGCCCTTCCCGCGTCAGCCCCGCCGGAACGGAGATCGCCGGAAGTCCAGCGAGCGAGGCCGGGACGGTGAAGATGTCGGAGAGGTACATGGTCAGGGGATCGTCCGTCTTCTCGCCGATCCGAAACGCGGGGGTTGGGATCGACGGGCACGCGATGACGTCCGCCTCCTCGAAGGCTCGGGCGAAGTCGTCGCGCAGGAGCGCCCGGGCCCGCATTGCGCGGCCGTAATAGGCCTCGTAGTACCCGGAAGCCAGCGCGAAGGTCCCGAGCAAGATCCGCCGCTTGACCTCCGGCCCGAAGCCCCGGGTGCGGCTCTCCACGTAGAGCGACATCAGGTCCCGGTCGGTCGCGCGCGGGCCGTAACGCACGCCGTCGAAGCGCGCGAGGTTCGAGGAGGCCTCCGCGCTGGCCACGACGTAGTAGATCGCAATCGCCAGGCTCGCGCGGGGAACGGAAACATCCATGACTTCGGCACCGGCATCCCGGAAGATCGCGCGCGCCTGCTCGACGCTTTCGGCTACCTCCGGATCGAGGCCCTCGCCCCCGGCCTCCAGAAGAAAGCCGACTTTCATTCCCGCCACGCCCCGCCCGATCGCCGCTTCCGGGTCGCCGGGCGGCTCGGACGCCGTCGTCGAATCGAGCGGGTCCGCGCCCGCAACGACACCGTAGAGCCGCGCGCAGTCGGCGACCGAGCGCGCGAGCGGGCCGATCTGGTCGAGCGAGGAGGCGAACGCGACCAGCCCGTAGCGCGACACGCGTCCATACGTGGGTTTGAATCCCACCACGCCACAGCAGGCCGCCGGCTGGCGGATCGAGCCGCCGGTGTCGGATCCGAATCCCCCGGGCACGAAGCGGGCGGCCACCGCGGCCGCGCTGCCGCCCGAGGAACCGCCCGGGATCCGGTTCGTGTCCCAGGGATTGCGGGTGACGTGGCTCGAGCTGTTCTCCGTCGAGGAGCCCATCGCGAACTCGTCCATGTTGGCGCGGCCGATGAACACGGCGCCTGCCTGCCGCAGCCGCGAAGCCACCGTCGAGTCGCCCGGGGGCCGGAACCCCGCAAGGATCCGGGAGGCGCAGGTCGCCTGGCGCCCGGCGACCCAGATGTTGTCCTTGAGGGCGAGCGGCACGCCGGCAAGCGTAAGCCGCTCACCGGCCGCGATCCGCCCGTCCACCGCCCGGGCCTCGTCCAGCGCCTGGTCGGCGGTCACCTCGAGAAAAGCGCGGATCCGTCCCTCTCCCCGCTCGATGCGCCGCAGGGCCTCCTCCGCGACCTGGACCGCCGAGCAGCGGCCCGAGGCCACGGCCTCGGCCGTTTCGACCACGCCGGGGATCGCCCCGCTCAAGAAGAAACCACCATCGACCCAGCCGTCGCGGCCGATTCGGACCCCACGCGGTCAGCTCCCCGAGCCGACGACGCGCGGCACCACGCCGTAGCCGTGCAGGCGGCGGGGCGCGTTGGCCTCGAGGGCCGCGTCTCCGGCTCCGTCGCGCGGCCGGTCCTCGCGCAGGGGGGTAGCGGGACCCGATGCCCTGCCCGCGGCGGCGTCCTCCACCACGCGCTCGAGCTGGTCGATGTGGGACACGATGCGCGAGAGCTGCTCCGTCCATCGGGCAAGCTCCGACTCCGGAAGGCTCAGGCGTGAAAGCTCGGCCACCTTGCGGACGACCTCGGGCGTGACAACGGAGGGCGGGGATGTCATCCTGAAAATTGTAGCCGTTTCCCTCCGTTGATGCGATCGAACACACCGCCAGACGCCGCCGCCGGCACCGCCGCCCTGCGAAGACTGCCGGCCGTGCGCGCCCTGCGTGCCATTGCCCGGCAACGGGGCATCGAGGCGTGGATCGTGGGCGGCGCCGTGCGGGACCGCGCGCTGGGGCTCGAGCCCGAAGAGATCGACGTCGCCGTCGAGCGCGACGCGGAAGGCCTCGCGCGCGCTCTCGAGGCTGGAGGAGCCGGGCGCGCCGTCTTCCTGTCGCGGGGGCGCCCCGGCCCGCGCGTCTTTCGCGTCGCCGGAAAACGCAACCTGGACATCGCCGAGCTCGAGGGAGGATCCATCGGCGCAGACCTCGGGCGGCGCGACTTCACGGTCAATGCCGTCGCCGTTCCGCTCGGCGGCGGGGCGGCCGTCGACCCCTTCGGCGGGCTCCCGGACCTCGCGCGAGGCCGCCTGCGGTGCGTCCATGCGCGCAACATGCTGGAGGACCCATTGCGCGCCCTGCGTGCGGCGCGCTTCATCGCCACGCACCGCCTGCGCCCCGACCGGGCGACGCTCGTCGCCGCGCGCCGGGCCGCACCCCGGATGGCGGGGGTCGCTCGCGAGAGGATCGGCGCGGAGCTCGGCAAACTCCTGGCGAGCGAAGCGACGGCTCCCGCGCTCTCCTGGGCCGCTCGCGCGGGAATCCTGCATCTGGCGCTCGGCCTCTCGCTACCCGCCGCGTCCGGCGCCGCCCTGGCACGATGGATGGCGAAATGCGACGACCGCACCACGCGCTCGCTCCAGCCCGAGCGCCGGCGCCGTCTGAGGCTCGCCATGGCCGCCGTCGGCATGGGCCTCTCCGAGGTCGCGGCACGAGGATGGCTCCGGACTCTTCGTTGGCCACGGGCGGAAACCGAAGGGGTCGCGCGGCTCGGCGGCCTGGCCGAATCCGCGATCCGCACACGGTCGCGCCGCGACGCCTGGCGATGGATCCTGCAGGCGGGAGACCTCGCGCCCGACGCGCTCCTTCTCCTGCGCCGTCTCGGACCGGCAGCCGCGCGTCGGGCTGCGCGGTTGCGCCCGCTCGCGAGCCGGCCCGTGCGGCGGGTCCGCGTGACGGGAGACGACATCGTTCGCTGGCTGGACGTGGCGCCGGGGCCCGTGGTCGGCCGCCTGCTCGAGGCGGTCCGGATCGAATCCGCGATGGGCACCGTGAAAAATCGACGCGAAGCGCGGAACTGGCTGTCCGGACAGGTCCGGACCGGACCGTAACCGGCTATAATTCGAGCAGATTGACACTCGCTGAGCTCCTGAAATTCATGGCCAAGAAGGAGGCATCGGACCTCCACTTGAAGCCCATGAGGCCTCCCCTGTTGCGTATCAAGGGGCGGCTCCATCCCCTTGAACGCCGATGCGCTGCAGCCCAAGGAGCTCGAGGAGATGCTCCTCTCGATCCTGACGCCGGCGCAGCGGGAGCGGCTCGAGGCCCACCAGTCGGTCGACGTCGGCTACGGACTGACCGGGGTTGCAAGGTTCCGCTGCAACATTTTCGTCCAGAGCGGCTCCTACGCCGCGGTCTTCCGGCGGATCCCCTTCAAGCTCCCGTCGATCGCCGACCTCAACCTGCCGGAGGTCCTCGAGAGCTTCGTCCACCTGCAGAAGGGCCTCGTTCTGATCACCGGACCCACCGGTTCGGGCAAGTCGACCACGCTCGCCGGGATCATGCGCTCGGTCATCGAAAAGCGCTCGTCCACATCGTCACGATCGAGGACCCCATCGAGTTCCTGCTTCGCCGACGGCAAGGCCGCGGTGTACCCAGCGCGAGGTCGTCGACCGACTCGCCGAGCTTCGCCGAGGCCCTGAGAACGTGTTCCGGCAGGATCCCGACGTGATCATGGTCGGCGAGATGCGCGACTGGCTCACGATGCAGACGGCGCTGACCGCGGCCGAGACCGGCCACCTCGTCTTCTCGACGCTCCACACCAACAGCGCCGCGCAGACGATCGACCGCATCATCGACTCGTGTCCGCTCGAGCAGCAGGCGCAGGTGCGCTCGCAGCTCTCCTCGGTGCTGCGCGGGATCGTTTCCATGAGTCTCATCGAGACCTCCGACGGTGCCGGGCGCGTCGCGGTCGTCGAGGTCATGATCAATTCCCCGCAAGGTCGAAAAGCACATCCGTCCGGAGAGGTCAAGGAGATCCACGAGGAGATCGAGAACTCGGTCAACTACTACAAGATGCAGTCGATGAACCAGTCGCTCATCGCGCTGCTCGTCAACCGGCGAATCACGTATGCGAAGGCGATGGAGATCTCGACCGACCCCGAAGACCTCTCCCTCAAGCTTCGCAAGCTCTTCCCTCAGATCGAGGAAAACCAGCGAGGAGGCCTCATGGCGTCCGATAACGATTTTTCGCAGATCACCCAGCTCATCGAGATCAAACGGCTCTACGAGGAGCAGGAAGAGAAGTGGAAGCTGCGCCTCACCGAGAAGGACGAGGAGGTCGGCCGGATCACGGCCGAGCTGCGCGACCAGCGCCGCGTGATCGAGGGCCGCGACCAGGTCCTGACCGACATGGAGAGCGACAACGCCCGCCTGAAGGCCGACGCCGAGCGCATCAACCGCGAGTACCAGCAGAAGATCGCGCAGTTGAACGAGAGGATCAAGGAGCTCAACCAGCGCATCATGCTCGCCGAGGGCGGCGGGAGGGCGGCGGCCGGCCAGGGCGGAGGCGGCGGGGGTTTCTTCAAGAAATAGCTCCCGGCATCCCGCATCCCGCATCCCGCATCCCGTATCTCGCATCCCGCACCGCCGAATAGAATGCGCCGGTGCTAGTTGCCCCGGCCCTCCTGAGCGCACTGCTGCTCACGGCGCCCGAGCCCACGTCCCTCGAGAGAGGCGAAAGGCTGCTCGGGCAGAAACAATACGCGAAGGCCGAAGTGGAGCTCCGGCTGGCAGCCGCGGAGGATCCGACGTCCGCGCGCGTCCATGGCAACCTCGCCTTGGCCCTCCTCCCGCAAAAGAAGGTGCGCGAGGCGGTGGATGAGGCACGCCTGGCCGCCGCATTCGGGCCGGAGAGCCCCGAAGCCCGGTACATCTTCGGCCTCGCACTTGCCGCCGACCGGAAGCCCGTGGAGGCCGCCCGGCAGTTCGAGAAGGCCATCGCCCTGAAGCCGGGCGAGCCGGGCCCCGTCGTGGCCCTCGCCGCAGCCTATGCGGCCGCCGACGACGAGCGCACGGGGGCGACCTACGCCACGGCCATCGGCATGCGCCCGGATGACCCGCGCCTTCGCGGCGACCTCGCCGAGTACCTCTGGCGCGTCGACAGGACCGACGAGGGCAACCGCGCGATCCAGGAGGCCCTCCGGGCGTTTCCCGCCAATGCCGGGCTCACGCTCCAGTACGGGCGCGCCCTGGCCGAGCAGGAGCGCTTCGCCGATGCGGCGGCCGTCCTCGAGAAGGCCCGTGGTCTGGGTTCCACCGACGCTTCCGTCCTGGCCCTTCTCGCCACGGCCTACGCCCGAATGGAGAGGACCGACGAGGCCGTCGCGGTCCTGGGGGCGGCGGTGGAGACCCACCCCAACGACGCCGCCCTGCAGCACGACCTCGGGAAGCTGCTCCTCGCAGAGGGCAAGCCGCGGGAGGCGCTGCCTCATCTCCAGGAAGCCGCCCGCGGAAAGCCGCGCGACGCTCCGATCCAGCTCGATCTCGGGCGGGCCGAGGAGATGCTCGGCGAGCTCGGCCGCGCCGAGGAGGCCTTCCGCCGAGCGATCCAGCTCTCGCCCAACCTGCCCCGCGGACACTACGCCCTCGGCCGACTGCTCCAGCGCGAAGGCAAGAACGCCGAGGCCGAGCGCGAGCTCGCCGCCCACCACGCCCTCTACGAGCGCGGCACGAAGATCGTCGCGGCCACCGACGTGGAGAGCGGGGAGCTCACCCTGGCGAGGGCCGAGCTCAATCAGGGCAACGCGACGGCGGCACTGCGGCGTTTCGAGTCGCTGCCGGCGTCTCCGGAGTCGCTCGTGGGCCGCGCGGAGGCCCTGTCGCGGCTCGGGCATCGCCGCGAAGCGGTCGCGGCGCTCGAGCGCGCCCACGAGCTCGCGCCGGAAGACCACCACATCGAGCTTCTCCTGGCCACGGCGACCTCCCGGGCCGAGGCCGAGAAGTGACGCTCGCCCTCTCGATCGCCCTGCTCGCCAGCCTCGCTTCGGCTCCGGCAGGCACGCCCGCCGCGCCGGGCTGCCCCACGACGTTCACCGACGTCGCCGCTGCGGCCGGCATCCGCTTCGAGCACGACAAGGGCGGCACTCCCGAGCACCGGCTTCCCGAGACGGTGGGCTCGGGTCTCGCCTGGCTGGACTACGACCGCGATGGCTGGATGGATTTGTACGTCGTCCAGGGAGGCCCGTTCCCGCCGTCCGGGAGCCCGCGGGCACGGGACCGTCTCTATCGGAACAACGGGAATGGCACCTTCACCGACGTGACAGCGAAAGCCGGTCTCGCCGACACCGCATACGGCATGGGAGCCGCAGCGGCGGATTACGACAACGACGGCTTCGTGGACCTCTACGTCACCAACTACGGCGGCAACATCCTGTACCACAACAACGGGGACGGAACGTTCACCGACGTCACCGCCCGGGCCGGGGTCGCCGGCCCCCGATGGGGCACGAGCGCCGCGTGGGGCGACATCGACGGTGACGGCTACCTAGACCTGTTCGTGGCCCAGTACGGCGACGACCGCAAGGACAAGGACCTGTTCTGCGGCAACCCGAAGACGGGTGTCCGCGAGTACTGCCCCCCGGTCATGTACCCGGGGACGGTCAGCATCCTCTACCGCAACAACGGCGACGGCACCTTCACCGACATCACGACGCAGGCTGGTCTGGGATCCGCCGTGGGACGCGGCCTCGGCGTTCTCTTCGTCGACGTCGACCTCGACGGAAAGCCCGACATCTACGTCGCCAACGACGAGATGATGAACCGCCTCTTCCACAATCTCGGCCACGGACGCTTCGAGGACGTCTCGGTCGTGTCGGGAACCGGCTTCGGTCTCGAGGGCAACCCGCAGGGAAGCATGGGGGTGGACGCCGGCGACCTGGACGGCGATGGCCTTCCCGACATCGTGGTGGCCAACTTCGAAGGCGAGACCAACGAGTACTATCGAAACCTGGGCTCCGGCGTCTTCGAGGATCTCGCCGTCACCTCAGGTTTCGGCGCTCCCGGCCTCAACCGGGTCGGCTTCGGCCTGAACCTGCTCGACATCGACAACGACGGCGACCTCGACGCCTACGTCGCCAACGGGCACGTCTACGAGAGCCCGAAACGCCAGGGAATGACGTTCGCCCAGAAGGCGACGCTCGTCTGGAACGACGGGACCGGGCACTTCCGCGAGCGAGCCTGCGGGCCGGCATTCGACCGGGAATTCGTGGGTCGGGGATCGGCCGTCGCCGACTACGACAACGACGGGGACCCGGACATCGCGGTGGCGAGCTCGGGAGGAACGCTGCAGCTTCTCCGCAACGACGGCGTCCACGGAAACTGGCTCGGCGTGGAGCTCGAAGGCAGGAAGTCCAACCGCCAGGGAATCGGCGCGCGCCTGGTCGCCGAGACGCCCGGCGGCCGGAAGCTCACCCGCTTCGTCGAGGCCGGCTCGAGCTACCTGAGCTCATCCGATCCTCGGGTCCTGTTCGGCCTCGCGTCGGATGCGGCGGTGAAGAAGCTGACGATCTACTGGCCGTCGGGCATCGTGCAGGTGCTGGAGAACCTGCCGGCCGGCAGGTACGTGAAGATCGAGGAGAGGTAGTGCCTAACTCTTCCTGACTTCCCCCGCTTGCCCCCGGCTCCTCGCGACGGACACCCGTGACGCCACGAGCGCCCCGGCGAATCCCGCCACCGTGTCCATCAGCGCATCCCCCACTTCCGCGGAGCGGCCGGGGATCCAGATCTGATGGATCTCGTCGAGGGTGCCCCAGACCGCGAGGATCCCGCCGATCGTCAGGGCTCGCCGCCAGGAGAAGCGCTCGCCTCCCCGCCAGGCCACGGCGAAGTACAGCAGGAAGCCCTCCACCCCGTACAGGACGCCATGGACGAGCTTGTCGAAATTCGGGATCCAGGAGACCAGCGGGACGCTGGGCGGGGAGGGCCAGGAGGTCAGAGCGAGCAGAAACAGACCCCACACGACGGCCGCGAACCGCGCCCTCCGCCGATCGGCCTCGCCCCCCCCGGTAAGCGCCAGTAGTTTCATTTCCGAACTCCGGTTCGCGGCGCGCGAAGTCTCCCGAAGTAACCGAGGGAGGAGGCGCGCGCCGCGGGAGCCCGAGGCGGTCGAGCGCGTCAGCGCGAGCCGCGTCGGGCGACGGTCAGGCTCCCCGCTTCGAGGGGCCCGTCCGGGAGGGGCCCTTCTTCGGCGCCGGCTTCGCGGCGGGCTTGGTCTTCTCGGGCTTGGGCCCGGAGGCCTTGCGCGCCGGCCGCGCCTCGCCCCCCTCGCCCGCCTCGGGCTTCTCCTTGCGGACGGTCTCCACCCGGCCACCCGACGCGCGGCGGGCCCGGTCGGACAGCGACTCCTTGCGCGGAGCAGCCTCCTTCGCCTCGAACTTGAAGTCCACGAACTCGAGGATCGCCGCCTCGGCCGCATCGCCCTTGCGCGCCCCGAGACGCAGGATCCGCGTGTAGCCGCCGGGCCGGTCCACGAACCGCGGGGCGATCGTCTCGAACACCCGCTTGATCGTCGTCCGGTCCGGAATCCACCGCGACACGCGGCGCCGGGCCGTCACGTCGTCCTTCTTGGCCGTCGTGATGAGGCGCTCCGCAAGAGGCCGCAGCTCCTTGGCCTTGGAGAGGGTCGTCTGAATCCGCTCGTGCGTCATCAGCGACGTCAGCTGGTTCGAGAACATCGCCAGCCGATGGGGTGTGGTGCGGCGGAGCTTGCGCCCCGCACGGTTGTGCTGCATGGCCTACTCGCTTCTGACTTCGACCGGCTCAATCTCCATCCCGAGGGACAGGCCCATCGGCCGGAGAATGTCCTTGATCTCGTTGAGCGACTTGCGGCCGAAGTTCTTGGTCTCGAGCATGTCCTTCTCGGTCCTCTGCACGAGGTCGCGGATCGTCCGGATGCCCGCGTTCTTCAGGCAGTTCGCGCTGCGGACCGAAAGCTCCAGCTCGTCCACCGACTTGTTGAGGTATTCCGCCAGGTTCTCGGGCAGCTCGCCCTCGCCGGCTCCCTCGAATGCGGTCTCGTGCTCGGCGTTGACGAAGATCGTGAGGTGATCGCGCAGGAGCGTCGCCGCCAGGCCGACGGCGTCGGTCGGCGAGATCGTCCCGTTCGTCCAGACCTCGAGCACGAGGCGGTCGTAGTCGGTCGCCTGGCCGATGCGGGCCGCCTCGACGTGGTAATTGCAGCGCCGTACGGGAGAGTGGACCGAGTCGATCGGGATGTAGCCGATCCCCATGTCGTCGTCGAAATTCTTGTCCGCCGACACGTATCCGCGGCCCGTGGAGACCCGCATCTCCATCTGGAGCCGGCCGTTCTCGGACAGAGTGGCGATCGGCGCGTCCGGCTCGAGGATCTCGATGGCGGAGTCGCCCTGCAGGTCCGCCGCCGTGACCTTCCCCTTGCGCGACACGTCCAGGGTCAGGATCTTCTCGTCGGTCGTGTGCATCTTGATGGGAATCTGCTTCAAGTTGAGGATGATGTCGGTGACGTCCTCGACGACTCCGGGCAGCGAGGAAAACTCGTGCAGGACGCCCTCGATCTTGACCGCGGTGATCGCGGCCCCCTCGATCGAAGACAGGAGCACGCGCCGCAGCGCGTTGCCGATGGTCGTCCCGAAGCCTCGCTCGAACGGCTGCGCGTAGAACTTTCCGTACGTCGAAGTCAGCGTCTCGCTGTCGATCTCGAGGCGCTTGGGTTTCTGGAATCCCTTCCACAGAGTCATGGTGTGTTCTCCTCCTGGGCCAATTACTTGGAGTACAGCTCGACGATCAGCTGCTCCTGGATCGGCAATTTGATGTCCTCGCGCTTGGGCAGCTCGACGACCGTTCCGGCGAATGTCTCCGGGGTCAGATCGAGCCACGCCGGGACGCCGCGCGCACGCGCCGTCTCGACCGAGGCCTTGATCTGTTCGTTGGACCGGCTCTTCTCCTTGATCGCAACCACCTGGCCCTTGCTCACGCGGAACGACGGGATCGAAACCTTGGCCCCGTTGACGGCGACGTGGCCGTGGCGCACGAGCTGCCGGGCCTGGGCCCGCGAGGCCGCGAACCCCAGCGAGTACACCACGTTGTCCAGGCGACGCTCGAGCTCCTCGAGCAGGTTCGCGCCCGTGATTCCCTTGCGGCGTTCGGCCCGCACGAAGGCGAGGCGGAACTGGCTCTCGAGCAGGCCGTAGATCCGCTTGACCTTCTGCTTCTCACGAAGCTGGATGCCGTATCCGAGCAGCTTGCTGCGCCGCCGGCCGTGCTGTCCGGGCGGGTAATTGCGCCGTTCGATGGCGCACTTGTCCTTGAAACAGCGGTCCCCCTTGAGGAACAGCTTCATTCCCTCGCGCCGGCACAGCCGGCAAACCGATTCGCTGTATCGAGCCAAACCTTGAACCTCCTCAGTCCCTCATTCCGCTTTACGTCCTTCATCCCGGCCAGGACCGATGAGCCGGTTTACAGACGAATTCGGATTTCGGATTTCGGATTTCGGATTTGACAATCCGACGTCCGCAAGTCCGAATTCCGAAATGTTCCCTAGACTCTTCTCCTCTTGCGGGGCCGGCAGCCATTGTGCGGTATCGGCGTCGTGTCCTTGATGGACTTGATGTCGATGCCGTTGGCCTGCAGGGCCCGAATCGCCGATTCCCGCCCCGCGCCGGGGCCCGTGACCCGCACGTCCACCGATCGCACGCCGTGCTCCTTGGCATGCTCCGCACAGTTGGCCGCTGCCAGCTGCGCTGCGAACGGCGTGCCCTTGCGGGACCCCTTGAACCCGATCCGCCCCGCCGAGGACCAGGCAAGGATGTTCCCCTCCTGGTCCGAGATCGAGACGATCGTGTTGTTGAAGGACGCCGCCACGGTCGCCTGACCGTGCGGAATGCTCTTCTTCTCTTTCTTTCCCGTTCGGGCGCGCTTGCCCTTGGGCTTGGCCGCGCCTTTCTCGGGTGTTGCGCTTACCGGTGTTGCTTCAGCCATTTTCCCGTGCCCTCACAAATCCGAATTCGGAAATCCGCAATTACTTCTTCGTGGCCTTCTTCTTGCCCGCGATCGTCTGCTTGCGCGGGCCCTTGCGGGTCCGGGCATTGGTGTGCGTGCGCTGCCCGCGGACGGGAAGGTTGCGGCGGTGCCGCATGCCCCGGTAGCAGCCGATGTCCATCAGCCGCTTGATGTCCACCGACGTGTCCCTCCGCAGATCGCCCTCGACCTTGACGTCGTCGGTGATCACCTTGCGGATGCGGACCACCTCCTCCTCGGAGAGGTCCTTGACCCGGGTATCCGGCCGCACGTCGGCCTTCTCGAGGATGACGTTCGCTTTCGGCCGCCCGATGCCGAAGATGTACGTCAGCCCGATCTCGACGCGCTTGTTGAGAGGCAAATCGACTCCTGCGATGCGTGCCATGTCTTATCCCTGCCTCTGCTTGTGCTTGGGCGTCGAGCAGATGACCCGCACGACTCCCTTGCGGTGCACGATCTTGCACTTGGCGCAAATTTTCTTGACGGACGCTCGAACTTTCACGTTGACTCCCCTGTCATTTGTACCGGTAGATGATGCGACCCCGCGTCAGGTCGTAGGGCGACAGCTCCACGAGCACCTTGTCGCCGGGCAGGATCCGGATGAAATTCTTGCGCATCTTTCCCGAGATGTGCGCCAGGACCTGATGCTTGTTCTCCAGCTCCACTTTGAACATGGCGTTCGGCAGCGGCTCGACCACCGTCGCCATGACCTCGATCGCCTCGTCTTTGGACATCGCTTACGCGCCGACGGCCGCCGCCCGCAGCGCGGACAGGCTACCCGTTCCCAGAATGACCGCGCCCTGCGGCTCGATCGCGATGGTGTACTCGAAGTGGGCCGAGGTCGAGTGGTCGCGCGTCCGCACGGTCCAGCCGTCCGCTTCCACCGAGACCTCGGCGCGGCCGAGGTTGAACATGGGCTCGATCGCGAGCACCATCCCTGCCTTCAGCAAGCTCCCGCGGCCCGCCGGCCCGTAGTTGGGAACCTGCGGCTCCTCGTGCAGCGCGGTGCCGACGCCGTGCCCGACGAAGTCCCGGACGACGCCGTATCCGTTCACGAGCGCCACGGCCTCGACCGCCGCGCCGATGTCCGAAACGCGCCCGCCGGGCCGCGCCGCCTGGATGCCGTCGGAAAGGGCCCTGCGCGTGACCTCCAGGAGCTTCGCGACCTCGGCGCTCACCCGCCCCACCGGAAGGGTGCGTGCCGCGTCCCCGAAGTACCCGCCGACGACGGCGCCGCAGTCCACGCCGACGACGTCGCCTTCCTGGAGCTTGCGCTTGCCGGGGATGCCGTGCACGACCTCGTCGTTGATGGAGGTGCATAGGGTCTTCGGATACCCGCGGTAACCGACGAACGCCGGCCGCGCGCCCCGACCCCGAATCTCGGCCTCCGCGATCCGGTCGAGCTCGTCGGTCGTGACCCCCGGGACCACGGCCTTCTCGACGACCTCGAGCGTCTCGAGCACGATCCGCGACGCTTCTTCGAGCTTCAGGAGCTCCTCGTGACTCCGGATCGTGATCACGAGGCGCCCCCCGCCCGGCGCATGGACATCAGGGCCTGATCCAGCCGCCCGGACACGTCGGCGACGGTCCCGATCGCGTCGACGTCGGCGAGCAGCTCCCGCTGGCGATAGAAACCGACCAGCGGCTCCGTCTTTTCGCGGTACACGCGCAGGCGCTCCCGGATCGTCTCCGGCCGGTCGTCGGCGCGTCCCTCCGCCTTCGCCCGCCCGAGCATACGCTCGACGAGCACGGCTTCCGCGGCCGTGAAGTTGACGGCCGCCGACAGCGCATCGCTGCCGAGAAGCGTCTCGAGGGCCTGCGCCTGAGCGATCGTGCGCGGGAAGCCGTCCAGGATGAACCCGGAGCGGGCGTCCCGGGCCGCCAGGCGTTCGCGGATGAGGGCCACGATGAGCTCGTCGGAGACGAGCTCCCCCTTTCCATCACGGCCTGCGCCTGCAGGCCGAGCGGCGTGCGATCGCGCACGGCAGCACGCAGGATCTCGCCGGTCGAGATGGTCGGAACCCCGAGCCGCTCCGAGAGGAGCGCTGCCTGGGTTCCCTTGCCGCTGCCCGGCGGGCCGAGGAAGACGATGCGCATACGCCCGCTAGCTCCGGCGTCCGCGAATCCGGCTCTTCTTCAAGAACCCGGTGTAGTGATGCTCGACGAGCTTCGACTCGACCTGCTGCACGGTGTCCATCGCCACGCCGACCACGATCAAGAGCGAGGTCCCGCCGAAGTAGAAGTTGAACCCGAAGCCCTCGGTCATGAACTTCGGCAGCACCGCCTCCAGCCACGGGCCGATGCCCGGGATCCCCTGGACCTTGAATCCGTTGTTGAGCAGGTCCGGCAACAGGGCGACGAAGGTCAGGTACACGGCACCGACGATCGTGATCCGCGACAGGACGGTGTCGATGTAGTCGGCCGTCTTCTTGCCCGGCCGGATGCCCGGGATGAAGCCGCCGTACTTGCGCATGTTGTCGGCCGTGTCGGTCGGGTTGAAGACGATCGACGTGTAGAAGTAGCAGAAGAACAGGATTCCGGCCGCGTACAACAGGATGTAGAGCGGATGCCCCATGGAGAGCGAGGTCGCGGCGCGCTTCATCCAGTCGGCCCCCGAGATCTGCGCGAGGTAGCTCGGCAGCGACAGGATCGAGATCGCGAAGATGATCGGAATGACGCCGCCGGTGTTGACCCGCAGCGGCAGGTACGTATTCTGGCCGCCGTAGACCCGCCGCCCGACGACGCGCTTGGCGTACTGGACGGGAATCCGGCGCTGGGCGCGCTCGACGAAGACGATCAGGGCGATGATCGCGAACATGAACGCGAGGACGGCGATCAGGGTGATGATCGAGATCGTCTGATTCCGGATCTGCTGGAAGAGCCCGAAGATCGCGCGGGGCAACCCTGCCACGATGCCGGCAAAGATGATGAGCGAGATGCCGTTGCCGATCCCGCGCTCGGTGATCTGCTCGCCCAGCCACATGATGAAGATCGTTCCGGTGGTCAGGGTCAGGATCGTCATCAGCCGGAAACCCCAACCCGGATGCGGCACCAGGGGCGCTCCCACCCGGGGCGACCTGCTTCTCGAGCCACAGGGCGATGCCGCTCGCCTGGATGAAGGAGAGGAGCACCGTTCCGTAGCGCGTGTACTGCGTGATCTTCTTGCGGCCCATCTCCCCTTCCTTGGAGAGCTTTTCGAGGTAGGGCCACACGACGGTCAAGAGCTGCAGGATGATCGACGAAGAGATGTACGGCATGATGCCGAGCGCGAACACCGACAACCTGCGGAGCGCGCCGCCCGAGAAGATGTCCAGGAACCCGAAGATCGAGCCCGCCGACGCCTTGAAGAACGCGCTGATGGCCTGCGGATCCACGCCGGGCGTGGGGATGTGCGCGCCCAGCCGGTAGATGGCCAGCACGAGAAACGTGAACAGGACCCGCTTGCGCAGGTCCGGCACGTTGAAGACGTTGGCGAAACTCTGCAGCGCGCTCAACGGGACAGCACCTCGCAGCGGCCGCCTGCCGCCTCGATACGGGCCTTTGCGGAGGCGGAGAACTTGTGCGCCGAGACGTTCAGGACCTTCTTGATCTCACCGTCCCCCAGGATCTTGACCGGCCGGCTCTTGCGCGCGAGCCGGGCCAGAGCGAGCGTTTCCGGATTGACCGTCGCGCCGGCATCGAACCGGTCGAGGTCGGAGAGGTTCACGATGTCGTACTCGATCCGGAAGATGTTCGTGAACCCGCGCTTGGGAAGGCGCCGGTGCAGCGGCATCTGGCCGCCCTCGAAGCCCCGCTGGTGGCGGTAGCCGGTGCGGGACTTCTGCCCCTTGTTGCCCTTGCCCGCGGTCTTGCCGTGGCCGCTGCCCGGGCCGCGCCCGACGCGCTTGCGATAATGCGTCGCACCCGCTGCCGGGGCGAGATCGTGAACGCCCGTTGCGACCGGCCTGACCGGAGGCGGAGCGGCTTTCTTCGCCGGGCGCGCCGGGCGCGCGGCAGAAGGAGCGGGCGCCTTGGGCGCGGCGGCCCGGGCGGCTTTCGCCGGGGCCTTTGCGGCCGGCCTGGCTGCCGGTTTGGCCCTCTTCTTCGCGGCCGGACCCGCGGTTTTCTTCTTTTCGACCATGTTGTCAGCCCTTCGCGACCACCACGAGGTGGCGCACCTTGCGGATCATGCCTCGCACGGCCGGCGAGTCGTCGCGGACGACCTTCGTCCCGAGGCGCCCGAACCCGAGGCCCTTCAGCGTCGCCTTCTGGTCTTTCGGCGTGCAGATCCCGCTCCTGACGAGCGTGATCGTCACGCGGTCCTTGCCGGCGTCCTTCTTCGCCCGGGCCTTCTCGCCCGGCTTGCCCGATTCGGTCACGCCTTGTCCTCCACCAACGGCTCGGCCAGGCCGCGCCCGCGGCGCTTGTTGATCTCGTCGGCGTTCTTCAGGCGCAGCAGCCCGTCGAACGTCGCCTTGATGACGTTGTGCGGGTTCGTCGTCCGCAGGGACTTCGTCAGGATGTCCTGGATGCCCACGGATTCGAGGACCGCCCGAACCGGGCCTCCCGCGATCACTCCCGTCCCCGCGGCGGCCGGCTTCAGCAGAACGCGGCCCGCGCCGTACGCGCCGATGACCGTGTGCGGGATCGTCGTTCCCTTCAGGGAGATCTTCTGCATGCTCTTCTTGGCCATCTCGATCCCCTTCTTGATCGCCATGGGGACCTCCTTGGCCTTGCCCGAACCGTATCCGACCCGGCCCTGTCCGTCGCCGACGACCACCAGCGCGGAGAACGAGAAGTTCTTGCCGCCCTTGACGACCTTCGTGACGCGATTGATGTGAACGACGCGATCGATGAGCTCGCGCCCCTGCGCGTCCCGCTCCTTCTCGCGTTCCCGCGGCGCCCGCGGCCCCCGGTTGCTGCTCATCGCTCAAGCCCCCCCGTGATTGCGTGCATGCCTAGAACTCCAGGCCGCCCTGGCGGGCAGCTTCGGCGAGGGCCTTCACCCGGCCGTGGTAGAGGTAACCGCCGCGGTCGAACACGACCTTCGTGATGCCGGCTTTCTTCGCGCGCTCGGCGACGAGGGAGCCGACTTGGACGGCGGCGTCCCGGCTGGCGCCGCCCTTCTTCGCTTCCTTCTTGAAGCCCGGGTCGAGCGACGAGGCGTGGGCCAGCGTGGCGCCGCTGCCGTCGTCGATGACCTGCGCGTAGATGTGGCGCGCGCTCTTGAAGACGGCCAGGCGCGGCCGCTCCTTGCCTCCGCGCACCCGCGAGCGGATGCGAACGCGGACGCGGCCCCGGGCCTCGGTGCGTGCTTGGGATCGGTTCATGATTACTTCCCGCCGGCCTTTCCGACCTTGCGCCGGATGACTTCGTTGGCGTACTTGATGCCCTTCGCCTTGTACGGGTCGGGCACCCGCAGCCCACGGATCTCGGCGGCGGTCTGCCCCACGCGCTGCTTGTCCGCTCCGGTGACCGTCATGCGGCCCGCCTTCGCGTCGATCGCGATCGAGATGCCATCCGGGATCTTGAAGTCCACGGGGTGCGAATAGCCCAGGGAGAACACCACGGACTTGCCCTTGACCTCGGCCTTGTAGCCGACCCCGGAAATCTCGAGCTCGCGGCTAAAGCCCTTCGTCACGCCCTCCACGGAGTTGGCGACCAGGCTGCGCAGCAGGCCGTGACACGCGCGGGCGTGCGGCTCCTCCGATCCGCGGGCGATGCGGACCTGGCCGTCCGCGACGGACACCGTCAATCCCGCGGGGATCGCGCTGACGAGCTCCCCCTTCGGGCCCTTGACGCGCACGCTGGACGCATCGGCCTTGACTTCGACCCCCTTGGGGATCACCACCGGCATTTTTCCTATGCGAGACACGGGTGCACTCTCCTCACCAGACGTTGCAGAGCACTTCGCCGCCGAGGCGCGACTGGCGCGCCGCCTTGTCGGTGACGATGCCCTTCGAGGTCGACACGATGGCCACGCCGAGCCCCCCGAGCACCGAGGGGATCGCCCCCGCGCGGGCGTACACGCGGCGCCCCGGCCGCGAAACGCGCTCGAGGCCCGCGACGATCGGCTCGCCCTCGGGATCGTACTTCAGACCCACCCGCAGCAGAGGCCGCCCCGCCTCCTGCACCTTGCGGAAGGACGCGATGAAACCTTCCTGCTCGAGGACCTTGAGGACGGACTCCTTCAGGCGAGACGCCGGAACGTCCACCCGGTCGTGGCCGGCCCGCATGCCGTTGCGCAGGCGCGTGAACAGATCGCTCAGGGGATCGCTGGTTTTCATCGCTTCACCACGACGCTTTCTTGACGCCGGGGACGTACCCCAGAAGGGCATTCGAGCGGAAACAGATGCGGCAGAGTCCGAACTTGCGGAGCACGCTCCGGGGCCGCCCGCAAACCCGGCAGCGCCGGACCGTCCGCGTCATGAACTTCGGCTTCCTCGCCGCTTTGATTCGCATCGCTCTGGTGGCCATCTGGTCCTCTTGGTTACTTCGCGAACGGCATGCCGAGCTCGCGCAGGAGCGCCTTCGCCCGGTCATCCCGGCCCGCCGTCGTCACGATCGTCACGTTCAGGCCCTTCGACTTGTCCGTCTTGGCGTAGTCGATCTCGGGAAAGATGAAGTGGTCCCGCACGCCCAGCGTGTAGTTGCCGCGCCCGTCGAAGGCCTTGCTCGAGACGCCGCGGAAGTCGCGCACGCGCGGCAGCGCGATGTTGATCAGCCGGTCGAGGAACTCCCACATCCGGTCGCCCCGCAGCGTGACGCGGGCCCCGATCGGCATGCCGGTGCGCAGCTTGAAGGTCGCGATCGACTTCTTGGCCTTCGTCACGTTGGCGCGCTGCCCCGCGATCGCCGAGAGCTCCTCGGCGGCCCCGTCCAGCATCTTGGGGTTGGCGACGGCCTCGCCCAGGCCCATGTTCAGCACGATCTTGTCGAGACGCGGGACCGCCATGGCGTTGTCGATCCCGAACTCCTTCTTCAGCGCGGGGGCGACTTCCTTCGCGTACCGTTCCTTCAGTCTGGCTGCCATTCTGTCTTCCTCGTCCTCGGTTCCTGGTTTACGCCAGGACGGCGCCGCTCTTTTTGGCGACGCGCTCCGGATTGCCCTCGGCGTCGCGCCGGCGGGCGATGCGGGTGCGGGTATTGCGGTCCGGGTCGACCAGCATCACGTTGGAGATGTGGATCGACGCCTCGCGCTCGGAGATCCCTCCCGCGATGTTCTTGCCGGGGTTGGGCCGCGTGTGGCGCTTGATCATGTTGACCCGCTCGATGATCACGCGGCCGGTCGTCGGGAGCACCCGCAGAATGCGCCCCTGGCGTCCGCGGTCCTTGCCCGCGATCACGACCACCGTGTCGTTCTTCTTCAGCTTCGGCTTGCTCTTCATCACAGCACTTCCGGCGCGAGCGAAATGATCTTCATGAACTTCTTCTCGCGCAGCTCCCGGGCGACGGGCCCGAACACGCGCGTGCCGATCGGCTCGCCCTCGTTGGAGATCAGAACGGCCGCGTTGTCGTCGAACCGGATGTACGACCCGTCGCGGCGTCGGTGGTTGCGGCGCGTCCGCACGATCACCGCCCGCACCACGCGCTTGCCGTGCTTCTCGACGAACGGCGAATCCGGCGCGCACTCCTTGACCGAGGCCGTGATGATGTCGCCGAGGCCCGCGTACTGCCCCGCCGAGCCGCCCCGCATCCGGATGCACGCGATCTTCCGCGCGCCGGAGTTGTCCGCCACCTCGAGGATGGTCCCCATCTGGATCATCGCGCTGCTCCTCGCCTCACGCCTTGGTCACGATCTCGCGCAGCCGCCAGCGCTTGAGCTTCGACATGGGGCGCGTCTCTTCGATGCGGACGCGGTCCCCGATCTTCGCGGCGTTGCCCTCGTCGTGGGCGTGGAAACGGCTCGTGCGCTTGATGGTCCGCGTGTACTCCGCGTGCTGGACGCGGCGCTCCACCTCGACCACGATGGTCTTGTTCATCTTGTCCGAGACCACGCGGCCGAGCTTGGTCGCCCGGCCCTTCCTGACCATCTCGCTCACTGGCCTGCCTCCGACTTCAATTCCAGGGCCCGCCGGTAGGTCTGGACGCGCGCCACGTCCCGCCGCAGCGCCTTCAACCGGCTCGGATTCTCGAGCTGTCCCGTCGACTTCTGCAGACGCAGCTTCCAGCTCGCCTCCCGCAGCTCCCGTTCCTTCTCCGCAAGCTCCGGCGCGCCCTGCAGCGCCAGCGCCTCGCGCTCTTTCTTTTTCATCGGATCTCCATCTCGGATGCCCGCGTCACCAGGCGCGTCTTCAACCCCAGCTTGTCGGCGGCGAGCTCGAGGGCCTCCTTGCCCGTGGCAAAATCGACGCCTTCCATCTCGTAGAGGACCCGGCCCGGCTTGACCACGGCGACCCAGCCCTCGGGCGCACCCTTGCCCTTGCCCATGCGCGTTTCGGCGGGCTTCTTCGTGTACGGCTTGTCGGGGAAGATCCGGACCCAGATCTTGCCGCCGCGCTTGACGGCGCGGGTCATCGCGATGCGTCCCGCCTCGATCTGCCGGGCCGTGATCCATCCCGGCTCGAGGACCTGGAGCCCGATGTCGCCGAACGCGAGCGTGCCGCCCCGATACGCCTTGCCGCGCATCCGGCCCCGCTGCTGCTTGCGGTACTTGACTTTCGAGGGCATCAACATGGCTTAAGTCTCAGTTCGTAGAATTCGGACTCGTTCTAGGCCGCGGTCTTGCGACGGTTCTTCGCCTTGTGCTGCTCGCCGCGGTAGATCCACACCTTGACCCCGATCTTTCCGTAGGTCGTGTTGGCCTCGGCGAAGCCGTAGTCGATGTCCGCCTTGAGGGTGTGGAGCGGCAGGCGCCCCTCCTGGTACCACTCCGAGCGGGCGATCTCGGCGCCGTTCAGGCGCCCGGCGCACCGGATCTTGATTCCCTGAGCGCCGAACCGGAACGCCGACTCGATCCCCTTTTTCATGGCGCGCCGGAACGCCACCCGGCGCTCGAGCTGCAGGGCGATGGACTCGGCCACCAGCTGCGCGTCCGTCTCGGGGCGCTGGATCTCGATGATGTTGATGTGGACCTCGGTGCCGGTCCGCTTCTGCAGCTCGTCACGCAGCTTGTCCACCTCGGCGCCGCGCTTGCCGATGATGATGCCGGGCCGCGAGGTCTGGATGTTGACCTTGAGCTTCCCCGCGAATCGCTCGATGTCGATCTCGGAGACCCCGGCGTGGGACAGCCGGCCCTTGAGCTCCTTGCGCAGCTTGAGGTCCTCGTGGAGGAACTTCAGGTAATCCTTCTCCGAGAACCAGCGCGAGTGCCAGGTCCGGTTGAAGCCGAGGCGGAATCCGTAGGGGTGAACTTTCTGGCCCATCGTTTACACCTCGTCCGAGAGTTCGATCGTCACGTGGCTCTTGCGGTGCAGCACCCGGAACGCGCGCCCCATCGGCGCCGGCCGCACGCGCTTCTCCTGGGGTCCCTTGTCGACGGTGATCCGGCGCACCACGAGCTCGTCCACGTCCAGGCGCGCTTCCTTCTGCTCGGCGTTGGCCACGGCCGAACGCAGCGTCTTGAGCAGGTCCCGCGCGGCCGCCTTTTTCGCGTGCCGCAGGATCGCGACGGCGTCGTTGACCTTCTTGCCGCGCACGAGGTCGGCGACCAGCCGCACCTTCTGCGCGGAGCCCTTCATGTACCGGAGCCTGGCGGTGGCTTTCATGGCATTTCCCTCAGGCCTTCGGCGCCGGGGCGGCCGGGGCCGCGCCCGGAGCCGTCACCGGCCTGCCCGGCGCTGCGGCGACGGCGGCGCCGGCCTCGGCGGCCTTCTTTCCGCCGTGGCCCTTGAAGATCCGCGTCGGGGCGAACTCGCCGAGCTTGTGGCCAACCATGTTCTCGGTCACGTACACCGGGATGAACTTGCGGCCGTTGTGCACGGCGATCGTGTGGCCGACCATGTCCGGGATGATCGTCGAGCGCCGCGACCAGGTCTTGACGACCTTCTTCTCGCGCGACGCGTTGCAGCGCCGGCCACCTTCTTCGAAAGGTGGTCGTCGACGAACGGGCCCTTCTTGATGGAACGCGACATGGGCCTTCCTTTATGCCTTCGACTTGCGGCGCCGGACGATGAATGCCGTCGGTCCGCTTGTTGTTGCGGGTCTTGCAGCCCTTGGTCTTCCAGCCCCACGGCGAGGTCGGATGCCGGCCGCCCGAGGTCTTGCCCTCGCCGCCGCCCATCGGGTGGTCGACCGGGTTCATCGAGACGCCGCGGTTGTGCGGCCGCCAGCCCATCCAGCGGTTGCGGCCGGCCTTGCCGATCGAGACGTTCTCGTGCTCGAGGTTGCCGACCTGGCCGATCGTCGCGTAGCACTCGACGTGCACCTGCGCGCATCTCGCCGGACGGCAGGCGCACCTGCGCGTACTCGCCCTCCTTGCGCCATCAGCTGCGCCGCCGCGCCGGCGCGAGCGGACGAGCTGGCCGCCCTTGCCGCGCGTGAGCTCGAGGTTGTGGATCGTGCGTGCCGAGCGGGATCGACTTGCAGCGGCAGCGCAGTTGCCCGGCAGGATGTCCGCCGTCGGGCCCGACACGACCTTGGCGCCCGACCTCGAGGCCGTTCGGGCGCGAGGATGTAGCGCTTCTCGCCGTCGGCGTAGTGCAGCAGCGCGATGCGCGCCGTGCGGTTGGGGTCGTACTCGATCGACGCGACCTTGGCCGGGATGTCCGTGCTTGTCGCGGCGGAAGTCGATGATGCGGTAGAGGCGCTTGTGGCCGCCGCCCATGAAGCGGGAGGTCATCCGGCCCTGGTTGTTGCGGCCGCCGGTCGAGCGCATTCCGACCGTCAGGCTCTTCTCGGGACGCACGTCCGACAGCTCCTGGAAGTCGTGCATCGTCTGGAACCGCCGCCCGGCGGAAGTCGGCTTGTACTTCTTGACTGCCATTACACGCCCTCGAAAAACTCGATCTTCTGATCCGGCGCGAGCCGGACGTAGGCCTTCTTCCAGGCCTTCCGTTGACCGAGGAACCGGCCCATGCGCTTCCACTTGCCCTGACGATTCGCGATGCGAACATCGACGACCTTGACGCCGAACAGCTTCTGCACCGCGCGCGCCACCTCGATCTTGTTGGCCGTGACGGCGACCTCGAAGCACACCGTGTTGGAGGCCTCCTTCATCCGAGTCGCCTTCTCGGTGATCAGCGGCCTGCGAATCAGCTCCTGCGCCTGCATCACTCGCCTCCCAGGTTCTTGACGACCCGCAGGAATGCGGTCCTGGAAAGCACCACGGTCCCGTGGGCCAGCACGTCGTAGGCGTTGACGCCGAGCGAATCGACGAGCTTCCAGGACTTCACGTTGCGCGAGGCGCGGGCGAAGTTCTCGTTGTCCCGCGAGTCCACGAACAGGGCCTTGCCCTCGATCCCGAGCGTGCCGAGAGCCGCCTTCAGGTCCTTCGTCTTGTGGCTGGCGAGGTCCATCTTGTCCACCACGACGACCCGCTCCTCGGCCACGCGGCGGGAGAGGACCGCCTTCAGCGCGTTCTTCTTCTCTCCGACCGAGAGGTCCTGGGCGTAGGAGCGCGGCCGCGGCCCGTGGGCCGTGCCTCCGTGGCGGTGGATCGGCGGACGTCCTCCGCCCTGCCGGGCGCGGCCGGTGCCCTTCTGCTTGAAGGGCTTCTTGCCCGAGCCCGAGACCTCGGAGCGGATCTTGGTCTTGTGCGTGCCCGCGCGCTGCCCGGCGAGGTAGGCCTTGACGACTTCCCACACGAGGTGCTTGCGGTACGGGTAGTCGAGGACGCCGGCCGGAGCCGACACTTCGCCCACCTGTTCCTTCTTCCAGTTCCAAACGGGGATCTTGGCCATGCTCTTATGCCTTCTTCGTCGCGAAGCTCGAGCGCACGATCTTGACGATCGAGTGCCGGGCGCCCGGCACCGGGCCGGAGATGTAGAGGAGGTTCTTCTCGAGATCGACCCGCACGACGACCAGGTTCTTCGTCGTGGACTGACGGCCTCCGAGGCGGCCCGACGACCGCGTTCCCGGGAAGACACGCGACGGGAATGCCGACGGGCCGATCGAACCCGGGGCGCGGTGAAACATGGAACCGTGGGTGGCCGCTCCGCCGCGGAACCCGTGCCGCGCGACGACACCCATGAACCCCTTGCCCTTCGACGTGCCGATGACGTCCACGTGCTCCTGCTCGGCGAACAGGTCGCAGAGCACCTTGTCGCCGGGCTTCAACTCGTCGCCCTTGTCGGCCTGGACTTCCATCAGGGTCCGCATGGGCGCGACCCCGGCCTTCTCGAACCGGCCGCGGGACGCCTTGTTGGCGCGCCGGTCGGGGCGCGCGCCGACGAATCCGATCTGGAGGGCGTCGTAGCCGTCCTTGTCGGCGGTCTTCTTCTGAACGACGAGGCAGGGGCCCGCCTGCACGACCGTGACCGGCACGACCGTGCCGTCCGCCGTGAAAATCTGGGTCATCCCCACCTTCTTGCCGATGATGCCGTGTACGGCCATATTCGCTCGCTCTACTGCCTTACTTTCCGAAAGCCTTGATCTCGACATCCACGCCGACCGGAAGCTCCAGCTTCATGAGCGCGTCCACCGTCTGCGACGTCGGCTCGAGGATGTCGAGCAGGCGCTTGTGGGTCCGCATCTCGAACTGCTCGCGCGACTTCTTGTCCACGTGCGGCGAGCGGTTGACCGTGTAGCGCGAGACGGCCGTCGGCAGCGGAATCGGGCCCGCGACCTTCGCCCCGGTGCGCCGCGCCGTGTCGACGATCTCGCTCGCCGACTGGTCGAGGATCCGGTAATCGAAGGCCTTGAGCCGAATCCTGATCTTTTCGTTCTTGGTCATTTTTAGCGCCCGCTCGACGCGGGCGAACGGGAGCAAACGGCCCCGGGGCAATACCCCATGGCAGAAATGCTCGTCGCTCGCCTGCTCGAAAATGCCGAGTCCATATTCCGACTCACCACTATTCCAAAATCTCGACGATGGTCCCGGCGCCGACGGTGCGGCCGCCCTCGCGGATGGCGAAGCGCAGGCCCTTCTCCATGGCGATCGGGGTGATCAGGTTGATCTCCAGGTTCACGTTGTCCCCCGGCATCACCATCTCCACTCCCTTGGGCAGTTGCGCCGTCCCCGTCACGTCCGTCGTCCGGAAGAAAAACTGCGGCCGATACCCGTTGAAAAACGGCGTATGCCGCCCCCCCTCCTCCTTCGTCAGGATGTACGCCTGCGCCGTAAACTTCAGGTGCGGCGTGATCGATCCAGGCTTGGCGCACACCTGCCCGCGCTCGACATCCTTGCGCTCTGTGCCTCGAAGCAGTAGTCCGACGTTGTCGCCCGCCTGCCCCTGATCCAAGAGCTTGCGAAACATCTCCACACCCGTCACGACCTTCTTCTGCGTCGGACGAATCCCCACGATCTCCACTTCCTCGCCCACCTTCACCACGCCACGCTCGACACGCCCCGTCACCACCGTGCCGCGGCCCGAGATCGAGAACACGTCCTCGATCGGCATCAGAAAGTCCTTGTCGATCGCTCGCTCCGGCACCGGAATGTACGCATCCACCGCGTCCATCAGCTCCAGGATGCACTTGGCATCCGGAGAAGCCGGGTCCGCAGACTCCCCAGCCTTCAGCGCCGATCCCTTAATGATCGGCGTCTTGTCCCCGGGGAACCCGTACGAGGTCAACAGCTCCCGGACCTCCAGCTCCACCAGCTCCAAAAGCTCCGGGTCGTCCACCATGTCCGTCTTGTTCAAAAACACCACCACGTACGGCACGCCCACCTGCCGCGCCAGAAGAATGTGCTCCCGCGTCTGCGGCATCGGTCCGTCCGCGGCCGACACCACCAGAATCGCCCCGTCCATCTGCGCCGCACCCGTGATCATGTTCTTCACATAATCCGCGTGACCCGGACAGTCCACGTGCGCGTAGTGACGCTTGTCCGTCGAATACTCCACGTGCGCCGTGTTGATCGTGATCCCACGCGCCTTCTCCTCCGGCGCGTTGTCGATCTGATCGTACGCCTTCGCCGTCGCCAAACCCTTCTTCGACAAAATCAACGTGATCGCCGCCGTCAACGTCGTCTTCCCGTGATCCACGTGCCCAATCGTCCCGATGTTCACGTGCGGCTTGCTACGATCAAACTTCTCTTTTGCCATCTCAAATCCTCGATTGCGAATTTCGAATGTCGAACTTCGAACTTACTTGCTTCCCACTTTCGCGATGATCTCTTCGCTGACCGCCTTCGGGACCTCGTCGTAGGCGGCGAACTGCATGGTGTAGTTGCCTCGGCCCTGCGTCATGGACCGCAGGTTCGTCGAGTAGCCGAACATCTCGGAGAGGGGCACGCGGGCCGTGATCACCTGGACCCCCGCGCGCGGCTCCATGTGCTTGATGTGGCCCCGGCGCGAGGACAGGTCGCCGATCACGTCGCCCATGTAATCCTCGGGCACGACGACCTCGACGTCCATGATGGGCTCTTTGATGATCGGTTTGGCCTTCTTCGCCGCGTCCTGGTAGGCCATGGAGCCGGCGATCTTGAAGGCCATCTCCGAGGAGTCCACGTCGTGGAACGACCCGTCGTAGAGCTCGACGTGGACGCCCGTGGTCGGGTAACCCGCGAGGATTCCCGTCTCGAGCGCTTCCTTGATCCCCTGCTCGATCGGCTTGATGAACTCCTTGGGGATGGCGCCGCCCTTGATCTCGTTCTCGAACACGAAATCGTGGCCTTCCTCGGCCGGCTTGATGCGGATCTTGCACTCGCCGTACTGCCCGCGACCGCCCGACTGGCGGATGAACCGGCCATGGCCCTGGGATTCCTTCGTGATCGCCTCGCGGTAGGCCACCTGCGGCTTGCCGATGTTGGCACCCACGTTGAACTCGCGGACCATGCGGTCCGTGATGATCTCGAGGTGCAATTCGCCCATTCCGCGGATGATCGTCTGGCCCGTCTCCTTGTCGGTGTGCACCTTGAAGGTTGGGTCTTCCTGCATGAGCTTGGCCAGCGCCATGCCCATCTTTTCCTGGTCGGCCTTGGTCTTGGGCTCGATCGCGACGGCAATGACGGGCTCCGGAAAGTTCATCGCCTCGAGGATGACGGGGTTGTCCCGATCGCAGATGGTGTCCCCCGTCTGGACGTTCTTCAGGCCCACGGCGGCCGCGATGTCGCCCGCCCAGACTTCCTTGATCTCTTCGCGCTTGTTCGCGTGCATCTTCAGGATGCGGCCGACGCGCTCGTTGGTCTCCTTGGTCGCGTTGTAGACGCCCGTGCCCGCATCCATGTGCCCCGAGTAGACGCGAAAGAACGCCAGCTGCCCGACGAACGGGTCCGTCATGATCTTGAAGATGAGCGCTGCGAAGGGCGCGTCGTCGGAAGGCGGCCGCACGAGCTCCGCGCCCACGTCGTCGTGGCCCACGATCGGCTTCACGTCCAGGGGCGAGGGAAGGTAGTCCACGACGGCGTCCAGCAGCTGCTGGACGCCCTTGTTCTTAAAGGCCGAACCGCAGATGACGGGCTGGACATGGCCGGCGATCGTCGCGCGCCGCAGGGCGTCCTTGATCTCGGCGGCCTCGACCTTCCCGCCGTGCAGATATTTCTCGAGGAGCGTGTCGTCGGTTTCGGCGACCGCCTCGATGAGCATCTCGCGGTACTTGGCGACCTCATCCTGCATGTCGGCCGGGATCTCGAGCGTGTCGAACGTCGAGCCCTGCGCGTCGTCGTGGAACTCGATCGCCTTGAGATTCACGAGGTCGATCATTCCGCGGTGATCGCCCTCCGTGCCCCAGGGAACCTGGATCGGAGCGGGCTTGGCATTCAGCTTCGTCTTCATCATCTCGACGCACCGCGGGAAATTCGCCCCGACGCGGTCCATCTTGTTGACGAAGGCGATCCGGGGGACGCCGTAGCGGTTGGCCTGGCGCCACACCGTCTCGGATTGCGGCTCGACGCCGGCCACCGCATCGAAGACGGCGACGGCGCCGTCGAGGACCCGCAGAGACCGCTCCACCTCGGCCGTGAAGTCCACGTGCCCGGGCGTGTCGATGATGTTGATCCGGATGTCGTTCCAGAAGCAGGTCGTCGCGGCGGAGGTGATCGTAATCCCGCGCTCCTGCTCCTGGACCATCCAGTCCATCGTCGCGGTTCCCTCGTGGACCTCGCCGATCTTGTAGTTGACGCCGGTGTAGAAAAGGATGCGTTCGGTCGTGGTGGTCTTGCCGGCATCGATGTGCGCCATGATCCCGATGTTGCGGGTGTCTTTGAGAGGGTGGGTGCGCGGCATAAGTAAGGTCTGTGGTCGGTCGTTGGTCGTGAGTTCGAGTTACCAGCGGTAGTGAGCGAAGGCCTTGTTGGCCTCGGCCATCTTGTGCGTGTCGTCCTTCTTCTTCATCGCGCCGCCGCGGAGGTTGGCCGCGTCGAGCAACTCGGCCGCGAGCTTCTCCTTCATGGTCTTCTCCCCGCGCGCGGCGGAGTACTCGATGATCCAGCGGATCGCGAGCGAGGTCCGGCGGTTCGGCCGCACCTCCACGGGCACCTGGTAGGTCGAGCCGCCGACCCGGCGGGACTTGACCTCGAGGGCCGGCTTGACGTTCTCGATCGCCTTCTTGAACGTCTTCATGGGGTCGTCCTGGGTCTTCTCGGCAACCTTGTTCAGGGCGCCGTAGAGAATGCCCTCGGCAACCGCCTTCTTGCCCTGGCTCATCACGGAGTTGATGAACTTCGTGACCAGCTGGGAGTTGTACAACGGGTCCGGCAGGATCTCGCGCTTGGCTACGACTCGGCGTCTCGGCATGGTCTTAGGCCTTCGGGCGCTTGGCGCCGTACTTGGAACGCCCCTGCTTGCGGTTGGCCACTCCGACCGCATCGAGCGTTCCGCGAATGACGTGATAGCGAACCCCCGGCAGGTCCTTGACGCGCCCGCCGCGGATCATGACGATCGAGTGCTCCTGGAGGTTGTGGCCGACGCCCGGAATGTAGGTGGTGACCTCGATTCCGTTCGTCAGGCGCACGCGCGCGACCTTGCGCAGAGCCGAGTTCGGTTTCTTCGGCGTCGTCGTGTAGACGCGGGTGCACACGCCGCGCTTCTGCGGGGAGCGCTGCAGGGCCGGGGACGCAGTCTTCACCGCGAGCCGCTCGCGACCCTTCCGGACGAGTTGAGAAATTGTCGGCATCGACTCTCCTGATCTCCCCGAGTCCCCCGGAGCCGTGGAAGGACCCGAGATCGACCGTAAAACCGCTTTACTTCGGATCGTGCGAGACAGTCCCACCGACTCGCCCGAGTCCAGAGGAAAAACCCGCGAATCGTACGCGCCGGATGGGGGCCTGTCAAGCGAAATCCCTACCCCAGAGCGACTTCCCCCGCTTCCGGACCCCCTGCGTCCACCGGACCCGGGAGGCGACCGCAGTGAGGGACGCGCAGTATATGCGATTCGGCAGCTCGGAATCCGCCTATTTCACTGCAGAGTAGAAAGATACGCCGCCGGCAGGCAGCGTATCCCGAGGGCCGAAGGCCCGAGGGATCCCTTTCGAGTCACGGTGCGGCCTCTTCAGGGATGCCTCGCTGCGCTCGGGATGACAACGGGGCGCGACCCGGCCTGCAGCCCTTGTCATCCCGAGGGCCGCAGGCCCGAGGGATCCCTTTCGAGTCACGGTGCGGCTTCTTCAGGGATGCCTCGCTGCGCCCGGGATGACAACGAGCCCTGTCCGGGCGAAAAGAAAACGGGGCCCGTTTCCGGACCCCGTGAAACAACGGAAGGGCTGAGACTTCTACTCTTCGTCGCTCGCATCCACCTCGGCGTCGGCTTCCGCCAGCGCGAGCTCCTCCGCCGGATCGGTGAGGAAGTCCTCGATCGCCGGCTCCTCGACCTGCGGGATCTCCTCCCGCTCGAGGACGACGTTTCGGTAGTACTCCATGCCCGTGCCCGCCGGGATGAGCCGGCCGACGATCACGTTCTCCTTGAGACCACGGAGACTGTCGATCTTGCCCGAGATGGACGCCTCGGTCAGCACGCGGGTCGTCTCCTGGAAGGACGCCGCCGAGATGAACGAGTCGGTCGAGAGCGAGGCCTTCGTGATGCCGAGCAGCATCGGCCGGGCCGTCGCGGGCTGGCCGTTGGCAGCGAGCACGCGCTCGTTCTCCTCCTCGAAACGGAACCGGTCGACCTGCTCGTCGATCAGGAAATCCGTGTCCCCGACGTCCTCGATCTTCACGCTGCGCATCATCTGCCGGACGATGACCTCGATGTGCTTGTCGTTGATGGCCACGTTCTGCGAGCGGTAGACCTCCTGGATCTTGTCCACCAGGTACCGCTGCAGCTCCTTCTCGCCGAGGATCGCGAGGATGTCGTGCGGGTTGATGGGGCCGTCGATGAGCGGATCGCCCGCGCGCACGCGCTCGCTCTCCTGCACGTTGACGTGGGTGTAGCGCGGGATCAGGTACTCGCGTGTCTCCCCATCGTCGCCGGTGATGATGACCTTGCGCATGCCCTTGGCGATCGGGCCGTGCGACACCGAGCCGTCGATCTCCGTGATGACCGCTGCGTCCTTCGGGCGCCGCGCCTCGAAGAGCTCGACGATGCGGGGCAGACCGCCCGTGATGTCCTTCGTCTTGGTCGTCTCGCGCGGAATCTTCGCGAGCACGTCTCCGGGGTGGACCTCCTGCTTGTCCGTCACCATCAGGTGGGAGCCGATCGGCAGCAGGTACTTGCGCTCCCCCGACCTTCCCTTGATGATGACCTGCGGCGAGCGCTTCTCGGCGCCCACCGTCTCGACGATGATGTTCTGCGCCAGCCCCGTGACGCGGTCGGTCTCCTCGCGCAGGTTCTCGTTCTCGACGATGTCGCGGAACTCGACGTTCCCGCCGACCTCCGTAAGGATGGCCGAGGTGAACGGGTCCCACTCGACGAGCTCCTGTCCCGGGACGACTTCCTCGCCGTCGGTGACCTTGATGGTCGAGCCGTAGACCACCGAGTAGCGCTCCTTCTCGCGGCCCTTGTTGTCCACGATGGTGATCTTGCCGTTGCGGTTGACGACGACGAGGTTCTTGTCCTTGCGCTCGACCGTCGCGATCGACAGGAACCGGACCGTGCCCGGGTTCTTGGCGGCGTGCTTGGACTGCTCGGTCACGCGGGAGGCCGTCCCGCCGTAGTGGAACGTCCGCATCGTCAGCTGGGTGCCCGGCTCGCCGATCGACTGCGCGGCGATGACTCCCACGGCCTCGCCGATCTCGACCATCTTGCCCGTCGCCAGCATGCGGCCGTAGCACAGGCGGCAGACGCCGCGTTTGGTCTCGCAGGTCAGCACCGAGCGGATCTTGACGCGCTCGATACCGGCCTCCTGGACGCTGGAGGCCAGATCCTCGGTGATCTCGTCTCCGATGCCGATGATCTTGGCTTCGGAGAGCGGGTCGAAGATGTCCTCCTGGCAGACGCGGCCGACGATGCGGTCGCGCAGGGGCTCGAGCGTATCGCCGCCCTCCATGATCGCGGAGACCGTGATCCCGTCGGAGGTCCCGCAATCCTCCTGGATGACGATGACGTCCTGGGCCACGTCGACGAGACGGCGCGTGAGGTACCCCGAGTCGGCCGTCTTCAGGGCCGTGTCGGCCAGACCCTTGCGCGCGCCGTGGGTCGAGATGAAGTACTGCAGCACCGAGAGGCCTTCCCGGAAGTTGGCCGTGATCGGAGTCTCGATGACCTCGCCCGAGGGCTTGGACATCAGACCGCGCATGCCGGCGAGCTGCCGGACCTGCTCCTTGGAGCCCCGGGCGCCCGAGTCGGCCATGATGTAGATCGGGTTGAACTCGCTGCCGACCTGGTCGGACTTCTTCATCTCGCGGAACATTTCGTCCGAGATCGCCTCGGTCGTCCGGTGCCAGATGTCGATGATCTTGTTGTGGCGCTCACCGGCGGTGATCACGCCGGAGCTGCGCTGCGACTCGACCTCGACGACTTCCTTGCGGGCGGCGCCGAGGAACTCTTCCTTCTTGGCCGGAATGACCATGTCGTCCACGCCGATCGAGATGCCGGCCCGCGTGGCGGCCGCGAAGCCCAGGTCCTTCAGGTCGTCGAGCATCTTGACCGTCATCGTGTCGCCGAAGGTCAGGTACACGTAGCTGACGAAGTCCGAGAGGCCGCGCTTCTTCAGGTTGCCGTTGATGAAGGGCACGATCTCCGGCAGCGCGCGATTGAAGATGACGCGGCCGACGGTCGTGTCGACGAGGGTGCGCTCGACGTCCTGGACCTCGGCGTGCGAGATGTCCTGGTCGTTGTACTGGGTCGTCAGGTCGATGTACCGGCCCGAGTACCGCACGCGAATCGGCGTGTGGGTCACGACGTCGCCCTGCTCGTACGCCAGGATGACCTCGTCGAAGTCCGAGAAGATGCGCCCTTCGCCCTTCGTGTTCGAGCGCGACTTCGTCAGGTAATAGATGCCGAGAACGAGGTCCTGGGACGGCACGGCCAGCGGCCGGCCCGAAGCGGGCGACAGGATGTTGTTCGAAGAGAGCATCAGCAGCTCGGCCTCGACCTGGGCCTTGGGCGACAGGGGCACATGGACGGCCATCTGGTCGCCGTCGAAGTCGGCGTTGAACGCCGGACACACGAGCGGGTGGATCTTGATCGCCTTGCCCTCGACCAGGACCGGCTGGAACGCCTGGATGCCGAGGCGGTGAAGCGTGGGCGCGCGGTTCAAGAGCACCGCGTGATCGCGGATGACCTCCTCGAGGGCGTCCCAGACCTCCGTGACGCCGGACTCGACGAGCTCCTTGGCGGCCTTGATCGTCTGGGCCAGGCCCTTCTTCTCGAGGCGGTTGTAGATGAACGGCTTGAAGAGCTCGACGGCCATCTTCTTCGGCAGACCGGCCTGGTGGAGCTTCAACTCCGGGCCAACCACGACCACCGAGCGGCCCGAGTAATCCACGCGCTTTCCGAGCAGGTTCTGGCGGAAGCGGCCCTGCTTGCCCTTGAGCGTGTCGGAGAGCGACTTCAGGGGGCGGTTGTTCGAGCCCTTGAGGACCCGGCCGCGCCGGCCGTTGTCGAAGAGGGCGTCGACCGCCTCCTGCAGCATGCGCTTCTCGTTGCGGACGATGACTTCCGGGGCCCGCAGCTCGAGGAGCTTCTTCAGCCGGTTGTTGCGATTGATGACGCGGCGATAGAGGTCGTTCAGGTCCGACGTCGCGAAGCGCCCGCCGTCCAGGGGCACGAGGGGCCGCAACTCCGGCGGAATGACCGGGATGACGTCGAGGATCATCCAGTTGGGGCGGTGGCCGGAGCGACGGAACGCGTCGCACACCTTGAGGCGCTTGGCCGCCTTCTGGCGCTTGATCTGCGAGGTCTCCGTCTTCATGATCATCCGGAGCTCTTCCGCGAGCATGTCCACGTCCACGCGCTCGAGCAGCTCCTTGATCGCGCCGGCGCCCATGCGCGCGACGAACACGTCGCCGAGCTCCTGGCGCAGCTGGCGGAACCGCTCCTCGGACAGGAGCTCCTTCTCCTTCAAGTCCGTGTCGCCCGGGTCCACGACCACGTAAGACTCGAAGTAGAGGATCCGCTCCAGGTCGCGCAGCGAAATGTCGAGCAGGTGGCCGATGCGCGAGGGCAGGCCCTTGAAGAACCAGACGTGCGACACGGGCGAGGCCAGCTCGATGTGGCCCATCCGCTCGCGCCGGACCTTCGACTTCGTGACCTCGACGCCGCACTTGTCGCAGACGACGCCGCGGTGCTTCATCCGCTTGTACTTGCCGCAGAGGCATTCCCAGTCGGTGATCGGACCGAAGATCTTCGCGCAGAAGAGTCCGTCCCGCTCCGGCTTGAACGTGCGGTAGTTGATCGTTTCCGGCTTCGTGACCTCGCCGAAGGACCACGACCGGATCTTCTCGGGCGACGCCAGAGAGATCTTGATCGCGTTGAAATCCTTCAGGGTCGTCGGCCTGTTGGCAAAAGCGAGCGTTTCCAATTTAGCTGCTCCTTCCCATGAGTCGTTCATCGCGACCTACGGAGAGTAGACATTTTGAGCGGTCGCTCGACGCGACCGGAGAGAGTAAGCGGCCGCTGCTCACCATCCCATGGCGAGCACTCAGCGTCCGCAGCAATTCGTTGCGAGAGAAACGGGTCATCGCTTGATCAGCTCCACGTCGAGGCAGAGGGACTGCAGCTCGCGAACGAGGACGTTGAAGGACTCGGGAAGGCCCGGCTCCGCCGGAACCTCTCCCTTGACGATCGCCTCGTAAGCCTGCGACCGGCCCTCCACGTCGTCCGACTTGACGGTCAGAAGCTCCTGCAGCGTGTAGGAGGCGCCGTAGGCCTCGAGGGCCCAGACCTCCATCTCGCCGAAGCGCTGGCCGCCGAACTGGGCCTTGCCGCCCAGGGGCTGCTGCGTGATGAGCGAGTAGGGTCCGATCGAACGGGCGTGGATCTTGTCGTCCACCAGGTGCGAGAGCTTCAGCATGTAGATGTAGCCGACCGTCACCTGCTGCTCGAACGGCTCTCCCGTCATTCCGTCGTAGAGGACGGTCTTGCCGGAGTTGGGCAGGTTCGCATCCTTGAGCATCTTCTTGATCTCGGCTTCGGTGGCGCCGTCGAAGACCGGCGTCGCGACGGAGTAACCGAGGACCTTGGCCGCCCAGCCGAGATGCGTCTCCAGGATCTGTCCGACGTTCATGCGCGAGGGAACGCCCAGCGGATTCAGCACGATGTCCACGGGCGTGCCGTCCGGAAGGTACGGGAGGTCCGCTTCGGCCAGGATCCGGGAGATGACGCCCTTGTTCCCGTGGCGGCCGGCCATCTTGTCGCCGACGGAGAGCTTGCGCTTCATCGCGACGTAGACCTTGACCATCTTGATCACGCCGGGCGGCAGCTCGTCGCCCTTCTGGAGGAGCTCGATGCGCTCGGCGTTGACGCGGTTCAGGACTTCGATCTGGGAGTCCTGGCGCCGGAGCACGAGCTGGATCTCGTCGGCGATCTCCTCGTCCTTGAGCTTCAACCGCTTCAGCTGCTGCGGCGTCAGACGCGCCACGCCCTCCGGCGTGAACTTCGCGCCCTTCTTGGCGATCTCGTTGCCCTCGCGGTCGGAGATCTCCTCGGCGGCGACACGGCCGACGAGCAGGTCCCGGATCTTCTTGTTGGCTTCCTCGCGGATGATCCGGATCTCGTCCTTCGAGTTCTTCTCGATCTTCGCGATCTGGTCCTGCTCGATCGAGAGGGCCCGGAGGTCTTTGTCGATTCCCTTGCGGGAGAAGATCTTGACGTCCACGACCGTGCCCTCGATCCCCGGCGGGCACTTCAGGGAGGCGTCGCGCACGTCGCCGGCCTTCTCGCCGAAGATCGCGCGCAGCAGCTTCTCCTCGGGCGTGAGCTGGGTCTCGCCCTTCGGCGTCACCTTGCCGACGAGGATGTCGCCCGGCTTGACGCTTGCGCCGATGCGGATGATGCCCGACTCGTCGAGATCGCGCAGCGCCGTCTCGGCCACGTTCGGAATGTCGCGCGTGATCTCCTCGGGCCCGAGCTTGGTGTCGCGGGCCTCGATGTCGAATTCCTGGATGTGGATGGACGTGAAGTAGTCGTCCTTCACGAGGCGCTCGGACACGAGGATCGCGTCTTCGTAGTTGTAACCGCGCCACGGCATGAAGGCGACGAGGACGTTGCGGCCCAGGGCGAGCTCGCCCTGCTGCGTGCAGGGGCCGTCGGCCAGGGCCTGACCCCGCTCGACGCGCGCGCCCTCCTGCACGATCGGCTTCTGGTTGATGCAGGTGTTCTGGTTGGACCGGCGGAACTTGGTCAACGGATAGATGTCCGCGCCGAACTCCTTGCCGCCTCCGCCCGTCTCGCCCGGCCCGCCCTCGACGCGCACGATGATGCGCTCCGAGTCGACCTGGTCCACGATCCCGCCGCGCTTGGCGAGAACGACGGCGCCCGAGTCGCGCGCGACGGTCGCCTCGAGGCCGGTGCCGACGAGCGGCGCCTCGACCTTGAGCAGCGGCACGGCCTGCCGCTGCATGTTCGAGCCCATCAGCGCGCGGTTGGCGTCGTCGTGCTCGAGGAACGGGATGAGCGCCGTCGCGACCGAGACGAGCTGCTTGGGCGATATGTCCTTGTAGTCGACCTTGTCGCGGTCGGCCGTGATGAACTCCCCGTTGAAGCGGGCGATGACCCGATCCTCTTTGATGCGGCCGGCGGCATCGGTCTCCGCGTTGGCCTGGGCGATGACGTAGTTCTCTTCCTCCCAGGCCGAGAGGTAGAACCCGAAGGGCGAGGCGTCGGCCGCCTTCTTGTGGTTGCGGCGCAGGCGCTCGTTTTCCTCCTCGAGCTCCTTCTTCTCGACGATCTGGCCGAGCTTGAAGGGCGTGTCGCCGACCTGGCTGACCTGGAAGTGGTCGATGACCCGGCCCTTCTCGACCTTCTTGTAGGGGGTCTCGATGAAGCCGAAGTCGTTGATCCGCGCGTAACACGACAGCGAGGAGATCAGGCCGATGTTCGGCCCTTCCGGCGTCTCGATCGGGCAGACGCGCCCGTAGTGCGTCGGATGGACATCGCGGACCTCGAACCCCGCGCGCTCGCGCGAGAGGCCGCCCGGCCCGAGGGCCGAGAGACGCCGCTTGTGGGTGACCTCGGAGAGCGGGTTCGTCTGGTCCATGAACTGCGAGAGCTGCGAGGACCCGAAGAACTCCTTGATCGAGGCGATGACGGGCTTGGAGTTGATGAGGTCGTGCGGCATCGCCGAGTCGATGTCCTGGTGGACGGACATCTTCTCCTTGATGGCGCGCTCCATCCGGACCAGGCCGATGCGGAACTGGTTCTCGAGCAGCTCGCCGACCGAGCGGACGCGGCGGTTGCCGAGGTTGTCGATGTCGTCCGTGCGGCCGACGTCGCGCTTCAGGCGCAGCAGGTACCCGACCACGCGGAAGATGTCCGCCGGGGTCAGCGTGCGCGTGTCCTCCGACGAGTCGGCCTCGAGCTTGATGTTGAACTTGAAGCGGCCCACCCGCGAGAAGTCGTACTTCTTCGCATCGAAGAACATGCCCTCGAAGAGGTTCTTGGCCGACTCGTAGGTCGGAGGATCCCCGGGGCGCAGGCGGCGATAGATCTCGAGGATCGCCTCGTTCTTCGTCTTGTGCGTGTCCTTGCGGATCGTGTTGACGAGCACGTCGGAGGTCAGGTCCCAGTCCGGGAAGAAGATCTCGACTTCCTTGATCCCGCGCTCCTTCAGGGACTCGACGGCTCCCGCGCCCAGCTCCTGCCCGGCCTCGAACAGCACTTCTCCGGTCGAGAGGTCCACGATGTCGGCGAGGAAGCAGGCCTTCTCGACGGCCGACTCGTCCACGGACCGCTCGATGGAGCCCTTCTTGGCGATCTCCTTCTGGTCGTCGCCCGAGAGCTTGATGCCGGCGAAGACGAGCTTGGTCTCGCGCTTGACGCGGGCGTACCGGTCGCGCATCTCCTCCTGCTTGAGGACCTCCTTGCCGACGGTGAGGTACGCGCGGCCGCGCTCGAAGCGGGCCGAAACCGGCGCATAGAACTGGCGCAGGATGGCCTCGTCGGTCTCCAGGCCCAGCGCCCGCAGGAAGATGGTCGCCGGGAACTTGCGCTTGCGGTCGATGCGGACGAAGAGCACGGCCTTCTGGTCGTACTCGAACTCCACCCACGAGCCGCGGTAGGGAATGATCTTCGCGAGGTAACCGTGCGCTGACTCCTTCGTGAAGAAGACGCCGGGCGAGCGGTGGAGCTGCGACACGATGACGCGCTCGGTCCCGTTGATGACGAAGGTGCCGTGCTCGGTCATGAGCGGGATGTCGCCGAAGAAGACTTCCTCTTCCTTGGCGTCCCGCATCGTCTTGACGCCCGTATCCGGATCCTTGTCGTAGACGAAGAGCCGGAAGGTGACCTTGAGCGGGACCGAGAAGGTCATCCCCCGCTCCTGGCACTCGGCCACCGAGTACTTCATCTGAAGATCGACCGGGTTGCCGCACACGTCGCACAGCGAGACCTTGTTCGGGTTCTGCGCGCCGCACTTGTCGCAGGACACGACCTCCTCGTGGGGGTGGGCCGTGACGATCCGCGCGCCGCAGGAACGGCAGTCCATGCGCAGGTGCTCGAGACCCTTCAGGCGGCCGCACTTGCACTCCCAGTTGCCGATCGCGTACTTGACGAACTGCAGCTCGCAGGCGCCGCGGAAGTCGGCGAACGGGAACACGCTCGTGAAGACGGCCTGCAGCCCCGACTGATCCCGCTCCTCGGGCAGCAGGTTCATCTGCAGGAAACGCTCGTACGACCGGCGCTGGACGTCGATCAGGTTCGGAAGATCCATGAACGAGCGGATCTTCGAGAAATTCTTCCGCTCGTCGGAGACTACGACCTCTGTCATCTAGAGACTCCCTTTAGGCGCGAGGGACGCTTCGCGCCGAAAACTCTTCAGCGCGGCGGGCGCTGCGCGCCGCCGCAATAGGCACCAAAGACTCGGTACCAAAAGCGCCCAACGTCTACTTGATCTCGACTTTGGCGCCAACCTCTTCGAACTTTTTCTTGATCGCGGCCGCCTCGTCCTTGTTGACGCCTTCCTTCAGAACCTGCGGGGCGCCGTCGACGAGGTCCTTGGCCTCCTTGAGTCCCAGGCTCGTGACCTCGCGAACGGCCTTGATCGTCTTGATCTTGTCGCCCGCCGACGCGAGGTGCACCGTGAACTCGGTCTTCTCTTCCTCGGCCGGAGCCGCCGCCGCGGCCGCTCCCGCCGCCGCCACCGGCATCGCCATCGCCGCCGCCGAGACGCCGAACTTCTCCTCGAGCGCCTTGACGAGCGAGTTGAGCTCGAGGACGGTCATGCCCTCGATTTCCTTCACGAACGTTTCTGCCGTCATCGCCATGGTCCTTCTCCTCTCAACGTTTGAGTTTCTAGAATTTTCAATTGGCGGGCGCGGCGTCGGCCGCACCCGATTTCGACTTCTGGTCCGCGATCTGCGACATCACGCCCGCAAGATTGCGGACCGGCCCGTTCAACACCGTCACGAGGCGCCGCATGGGCGACTGCATGACGAAGAGCAGCTTCGACACGAGCTCCTCGCGCGAGGGCAGCTCGGCGATCGCCTTGATCTCGGTCGCCGCGACGGCCTTGCCCTCGATCACGGCCGCCTTGAACACCAGGTTCGGGTTCGTCTTGGCGAACGCGGTCAGGACCTTCGCCAGCGCCACAGGGCTCGACTGGTTGTAGGCCACCGCCGTCGCGCCGGTGAAGTGCTCGGCCACGGCCTCGAGCGCCGTGCCCTTGGTCGCCCGCAGGGCGAGCGTGTTCTTGACGACGAGGTACTTGGACTGCGTCCCGCGAACCTGGCGGCGCAGCTCGGTGACCTCCGGGACCTTCAGGCCGGCGAAGGCGAACAGGATCGCGTTCGACGACCGCGCAAGGTCCGCCCCCAGGGCCTCGACCATTTCGGTTTTTTCGGTGCGATTCATCGTTGCCTCGCTTGCCCTAGGTCGCTTCGACGATCGACGCCGTGTCGATCTCGACGCCCGGCCCCATCGTGGAGGAGACCGAGACGGTGCGGAAGTACTTGCCCTTGGCCGCGGCCGGCTTGGCTTTCAGCACGGCGCGGATGAACGCGGACGCGTTCTCCTCGAGCTTTGTCTCGTCGAACGAAATCTTGCCGATCGGGGCATGGATGATCGAGGTCTTGTCCACCCGGAACTCGATCTTGCCGCCCTTGATCTCCTTGACCGCCTTGCCGACGTCCATCGTGACCGTGCCGGCCTTCGGGTTCGGCATCAGGCCCTTCGGGCCGAGCACCTTGCCGAGCTTGCCGACGAGCCGCATCATGTCCGGCGTGGCGACGAGGGCCTCGAACTCGAGGAACCCTCCCTGGATCTTCTCCACCAGGTCCTCGGCGCCCACGTGGTCCGCGCCGGCTTCCTGCGCCTCCCGGGCCTTCTCGGCTCCGGCGATGACCGCGACACGCTTCGACTTGCCCGTGCCGTGGGGCAGGACGACCGTGCCGCGCACCATCTGGTCGGCATGCTTCGGGTCCACGCCGAGCAGCATGGCGAGATCGACGGACTCGTCGAACTTCGCGTACCGCATGTCGCGCACGAGCTTCACCGCGTCGGCGAGCACGTACGGGCGCGGCTCGACCTTCGCCTTGGCCGCCAGAAACTTCTTACCGCTCTTGGGCATCATCCTCCTTCGTCGTGCAAACGATCGGACCGTGGCCCGATCTCCGACTGAACTCCCTAAACGACGTCAATTCCCATGCTGCGTGCGGTTCCCTCGATGACCCGGATGGCGGCCGGCAGGTCCGCGGCGTTCAAGTCCGGCAGCTTGGTCTTCGCGATCTCTTCGACCTGCTTCTTCGTCACCTTGCCGACCTTTTCCTTGTTCGGCGTGCCCGAGCCCTTGGGCACTCCGGCGGCCTTGAGGAGCAGGATCGCGGCCGGCGGCGTCTTCGTGATGAACGTGTAGGACCGGTCCGCGTAAACCGTGATGACGACCGGAATGATCAGGCCCTTCTGCGGGGCCGTCTTCGCGTTGAAGCTCTTGCAGAAGTCCATGATGTTGACGCCCTGCTGCCCGAGCGCCGGGCCGACCGGAGGGGCCGGGGTGGCCTCCCCCGCAGGGATCTGCAACTTGACGTATCCGGTGATCTTCTTTGCCATCGATGTCCTCGCTTAGAGCTTCTGAACCTGCAGGAACTCGAGCTCCACCGGCGTCGAGCGCCCGAAGATCGTGACCATCACCTTGAGCGTGGAGCGGTCCAGGTTGATCTCCTCGACGACTCCGGTGAAGTTCGTGAAGGGGCCGTCCGTGATGCGGACGTGCTCGCCCTTCTCGAACGTGTGCTTGGGCTTGGGCTTCTCCTTGGTCGAGGTCACGCGGTGGAGGATCTGCTCGACCTCCTCCGGCGTGAGGGGCGTGGGCTCCTTGCCGGAGCCGACGAATCCCGTGACCTTGGGCGTGTTCTTGACGAGATGCCAGGCCTCGTCGGACATCTCCATCTCGACGATGATGTAGCCCGGGAAGAACTTGCGCTGGATCTCGCGGCGCTTGCCGCCCTTCATCTCGACGAGTGTCTCGGTCGGGATGCGGATGTCGCCGAAGCGCTCGTGCATGCCCATCGCTTCGATGCGCTGGCGCAGGTTCTGCCGCACCCGCTCCTCGAACCCGGAGTAGGTGTGGACGATGTACCAGTTCTTGGTGTTCGTCTCGGTGATCATGCGGTCACCACCCCGGCGGCCTTGTAGATCTTGTCGACGAGCCACGAGAGGCCGCTGTCCACCAGGAACAGGTAGAACCCGAAGAGGAAGCAGGCGATGATGACGACGATCGTCGTCCCCGAGACCTCGCTGCGCGCGGGCCAGCTGACCTTCTTCATCTCGGACCAGACCTCGCGGAAAAAGTCCCGCGTCGTGGGCCACCATTCTTTTACTGGCAACATCGTCTCATCTCGCTCTTCCGGCTTGTGTATGGCAGGGGTGGAGGGATTCGAACCCCCAACCTACGGTTTTGGAGACCGCCGCTCTACCAATTAGAGCTACACCCCTCAAACTTTTCCTTCCCGATGCGCCGTGTGCTTGCGGCAGAAGCGGCAGTACTTCGAGCGCTCCAGCTTCTCCGTGTTGGTCTTCTTGTTCTTCGTCGTCGTGTAGTTCCGGCGCTTGCACTCGGAACAGGCCAGGCTGATGTTCTCTTGCATCGGTCTACTCCAGGATCTCGACGATGGTTCCGGCGCCGACGGTGCGGCCGCCTTCCCGGATGGCGAAGCGCAGGCCCTTCTCCATGGCGATCGGGGTGATCAGGTTGATCTCCAGGTTCACGTTGTCCCCCGGCATCACCATCTCCACTCCCTTGGGCAGCTGCGCCGTGCCCGTCACGTCCGTCGTCCGGAAGAAAAACTGCGGCCGATACCCGTTGAAAAACGGCGTGTGCCGCCCCCCCTCCTCCTTCGTCAGGATGTACGCCTGCGCCGTAAACTTCAGGTGCGGCGTGATCGATCCAGGCTTGGCGCACACCTGCCCGCGCTCGACATCCTTGCGCTCTGTGCCTCGAAGCAGTAGTCCGACGTTGTCGCCCGCCTGCCCCTGATCCAAGAGCTTGCGAAACATCTCCACACCCGTCACGACCTTCTTCTGCGTCGGACGAATCCCCACGATCTCCACTTCCTCGCCCACCTTCACCACGCCACGCTCGACACGCCCCGTCACCACCGTGCCGCGGCCCGAGATCGAGAACACGTCCTCGATCGGCATCAGAAAGTCCTTGTCGATCGCTCGCTCCGGCACCGGAATGTACGCATCCACCGCGTCCATCAGCTCCAGGATGCACTTGGCATCCGGAGAAGCCGGGTCCGCAGACTCCCCCGCCTTCAGCGCCGATCCCTTCACGATCGGCGTCTTGTCCCCGGGGAACCCGTACGAGGTCAACAGCTCCCGGACCTCCAGCTCCACCAGCTCCAAAAGCTCCGGGTCGTCCACCATGTCCGTCTTGTTCAAAAACACCACCACGTACGGCACGCCCACCTGCCGCGCCAGAAGAATGTGCTCCCGCGTCTGCGGCATCGGTCCGTCCGCGGCCGACACCACCAGAATCGCCCCGTCCATCTGCGCCGCACCCGTGATCATGTTCTTCACATAATCCGCGTGACCCGGACAGTCCACGTGCGCGTAGTGACGCTTGTCCGTCGAATACTCCACGTGCGCCGTGTTGATCGTGATCCCACGCGCCTTCTCCTCCGGCGCGTTGTCGATCTGATCGTACGCCTTGGCCGTCGCCAAACCCTTCTTCGACAAAATCAACGTGATCGCCGCCGTCAACGTCGTCTTCCCGTGATCCACGTGCCCAATCGTCCCGATGTTCACGTGCGGCTTGCTACGATCAAACTTCTCTTTTGCCATCTCTCTTCTCTCTCAACCTCAACAATTCCGAATTCCGCTATCCGAAATCCGAACTCCCTTATTGGAGCCCACGACCAGGATTGAACTGGTGACCTCGTCCTTACCAAGGACGTGCTCTACCAACTGAGCTACGTGGGCGCGCACGTCTTCTGTTCCCCACCTCTCGCGTCTCGCGCTTATGGAGCGGGAGACGGGATTCGAACCCGCGACCAACAGCTTGGAAGGCTGTGACTCTACCCCTGAGTTACTCCCGCGCTCTTGCGACTCCCCGGCGTCAATTGGTGGGCAGTGAAGGATTCGAACCTCCGTAGCGCGAAGCGCGGCAGATTTACAGTCTGCTGCCATTAACCACTCGGCCAACTGCCCGAGCTTGAAACGAATCGAACCTCTCTCCCGCCGACGACGGGCCTGGCTCTTTCTGGAGCCGGCGATGGGACTCGAACCCGCAACCTTCCGATTACAAATCGGATGCTCTACCGTTGAGCTACGCCGGCGACGAAATCCGGATCGGAATCTTTGCGGTCCTCGACCCTGCTCGCCGGCCTTCAAAGAGCACACCCATCCCCACCGGCGCGAACCGCGGAGTGTAGCAGCGGCAAAGCACTGGATCAAGACCCCTTTTTGGCTTTTCCCACCCTCTGCCTCAGGGCCTCGTATCCAGCGGCGGCGGCGGCGGTCGAGACGTTCAGGGAGCCCACTTTCCCGGTCATGGGCAGACTGGCGAGCTGGTCGCACCCCTCCCTGACCAGCCGCCGGATCCCCTTTCCTTCGGCACCGAGCACCAGCGCCAGGTCGCCCGAGAGATCGAGGTCGTAGAGGCTGGCGCCTTCCGGGGCCAGACCGACGACCCGAAACCCTTCATTCTTAAGCCGATCCACGAATCTGCGGAGGTTCTTGGCCCTCGCGATCGGAACTCGCTCCACGGCCCCGGCCGAGCTGCGGGAGACTGCCTCGGACAGCGGCGCCGCGCCGCGCTCGGGCACGACCACCGCGGCCCCGATCGCCTCGGCGACCCGGATCACGGCCCCCAGGTTGTGGGGGTCCTGGACCTCGTCGAGGATGAGCAGGAACCGCCCCCCCTCCCGCCCGCGAAGAACCTCGTCTTCGTCGAGAAACTCCCGGACCGCCAGGCGGGCGACCACTCCCTGGTGGGAGGGCCCGGCGAGCTGGTCGAGCGAGCGCCGCTGCCCGTACCGGACGGCGACGCCCTTTTCGCGGCAGAGGTTCTTGAGCTCGTTGACGCGGCGGTCCCGCCGTTCCGAGTCGAAGAGCACGAATTCGATCTCGCGCGGACGGGCCTTGACGGCCTCCTCGACCGGATGGATGCGGGACAGGATCATCAGCAGTTCGGACTGGCGGTCAATCCGGGCGGGTCAGGAGCACCACGGCCATGGCGGCCAGGCCCTCGCCGCGGCCCGGGAAGCCCATTCCGTTCGTGCTCGTGCCGCGGACGCTGACGGTCTCCGGATCGATCCCCAGGATCTCCGCGATGCGCTCCCGGATCTTTGCCGCATGGGGCGCGATCTTCGGGGCCTCGGCAATCACGAGCGCGTCGATGTTGCCGATGACGAAGCCCCGGTCGCGCGCCAGGTCCTGCGCGCGGCTCACGAAGGTCGCGCTGTCGGCCCCCCTCCACTGAGGGTCGGTCGGCGGAAAGTGCTCCCCGATCGAGCCGTGGCCGGCCGCGCCGAGGATGGCATCCGTGATCGCGTGCAGCACGGCGTCTCCATCCGAGTGGCCCTCGAGCCCGACGCCGTGCGGGATCACTACCCCGCCGAGCCGCAAGTCCCCGGTGAGCGCAAACGGATGCGCGTCGAACCCCATCCCCACACGAACCGTCATCGCCCCCTCCGCGCCAGGATCGCCTCCGCGAGCTCGAGGTCTTCCGGCGTCGTGATCTTGAAAGTCAAACGCGAGACCGGCACCACCGCCACGGGAACTCCCAGATGCTCGCACAGCGCCGCCTCGTCGGTCGCGTCCCTGCCCGCGGCCAGAGCCCGGCGGAGGACGCCGGCGCGAAAAGCCTGGGGCGTGGCCGCACCGTAGAGCGCGCTGCGATCCACCGTTTCGACGACCCGCCCGTCGAAAACCCGCTTGATCGTGTCCACGACCGGCGTGGCTGCGATCGCCGCTCCCGTCTCTTCCGCCGCGACAAGCACCCTGCGAATCTCCTCCGGAGTCACGAGCGGCCGCGCCGCGTCGTGAACCGCCACGATGTCGCTGTCCGCCGCCGCAAGGCTCTCGAACCCGAGGCGCACGGAGTGGGATCGAGTCTCCCCTCCCGTCACGACTCGCGCACGACCGGAGACGACCCGCGCGAACTCCTCGAGTCGATCCGGCGGCGCCGTCACGACGACTCGGGCGAAGTCGACTCCTTCGAACGCCTCGAGTGTCCAGGACAGAAGGGGCCGGCCTGCCAGCGGCGCCAGAGCCTTCGGCTCACTGCGGCCCAGTCGAGTGCCGCTGCCGGCCGCGACGATCAGAAGAAGATGCGCCATCAGAGTTCCGTGTGTGTCATCCCGAGCGCAGCGAGGGATCCCTTTCGAGCCACAGTGCGGCTAAGAAAGGGATCCCTCGTCGCTCCGCTCCTCGGGATGACACAAACGCTCGCCGGGCTCAGGCTTGCCCCTGTCATCGGGATGACACACGCGCTCGTCGAGCGCAGCACTACCCCTGTCATCCCGAGCGAAGCGAGGGATCCCTTTCGAGTCACAGTGCGGCTAAGAAAAGGCGACCCCTTGTCCCAGCGCCCCTCGGGATGACACACATCCCTCAGACCGCCAGAATCTCCTGCTCCTTGGCCTTGAGCAGATCGTCGACCTCCTTGATCCTCTTGTCGGTCAACTTCTGCGACTCCTCGAGGCCGCGGCGCTCGTCGTCCTCGGAGATGGTCTTGTCCTTGAACATCTTCTTGATCCGATCGTTGCCCTCGTGGCGGTAGCGCCGGATCTCGACCCGCGCCTCCTCGGCCATGTGGTGCGCCTTCTTCGCGAGATCCTTGCGCCGATCCTCCGTCAGAGAGGGGATCGGAATGCGCACGACCTTTCCATCGGACTGGGGGTTCAGCCCGAGCTCCGACTTGCGGATCGACCGCTCGATCTCGGCGGCCATCTTCGGGTCCCAGGGCGTTGCCGTGATCAACGTCGGCTCGGGGACGGAAAGGTTCGCCACCTGGTTGATCGGCACGTCGGCTCCGTACGCCGACACCAGGATGCCGTCCAGCATTCCGAGGTTGGCGCGCCCGGTGCGCAGCGTCTTGAACCGCTCCTTCAGCGCGGCAATGGCCTCGGCCATGTGCTTCTCGATGTCCTTGAGCTCCTGCCTCATGCCTTCACGTCTCCTGCGGAAACCAGCGAGCCGATGTCGGCCCCGAGGACGACCCGCTGGATGTTGCCCCGGACCTTGAGGTTGAACACCTTGATCGGGATTCCGTTCTCCATGCACAGCGCCACGGCCGCCGCGTCCATCACCTGCAGCCCCTGCTCGAGCGCGTCGCGGTACGAGAGGGACTTCAGAAACTTCGCGCCGGGGTTCTTGTCGGGGTTCGCGTCGTACACTCCGTCCACCTTCGTGGCCTTCAGCAGGACGTCGGCGTGGATCTCGTTGGCGCGCAGGGCCGCGGCCGAGTCGGTCGTGAAGAACGGGTTGCCGGTTCCGGCGACGAAGAGGACGACCCGGTTCTTCTCGAGATGGCGGAGGGCGCGCCGGCGAATGAAGGGCTCGGCGATCTGTCGGATCTCGACCGCCGACATCAATCGCGTGGTCACGGAGCGCTTCTCGAGAGCGTCCTGCAGGGCGAGCCCGTTGATGACGGTCGCGAGCAGCCCCATGTGATCGCCTGCCACCCGGTCGATCCCCTGCGCCGCCGCGGACACGCCCCGGATGATGTTGCCGCCGCCGAGGACGACCGCGGTCTCCACGCCGAGCTGGTGGACTTCCTTGATCTCGTCGGCCAGCCGTGCGACCACGTCCGGCGCGATGCCGAACTTCTGGTCCCCCATCAACGCCTCCCCCGAAAGCTTCAGGAGGATGCGGTGGTAGACGGGGGTCTGGGCCATCGAGCCGGGATTATGCGTGAAACCGCTGTCGGCGTCTAACCTTAGACCGCCCGGGCAGCGGGCGGGCGGTAAACTCACGAGATGCCGCTCGTGCTGCGCGTGAAGGGCTATCGGTTCTTCTTTTTCAGTTCGGAGGGGCAGGAGCCACCGCACATTCACGTCGAGCAGGCTGAACGATATGCGAAGTTCTGGCTGACGCCAGTGTCCCTGGCTCGTTCCCGTGGCTTTCGGACAGGTGAAATCTCAGAAATTCAGCGTATCGTGGAAGAGCACAGGGCCTTTTTCGAGGAGAGATGGCATGAGCACCTTGATCGTTAATGTCGAGCCGCTGGCAGTTGAGGCCACCTGCACGGACGAAGCTCTGCGGGTCGTCTTGGCCGATGGCCGGGAGATAACGGTGCCCCTGGCATGGTTCCCGCGCCTTCAGAAGGCCACGCCCGAGCAGCGCCGGAAGTGGCGGCTCATCGGTGGCGGGGTCGGACTCCATTGGGAAGATGTGGACGAGGACATCTCCGTCGAAAGCCTGCTCGCGACCAAACCCCTACTCGTGGGGGCCGTCTAACAAACCCGCGGGCCCTTTTCAGCAAGCGCCGCCGCAATCGCTCGCAGCGCGAATAGTCTCCCCCCGACCGGAGGGGGCGAGGAGGTTCGCGCTGCGGAGCCGGCAGCGCCGCGAGGGATCAGGCTTCCGGTCGAGCCCGCACCCGGGCAAGCCTCGCACGCGAAGGCGACGGTTAAGCTGCTTCTTCAGCCCCTCGACCGAGGCCTTCTCCAGCTTGAAACGGACGAAACGCAGGTCCAGCGCACCCTTGCCGGCCCTCTCCGCGATGACCTGGCCGACCGTCTTCTCGGGATCCTTCACGAAGGGCTGCTCGACCAGAACGGCCTCCTGGTAGAACTTCTCGACCTTGCCGTCGGCGATGCGCTCGACGACGTTGGCCGGCTTCCCGGCTGCCGTGGCCTGGGCCTTCGCAATCTCCCGCTCGGTCGCGAGAATCTCAGCTGAAACCTCGGCGCGCGCCGCAAAGCGCGGGTCGGAAGCCGCGATGTGCATCGCGACATCCTTGCCGAGCGCCTCGTCGCCGCCCGGGACACCCACGACCACACCGATCCGGCCGTTGCCATGGATGTAGCTCGCAAACTGCTCGCCCGGGCGCGGGCTCAGCCGCGCGAACCGGCGAATCTGGATGTTCTCCTTGAGCGTCGCGACGAGCTGCGTCACCGCGTCGCCCACGGTCTCGCCCGCCGGCCAGGAGAGCGTCGCCAGCTCCGCCACGTCTCCCGAGCGCGTGTCGCCGAACGCGTCGTGCGCCGCAACGCGGTCCGCCAGCTTCTCGGAAAAAGTCCGAAAGTCCTCCGTCCGCGCGACGAAGTCCGTCTCGCAGTTGACCTCGAGGAGCACGGCGCCCTTGACCGTGACGTTGGCCACGACGAGCCCCTCGGAGGCGGCGCGTCCGGCCTTCGAGGCCGCGGCAGCGAGGCCCTTCTTGCGGAGGATCTTCTTCGCCTCCTCGAAGTTGCCCTGGGCTTCCACGAGCGCCTTCTTGCAGTCCATCATGCCGGCGCCCGTCTCGGTGCGCAGGTCGGATACGAGCTTGGAGTTGATTTCCATGAGGCCCTCTATGCGTTAGAGTCACCGTCGACCGCGGACAGTGAACGGTCGGTGGCCGCCGACCGTCGACTGCGAACGTCGACTTCTTCTTACGATGCGTCGGCGACGACCGCGGTCTGCGAGAGCTCGGGCGTGCGCGGACGATCTTCCGAGGCGGCCTCCTCGGCCCCCTCGCGCTCCCCGTGGGCGTGCAGCCCCTCGAGGACGGCGTCCGCGATCTTGGCCGCGAAGAGCCGGATCGCGCGAATCGCGTCGTCGTTGCCCGGGATGACGTGGTCGACGAGGTCCGGGTCGCAGTTGGTGTCGACGACGGCCACGACCGGGATGCCGAGGATGTTCGCTTCCTTGACCGCGATGTACTCCTGCTTGGGATCGATCACGAAGAGCGCGTCGGGAAGCTCGTCCATCTCCTTGATGCCGGTGAGATTCTTTTCGAGCTTTCTTTCTCGCGTTCGAGCCGCAGCCGCTCCTTCTTCGTGAGGTTCTCGTTGTCGTCCTGCGCGAGGACGCCCTCGATCTCCTTCAGCCGGTGAATGGACTTGCGGATCGTGGAGAAGTTGGTCAGCGTGCCGCCGAGCCATCGCGTGTTCACGTAGAACATGCCGCAGCGGTTGGCCTCTTCGTAGATCGCATCCTGGGCCTGGCGCTTCGTGCCGACGAACAGCAGGTTCTTGCCCGCGGAGGCAAGGTCGGTCACGAATTTCGAGGCTTCCTTGAACTGCTTGAGCGTCTTCTGCAGGTCGATGATGTAGATCCCATTGCGCTTGCCGAAAATGAACTTTCTTCATCTTCGGGTTCCAGCGCTTGGTCTGGTGACCGAAGTGGACGCCAGCCTCGAGCAGTTCCTTCATCGAAATAGATGCCAGATCACACCTCCTTATTGAGTCGCGGTCCTCGGACCGCGGCCCGAATTACCGCTTGCTGAACTGGAACCGGGCCCGCGCGCCGCGCTGGCCGTACTTCTTGCGTTCCTTCATCCGGGGGTCGCGCGTCAGGAAGCCTTCCTTCTTGAGCTTCTTGCGCAGCTCGAGGTTGTACACGGTCAGCGCGCGCGCGATGCCGTGGCGGATCGCGCCGGCCTGGCCCGAGGGCCCGCCGCCGGCGACCGACACGTGGATGTCGAACTTCTCGGCCGTCTCCGTCGCGAGGAGCGGCTGCTTGATGACCATCTTCAGGACGTTGTTCGGGAAAGAAGTCGTCGAGGGACCGCTTGTTGACCGTGATGGCTCCGGTCCCCGGGAACGAGGCGGACGCGCGCCATCGACGTCTTGCGACGCCCGACGGCGCTGTGCTGAAGATGTCTGCTGACGTTGCTGCCAAGTCTCCTCCGGCTTACTTCCCGCCCCGAGCGGCGACGATCTTCAAGGGACGGGGCTGCTGCGCCTCGTGCGGGTGCTTGGCGCCCCGGTACACCTTGAGCTTCTTGAACTGCTTGCGGCCGAGCTTGGTCTTCGGAAGCATGCCGCGCACGGCCGCCTCGATCACCCGCTCGGGGTACTTCGCCTGCATGTCCCGGACCGCGACCGTCTTCAATCCGCCGGGGTACCCGGTGTGGTGGCGGTACACCTTGGACGTCGAGCCTTGACGCCCGTCAGCCTGATCTTCTCGGCGTTCGTCACCACGACGAAGTCGCCCGTGTCGAGGTGCGGGACGTAGCTCGCCCGGTGCTTGCCCGAAAGAATCCGGGCGACGCGGGTCGCCAGGCGCCCGAGGACCAGGTCGGAGGCGTCCACCACGAACCAGTCGTGGCGAGATGTCGGCGGCCGAATGCTTCGTTGTGCTCGAAGCCATTCTCAAACCCCTAAAAACGGACTCTCAAGGTGGCCCGCAACCGCGCGAGCGGGGACGGACCCCTCGTCGGAGGGCGCGTAAGAATACGCAAGGGGGGCTGGCCTGTCAACCGGCCCGGGCCCGGGGGCCGTTTCCGGGACCCTGGACCCGACGCCGGCGAGCCCTCGAGGGTCCGCTCGTCTAGGCCGGGCGTTGGCGGCCCGCTCGAGCTGCATGAAGGTCAGAAGGATGAGGTCGGCCCGGCGCCGGACGCCGTACTTCGCCAGGAGGTTGGAGACATGGAACTTGGCCGTCCTCTCGGACATGTTGAGCTTGCTCGCGATCTCCTTGTTGGAGAGGTTCTCGAGGAGGGCCTCCATCACCTCTTTTTCCCGCCGCGAAAGCCGGGCCGGACCGGCCGGGCCCACGCGGCCGCCGGCTGGAGCTGATGGTCTCGTCCACGAAGCGGGACAGCAGGGTCCTCGGCACCCAGAAGCCCCCGCCGGCAACCTCCAGCACCGCGCGCCCGAGCTGATCGTTGACCTCGCCGAAGGTCAACAGCCCTTCGCCCCGAGCCGCAGAAGGGAGAACGCGCCCGTCCTGGTCGAATTTCTCCGACACGACGATCACGCGGCCCGCCCGGCTGACGGCCGAGAACGCCGACCACGCAGCGACTTCCGTCGTCGGGCGGTGCGGGTGACTCTCGACGACGAACACCGAGGCCTTGGGCACCGCCAGCTTCGTGGGATCCGCGATGAGGTCCGGCTCGAGGCGGCGGCCGTGGACCGAAAGCGGAAGCCCGGTGAGGAGCCTCTCGAATTCCGACAGCACGAGCGGGTGAAACGAGAGGATGCACACCGAGGCCCGGCGACTGGAAGGAGCCCTGCGCACTAGCTTGAGGGTAAGGGATTTCCCATGCGGCCACAAGGGAGAAACCGGCCGATAGGACAGGACGGCTCACGCATCGGGAGTGGTCTCTCGGCTCTTCTGCGCGGCCGCTTCGGCTCTGGGCGGCTCCTCCCGGGTCACTCGCCGCACGCCAAGGTTCGCCTCGGGCAGCAGCGAGTTGAAGAACCGCCGGACCGCCGTCCCGTCGGCCTCGAGCGCGAGCTGCTCGAGAAAGCGCAGCGCCTGGCCGACCTCGTCGGCCGGATAGGCCGCGAGCTTGCCGATGAAGATCTTGGGGTGCCGGGTCTTGGCGATCTGCTCGCCCGAAAGCTCCAGCTCCTCGAACAGCTTCTCGCCCGGACGCAGGCCCGTGAAGACGATGTCCATGTCCACGTACGGCCGCAGGCCCGTCAGGGTGATCATCTCCTCGGCGAGGTCCAGGATCCGCACCGGCTCGCCCATGTCGAGGATGAAGATCTCGCCGCCCTCCCCGATCGCGCCCGCCTGCAGGACGAGCTGCGCCGCCTCCGGAATCGTCATGAAGTAGCGGCGCATCTCCGGGTGGGTCACCGTGACCGGCCCGCCCCGCGAATCTGCTCCCGGAAGATCGGGATCGACGGAGCCCGCGGACCCGAGGACGTTGCCGAAGCGCACGGCCAGGTAGCGCGTCGCCGTACCGCTTCGCCAGGTCCTGGACGACGAGCTCCGCCACCCGCTTGGTGGCCCCCATGATCGAGGTCGGCCTCACCGCCTTGTCCGTCGAGATCATGACGAACGTCTCGACGCCGTGCTCCCCGGCGACCTCGCCCAGCAGGCGCGTCGCCAGGACGTTGTTCTTGATCGCCTCGCCCGGGTTCGCCTCCATCATCGGCACGTGCTTGTGCGCGGCCGCGTGCAGGACGATCTGCGGCGCGTGCTCCTGGAAGAGCGCGCGCACGCGTCCTTCGTCGCACACGTCGGCCACGAGCGGCAGCACTTCGATCTCGGGACACGTGCGCCGCAGCTCGGCGTCCACCTCGAAGAGCGCGAACTCCGCCCGCTCGACGAGCAGGAGCTTCGCGGGCTGAAAGCGCGCAACCTGGCGGACGAGCTCCGAGCCGATGGAGCCGCCCGGCCCCGGTCACCATGACGCGCTTGCCGGCGAGAAACTCGCCGAGCTGCGCCTCGTCGAGGTACACGGGCTCGCGCCCGAGCAGGTCCTCGATCTGGACGCTCCGGATGCGGGTGACCTGGACCTTGCCCTGCAGCACCTCGTAGAGGCCCGGGATGATCCGCACGGCGACCTGGATCTTGCGGCAGAGACCGATCAGGCGGAGGATCTCCTGGCGCGAGATCTGGGCGATCGTGATGACGACCTGCGTGATGCCGAGCTCCCGGACCAGACGCGGGAGGTCTTCGGTCGTTCCGAGGACGCGGATCCCGTGGATGACGGCGTTCCTCTTTCCGGGGTCGTCGTCCACGAACCCCTTGACGTCGAGGTTCATGTCGCCGCGCCCCACGATCTCGCGCGCCGCCAGCACGCCGGCGCGCCCCGCGCCGACGAGAAGGGTCGGCACGCTTTGCGCCGTCGGTCGCGAGCGTCGCCCGTTGCAGGCGCTGCGCCATCTCGTAGAGATAGCGGCGCAGCACCCGCAGCCCGAGAACCCCCCCGAACGACAGGACGGTCCCCATGAGGATGACCGAGAAGGGAACTCTCCAGCCGCCAAGACGCTCGGGAAGCGTCAGGCGGACGGCGGCGAGCGCCAGGGCAGACCACAGGGCCGCATACACGAAGGCCTTGACCTCCCCCAGCCCGACGTAGCGCCAGATGAAACTGTAGACCCCCGCCAGCGCCAGGGCGGCGAACTGGATGAGGACGACGTAGGGCAGCTGCTGGAGGGCCGTTTCCAGCTCCTTTTCGGGCACGGCGAACTCGAAACGCAGCAGGTACGCGAGCGCAAAGGCCGCGACGAGCGCCGTGACGTCCAGCGCGAACTGGATGCCCCGGGTCAAAGCGGCGGAATCGGGCGGCGACTGCTTCACGGGGACAGGCTCCCTCCGGGCCGGCGCCGCGCGGCCTGATCAAGGACTGCTGTCATGGTGAGGAAGACGGAATGCCGCTCTCCGACGGCACTCCCTCTTCCCCGCCTTCCGACGGCATGGGACTTCATTTGACCTCTGAGGCTATCGAGTGTACTTCAGGCAGGCGCCCTTTTCAAGCGGTTCCGCGGCCATCCTGTCCGAGAAGGACAGGGTAGGGCAGTGAGCTCGACGTGGCCTTATTCGACCCTGCCGGCCAGTAGTTTAGCGGCGTTTGCCAGCGTAACGTCCTTCCATGACGACTCAAAAGGGAGGAGATCGATGCGGGAAACGCCACAGGAACTCGCGGGCGAAGACCTGTGGGCCGGGGATTGGGACCGATTCCGTGCAGGTCGGCAAGACTCGCGGAAGCGCTCCGAATCGGCCTGGCCTCGATTGCGCTGCTGGCCTTCGGCGACGCGGCCGTGAGAGGCGGCCAACTGCGACTATTACGCCTCTCCCGTCGGGCACGGGGAATGGGCTCTCTTCCTCTTCCCCCTTCAAGATTTCCAACTTCTGGCCGGTCGCCTCCGCCGGCAAGACTCTCTGCCTGCTGGATGGGACCTACACCGGCGGCGCAAGCATGATCCTTCCGCCCCAGGGACTGAACGGCGCGCTCCGGGCTTCCCATTACCATCCGCGCCCTCAACGATGGGAAGGTCTTGATCAATGCGCAGGGGGCTGGTCCCCCGTCCGGCTTTACTACAACGACTGGTTCGTCATCGAGGGAATCAACGCCTGCTGCTCCAGCGAAACCGTGGTCGCGCTTTCGAACGCCCACAATAACGTCATCCGGCGCGTTGCGGCCTGGGATGCTGCGGACAGTAACTCCGAGATCTTCGGAGTGCACTCGAACTCCTCATTCAACTGTCCTGGAGGACGTCGCCGGCTGGGGAACCGCCCGCAAGATCTTCCAGATGTCCTACGGGGGCGACTACACGACCATCCGCCGGGCGTGGGGGCGCTGGGAGCGCTCGACCGTCGTCGGGCCGAAGATGACCTACACGCTGGCCTACAACAACTACCATTTGACCTGCGAGAACTGCCTGGGAACCTGGAGCGGCCAGGGCATGCCGTGAGACGTACGTCCTCATGGGCTACGACGGCAAGCCCTGGACGGGAACCGGCGCCGGCACCTACACCAATTACGACGTAAACCAGCCCTACGGGATCTTCGCCGTCGACCGGGAGGACGGGGACAAGAACGCCCACGCCAGACTGCTCGGCAGCCTCGCATACATCCAGCCCACGGACACGTACAAGGCCTCCCAGGCCGTCTACATCACGGAGCTTGACTCCATCGAGATCAAGGACACCGCGGCCTACATCGCTCCCGGAACGAATACCTCGGTTCGCCCTTTCGGGCTCTACGGCTCCGTCGGCTCCACCAACCTTCACGCCTCCGACATCACCTCCTTCGGTCAAGCGAGCTCGACGATCCAGACAGTATGGAGCCCGAGCAACATCTTGTCCGGCGCCCCCCCGCCGCCTACACTGCCGGCGAGAACATCTTCAACACGACCCGCGGAGCGAACCTCTGTTACCAGTACCAGGACGGCAACCTCACCAGTCAGCCCCTCTGGCCCTGGCCCATGAACCAGCGGATCAAAGACGCTCTCGTTCAGTCGGGCCGCGCCTCCGTCGACATCACTGCAACGATCCAAAGCCTCTTCGGAACGATCCCGGCGGCCTGCCTCGCCGGCTCACGCCGCGCCGCCGTCTCCGATCCGCGACCCGAATCCGCCGTCATCCGACGACCTACTCCGGCTCCGGCATCCCGACGGGTCGGCGGAGGCACTTCTGTCCCGGCTCCGTGGTTGGATCACGACATCGGCGGCCCTCGGTCTTTTCGGGCAGCGCGGGCTACTCCGCGGGAATCTTTACGGTAAAGGGTTCGGGAACCGACATCTGGGGTGACGTCCGACCAGTTTAACTACGTGTATCAGCCGTGGAACGGCGACGGGACGATCATCGCGCGGGTCGCGAGCGTCCAGAACACGGATGTGTGGGCGAAGACTGGCGTCATGTTCCGCGAGACCCTCGGGGGCCAATTCGACCTTCGCGATGATGATCGAGACGCCTGGCAACGGCCTGGCCTTCCAGCGCCGACTCGCGACGGGAGGCACAGGGCGCCCATACAGCGGGGGCCAACGTGGTGGCGCCCTACTGGGTCAAGCTGACCCGCAGCGGCAACACGTTTACCGGTTACAGTTCGCCGGATGGAGTCGCCTGGACGCTGGTGCAGATCGACACAATAACCATGTCTGCCAGCGTCTACGTCGGCTTGCCGCTGACCAGCCACAACAACACCTTGATCGGTACCGCGGGGTTGGGCAGCGTCACGCTGTCGAGCCCTTAGTTAGGCCCGGTCGTCCGGTCGGGGTGGCGGAAGATGAACGCGGCCCGCTGGCATCTCTTCCGCTGTGAGCCCCTGCCTGTTGGCTCCGACGCAGCGGGGATCGCTAAGAGAGTTCCCGGGGGCTCCCTGTCCGGAAGTACAGGTTCGGGGAGAGCACTAGCCGTGGCCTTATTCAACCCTATCGGCCAGTAGTTTAGCGGTGCCTGGGGGCGTACCTTCACATCAGCGATTCAACTCAACAAAAGGGAGGCAATGATGTGGGAAACGCCAGAGAAGCTGCGCGCGACGACTGCTGGCCGGGGGTTGGACCGGTTCCGTGTAAGTCGGGAAGACTCGCGGAAACGCTCCGAATCATCCTGGCCTCGATCGCGCTGCTCGTCTTCGGCGACACAGTTCTGAGAGCGGCCAACTGCGACTATTACGCCTCCCCCTCCGGCACGGGAAACGGGCTGTCCCATCGTCTCCCTTCAAGGTCTCCAACTTCTGGTCGGTCGCCTCCGCCGGAAAGACTCTCTGTCTCCTGGATGGGACCTACACCGGCTACGCAAGCCTGATCCTTCCGCCCCAGAGACTCAACGGCGCCTCCGGTGCCCCGATTACCATCCGCGCCCTCAACGACGGCAAAGTCTTGATTAACGCGAAGGGAGGCAATCCCCCAGTTCAGCTCGATTACAACGACTGGTTCGTCATCGAGGGAATCAACGCCTGCTGCTCCAGCGGCTCAGTCGTCATGATCTCAAACGGGAACCACAATGTCATCCGGCGCGTCGCCGCCTGGGATGCTGCGGACAATAACTCGGAGATCTTCGGAGTGCACGACAACTCTTCTTTCAACTTACTGGAAGACGTCGCTGGCTGGGGAACGGCGCGCAAGATCTTCCAGATGTCCTATGGCGGCGACTACACCACCATTCGACGGGCATGGGGAAGATGGGAGCGCTCGACCGTCACCGGCCCGAAGATGACCTATACACTGGCCTACAACAATTATCATTTGACCTGCGAGAACTGCCTGGGAACCTGGAGCGGCCAGGGCATGCCTCAGACTTATGTCCTCAAGGACTACTACGGTAACCCCTGGATTGGAGACGGAGCGGGCACCTACACCAACTACGACGTCAACCTCCCTTACGGAATCTTCGGCGTGGACAAGGAGGACGGGGACAAGAACTCCAACGCCAAACTGCTTGGCAGCCTCGCATACGTCCTCTCCACGGACAACTACAAGCCGGGCCAGGCCGCCTACTTCACCGCGATGGACTCCATCGAGATCAAGAATACGGCAGCCTACATCGCACCTGGAGCCAACGGCTCGGTTCGACCCTTCTCACTCAACGCCATTTCCAGCTACACCAACCTGGACGCCTCCGACATCACTTCGTTCGCCGGCGCAAGTTCCTATCTCAGCAGCACCTGGAAAACGAGCAATGTCTGGTCCGGCGCATCCCCCGCCGCCTACTCTGCCGGCGAGAACATCTTCAACACAACCCGCGGGGCGAACCTCTGCTACCAGTATCAGGACGGCAATCTCACCAATCAGCCCCTCTGGCCCTGGCCTATGAACCAGAGAATCATCGACGGACTCGTCCAATCGGGCCGGTCTTCCGTCGACATCACGGCAACTATCCAGAATGTTTTCGGTGCAATCCCAACGGCCTGCCTCGCCGGTAGCACTAATCCTACGCCCACGGCCACTCCAAGGCCGCCATCACCTACTCCTACCCGAACTGCAACGTCTAAGCCGCCGTCTCCTACTCCCACCCGAACTGCAACGTCTAAGCCGCCGTCTCCTACTCCCACCCGGACGCCGACGAAGCCTTCGTCAACGTCAACTCCAAAGGCGCCGTCGCCCACTCCAACACGGACTCCGACGAAGCCTTCGTCAACGTCAACTCCAAAGGCGCCGTCGCCCACTCCAACACGGACTCCGACAAAGGCCTCGCCCACAGCAACGCCGAAAGCGCCCACTCCTACGCTTACACCTGTACCCGGTGCACCGACACCAACTCCAACCCACAGGGGCAACCGCCCCCCTCGGATAGTTCGCGCGACGGGACCGACGGGACCGACAGCAACTCCGGGAGCGTCGATTTACACCCCCGCGACTCCGATCTGGAGTTCGAATCCCACGCCAACGCCGTTGGGGGGATCAAGCCCTCTTCCCACGCCGAAGGTGGTCATTCGCCCAACAGGCTACGTGCCCGGGTCGAACTAATCCGTCACAGGGAGGGGGAAGGAGCGGTTCTCTTAGCCGTCTAGCGCCGACTGGCGACGGACACTGAATCCGAGCGCCAGCCCCAAAACCCTTGCGACCCCCCGGTTTTGCCTCATCGGCCAGCACCGCGGTGGTGCTTCCCCCCAACCCAGAGCCGTCGCCTCTCCGCCCGGACCCTACTTAGGGGACAACTCAGGCTAGTGCGGGGTCGACCGTGTATTCACTCTTCGAGGGCTCTTCCCACCCTTCTTCGGGCGTTAGAACCATGAACGACGAGTAGATGGAGCTCCCGTGTATCGCTCGATACGTCGACCGTAGTAGCGGCAGGGCAAGTGGTGTACTCGCGACAACCATCTTCACCGCGTCCCGTAGACCGCTTCGTCCCGACATCCTCCAACGAGCGACCGTGAAGAGACTATCGCTCAATGGCGATCGGTCGTGTCGAAGAACCCTGAAGCCATATCGGCTGCAGACATAGCTGGAGTGCTCTAGCCCCATAAAATGGAGGTGGTCAGGTATGCCCCAATCATTCAGGGCACTCTTCTTCACGTCGGCGGAGCATTCCCCAGTCATCAAGATTATCTTACCGTGTGGAGTCAGGAGCCGCCGAAAGCAAGCCAGCAGAGTGGCGACCGATGGGATATGAGACCATAGGTCTATCAGCGTAATTGCTTCAAAGCGTCGGCTCGTTGCGAGATTTTCGACGGGCAACTCGAAAATCTCACACCTCGCGATTCGTCGAGCCATCTCCGCACGTGCAGCATTCAGTTCGACTCCCGCCCGGTAAAGACCTGCATTCCTGCCCAGTAGCTCGAGCAAATGGCCGGTCCCACATCCAACGTCTAAGACCGAAGACGCGGCCCGTACCTCCTCATGGATAGACGGGAAATTCTGGCGGTAGAACTGGACGGACGCGGCATAGTGCTTCTCAGGGTCCTGGATATGAAGCGAATCATACGAATAGGTTGAGACCTTTTGATGGACGTCTGTAAGGGAAGTTGGGTAGGGACTAATGAACAGAAGCGTGCACGTGTCGCACGCTAACAGCTGAAAGCCCCGCTCGTAGAAGCGCGGTTTGTTCTCCGTACCACCGCAGAGAGGGCAGGAGGAGCGCCTGATCACGAGTCCTTTGTCTCCCTGATTTCAATACCTTAGGTGGGCTGAGCTGCTCGAGAGCGGGAATGGTGACTTCCCGGTCTAGTCCCTCAAGCCGACCCAGCACCGCGAGGCTCCGGTCCCTTCCCCGGGGAGCAGCGCCGCATCCCGTATACTAAGAGACTAATGCGAGCAAGATCAAGGAACGATCTCGCCTTCGCCAGATTGACCGCATCGCCCCAGTCCGTCGGCGCCGCCCCCACCACAGCCGCCGGCTTTTCTTCGCACTGGCCTTCCTGGCGGCGTTGGTCGCGGTCGCATCCACGTTCCTGCTCCGGGGGTCGCAAGATGAGGCCGGAGGCCTTTCGCAAATCGCGGGACCGCTGACTCGAGAACCGAAACGAAAATGGGATGAGGGTCGTCTCGCCTCGCAGGTTGGCACGGCGAGCGCAACCGCGGAAATCAGGTGTGATTATTACGCCTCCCCTTCCGGCACGGGAAACGGGCTGTCGTCTTCATCTCCTTTCCAGGTTTCCTCGTTTTGGAAGGTCGCCACAGCCGGGAAAACCCTCTGCATGATGGACGGAACCTACACCGGCGCAAACTTGATCCTCCCGCCCCAGAAACTCAACGGCGCCTCCGGTGCCCCAATCACCATCCGCGCCCTCAACGACGGCAAAGTCTTGATTGACGCGAAGGGAGGCAACCTTCCCGTTCAGCTCTATTACAACGACTGGTTCGTCATCGAGGGAATCAACGCCTGCTGCTCTAAGAGCTCAGTTCGTCATGATCTCAAACGGGAACCACAATGTCATCCGGCGCGTCGCTGCCTGGGATGCTGCGGACAATAACTCGGAGATCTTCGGAGTGCACGACAACTCTTCTTTCAACTTACTGGAAGACGTCGCTGGCTGGGGAACGGCGCGCAAGATCTTCCAGATGTCCTATGGCGGCGACTACACCACCATTCGACGGGCATGGGGAAGATGGGAGCGCTCGACCGTCACCGGCCCGAAGATGACCTACACGTTGGCCTATAACAATTACCATTTGACCTGCGAGAACTGCCTGGGAACCTGGAGCGGCCAGGGCATGCCTCAGACGTATGTCCTCGGGGACTACTACGGCAAGCCTTGGGTTGGAGACGGAGCGGGCACCTACACCAACTACGACGTCAACCTTCCTTACGGAATCTTCTCAGTGGACAAGGAGGAAGGAGACAAGAACGCCAACGCCAAACTGCTTGGCAGCCTCGCATACGTCCTGTCCACGGCCAACTACAAGCCGGGCCAGGCCATCTTCATAACGGCCATGGACTCCGTCGAGATCAAGGACACGGTGGTCTACATCGCTCCTGGAACAAACGGGTCCGTAGCCCCTTTCGGCCTTTACGGATTGCCAGGCGCCACCGCGGAGCATCTTACCGCAGAGGACTTGACCGCCTTCGGCGGCGCGCCTTCCGTCTTCTCAAGCGATTGGCTGCTTGGCAACGTGTGGGCGGCTGTCTCCCCTACTTCGGGTTACGCCCCCGGCGAGAACATTCTCAACAGCGTTCGCGGCGCAAACCTCTCCTACAGGTACCAGGACGGCAATCTCACCGATCAGCCCCTCTGGCCCTGGCCTATGAACCAGAGAATCATCGACGGACTCGTCCAATCGGGCCGCGACCCGGTCGACGTCACCGCCACCGTCGCCAGGATCCTCGTCCCACCGGCGCCCCGGGCTCCTGTCGTGCCGGCGCCGCTACCCCCGTCGCCGAGGAAGTTCCGACTCGCCCCAACAGGTAGCTCGGAAGCTTGAGGCTCTTGCTTGTCTCCGCGTGCGGACGCCTCTGAGAACCTTCGCGGGACCAGCGGCGTATCTCCCCCCTCCACAGCGAGGGCAGCCACGAAACCCGGTGCGGGCGTAAATGACTGGAGCGACCAGCCCCCGACGTCGTCGGGAAAACCACTACAATCCAACAGGGCCGGCGGCTCACCGGGGATCAGCGAAACCGAGAAGGCATCCAAAGGAATCGAGAGTCCGTCACCCCGGGCCTTGATGTAAGCCTCTTTTCTCGTCCAGCACGCGAAGAAGGCCTCGTCCTGCTGCTCAGGGGGCAGCGCTCTCAGCGCAGCGACTTCCACGTCCGAAAAGAATCTCTCCGCAAGCGCCTCTTTCGCCACGGCGGAGCGAATACGCTCCAGGTCAACGCCGACTCGCCGGCCCGACGTCACAGCAATCAGCGCAAGCCCCTCGCAATGGGACAGGTTGAACTGCACTTCTCCGGACAGACCGCCCGCCAGAGCGGGCTTCCCGTACGCGCCGTACTCGAACACAACTTCCGCGGCCGGCAAGCCCACGCATCCTCCGAGAATCCGACGAAGCGCGGCCCGGGCGGCCACGAACCTGCTGCGATCCTGCTCGAAGCGGTACCGCTTGGCCCTCTCTCGTTCGTCCTCGGAGAGGCAAGCGAGGTGGCTTTGCCCGTGGTCGGGTGGAGCGTCGAGCGACACGGTCCAGAGCTGGACTTCCTGCCGCCCGAGCGCTGCAACCGTCGGAGCCTTCATGGCGATCGTCAGATTGTGCTCCGGAGGGGACCTCTCGCTTGCGAACCGGCCGGCGCGGCGCCGGACTCCCCTTGCTCCCCTTCCTTCAGTATCGCGCCGAACTCGCGAGCCAGGGGCCCGACCTCCGCCTCGTCGCAGAGCGTCTCATGGTGGCCAGGAACCTCGATGATCTCCAAACCTCCCCGGCAGACCTTCGCCCACCCGAGGTCGTAGTTCCCCGGATTGGTCTGGCGGCGGTCGAACGCGCGAAACAACACCACGCGCCCGCCGTAGGGCCCGGGAACGTACTGGTTCGAGGCTTCCTGGTGCGCCGCGTTGACGATCCGAATCGCTTCGGGAACGCGAGCCCGGCGGATGGACTGGTAGCACCCCTTGAGTTTCCTCGCCATCCAGCCGAGCACGACTCCGGTCTTTTCGGCCGCGTATGCCGCAATCGCCCTTACGTCGAGTCGCTTCATGGCGCCCATGTGAAAAAGGATCCGCTCTTTGAAATGCCGCCAGCCGCGCGCCGCTCTGGCTCCGCTCGGCGGCGGCGCATCCGGGATGTTGTCCGCATCGATCAATGCGACCAGAGAAACTCTCTGCCCTGCCGCCGTCAGCTGGCGCGCCATCTCGAAGGCCACGGTCCCGCCAAAGGAATGCCCGGACACGCAGTATGGGCCCTCGGGCTGAACCTCCCGAATCGCCGCGACATACTGCGACGCCATGTCCTCGACGCGTCGCAGCGGGGGCTGGCTGCCGTCCAGCCCCTGCGCCTGGAGCGCGTAGACGGGTTGCTCCGAACCAAGGCGGCGGGCAAGGTGCCGGTACGTCAGGACGTTTCCTCCCAGCGCGTGGACGAGGAAGAGCGGGCGCCGCGAGCCCCCTTCCTGGATCGGCACGAGGGACTGCCAGGAGGGCGACCATCCCTCCTCTCGAAGAAGCGAGGCGAGCTGCCCCACAGTCGGCGCGTCGAAGATCACGGTCAACGGGAGCCGCCGGCCGAAGGCCCGTTCGATCTCGAAGAGAAGCATTGCTGCCAGCAGGGAGTGTCCGCGGAGCTCGAAGAAATCGTCCTCCACTCCCACCCGGTCGACGCCGAGGACCTTCTGCCAGATCCGAGCCAGTTTGAGCTCGACGAGGTCGCGCGGCGCCACATGGCTCTTCACGATCCCTACCCGATCGCTGTCCGGTTCGGGAAGCCGTTGGCGGTCCACCTTACGGCTGGGCGTCAGGGGGAGGGCCGCGAGCGTCACGAACGCCGAGGGAATCAAAGGATCCGGGAGCGCCTTTCTCAGGACGGCCCGCATGTCGCCCCAGGACGGGTTCCGGTCCCGCTTCGGGACGAGGTAGGCGACGAGCCGCTGGTTGGGCTCGTCGCCTCGCAGGACCACCACCGCCTCCTCGACGTCCGGGTGCCCCAGGAGCGCGGCCTCCACGTCGCCCGGCTCGATGCGGATGCCCCGCAGCTTGATCTGCCCGTCGACGCGGCCCATGTATTCGAGATCGCCCTCCGGCCCGTAGCGCGCCCGGTCCCCGGTCCGGTAGATCCGCTCGTTCTGGATGAAGGGGTCGGGAAGAAATGCCGCCGCCGTGAGGTCGGGCCGATTGCGATACCCGCGGGCGAGCCCGACGCCTCCGATGTACAGCTCGCCGACGACCCCGATCGGCAGCGGCTGGAGATTTACGTCGAGAACGTACGTGCGCGTATTGGCGACAGGCCGGCCGATCGGCACATTGGCGAGGTTGGGCGGCACCTCCTCGCCGGCCTCCCAGCACGTGGCCGCAATGGTCGCTTCCGAAGGACCGTAGGCATTCAGGAGGCGGACACGGCCGGCCCCCGGAACCCCCCGCCACTGCGCCAGCCGTTCCGGGAGCGCCCTTTCTCCGCCGAGGGCGACCAGGCGCAGATACTCGGGAAGGCGGAGGCCCTCGGCAGATGCGACGGCTGCGACCTGGTGCCAGTAGGAAGTCGGAAGGTCCAGCACCGTGATTCGCTGGTCCCGGCAGGTCTCGAGGAAGCCCTCGACGGACGCAATCATCTCCTCCGCCCTCAAGACGAGCGTGGCGCCCCGCACGAGGGTGCAGAAGACCTCTTCCGCCGCCGTGTCGAAACTCAGAGAGGCGAACTGGAGGACGCGGTCCCCTGCGCGCAGGCCGAAGAGGTCGGCAGCATACTCGATGTAGTTGGAGAGCGACCGGTGCTCGATCTCCACGCCCTTCGGTCTACCCGTCGACCCGGAGGTGTAGATGACATAGACCAGGTTTCCGGGAGTCGCTACGGCCGGCAGGTCCTCGGCGCTCTCGGCCGCGATCGATTTCGACAGGTCATCGAGAACGAGCACCCGGACCAAGCCCTTCGGCAGGCTCGGCACCGCCCCGCGGTCGGCCAGTACGAGGGAGGCCCCCGAGTCCTCGAGCACGTGGCGCAGCCGCTCCACCGGATAAGCGGGATCGAGCGGCATGTACGCGCCTCCCGCCTTGAGAACCCCGAGCAGCGCCACCAACATGTCGGGGGATCGGCGAACCGCGATCCCGACGAGAGCCTCGGGGCCGACGCTCGATCCGCGGAGGAACCTCGCCAGCCGATTGGATCGCCGGTTCAGTTCGCGATAGGTCAGGATTCGACCCTCGAACTCGACCGCCGGCGCGCTGGGCGTCCGCTCCGCCTGTCTTTCGAACAGCCGCACGACGCTCGCCCCGGAGGGGTACTCGACTGCCGTCTGGTTCCATTCCACCAGGAGCTGATGACGCTCCCCCGGCGCCATGAGCGGCAGCTGCGACAGCGGCCGATCAGGGTCCTGCAGAATCCCGCCGAGCAGCACCTCGAGGTGCGCAATCATCCGTCGAATGCTGCGGGTGTCGTAGAGGTCGGCGGCGTACAGCAGCGACGCCGAGAGCTCGCCCTTCGTCTCGAAGAAGGAAAGGGCCAGATCGTAGCGCGCGATTTCGGCGGCGAGCGGCAGCGGACTCACGGAGAGGCCGGCGAGTCGGAGCGGGGCCTCCGGACGTGTTTTGAGATCGAGCGTTACCTGGAAGAGCGGCGGGTGCTTGAGTGTCCGCTCAGGGTTCAACTCCTCGACGAGCTTCTCGAAAGGAAGGTCCTGATGGGCCTCCGCCTGGACCACCGCGTCGCGAACGCGGCGCAACACTTCCAGGAAGGTGGGGTCACCGGACAGATTGGACCGAAACACGATCGTGTTGGCGAATGGCCCGATCAAGCCCTCGGTGCCGCTCCAGTGTCTTCCTTCCATCGGAGAGCCCACCGCAACGTCGCCGCGGCCCGAATGCAGCCGGAGAAGCGCCTGGAAAGCCGCGAGCAGCGTCATGAAGAGCGTCGCCCCGTGGCGATCGGAAAAGGCTCGCAACCCTTCCGTCATCTCGGGACCGAGTGACGCGGTCTCGGTCGCCCCCCGAAAGGTTGGCCCCTCGGAGCGCCGGCGACTCGAGGGCAGGCGCAGGACTCCCGGCGCACCTTCAAGCTGACGTTTCCAGTAGGAGAGCTGGCTCTCGACGGCTCCACTGCTCAACCAGTCCCGCTGCCAGATCGCGAAGTCCGCGTACTGGATCGGCAACTGCGGCAGGGGCGACGGTAGCCCGGAGTGAAAGGCCTCGTACAGTGCGCCCAACTCCTGATCGAAGATCTCCGAGGAGCGCTCGTCGAAGACGGCCTGATGCACGACGACGACGAGGACGTGCTCCTCGGCATTCAGGCGCACGAGGGCCGCACGCAGGAGAGGCCCCTGCGCCAGATCGAAGGGCTCGCGCGCCTCCTCTTCGGCCAGACGCAGCGCTTCGGCGCCTCGGGCTTCCTCGGCCCACCCGATCAGATCGATGACCGGCAGCGAGGGCCCCGGATGCCCCGCGACGGCCTGCACGAGGTGGCCATCGGCAAACCGGAACACGCTGCGGAGGACCTCGTGGCGCTCCCGTATCGTCTCCACGGCACGGAGCAGCGCCTCGACATCGAGCCAGCCCCGGATTCGGAAGGCGCGGGCCACGTTCGCAAAGGCCTTGCCCGGAGCAATCTGATCGAGAAACCAGTGGCGCTGCTGGGCGTACGACAGCGGGGGCAGTTCCACTGGACGAGAACCGACGCTGCGGGCCTCGACCGGGCCCCGGCCAACGGACCGGGAGCTCGCGCTCGGCGAATCGCTCATCGCCGCTCCGTCACCGTCCGCTTCACCTGTCATTCCCATCGCGCCGTCCTCAGTCGCGAGAGCGCGTCTTCGCAAATCCGATGCCCGCGCCTCCGGGCCGCGTCGGCCACAGGACCGTCAGGACCGTTCCGCAGAGGACGCCGACATCCGTCCTCCAATTGCGCCTGCGCGAGTAGGCCACGTATTCGCGCAACTTCGCCGGCAGCAGCTCCTCGCGGTAGAAGCGCTCGGGATCTCCCTCGGCGCTTGCCAGGATCGACTCCTCGTCGCGAAGCTGGAGCGTCACCGGATCGGTGATCCCCGGGCGCACGCGCAGGACTTCCTTCCAGAGCGGATCGTCAGTCCGGACATATCGAGGCACCTCCGGACGAGGGCCGACGAGCGCCATGTCTCCGCGCACGACGTTCCAGAGCTGGGGCAATTCGTCGAGTTTGGTCCTCCTCAGCATTCGGCCCACCGGGGTAATCCGGGCGTCGCCACGGGCAGTGACCTGCGGCCCGTCCGCCGAATGGAGCATCGTGCGCAACTTGTAGAGAACGAAGCTCCTTCCGCCGCGCCCGACCCGCTCCTGGCGAAAGAGAATCGGGCCGCGGGAGGAGGCTTTGACCATCAGGCCCGCGAGCGCCACCACGGGCGTCATCAGCACGAGACCCAGAGCGGCGGCCACAAACTCGAACGGCCGCGGAATTCCTCCGGGCGCGACCCGCGAGGAATCGCCTCCTGCCTTCATCCCTTCGAACGGCACGCTCACGGCGGCCACCGGGCGCAGATGGCGGGCGCAGAGATCCCGCACGGTTTCGATCACGTGTAGGACCTCTTCCTGCCGCATCCCCGGGAAGATCGGAAGGCTGACGAGCCGCTGCCAGAGGCTCGTCGCCACCGGAAAGTCCTCCGGCCGCCAGCCGAACGTCGTCTTGTAGTAGGGATGCAGATGAAGCGGGCGCCAGTGCACGGAGCAGCCGACCCCGGCCTCCTTGAGCTCCTCCATGAACGCGTTCCGATCGATCGTGAGGCGATCGAGCCGGAGGCGGATCGGGATACAGGTGCCACGAGTGGATGCGGTCCGGGGGTCCGGCGGAAGCTCCAGCTCTTCGATCTCCGTCGAATGCCTCGCTGTAGCGCCCGCGCCACGCGCTTCTCGCTCCTGCCGCATCTGCTCCGCTCGCGCGAGCTGGTGAATGCCGATCGCCGCCGCGATGTCGGTCAGGTTGTACTTGAAGCCCGGCGCCACGATCCGGTAGTCCCAGCTCTCGCCCCCCGATACCGCTCCCAGGCGTCGTGCGACAGTCCGTGTAGCGACATCAGGCGCATCCGGTCGGCGAGCGCCGGATCGTCCGTGACGGCCATGCCGCCTTCGCCCGTGGTGATCGTCTTGTTGGCGTAGAAGGAGAAGCAGGAGACCGGCGAGGTCCCCTCGCCGCACCGCCGCCAGGGAGCGCCCGCGGCCGCCGGTAGGCCGCCGGGAAGGCGTGCGCCGCGTCTTCGACGACCCAGAGTCCGCGGGCCCTCGCCCACGACTGGACAGCGTCAGCGTCCATCATCAGTCCGCCCACATGAACCGGAATAGACCCGCAACAGGGCTCGTCTTGGGAATGGCCGTCCGCGAAGCGCCCGCCCGGAGGTTTGCGACCTTCGCGCGGCATCCGAGGTCGATGTTGAGGGTCACGGATCGCAATCGACGAGGACCGGAACGGCGCCCAGATACCGGACGACCTCGGCGGTCGCCGCGAAGGTCATCGTCGGAACGAGAACGGCCTCCCCGCGCTTCAGGCCGAGCGCTTCCACGGCGAGGTGCAGGGCCGCGGTGCGGAGTTGACCGCGACGGCGTGGCCGCGCCCGACGGCCGCCGCAAACTGTTCCTCGAAAACGCTGTACGCGCGGGCCCGGTCGTGAGCCAGCCCGACCGCAGGGCCGCGACGACCTCTTCGGCCTCTCTCCCCGATAGATCGGGCCGAAAGAACGGGACGTTTAGCTTGCTCATGGTTTCTTCACCAGCACGGCAACAAGATGCGTGCGTAACGGAGGCAAGGCTTCGAGCAGTGTCGCCGCCACCCAGCTTCTCGCGACGACCCGGCGGGCCAGAGGCGGGGCGAGGGTCGCGGTTCGAATGCTCCCATGAAGATCGGGGAATAACCCCCGCAGCTCGCTCCGGTCGACCTTCCGGACGTTCGGATTGCGTGGGTTGTTCACCGCGAAGTCGTACCAGAGAAGAGCTCCACCCTTGGCGAGGACTCGCGTAATCTCGACTGCCACGGCCTTGCGGACGACCTGATCGAGAATCGATGTGAAGACCGTCGACACGACGACCAGCTGGAAGGACTCGTCGGCCCACGGGAGCTGACTCGCGTCACCGCACCGGAGATCGGCGCCGGGCAAGATCTCGCGAGCCCTGCGAGAACGAACCGGATCGAGCTGGATCCCATGGAGGTCGCTCTCCCGCAAACCCCAGTTCACGAGCTCGCCCAACCACCCGAGGGAACCGTACCCCACTTCCAGGCACGGATGCCCCGATGCCGGGAAGACGCCCGCCTGCTTGAGCATCGTGGCGGCCGCACGGACACGTCCGGACCGCGTAAACAGGACGTCCGGCTGCCACGGGGAATGCACAGCTCGGGAAGCGCTTCTCTCTCCCGACGCCGATACTCTGCCAGGATTCGAGCACGCTCCTGGCAGGCCAGATCCGAATCTCTGGACCTCAGCGCAGTCCCTCCGCGCAGGGTCCCGCGGATCCAACCCCTCGAGCGACCTCCTGCACAATCATCGAAAGAACTCGTGGAACGCAGCGACGACCGCACTCTGTTGATCCTCAGTCAGTTCGGGATAGATCGGCAGCGCCAGGGACTCCTCTGCCGCCGCCTCCGATTCCGGAAAATCGCCCTTGACGTGTCCGAGATCCCTGAAGCACTCCTGGAGATGGAGCGGAACCGGATAGTAGATCTCGGTTTCGATCCCTTCGCGTTCAGGTGCGCCCGCAGTCTGTCCCGGTGCCTCACCCGGATCACGAACTGGTTGTAGATGTGCCCCGGGGTATCGACCGGCAGACCTACACGGGACGCGAGACGGGCCTCCTCGAAGAACTGGCGGTAGCGCCCGCGTTGCGCCGGCGCGCGCCGTCCACTCGTCGAGATACTTCAGCTTGACGCGAGCACCGCCGCTTGCAGCGCATCCAGGCGGAAATTTCCGCCCACGATGTGATGGTAGTACTTCGGCTTGCACCGTGCACCCGCAGCATGCGAAGGGTCTCGGCGAGGCCGGCGTCGTTGGTCACGACCATGCCCCCGTCGCCGAACGCGCCCAGGTTCTTGCTGGGAAAGAAGGAAAAGCAGCCCGATCGTCCCCGACGCCCGGCCTGACGCCCGTCGTCGTCGCGCGCACCGATCGCCTGGGCGGCATCCTCGATGACGGAGATGCCGCGGACGGCGCGCTACCTCGAGCAGGGGATCCATATCGGCGCACCGGCCGAAGAGATGAACCGGGAGTGATCGCCTTCGTTCGCGGGGTGACTGCGGCCACGGCTCTGCGAATCGATGTTGAACGTAGGCGGGCTCGATGTCCACGAATACGGTCGCGCGCCGAGCCGTGCGATGACGCCGGCCGTCGCGAAGAACGAGTAGGGCGTCGTGATGACCTCGTCGCCCGGCGTTCACGTCCGATCGCCATCAGCGCACCAGCAGAGCGTCGGTTCCAGACGACACTCCGACGGCGTGCGTCGCGCCGCAATATCGGCGCGACCCGTCCTCGAGCGCCGTGACCTCCGGGCCCAGGATGAAGTACCTGAGACTCGCATACCCGATCGATCGTCGAACGGATTTCCGCCCGGATTCCGGCGTACTGGGCCTTCAGGTCGAGCAGCGGAACGGTAACCATAGGCGAGTGACCGTTATCCCCTCTTTCGTAGGTCGCTCGGCCGCAATCTGGCATGTCGAGCCGCCGTCCTCGTCTTCCGCAAATCGAATGCGGTTCGCGCAGACGCACATCCATCCGATCATCCTGCCGGGATTGCCGACCACGAGCGCGTAGTCCGGCACGTCCTTCACGACAACCGCGCCGGCGCCGACGAAACGCGTACTTCCCGATCGTGATAGCCGCAGACGACGGTGCAGTTGGCCCCGAGCGTCGCCCCGCGACGCACGAGCGTCGGCCGCAGCTCGTGCATTCGCGCGATTTCGCTGCGAGGATTGATGACGTTCGTGAACACCATCGACGGTCCGCAGAAGACATCGTCCTCGAGGGTGACACCTTCGTAGACGGACACGTTGTTCTGGATCTTGACGCCGTTGCCGATCACGACGTTCGGGCCGATGACGACGTTCTGGCCGATGCGGCACTGCTTGCCGATTCGCGAATTCTTCAGGACGTGCGAGACGTGCCAGATCGTGGTGCCTTCGCCGATCTGGACGCCGCTATCGACGAAGGCGGACTCGTGAACGAAGTAAGGCGGTTTCGGAGGTCTCGCCTTCGCCTGGGGTCGCGCCGAGTCCGGCCCGTGTTCGAGAGCCTGCTGGCAGTCGCTCGAGCACCCGGAGGACCCGCAAGCCCTTCCCGGCCGTCGGTCCGCGGGCGTCGGCGCGTCCGATGCAGTCGAGAAAGTGCGCGCACTCCGCGCTGCAGCGGCTCCTCCGTCTCGAGAGCGATGGCTTCGCCTCGCCTTGCTCGCCACTCGGCAGGTGCTTCTTCCAGTTGATCGCGAGTGCGGGTAGAGCACGAGCTTGCTCCTGGGCTCGATGTCGTTGAACACCGCCATCTTCCGGTCGCCGACGACGACGAGCTTCTGTTCCTTGAAGGGGTGCAGCCAGGACACGAAGATGTGCGCCTTGACGCCGCTCGGAAACGACAGGAGGCTGACCGTCACGTCGGCGATTCGGTCGTTGAGGTAGTTGCCGCCCTGCGCATCGGATCGCGTCCGGCATCTCGCCCGACAGCCCGAGGATGACGGAGATGTCGTGCGGGGCGAAACGACCAGAGGATGTTCTCTTCGCGTCCGGATCTTTCCGAGGTTCAGCCGGTTGGAGTAGATGTATTGGATCCGGCCCAGCTCCCCGTCGTCGACCAGCCGCTTCAAGCTTGAGGACCGCCGGGTGATACCAGAGCAGATGGCCGACCATGAGCACGCGGCCGTTGTCCTGCGGCGAGCGTCGCGAGGTCCTCGTCCTTCCTCCGCCGAGAGGCACAGCGGCTTCTCGACGAAGACGTCCTTGCCGGCCAGCAGCGCCCTTCGGGCCAGCTCTCCGTGGGTCTCCGCCGGAGTGGCGATCGCGACGCCCGTCACTCCAGGATCCGAGAGGACCTGATCCACCGAGTCCGTGACCCGCGCGCGGGGGTAAGCCGCCGCAAGTTCGTCACGCCTGGCACGATCCGCATCGCAAACCCAGGAGAGGGCCTTGAGGGCGTCGAAGTTGCGGACGAGATTGCGGCCCCAGTAGCCGGCGCCGATGCACCCGATCATTGTTGCCACGAGCTCGCGGTCTTCGAGAGCCTTTCCGAACCATCTTCTCGGATCGTATCGACGGCCGCCCAATCGGCAGTATCGAGTCTCAACTTGTCGAACCGTCTCGCGATCGAGGGCCGATCATACTGGGCGGCGACCCATCGCCGCCCAGTATTGCCCATCTTTCTGTCTGCATTTCGTCGCGGGGCGAGAAGCGCCCGCGCGAAGGCTGCGACGTATTCCACTTCCGCGGCTCTCCACGCACTCTCTTGGCCGACCGTCACGAAAGCACCCGTACGTTAGACGGGGTCGACGGCAAAGCCGAACTGGCACGCCCCTGTCTGGCAATCAGCTCCTCGTAGAGTTCAATGAGGGTACGGGCGTTCCTGAAAGCATCGTAGTTCGAGCACACGTATTCCGAGAGTCTTTCTGCGCCGTTCCGAGCGGGCATCGTGTTGTTCAGGACTTCCGACATTGCATCCGCCAGCTCAATCGGAGACTCTGGGGCGATGAGAGTGCCCCGCCCAGGCCCGAGGAGCTCCGGAATTCCGCCAACCCTCGTTGCTATGACCGGCACCTTGGCTGCACCTGCTTCGATGAGAACGGTTGGCATCCCTTCGGACCTTGACGGCAGAACGAAAGCGTCAGCTGCTGCCAGGAAGAGAGGGATCCGGTCGTTCGGCTGGTGACCAACGCTCCGAGCCCACTTGGACTCGGCGACCGATGATCTCAGCGGCCCATCACCGACGAAGACGCCGACGACACGCGACGACTTCAGGCGTTCGAGAGCAGAGAGAAGCACTGGAATTCCCTTATCGACCGAGAGAGCGCCGACATAGAGGATGACAGAGCAATCCGTGGGGAGCCCGAGGCGCTCTCTCGCTGACGCCTTGTCGGGAAGCTTTCGATAAGGCTCCAAGTCTATTCCGATCGGCATCACCACCGGCCGTCGGCCTGTAATGTCCTCAGTCTTCTTTGCGAGATCCTCGCTGACGGCAAGAACTGCATCCGCCCCAGCCACAGCCCCGCAAAACGCCCGCCGAGTTCGGCGGTTAAAATAACGGGGATCAGTTTACGTCGCTCCCGTGTAACGACAAGACCGTCGGCGCCATCCACTTTCGGCCGACCGCAAGGGCTACAATACCGGACGGATAGGCAACGTGGGCATGAACCACGGAAGGCCGAACGACGACACTCCTCGTGACCGCACGACCAAAAGCTGCATGCGAAACTGCCCAACGGCCGCCACCGGGCCACTGGAGATATCGTGCTCTGGACACTTGGACGCCGTTCATTCGGTACTTGGACGGAACTGACCGACAGGCCGCCCAGCTGGACGACACGTATCTCACTCCAGCAGGTACCCATGGAACGGGTGCGGCGACATCAACGGCGGCGCCTGCTCGGATCAACGCTTCCGCTTGAGTACGATGGAAAACACCGCCTGTCCCCCCGTCAGGTGTGGGGAACGCCGTAACAATAAATAACACTCGTACGTTGTTCTCGCGATGAGCCTCGCCGCGCCGATCCATCTCTGCTTCCCCGAAAGCAAACCCTCTTCCGGTAGTCAACCGCGACGATCCACTTGTGATCAGCCGAGGCTCCCGGCCGCAGTCAGCGGCCGCTGGAAAGAGCGCTTCCGGTGCTTCGAGCTATCGTCCCTCAAGATCCGCTCCGTCGCCACGGCGAGACCGAAAATCAACCATAGCTGCTTCTGCGTTGTCCCGGTAATGCTCATGTTCACGAGCATGACCGTGACGACAGGGGGACGGCGAACGGTAGCATGCCCAGAGGCCCTCGGCGCCCTCGCCAGGCAGCACGGGCACACACCAAGATACCCGCGAAGAACGGAATACCTCCGATCACACCGGTCTCAGTGAGAACCGAGAGGGCGATATTGTGGGTGTCGCGGAGGCCATAGGGGCTCGCTGTGCGTACACCGAGCTCCCAATAATTGACGATGGGCCCCCAGCCCATGAACGGTTTCTCTACGAACATGTTCCATGCTTGAGGGTAGATCTGCTCTCGCCCCGCCATGCTCCCGCGCTCGAAGCTCAGCTGCCATCGCCGGACCGAACTCTCGGATCTCAGGATCAGCAGAAAGAACATAGCCAGAGCGGCAAGCACCGCAAGGGTATTCCGCACTCGAGACCACGCGGTCCCACTCGAGAGAACGAAGGTCAAGACGCCGCCTGCTAGGGCCACAACCGCCCCTCGCGATTCAGTTTGAACGACTGCAAGTCCGACGGCCGCCATTGCACACCAACTGAAGATCA
>CAWERV010000027.1:0-85235 GCA_963811425.1 uncultured Acidobacteriota bacterium
CGCATCGCCGAAGCAGGCTGGGAAAACGCGACCCTGATCGAGGATTTCCAGCTCCAGATCGAACACGCGCTCGACCTGCAAGGGGCCGACCTCGCCCTGTTCATTGACGCGGGGAAGGACACGCCCGCGCCTTTCAGCTTTGGTGAAATTTTCCCGCAAGACGGCTTGACCCACACCACCCACGCGCTCTCGCCCCAATCGGTGCTGGCGGTGTTCCAAAAGGTGAACGGAAAAACCCCGCCGCCCGCTTTCCTGCTCTGCGTACGCGGCGACAGTTTTGGTCTCGGCGAAAGCCTCTCCGCTGATGGCGCGGCGCGGCTTGAGGCGGCATGGGATTTTCTCGAACAGCGGTCGCGCGTGTTGCGCAGACCGATGCCATTCCCGTTGCAGCGTCGGCGCGGGTCCGGCCCCGGGCCGTCGTCGCGCACTGACAGCTCGAGCCGGGCATCGTTGCGGCGCGCGCGGACCTCGACCGAACCCCGTCCGGATCGCGCCGCGATGCCGTGCTCGATCGCGTTCTCAAGGAGCGGCTGGAGGATCAGACTCGGCACGAGGGCGTGGACGAGCTCCGCGGGGACGTCGATCCTCGCGCTCAGGCGATCCGGAAATCGCGCTTCCTGGATCTCGAGGTAGACCTTCAGGATCGCGAGTTCCCGGCCGAGCGGGATCAAGTCGCGCGCGCCGTGTCGAAGACAGAGGCTCAGAAGCTCCGCCAGGCGGGCCACCGCGCGCGAGGCGGCGCCGGGGTCACGGGCGACGAGGGGGAAGGATTCCATGGAGCGCGTTGAAGAGGAAGTGGGGCCTGAGCTGGTCACCGAGGGCTCTCAGCCGCGTCGATCGGCCCAAGCCTCGACGGTCTCCCTCGAGCGCGGCCGCAGCGCCTCCGCGAGCCGGACGATCTTCTGCGCCGCCTCGCGCGGGTTCCGACGGATGAGCAGCAGGATCTCGCCGAGCGCCTCGAGGAGAAGGCGCGGAGGCGCATCGCGCCGTCTCCCGGGCCGGAGCGCGCTGGCCGACACGATGGGCCGGGCTAGCGGCGAGCCTGCCGGAACTCGCGCAGCCGCTCGCGGTAGGTGCTCGAGAAGCGTCGAGCGCGCGTCCCGTCCTGAGCGTCACGGCGACGTCGCCGTTGGACCACGGGTGCAGCTCCTTGACCTTCTCGATGTTGACGATCGTGGAGCGGTGATTCGCAGGAACTTCTTCGGATCCAGCCGCGACGCGATGCGGCGGTCGTTTCATGGTGCATTATGTCTCGCGGCCGAGGTGCAAGGCGCACGTTGTTGCGGGACGGACCGATCCAGTCGATGTCGGCGATGCGCAGGAACACGCGCGGTCCTCCTTCTTGATCAGCAGCCACTCGGGTAGGCACCGCTCACGGCGGATCTCCTCGAGCAGAGCCGCCAGAGCGGTCTGCGTCACCCGCGAGGCGCTCTGGCCGAGCGCCGCCCTGGCCCGCTCGACGGCGGCATGCAGCCGGTCGCTCGAGAAGGGTTTCATGAGGTAATCCACGGCGTGCGCCTCGAAGGCCTTCAGCGCGTAGCGGTCGAAGGCGGTGATGAAAACGACGGCGGGAATCGCGTCGACATCCAGGCTCGCAAGGACGCCGAAGCCGTCGAGCCCGGGCATCTGCACGTCGAGGAGCACGAGATCGGGTTGCTGGTCGGCAATCGCTTTGACGGCCTCGAAGCCGTCGCCGCACTCGCCGACGATTTCGACGTCCGCCACGTCCTGCAGGCCGTTGCGCACCCACTCCCGGGCGAGCGGCTCGTCATCAACGATGAGGGTTCGGATCTTCATACCGCGCCTCTCCCTTGCTTTCTTTGCAACGCCGTTGAGCGTGATACGTAAGAAAACAGAGGGAGTTACGGAAAATGCCGCCGGCCTTCGACCCATTTTTCCGGACGGCGCATTCAAGATTCGGAAGAATGAGACCGTTTTGCACACGGGCCCCATCCGCGGCGGGACGAAAGGCGGTTTTCCCGCAACCATTCGTGGGTACGGCGAGAGCCGCCTCGGATTTCGTCCCTGACTGTTCCTCGCGCCGGGGGTTGGAGGACGGACAATGAAGGCGATGATCGGCGCCGCTATCGCTCTGTTCCTCCTTCTCCTCGTGTGGTCGCCCGGCCCGCCTTCGACTCCCACCGCCGAGCCCGCGCCGTCTCCGACCCCGAGCCTCTTCGCGTCGACCGTGCGCCCGGTCCTCGCGAGCCGCTGTGCGCCCTGCCACGAGCCGGGAGGCAAGCTCTATGCGAGGTTGCCGTTCGACGATCCCGAGGTCGTGGCGGCCCATGCGGAGGGCGTTCTCAAGCGGCTGCACGGCGAGGATCGCGAGGCCGTCGAGAGGTGGCTGAAGAGCCGGGCCCCGAGCTAGGGTCTGGCGCCGCCGGCTTTGGGCGCGTAGGTCCCGTCGAACTGGGTCTGCCAGGTCTTCCCGCCGTCCTTCGAGGAGTCCCACAGCTGCCGCACCCGGCCGCCCGAAAGGGGGCTCCACGCGATGCGCTCACGAACGCTCTTGCCGGCCTCCGGGTGCTCTCCCATGAGTACCATCTTGCCGTCCTGGAACTCCCCGACGAGCAGGAGAACGCCACCCTTGTCGTCGACCCAGGTCTGACGCCAGCGTCGGGCGGTTGCGTCGAATGCGTTCAGGCTCGTTCCCGTGGAGCCGCTCGCACCGGTCCACTCCTCCCGCAGCGCACATCCGCCGAGGATCAGCGTGATGCGGTTGGACCCGGCGGCCTTGCCGTCGGGCGTCGTCACGTTCCAGTCGCCGAGCCAGAAGTCGAACTGACGGTGCTCGGCGGTGCTGCAGGGCTTCGGGGTTGGCGTGGCCTGAGCCGGCGGATCCGTCGCAGCGCCGGCGTCTCCGACCGCCATCGCCAGAACCATCGCCAGAATGCTCGGTGCTGCGATCATCGGGAGGGCCTCCGCGCCCCCGACACTACGGGGGCGGGCCGCGCATCGCAACGGTGTCGGGACCGGTGCGGGGATTATCGGGACGGGGGCTGCTAACGCAGGCGCCGGAAGGCCTGCGCCTTGACGGCGATCCAGACCGTGAGCCCGGGCTCTAGCGCGAGCTCCTCAGCGGCGGCCCGGGTGAGCCGCGCCGTCCACTCGATGCCTCCCGCCGCAATCCGGATCCAGGCCGTGGCGCCCGAGACTTCCCGCGAGATCACCGTTCCCGGGTGCACGTTGCGCGCCGAGATGCCCTCGAGTGGCCGCGTGGAGACGAGGACATCGTCGGGAGCGACGGAGTACACGGCACGGCTCTCACGCTGCAGGCGCTCTTCTGCCGGAACGGCGAAGCGCGCACCACCGACCGTGAGCGAGCCCGTCTCGCCCGGGTTCTCTCCCGCGGCCAAAGACCCGGCGACGACGTTGTCGAAGCGCGCCTCCGGATCCACCAGGGACATCGAACGCAGGGCCTCGTCGGCCGGGCCCGAGAACACGACCGTTCCTTCGCGCAGGACGAGGGCCTCGAGCGCCACGGCACGGGCTTCGCCGGCGTTGTGCGTGACGTAGAGAAACGGAATCTTCAGCGCCTCGCGCACGCGCAGCAAGTAGGGGAGGATCCGGCCTTTCAGCTCGGGATCCACGGCCGCGAGCGGCTCGTCGAGCAGCAGCAGGCGCGGCTCGGTCGCGATCGCGCGAGCGAGGGCCACCCGCTGCCGTTCGCCGCCGGAGAGTGTCGCGGGGAACCGGTCGAGCAACGGCGCGATCTCCAGGATCGCCACGGATTCGTCGAACCGGGCGTCGCGGCCGGCCCCCTTCATGCCGAAGCGCACGTTGGCGCCGACGTCGAGGTGGGGGAACAGACAGGTGTCCTGCGGCACGTAACCGATCCGGCGGCGTTCGGGGGGCAGGGACAGCCCGGCGGCCGAATCCAAGAGGACGTCGCCGGCGACCGCGATCCGCCCCGTGGCGCGCGGGCGCAGCCCGGCGATCGCCTCGAGGAGCGAGGTCTTTCCGGCGCCCGAGGGTCCGAGCACCGCGACGGCGTGGCTCTGCAGCGTGGCAGCGACGTGCAGCGGGAAGCGCGAAAGCGGCAGCGCGATGTCGAGCTCGATCATGCGGCGGTGCGTTGCGCGCGACGGCGCGTGAGGATCTCCGTCGTCCAGACGGCCGCGAAGGCGATGACGACCGTCACGCCCACCAACCGCATCGCGCCCTCGTCCTGCCCGATGTGGGTCCTCTGAAAGATCGCGAGCGCCATCGTCTGCGTGCGTCCCGGAATGTTGCCGGCGATCATGATGGTCGCGCCGAACTCGCCGAGCGCCCGGGAGAAGGCGAGGAGCGTTCCGGCCAGGATCCCGCGCCAGGCGAGCGGCAGCGCCACGCGCCGGAAGACGGTGACGGGGCCGCTTCCGAGTGACCGGCCCATGGCAAGCAGCCGCGGATCGATCTCCTCGAAGGCCGTCCGCACGGGACGCACGAGGAGAGGAAACGACATGACCGCCGTCGCCAGCACCACCGCCTTCCAGGTGAAGAGGATCTCGATGCCCGCCTGGTCGAGCAGGCGTCCGAGCGGGCCCGATCTGCGGAGAGCCTCGAGAAGGAGCAGCCCGACGGCCGTCGGCGGCAGCACGAGCGGCAGCGAGAGCAGCGTCTCGACGAGAGTGCGTCCGGGGCCGCGCCGACGGGCCAGCTGCCAGGCCGCGAAGATCCCGACCGGCAGGATCGCGAGCGTGGCGATCGCCGCCACGCGCAGCGTCAGCAGGAGGATCGAGAGATCGTTTTCGGACAACGTTACTTCGCGTCCCGGACGATGAATCCCCGCTTCGTGAACTCCGCACGCCCGTCGGGCCCCCCCAGAAAGGCGACGAATGCGGCGGCGGCTGTCTGGTTCTTCGATGCGGTCACGGGAGCAACCGAGTAGACGATGTCGGGTCCGTTCGTGACCCGGAAGGCGACGCGCGCGGACTTCGCGACCGCGGCGTCGGTGCTGTAGACCACCGCGGCCGGGATGGCACCACTCTCGACCGCCGCCAGCGCGGCCCGCACATCGAGCGTGGGGACGACCCTCGGCTCGACCCTGTCCCAGAGGCCGAGGCCCGTGAGCCACTTCTTCGTGTAGATGCCGGCCGGCACGGACGCCGGATCCGCGAGCGCGATCCTGGGCAGATTGGCGAGATCTTCGGCCGTTGCGATCGTGAGCTTCGAGTCGGACGGGACGACGACGACGAGGCTGTTGGAAAGGAACTCGCGACGGTCGCCGGCCCTGACGAGTCCGGCCTTCTCGAGTGCGTCCATTTTGGCCGTGTCGGCCGAGAAGAACACGTCGGCCGGAGCTCCGGCCTGGATCTGGCGGGCGAGGTCGCTCGACGCACCGAACGAGAAAACGACCCGGACCCCGGTTTTCGCCTCGTAAGCCTTGCCGAGATCCGTGAGGGACTCGGTCAGGCTCGCGGCGCCGAAGACGAGGACCTCGGGCTCGGAGCCGGCTATGCCCAGAGTGGCGAAGGCGACCGCGAGAGACAGGGCACCGAGAATCTTGCGCACGGCTAACCTCCTCAAGCCCGGATCACCATCACTTCGGTCGCCTTGATCAAAGCGTAGGCGGGGGATCCCACCTTCAGTTGAAGATCATTCACGGCGGACTTCGTGATGATGGCTGTCAGCTTCTGGCCGGCGACGTCGAGCGTGACCTCCGCGAGCAGCCCCGAGACGCGGAGCCGCGCGACCGTTCCGAGGAGCTTGTTGCGCCCGCTGATGGCGTCGAGACCGGAGCTGCCCCGCCCGCCGGCGGGAGAGGCCCCCAGGCGTGCGATTTCCGAGCGGGGAATTCGGTGGTGCCCGCCCGGCGTCCGAACCGACCGAAGTTTCTTCCGGTAGATCCACTGCTTGACCGTCTGGTAGCTGACCCCGAGGGCATCCGCCGCCTCGGCGGGCGTGAGCGGGTTCCTCGCGGACGGGACCATTGCTACGCGAGTCTATACGAATTCATACGGTTAATTTGCGTTGAATCGTCGGAAATAAGATGCTTCGAGCCCGGTCGAAGGGAGCGGCTCATGCGTCGGATTCTGTGCGTCTTGGTGCTTAGCGGAGCGGTCCTCGGTTCCGGCGTGCTTCGAGCCGACGAGCCGGCCGGCCCGTCGAGTGTCTCGGACTCCGCCCTGGATCTGGAGCTGGAGAGCGGCGTGCCGGCGATGTTCCTCCCGGCCGGGCCGGAGCACGGGCAGACCCGGCACCTGTCCGACCTGTCCATCCTCAACTTCTTCTCGGAGGGATGGAACCAGGAGTGGGAGAAGTGGCGCCACTACACGCCCGATATGGCGCTCCTGCGGGTCACGACGAATTTCCTGGAGCGCGAGCTCCGCGCGGACTACGCTCACACCGACGTCGACAACAGCGCGACGACCGACTCGACCGACTTCGCCAACATGCTCATGGCCTACGCCCTGAACCGGCGGCTGATGCTCGAGGTCATCGGGAACTACCAGTGGAACAACCTCAGAACGGGCGAGACCGTCAGCGGGGCCGGCGCCGCCTTCCTGGTCCGGTTCCAGCTCGTCGAGAACGCCACCCAGTCATACTGCTTCCAGACGAGGGTCTCGGCTCCCAACAAGGGCATCGGCCAGACGCAGACGCCGCTGACGTTCGGCGTGGCCGGCTGGCAGGACGTGCACGCCTGGGTCCCAGCGCTCGGACGCTTCGGGCTGTACTACTCGTTCCAGTACGAAGACCTGCTTGGTCCGCACAGGGCCGGCGCCACGCGGAACGACATCAGCTACGACGTCTCGATTGCGGAGACGTGGACCACGCCCTCCACACCGGTCTTCGGGAACCTGACGACGTTTCTCGAGGCGTTCGGCCAGACCTTCCTCGACGGGACGAACTCGGGTAAGACGAACGTCACCCTGACGCCGGGCGTCCGGTTCTGGTTCATCCCCGAGAACTCGTTCACGATCGGCGTGGATCTGCCGGTAAGCCACTCGCCCGCGGTCCATTCGGTCTTTCGCGCCACGTACATCCTCAACTTCTGAGGGCGATCTGCCGGAAGCGGGCGCCGGCTTGCAATGGCACGCCTGGCGGGCGAAGCTGCGCCCGATGCGCCGCGCCGCCGCCGCTCTCCTCTTCCTCGTGGTCACCGGAGCATTCGCCCGCGGCCAGGCGGACGGCGGGGCCGAAGCGGATGGCGGGTTCCTCGAGCGCTACTTCCGGATGGTCGAGCGCAGCCAGGCCGGTCAGCCCCACTGGATCTCGCCGCTCGTCACGACGACGCCGCGGCTCAACGAGCGGTTCCGCTACGACGTCACGTGGCAGGCGCGGCCGAACGACGTGGACCTGGCGAACTACGGGTCCGGCAAGGGGCTGGAGCTCATCCTCCTCGATCGGATTGCGGTCACCTTCGGGATCCCGGGATACGTCGTTCACGACTCCCGCTCGGGCACGCAGACGGGCTGGGCGGACGAGACGTTTCTCGTGAAGTACCGCTTCGTGTCCGCCAGCGAGGAAGGAGGCAACTACGTCGTCAGCGGCTTCTTCGGCGTGTCCGTGCCGACCGGGACGACCCCTTCTCGGCAAACGAGGCGATCTACACGCCGACGCTTGCGTGGGGCAAGGGCTGGGGAGCGGACGCGGGCGGAGGGCTTCGATATCCAGAGCACGCTCGCGGTGAGCATCCCGGGCGGCGACAGGGCGCGCCTGGGCATCCCGGTCGTCTGGAATACGGCCTTCCAGGGCCACGTCCTCGACGAGCGCTTCTGGCCGGAGTTGGAGATGAGCCTGACGCGCTGGACGGACGGCCCCAGCGACGGCAAGTGGCAGGCGATCGCTACGGTCGGTTTCGTCGCCGGCCGCTTTCCGCTGGCCGGCCGGCTTCGCCTGGACGTCGGCGTGGGATATCAGTTCGCGGTCAGCGCCTTCCGCACGTACGACCACGCATGGCTGGCGACCGTGCGGCTACCGTTCTGACGCCGGGCCCCCTCAGCGGATGCCCACGCGATAGCGTAGCGTCGCGTCGGCCAGGCGGTAGCGGTAGCGTGCTTCCGCGTCGCCGATCTCGGCCCGCGTCTGCTGGAGCTGGGCCTGGGAGAGCTCGACGATCGAGGAGAGGCCCAGGTCATACCGGCTGCGGGCGAGCTCCAGGGCGACGTTGGCCTGGCGGAGCAGCTGCTGCGCGACGGCGAGGCGCGCGTAGGCGGTTCCCGCGTCGAGCCAGCTCGTCTTGACGTCGCGCGCGACCACGTTGCGCAGCTCGGCGAGCCTCTGCCTGGAGGCCTGGGCCCGGTAGTCGGCCTCGGCGGCCCGAGCGCTGTAGAGAAAGCCGTTGAATACGGGGATCTCGATGTTGATGCCGATGGCGCCGTACCACGGCGTGATGGCGTCGTTGCGGTACGGTGCTCCGCCAGCCGCGCCCAGAGCGTGGACGCTCGGCAGCTGGAGGTCGCGTTCGGCGATGCGGAAGCGTTCGGCGGCCCGCGCGTCGAACTCCAGGGCGCTGATCTCCGGGCGGCGGACGAAGGCCTCGGCGATGAGCGGATCGACCTCCTGCGGGGGCTTCTGGAGAGGGCCCTCCGTGTCCACGATCTCGAAGCTCGGCGAATCGGAGAAGCCCATCACCGTCGTCAGCGTCGCCATGGCCGCCAGCCGGCTGTTCTGGGCATCGAGCAGGAGGAGGTCTGCCTCGGCGAGGTCGACGTCGGCGAAACTCGCGTCGAGCTCGGAGCGCAGCTTGCTCTCGGCGAGGGCGTGGATCTTGTCCGCGACCTGCTTGCGCGCCGCGACCGTCTGCTCCGCCACCTTCAGCAGCGCCTCGGCTTCCAGGGCGTGGAAAAAGGACTGGTCGACGGCGAGCAGGATGTCCTCGATCGCCGCGACGGTGCGCTCCTCGTCCGCCTGCGTGCGCAGCCTGGAACTCTCGACGAGGTTGGACGTCCTGCCGAAGTCCGTGACGAGCTGGTTGACGGTTACGCCGCCCGCCGCGCGGTCGTAGATCGCGGGATTGCTGAGGCCCCCCGCGGAGATGCGTCCGCCCTCGTGGGCGGCCACTCCGGTGAGGTAGGCGTTCAGGGTCGGGTAGAGGGATGACCGAACCTCGCGCGAGAACTGCTGCGAAGCGAGCGCGGTCAACCGCGCGATGGAGATCTGCGGATTGTTCGCCCGGGCGATGTCTTCGGCGTCCTGCAGCGTCAGCCTGCGGGGCACGGTGAGAGCCGCCGGAGGAGGCTCGGCGGGCTTCTCCTGGGCGGGCGCCGCGGCGCTCCCGGCGATCAGGGCGAGGGCTGCGGCGAAACCGGCAGCGGTCCGTTTCATGCGGTCACCTCCGCCACCGGCGTTTGCTCACGGCGGTGCAGGAGGCGATAGGCGGCGGGCACGAGGTAGACGGTTGCCACCACGGACACGAGCAGGCCTCCGATGATGGCCTGCGCCAGCGGCGCGTAGGCCTCGGCGCCCGTGCCGAGCTTCACGGCCATCGGGAATCAGGCCGATGATCGTGGCGAGCGAAGTCATCAGGATCGGCCGCAGACGGATGCGGCTCGCCTTCGTGACGGCTTCGTCGAGCGGCAGGCCCTGCCGGCGGAGGATGCGCGTGAAGTCGACGATCAGGATGCTGTTCGAGACGACGATGCCGACCATCATGATCAGGCCCATGAGGGACATGACGTTCAGCGTGCTGCCGGAGGCAAGGAGGATCAGCAGCACGCCCGTCAGGCCCGGCGGGATCGCGAGAAGGATGATGAACGGGTCCAGGAATGAGGAGAACTGGGCCACCAGGATCAGGTAGACGCAGAGCCACGGCGAGGATCAGGCCGAGCCCGAAGCTCTTGAACGACGCCCTCATGCCCTGGACCGATCCCCGAAGGTCGACCCGGACCCCGTCGGGCAGCTTCGTGTCCGCGCGAGGATCCGGTCGATCGCGGCGGTCAGCCGGCCGAGGTCCTCGCCCTGCGGCGCGACGTAGATGTCGATGACCCGCCGCAGCTGGTAGTGATCCACTTCGGTCGGCGCCTCGATCGGCTGGATGCGCACGACGGAATCGAGCTGGGTCGGGTTGGCGCCGCCCGGCGATCGCAGCGGGATCTGCCGCAGGTCCGACAGGGACCGGACCTGGTTCTCCGGATACTGGACGGTCAGCATGTAGTCGTTGCCGGTCTTCGGGATCGACCCAGAAGCTCGGCGCGATCATCTGGTTGGAGGTCAGGGCCGTGATGACGTTCGTGACGACTTCCTTCGACGAGAGACCGACGAGACTGGCGCGCGTGCGGTCGACGTCGAGACGCAGCGACGGGTAGTCGAGGTCCTGCGGGACGAGCAGGTCGCTGACGCCGGAAAGCTTGCGGACCTCGGCGGCGATGTCGAGCGCGGCCGTGTAGGCCTTCTCGAGGTTCATGCCGCTGACCTGGATGTCGATGGGCGCCGGAAGGCCCAGGTTCAGGACGGCGTCGACGAGACCTCCCGACTGGAAATAGGCCGCGAGCTCCGGCAGGCGTTCCCGAAGACGGCGACGGACCCGATCCATGTACTCGTAGCTGCCGACCCGGTGGCCGTCCTTGAGGCTGACCTGTACGAAGGCCGTGTGCGGACGCCGAGTTCGGCGTGTAGATCGAGGAGAAGCCGGGCGTCGTGCCGATGTTCGAGACGATCATGCCGAGGTCCTCGGGGGGCACGATCTTGCGGATCTCCTCCTCGACCCGGGCGACGTCCTGCTCGGTCAGCTCGAGGCGCGTTCCGGAAGGGGCCTTGAGGTTGATGACGAACTGTCCCGGGTCGGTGCGCGGGAAGAAGGCGACGCCGAGCAGCGGAGCGAGCGAGAAGCTCAACACGCAGACACCCGAGATGCCGAGGACCGTGGCCGCGGGCCGGGCGACGGCGCGGGCGAGCGTGGCGCCGTAGCGGTCGAGCATCCGCTCGAACCCGTGGTTGAAGCGGTGGATGACCCTTCCGAATGCCGACTTCGTGTCGATGTGGTCCTCCTCCAGGTGCGCCCGCTTCAGGAATCTCGCGCAAAAGAGGGGGACCACCGTCAGGGCCACGAAGTACGACGCGAGCAGCGAGAAGACGACGGCCAGCGCCAGGGCCACGAAGAGGAAGCGGCTGACGCCGTAGAGAAAGACGACGGGAAAGAAGACCACGACCGTCGTCAGCGTCGCCGCGAGCACGGGGAGGGCGACCTCGGCGCCGCCCTTCTCGGCCGCCTCCTCCGCGGATTCGCCCATCTCCATGTGGCGGAAGATGTTCTCGAGGACCACGACCGAGTTGTCGATCAGCCGCGAGAGGGCCAGCGCGAGGCCGCCGAGCACCATCGTGTTGACGGTCCCGCCTCCTCCGCGCAGATCGCGAGGAAGGCGGCGAGCGCCGACAGGGGCATCGGAGAGGAAGACGGCCGCCGTGGCCCGGACGCTTCCGAGGAAGAGCAGCACCATGACGCCCGTCAGCAGGAGCCCGATGCCACCCTCGTGGAGCAGGTTCTCGATCGCCTTGCGCACGAAGACCGACTGGTCGAACACGACGTTGGCGACGAGCTGTTTCGGAATGTCGCTCAGGCCGGCGACCGCGTCCTTGATGCCGTCCACGACCGCGATCGTGTTGGTGTCGCCGCCCTGCTTCAGGATCGGGGAGGTACACGGACCGCTGTCCGTCGACGCGCACCACGTTGGTCTGGATCGAATGCGCATCCGCGGCGTGGCCGACGTCCGCGGACGAGCACCGAGGCGCCGCCCAGTGTCTTCAAGGGCAGGCGGTTGATTTCCTCCGTCGAGGGCAGCTGGCTGTTCGTGTAGAGGTTGTAGTCGGTGGGGCCGATCTGTACGTCTCCGGCGGGCAGGATGAGGTTGCTGTCGTTGACGGTGCGCACCACGTCCATCACCGAGAGCTGGTGGGCCTCGAGCTTCAGGGGATCGACGTAGACCATGATCTGCCGGTACTGGCCTCCGAAGGGCTGGGGCACGGAGGCGCCCGCCACGCCGGCCACCTGGTTGCGCACGGCGTACTGGCCGAGGTCCCGCAGCTGCGTCTCGTTCAGGCCCTGCGCCCTTGAGCGTGATCAGGCAGACGGGCAGGCTCGAAGCGTCGAACTTGAGCACGACCGGCGGCAGCGTTCCGGGAGGCAGCTTTCGCAGGTTCGCCAGGGCGAGGTTCGAGATCTGGCGAGAGCGCCGCGTTCGGGTCGGACCCCGGGTGAAAGTAGATCTTGATGAGGCTCACGCCGGGGAGCGACCGGGACTCGATGTGATCGATGTCGCTGCCGAGCGTGAAGAAACGCTCGAAGCGGCCGGTGATGTCAGTTTCGATCTGCTCGGGGGGCATCCCGGAGTAGAACGTCGCGACGACGACGACCGGGATGTGGATGGCCGGAAAGAGATCCACGGGCATCCGGACGAGTGTCGTCGTGCCCGACGATCGCGAGGATCAGACAGACGACGACGATGAAATAGGGATGGCGAATCGCAAAGCGTGACATCAGCGTTCCGCCTCCCCGTCCTCCGGGGTCTCGGGAAGGGGCCGCGGCTCGACCTGCTCGCCCGGCCGGAACTGGCTGCGGCTCCCCACGACGAGGCGGTCCCCGTCCTGGAGGCCCGAGAGGACCTCGATGCGCCGGGTGCTCTCGGTGCCGAGACGGACGCGGCGCTCCTCGATGCGGTTGTCGGCGCCCACCAGGTAGACGGTGGCTTCCGAGCCGTTTCGCGAGACGGCCTGGATTGGCACCGAGAGGGACGCGTCCTTGTTCTGGAGCTCGAGCACGGTCTCGGCGTACATCCCCGGCATGAGCGTGCCATCCGGATTGAGGACGTCGATCTCGGTCTCCATCGTACGCGTCTGGCGGTCGAGGTCGTCGGCGAGCCGGGCGACCTGGCCTTCGAAGGTGCGGTCGAGGGTCGGGACGCGGACCCGGACCGTGGTCCCGACGTGGATTCTCGGCACGGCGGATTCCGGAACCGGCAGAACCAGGCGCAGGCGGTCGTCCTCGGCCAGGCGCACGACGGGCATCGCCTGGGTGTTCGAAGAGGTGCCAGCCTGGATGAGGGCTCCCGTGTCGGCGTAGCGCTTCGTGATCACGCCCGAGAAGGGCGCGGTGATCTGCGAGTAGTCGCGCAGCGCCGAAGCCTTCCTCTGGCTCGCTTCATCCTGCGCGATCTGCGCCTCGGTCTCCTGATCGCGGGCGAGCGCGTCCTCCAGCTCCTGCGCCGCGATCAGGCCGGGGCGCGACTCGGACACCTGCTTGAGCCGGGTATAGGCCGAATGCGCGGCCTGGTGGGCCGAGCGCGCCCGGTCCAGGGACGCGTCGGCCTCTTCGAGCTGGGCGACGAGCTCCGGGATCTCGAGGACCGCCAGCACCTGGCCCGTGCGCGCCCGGTCACCGACGTCCACCGAGATCGTCCGGATGTATCCGGCGACCTTGGCGTGGAGGTCGACCTCCTGAAACGGCTTGAACTCTCCCGAGAGCGTCAGCGTCGTGCGCAGCGGAGCCTTCTTCGCGACGGCGACCGAGACGATCCGCGCCGAGGCGCCTGCCGCCGGCAGGCGTTCCGCGCGCCCCCCCGAGCGGCCCCTGGCCAGCACGCTCAGGAGGAGCACCGCGGCGAGCGCGGTTCCCCCGATCCACACGATCCGTTTCCGTCGATAGGTCATCTCCCGCTCCCTCTGCGCCGCGTCCGCCGGGCGCGAAACGAAAGCTGCGGTGCCACGCAGCGCTCCGTGCGGCGCGGTACGGACCTCCGGAATTCCTGACGCCGGCGGGCCGCCCGCGCTCTGGTTGGGCTAGGCCGAAACGGGGGGGGCGCGGAGGGGGTGGCCGGTCGGAAGGTTCTGACCGGCGTAGAGGACCGAGCTCTGCGGGTCGAGGAGCCGCAGAACGGGAGGGGTCGGGATTGCTCCGGCCACGGCCGCCGTTGCAGAAGAGCCGTCCTCCGCCACTTTCTCCTCGGGGGGCGGGTACTTGACCGGGTCGCTCTCGGACCGAATCAGCTCCTGGGCGCTTTCTGTCGCTATGCGGTGCGCGACACGGCTCCACATTCCGGCAAACAGCACGGCCCCGATCAGGAGAAGCAGAGCGAGGCCGCGGCAGGCGCCGCGCGATCGGCCAAGTCGTGGCCGATGCTCGGGCGAAGGATTGGGGCGCATCCACATCATTGTCTCGCCTGCCTTGGCACGGTTCAAGAGGAGAACCGTCCCCTGCGGGGAGGCCATTCCCGTCAGACCCGGTCGTAGGGGACCGGCGGCACTGCCCGCGTGGGCGCCGGGCCGGATTCGATTGGGTGGAGAGGCAAGAATGCCGCCGGTCCGAGCGAAAGGGGACCCGATACGACCGTTCGTGTCTGCGGCTCCGTGCACAATGCCCGCCGTCCTGTCCGGATGTGCCATTGTCCGGGGGTCACAGCGACCGTGGCGCGGTCACGGCCGTGCGCGGAGGGCGGCCGCCACGAGATGAACGCGAGGATCCCTAGGCGGTACCCTGCGGTGGCCGCGCAGCCGCGAGGCCGGCGGCCCGTCCCGTGGCCCAGGCCCACTGGAAGTTGAAGCCTCCGATCGGACCGAACGCGTCGAGCAGCTCGCCGCAGAGAAAGAGGCCGCGGTGCTTCCGGCTCTCAAGAGTGCGCGGATCGATCTCTGCGAGGTCGACGCCGCCACCTGTCACCTCCGCCTTCTCGTAGCCCTCGTGCCCGGTCCAGGGGAGCGGCCCGCCCACGAGAATCTCGAGGAGCCGCAGACGCCCCCCGCGGGGCAGGCGCGAGAGCGGCAGTGCCGCGTCCACCCCGGCCATGTTCGCCAGCGCCGCCGCGAGGCGATCCGGAAGCTCGCGGTGCAGCGCTCCCGCGACGGTGCGCGTCCCATCGGGCTCGAGACACGTCTCCCAGGCGGCGGCGTCGAGCGGACTCCATCGGACCCGGAGGTCCGCGGGGCGCGCACCCGATTCCAGGGAACGGACGGCGACATGGGAGACGTCGAGGACCGCCGGGCCGCTGTAGCCCCGGTGCGTGAAGAGGAAACCGCCGCTCGCCGTGGCTCGGCGCTCGCCGTCCCGGGCCGTGATCGTGACGGGACGGGACACGCCTGCCAGATTCGCGAACGGAGTGCCCGAGGCGATCAGCGGGGTGAGGGCTGCGTACAGCGGATGCACCGTGTGACCGAGGCCCTGGAGGATCTTCAATCCCAGTCCGTCGCTGCCGGACTTCGGGACCGAGAGACCGCCGGTCGCCACGACGACGGCATCGGCCTGGAGGGCCGGCGCGCCCTCGCGCTCGACGTGCCAGCGTCCGCCCGAGGGTAGGAGGTCCGTCACGGTCGTGTTCGTCAGAAGCCTCGCCCCGCGTCGGGCCGCGAGGGCGAGGAGCTTGTCGCGCACGTCCCGGGCCCTCTGCGAGGCGGGGAAGAGCTTGGCCGATTCCGCTTCCTCGACGAGCGGGAGCCCCATTTCGCCCTCGAAGAAGGCGATCTGCTCCCGCAGCGGCCACGAGCGCAGGAGCTTCTTCAGCGTGTTCGGCGAGGAGTCCGTGACGAAGCGGGTTTCGTCGACGCGCGCGGGAAGGATGTTGCAGCGCCCCCCGCCGCTGATGAGGATCTTGCGCCCGCCGTCCGGCGTGCGTTCGAGCAGGAGTGCCTCGGCGTCGGCCGAGGCGGCGAAGATCGCCGCCATCGTGCCCGCCGCTCCCGCTCCGACCACCACCACGCGCCGCATTGCCGCCTCCGGTCCTCACTCTAACGGGTACCGGCAATCGGCCCGTGAGTCCGTCGGCGGCGCTCCAGTCTAAAGACAACCTAAGGAGGTCGTTCGATTTTCGGCTCGTGGCACCTCCCTTGCGACAGGAAGTGGCCGTGTCGCGAGGTTGGCGCGCCTCTTCAGTCGATAGCGTCGAGGAGTTTCAAACCACGGAGGTGTGACATGCGTCGAGAGTGGCTCAAGCTGACCGCTGCCGCGCTCCTGAGCCTGGCGGGCGCCGGATGCAAGAGTGACAGCAACAACGTTGCGGGGCCGATGCCGACGATGACGGCGGCGCGGACGGTCCCGCCCGGCGCAACGCCGACGCCGAACCCGTCTCCGGGGGGCAGCCGGGTGGTGAACGTCGGTCAGGCAGGCAACGCATTCGTGGACCAGCAGAGCGGCACCAGCACGACCACGATTGCGGCGGGCGGCACGGTCCAGTGGAGCTGGGTCTCCGGGACTCATTCCACGACGTCGGGCTCGTGCAGCGGGGCATGCACACCGGACGGCCTGTGGAACTCGGGGGCGGGCTCGGGCATGGTGTTTTCCCGAACGTTCAATCAGGTCGGGACGTTTCGCTACTTCTGCCTGGTTCACGGCGCGATGATGACCGGAACCGTCATCGTTCAGCAGTGAGCGATTGCTTCAGCGAGGCGGGGCGAGACCCCGCCTCGCTGGCACGGGTTCGTGCCGGGTTTCCGTGGCGTTGTCCTGTTCAAGACCGCCGAACGGGCGACCGCCCCCGAAGGGGCGGTTCCTTCTTCGGTGGGATTTATTGGCGAGTGCGGTTCGAGTGTTCCACAGAACCCTGCTTCGTTCCTACGCAAGCGACGTGCCATCACACGGTTCTCACCTTGGCGGCCGAGGCACTCTCCCACCCTCGCGCCTCGCTTCGGCAAGCCCAATCGCGATCGCCTGTACCCGGCTCGTCACCTTCCTGCCGGAACGGCCCGATCGGAGGGTTCCCCGCTTGCGCTCGTGCATGGCCCGCGCGACCTTTTGGGCGGCCTTCTTCCCGTACTTCCGCATGCGTCACCTCGCACGGTAGCGTGCAAGATCCGGACCTCTCTGGCCTCCGATCGCTTCTCGGTGGCACTCGGATTGCACCGCCGAAAACGGGAGGTGGCAATGCGATCCAGAGCTTCCATTGCGGGCCATCCGATTCATGCCCTGATCGTTCCGATTCCAGTCGGGTCGTTCTTCCTCGCTCTCGTCGGGGACATCCTCCATGCGGTGACTCGCGAGGACCCCTTCTGGTACAAGTTCTCGTTCACCTGTATCGGTATCGGGCTGATCTTCGTGCTCGCCGCGGCCGTCTTCGGAGCGATCGACTACCTCGGTGTCAAGATGACGTCGAAAGCGTTCAAGATCGCGACCTGGCATGCCCTGGTCAACCTCACCGTCGCGATCCTCTACACGATCAGTTTCGTTCTCCGCCGAGGCGGTGCAGCGTCCTGGGGCCCGGCGATGGCATTCGCCGTGCCGGGGTTCGCTCTTCTCTGTACCTCGGGATGGCTCGGTGGCAAGCTCGCCTTCGAGCACCGGGTGGGCGTCATGGAACGTCCACCGGACGCGTCGGAGCGGATCGAGCGAGCTCGCATCGCGTCGTGATGAGAGCAGATGGCTGCGCTCGGAGCCCGTGCCGGCCTCTCACCCCTCCTTCCGGGCGAGAAAGTCCAGAACCAGGCGATTGAAGTCCTCCGCCTTCTCCATGTTGAGCAGATGTGCAGCGCCCGCCACGATGGCCTTTCGCGCTCCGGGGATGTGCGTTCGCAGGATCTCGGCAAGCGCCAGGACATCCGGCTCGTCGAGTTCACCGGCGACGACCAGAGCCGGTACCCTCAGGGAGCCGAGCCTCTCGGCAGAGGGAGGGTCGAGCGGCTCTTCCGCAACGAACAAGTTCAGAAGAGCCGTCCTGCTCATCTCCCGCACGCGCTCCCGGATCCGGGGGTCGACCTGGTCCGGAGTGCGGCGAGGGCCATCGACCCAGATGCGGACGCCGATCTCCGCAGCGTGACGAACGTCACCCACCTTGAGGGCGATCGGAAGCTCGGCCCGCGCGGGCGGCATCTCGCTCGGAGATCGATACCCGCCGAGCCCCGAAGAAACGAGGATGAGAGACCTCGCCATCTCCGGATGCTCGAGAGCAAACTCGATCATCGCGGCACCGCCCGCCGAGCAACCGACGAGATGCGCCCGCTCGATCCCGAGCGAACGCATGAACTGATAGAGATCCCGGCGATGGGAGAAAGAACCCCGAGGTACGGTCGAATCGCCGAACCCTCGTCGGTCGTACCGCACCACGCGGTAGTGCTCGGCGAGAGCGGAGAATTGCGCATCCCACATGCGGCGATCCGCGACGCCCGCGTGTCCGAGAATGAGATGAGGCCCGTCGCCGCTGACCTCGTAGTAGAGGCTGGCTCCGTCGACCTCGACGAGACTGGCGTGAATTGGCCTTACGGGGCCCATGTCATGCATTGGCGGCCTCGTACGTCGCCTGGACGCGACGATGATTTGCACCAGCCCCTCCGGAAAATCGCACGACGGGCTGTGCTGTCCTGAGTAGCAGCCCGACGGGCCCTTGAGGCCCGTCGGGACGGAGGATCGCCTAGTCCTCCAGGAAGCCCGGGTCGTCGGCTTCGCTCGGCAGGCGCTTTCTGTTCCCGCCGTCGCGCCGCTCGCCATCGGGGCCTGAGGAATGACGCGAATCACTGCGTTCCTCGGGATACTCGAGCGCCGAACGGCCTGTCGGTCGCTCGCGAGGCTCCTCGGAGCTTCCCCTCTGCGGCTCGGCGGGCTGCCCGGAGACTGACTTCTTCTTCTCTCCGCTCTTGCCGGGATCTTCCTTCCCAGGGTCGCGATCCCGATTCTCGTCATTCGGCATGCGTCATCTCCTTTTGTCGGACTCGTCGGACTTACGGGCCGAATTGCCCTGTCTTCGAGAAATGCAGGAACCGTGCCGCCGTCTCCACCCCCGGACGTCTGGCAGGGCAATTGCTAATTCCATCTTCGGGGGTGTTCATGAGTTGCGATCACAAGGGCTGTCGTTGCGACGAAGCGGTCGTCGAGGAGTCCGGAAGGCACTTCTGTAGCGAGCGGTGCGCCGAGCTCGAGTCGAACGGGACCAGGGAAGGCTGTTCGTGCGGTCACCCCGACTGTGCCGCCCTTTGAGCTGCCGGGCCTCCTCCGCTCCGTGTCGGGGGGAACGGACACGTCTCGGGTGAGGCCATCGAGGCGCAGTGCCGTGACCCTTCCCACCGCTCGCGTCTCGCATGCGGAAAAGGTGCTCTGGCCCGATGAGGGGTACACGAAGCTCGACCTGATCCGGTTCTACGAGCGGGTCTTTCCCAGGCTCAAGCCATTCGTCCGCGATCGGCTTCTGACGCTGGAACGTTGTCCCGACGGCCTGCGCGGCGACTGCTTCTTTCAGAAAGAGAAACCCGCCGGGTTGCCCGACGGCACGCCCACTCGGCGCATTCTTCATGACAAGGGCTTCACGAACTACGTCGTTGGGGGTAAAGAAGAGACACAGCTCGCTCTGGTCAACCTCGGTTGCATTGCCGTCCATGTGTGGGCAAGTCGCGCCGCCACGCCGCGCAAGCCCGACTGGATCTGCTTTGACCTCGATCCGGCGTCCGGCAACATTTCCGACGCCGTCTCCGCGGCACTGATCCTCAAGGAGGCTCTGGACGCGCTCAAGCTGCGCTCCTTCCCCAAGACATCGGGAGGCAAGGGGCTGCACGTCTTCATTCCGATGCGCACAGGCCCCGACGCCGACATTGCGCTTCGATTCGCCCAGCGCCTGGGAGGCCGGCTGGCCGACGCGTACCCGCAACAGCTGACCGTCGAGGCGCGCATCCGTGAGCGAGGAAATCGCGTCTACCTCGATCCGTTCCGCAATGCCTTCAGCCAGACGGTGGTCGCGCCCTACTCCGTCCGCAGGCGACCCGGCGCGCCGGTGTCGACCCCCTTGCGATGGTCCGACGTGAAGCGCGGGCTCGACCCCACGACGTTTACCGTGGCGACGTTATCGAGCCTTCTTCCCGCTCCGGATCCCTGGGAAGGATTTTTTCAGGCTCGCCAGCCGGTCAGCGCCGCCCTGCGGGCGATAGACCGCATGTGAACGGGAGGCCCCATGAATTTCGTCGGTATCGGTACGCTTGTTCTGGCGGCAGTCACGAACCTGGCAATCTCTTTCGAGAGTGGCCCGCCATCCCCCGGCCGCACGGGCGACGAGTGGGTCTACGTCCTTGCACCCACGGAGGGAAGCACTGTTCACGGCGGCACGGTCCATGTGGTCTTCGAGTTGCCCGACGCGTCGCACGATCCGCGCCGTCGTTCGACGAGTCGGCCCGAGATCTACGTCTTTCTCGACGACATGCTCAAAGGGAAGACGACGGACGCGCACAATGACTTCAAGATGGAGGGCGTCACCCCCGGTGCGCATACGGTTGCATGGCTCGCCAAGGACTCGGCCGGTCGCATCTCCGCTCGCAAGGAGATTCACTTCATGGCGACCCATCGAGCTCCGGACTGACCGTTGATCGCAGGTTCCCTCTCGGATCGCGATCCCGGGACACCCTCTGCGAGGTCAGGCGACTCTCTTGCCCTGGATCAGGTTGATGAGAGGGACCACGACGGCGATCACCTGCAGGATGTGGATGAAGCCCGAGAGTGTGGAGTGCCAACGTGCTTCTATGACTTAGGCGCCCGAGCCTTTTTGTTCTGCGGCTCTTCCGACTCGGGGGCCAAGCCTTCTTCCGCGGATTTCTCGGAGGTCTCCGGCAGCAGGTCCGCGACGACCTCGGGCTGAATCGAGCCGCCCTCCGTCATGACGTAGGCCCGGTGCACGATGTTGCGCAGCTCGCGCACGTTGCCGGGCCAGTGCCAGCGCTGGAGTATCTGCAGGGCGCTTGGCTCCCATGTGGAAACGCCCGCCTTCTCCTGCTCTTCGATCTGCTTGCGAAAATGCTCGGCGAGCAGCGGGATGTCCTCGCGGCGTTCGGCGAGCGTTGGGAGCGCGATCGGCAGGACGTTGAGCCGATAGTACAGGTCTTCCCTCAACTTGCCTTCGCGAATGGCATCCTGTGGGTCCCGGTTCGTGGCGGACACCAGGCGAACGTCCACGCGGATGTCCTGGGACCCGCCGACGCGACGCACCGTCCGCGCCTCCAACACGCGCAGGAGCTTGACCTGAAGCTCGGAGCCCATCTCCGTGATCTCGTCGAGGAAGAGGGTCCCACCGTTGGCTTCTTCGAAATACCCGATGCGCCGCTTGTCGGCGCCGGTGAAGGATCCCTTTTCGTGGCCGAACAGTTCGCTCTCGATCAAGGTCGGGGAGATCGCGCCGCAATTGAAGGCGACGAACGGAGACCCGGAGCGCCGGGAAAGCCGATGAATCGTCTTCGCGACGACTTCCTTCCCGGTCCCGCTCGCGCCCGTGATCAAGACCGAAGCATTGGATCGTGCCACGCGGCGCACGACCTCGAAGATCTTCTTCATCGGCTCCGACAAGCCCAGCAGATCGCCGAGACGTCCCGTCTCGAGGAGCTCATCCCGAAGTGAGTCGACCTCGGACTCGAGCCGGCGACGCGCGGTCAGCCGCTGAAACACGACCTCCAGCTGCTCGGATCGAAGCGGCTTGAGCAGGTAGTCGGACACGCCGGCCCGCAGCGCTTCGACGGCGCTGTCGAGAGACGCGCGTCCGGTGATGACAATGCCGTCGCGCTCCGGATCCGACTCCCTGGCCAGCCGAAAGACCTCGATCCCGTCACCGTCCGGCAGTTGAACGTCCACGAGCAGAACCTCGGGCTTGAAGTCCTCGATCGCGCGCGCGGCCTCGCCCGCCGTGCCGACGGAGCGCGTCTGGCCTCCGAGGTCTCGGATCGCCAGATCGAGACCCTTTCGTGTCGCGACGTCGTCTTCGACGATGAGCACTCTCATCGTTGCCCCTCGGGGGAGCGGGACAGCAGGGCGTCCCGAGCCCTCTCGAAGACCTCGAATGCCCTCTCGAGCTCCCGTCGCGCGACACCGAGCGCTTCAACCGGGTCGTCCCCGCGAGCCGCCTGCCGGCTCGCCCGCTCGAGATGAAGGCTGGCGGCCGACAGCGGTGTGGCGAGATCGTGGAAGAAGCGTTCGAGAGCGGTGCGGGCCTCGGTCACAGGGAGACGACAGTAGTCCGGCCATGCAGGTACCCGTTGCGCGTGAAGTCCAAGGATTCCTCACGGCAATCTTATGCCAGAAGTCCGGATCGAGGGTCCGCGCCACGGGCGTTGCACTCTCCGAAGGGCGACGCCGCCGGGCTGCCTCACGCGCACTAGGTCGGCAGGCGTGCCGCACCCTCCGAACGCGCCGCGTGCGACGGGCGGCGCCTCCGGTCTGCGCTGCGGAGACCGCCCCGCTCCACGGCTGCCAGGCCCCCAACCAGAAAGGGTACGAACAACAACGCACAGATCTCGGACAGAAGCCGGACCGGGGCAAACGGGATCAACAGACCCAGTCCGGCCAGCACGAAGCAGGTGAGCGCCGCGCGAAGCATCCTCATCGCCTCTCCTCCGACAACGAGAGGGACCTCCGGCTTGACCGGAGGTCCCGGGTCATCGCTTACGACTTGTGGAAGGGCTCGATGGTCGTGACTCTCTGGCCGTCGTCCGTCCGGGTGAAGATGATCCGGACACGCACGCCGACGTTGACGGTACCTTTCATCGATACCTGCTCGTCGAGGTCGAAGCTGTGGTCCTTACTGTTCGGCCCCGCGACCGTGATCTTCTTGCCCGGCTCATACTCCTTGACGATTCCGATCACGACTTCGCTCTTCGACTTCGAATCCAGTCCTGGACCGCTCTGCTTGACGGTCGACTGGGAGTAGACCTTCGGCGCGGAGGCGTCCTGCTGGGCCTCGCGCGTCGCCTCCGAGACGACGGCCACGTGCTCGGTGCCGTCGCTCCTCTTCTGAAGAGTCACTTTCGCCATTTGACCGATGACGATCGAGCCGTCCACGCGCGCATTCTCGTCGAGGCTGAACGAAAACGTCTTGCCGTTCGGGCCCGACAGCTTGATTCTCTTGCCCGCGTCGTATTCCTTGACGGTACCGGTCACCGTCTCCGTCCTGGTCTTGACCACGGGACCCGAGCCGGTCTGCTTCGTGGCCTCGGTGCTGGACTTCTCCGGAACCTGTGCGGCCGCGTTCACCGCCACCAGGCAGGCAAGGGCGATTGCCGCGCTTTCAAGCTTCTTCATCTTCAACCTCCAAACACGACCCCCATCGGGGTCGCTCCCACCCGAAACATTCAAGAAACGTGCCCGCAAGAACGCTCGAAGGATGGCTTCGAGCACGGTATGGAACGACGGTTGCATTCGAAGATCGAGGTTGCTGGAGTGTCGGCACGAACCGCGAATCCGAGTTGCCGATGGCAGGGGCGATCATGCAGAATTCGTTGCGCTTGGCTCGAACCTCGGCCTCTCGATTCCGTGCTGGCTCCCTTCTCCTGGTCGCCGGGACGGTCGTCGTTGTTGCGACGCTGGCCCTGCTGACCTGGGTGCAGTACACGAACACTCGTCGGCTCGTCGCGGCAACCGCTTGGGTCGAGCACACCTGGAGAGTGGCCGCGGAGCTCGAAGCGACACAATCGGCCTTCACCGAGGCTGAGGCCGCCCAGAGGGGTTACCTTCTCACGGGCGATACCGCCTACCTCGAGCCATACCAGAGGGCCCGTGCAGACATTGGCGTTCACACGGATCGCCTTCGCTCTCTGACGCTCGACAATCCCTCGCAGCAGAAAAAGCTCGCAAACTTCGAGGAGCTCGCCCGGGCGAGGCTCGACGCACTTGCGGAAACCATCCGGTTGTTCTCCGAAGGCGATCCTGGAGACGCTCGCCGCATGGCCGGGTTGGGGATGGGCAGACGCCTCATGGAGCAATTGCGCGGAGTCGCGGAGGCCATGCGCGCGGAAGAGGCCGTGCTCTACGCCCAACGTTCCGAGCACGCCCGGATCGCGGCGCGGCGCGTGTTGACGATCTCGCTCACCGGCGCCGCGGCCTTTCTTACACTCCTGGCCGCCTTCCTCTTCGTCCTCTTCCGGGACTCCCTGGGCCGGATGCGTGCGGAGGCCGACGCTCGTGCGAGCGAGGTGCGACTGCGAACGACTCTCCGTAGCATCGGCGATGCAGTTCTCGCGACGGACGCGGACGGGCTCGTCACCTTTCTCAATCCGGTCGCGGAGGAACTGACCGGGTGGTCCTCGCGCGATGCCATCGGCCGTCCGGTGGAGGAGGTCTTCCGGATCGTCAACGAGCAGACCCGGAGTCCGGTGGAGAGCCCCGTCCGGAAAGCCGTCCGCGAGGGCGCGACGGTCGGGCTGGCGAACCACACGGCCCTGATCGCGCGCGACGGCACCGAGATCCCGATTGCCGACAGCGCAGCCCCGATCTGCGACGACGACGGCGTCTGCGACGGGGCCATCGTGGTCTTCCGGAGCATCACGGAACAGCGACGCGCCGAGCGCTCGGTACAGAGGCTCGCCGCCATCGTTGCCTCTTCCGATCACGCGATCATCGCCGAGACCCTCGACAACGTCATCACGGACTGGAACCCCGGTGCGGAGCGGCTCTTCGGGTTCTCCGCCGCGGAGATGATCGGCCGGAAGATGGCGGACCTCGTCGTGCCGGAGAGTCCCGACCCGTCCCCCGCGCTGACGCGGGAGCTGCTTGCAGGCCGCCGGATGGCCGAATTCGACGGGCGCCGCCGGACGAAGGACGGTCAGGTGCTCGACGTCGCGGTGACCCTGGCGCCGATCCGGTCCGGCCAGACGATCATCGGCGTCTCGCGGCTCGTGCGGGATGTGACCGAACGGCGGCGACAGAACGCCGAGCTCGTCGCGGCCAAACTCCGGGCGGAAGAGGCCAGCGCTGCCAAAGACCGATTCCTCGCCACCCTTTCCCACGAGCTACGCACTCCGCTGACGCCGGTCATGGCGTCCGTGCACCGGCTCGAGCGCCGATCGGATCTGGGTTCGGGCGTCGCGGAATCTCTCGCGATGATCCGGCGCAACATCGAGCTCGAGGCGCGCCTCATCGACGATCTGCTGGATCTGACTCGGATCGCTCGGGGGAAGGTCGAGCTCGATCTTTCGCCACTGGATCTCCATGCCATTCTCGGAAACGTCATCCAGGGCTCCCGCAGCGAGTTCCTGGCCCGGGGCCTCGAGGTCACGACCCAGCTCGCTGCCGCCGACCATCACTGCATCGGCGACAGCGCACGCCTGCAGCAGATCTTCTGGAACCTCTTGAAGAATTCTGCCAAGTTCACGCCCGCGGGCGGGCGGGTGACCGTCCGCTCCGAGAACCCGGAGCCGGGTCGTGTCCGCATCCTCGTGACGGATACCGGACAGGGAATTCGGCCCGAGCTCCTGCCTCGCATGTTCGAGGCGTTTGAACAGGCCGATGTGACTGCGGCCCGGCGGGCGGGCGGGCTCGGCCTCGGCCTTGCCATCGCTCGCAGCCTCGTCGAGCTCCACCAGGGATCCATCGCCGCCGCAAGTGACGGCGAGGGTCGGGGTGCTTCTTTCACGGTCGACCTGCCGACGACCGCAGAGCGGCCCGAACCGGCGGTGCCCTCCGGGCCGGACCTCGGGCGCTTCGCCGCGAGAAAGCGCACGGCGATTCTCGTCGTCGAGGACGATGCCGACACCCGGCAGGCCCTGAACGATCTTCTCGCCGATGCCGGCTTCGACGTCCGCGTGGCGGAAAGCATTGCCGCGGCAAGAACCACGTTTCAGAATCGGCCGGCCGACGTCCTGATCACCGATCTCGGCCTCCCCGACGGCAGCGGGTTACAGCTTCTCGAGTTCCTGAAGGCGACTCGCTCCACCCTTCGGGCGATCGTGCTGAGCGGCTACGGCATGGAGGAAGACGTGCAGCGCAGCCTCGCGATGGGGTTCTCCGAGCACTTCGTCAAGCCGCTCAACCTGAATCGCTTGATCTCCGCGATCGACCGTCTCGCATCCTAGCGGCCCCGCCGGCCGATGCCGCCGGGGGGTGCGTCCGGCCCGGGCGTCGCGCGCGGCGTCTTCGCCGTCGGATACTCGAATCCGGGAGTCCTCGTCCATGCCGGAAGATCACCCGGAGTCGGACTGCCCGGAGTGTCGGGAAAGCGAGGCGCGACCTTCGGCGTAGGGCTCGTAGAAAGAATGGGACGCGGATCGACGAGGGCCGTGGAGAGACTCGTCAACGCGGCGGCCGCGAGGATCCGGGCTCGGGCTTTCATGACGTCAGCGTTCCGATAGGAGCCGGCGCAGGAACGACAGGCGATCGGCGGGATCCGCCGGCACTTTGGCCGCGGATCGCGGCGGCTGTGGGGTAACCGCGCCGGGTTGAGCGGAGCGCTCGGCCTGCAGGGCCGGCGCCGACGATTGGCTCCGATGCACGGCCACCGTTTGTCGCGTCCCCCCCGAACTCGCCAATCCCGCCACGGACTCCCGTTCCGGCCAGCAAGGGATGCCGTTTGTTCCAGGAACGAGATTCGCCGGATAGGCGGTCGGGCAGAAGTAGGGCGATATGCGGCAGAGCGCTCCCAGTTGATCCCAACAGGGATTCTGGGGTGCGGTGCTCACTTGGGCGAAGAGTACGAGCGCGAGGATCATGGCCATCACCTCCTGAAGCGGTAGCGGCGGGGCTGGATTCCGATCTCATCGCGACCACCGGGACACGGGGCCGAATCCGATCTCGTCGCAACCAACGATAGAAACGAGCAAGAAGCAGGCCAGAGAGCTCTCTCGCCCGAGAGGATCGGCACGATTCGTGCATTGTTCTCCATGCGGAGGTCTACTCATGCCCACCTACACGTTGCCGGATCTGCGCTACGACTACGGGGCCCTCGAACCCCACATCTCGGGTCAGATCATGGAGCTCCACCACAACAAGCACCATGCCGCGTAGCCAATGCTGCCCTCGCTCAGCTGGAGGAGGCCCGCGAGAACCAGGACTTCACCCGACTCGGCGCGCTCGAACGGGCGCTCGCGTTCAATCTGTCAGGTCACGTGCTGCATTCGGTCTTCTGGCAGAACCTGGGTCCGAAAATGGGTGGGCGCCCCTCGGGCGAGCTCGCCGATGCCATCGAGGAGGGCTTCGGCGGCTTCGAAACGTTCCACAAGCAGCTCACGGAGGTCGCCGCCACGGTGATGGGATCGGGCTGGGCGGCGCTCGTCTGGGAGCCGGTTGGCAAGCGCCTTCTCACGACGCAGATCTACGATCACCAATCCAACCTGAGCCAGGCTGGAATCCCGCTGCTCGTTCTCGACGTATGGGAGCATGCGTTTTACCTGCAGTACCAAAACCGGAAGGCCCAATATCTCGAGGCGATCTGGAAGGTCTGGAATTGGAGCGACGTCGAGGACAGGTTCCGAACGGCAACCACCGTCGACGTCCAGCTCGTCGGTGCGGCACACTGAGAACGGGTCTCAATCCTTGTCGGGGCGCGCGCAGGCATCGCTCCACGCGATGAGAAACGACAGCAATTCGCCGGGCGGCCGGATCCACGAATCGGCCAGAGTGGGTCTGGGGTCTCGGCGTACGAGCACCGAGAGACCGCGGCCCTGTAGGGCCCGGAATGCGTCTTCATCGGTTCGGTCGTCCCCGAGGTAGGCCACGACGGTGCGGTCCCCCAATTCGTCGAACAGGCGCTCGACGATGGTGCCCTTGTCGCACCCGAGGGGCCGCAGCTCGAGGCCACCGTCGAAGTTGATCGTCTCCAGTCCCGCTCTGCGGGCGGGCTCAACCCACTGCGTGATCAGGTGGCTCTTTGCCTCCTCGAAGAACTCTGCCGGTCGGCCCCGAGAGTGCAGCGCGAGGCCGTAGGGCTTCCTTTCGATGAGAGACGGCCAGCGCGCCGACATCTCGAGCGTGACGGCGCGGAGCAGGGCCGCCGCGTCTCGCGACGGCGTCGACACGACCCAACACCCATCGATCGTGATTCGTTCGAGGCCGTGCGAGCCCCACAACTCGACGTGCCGGTTCAGATTCACCACGTGTCGGAGGTCGGCGATTGGGCGGCCACTGACGATGGCGATCCGACTCCGGTCATCCTGGGCCAGCGAGACGAGCATGGGTCGGACTCCGGGATACATCCGGACGCGCTCACGATCGTGGTGGAAAGGGGCGAGTGTTCCATCGAAATCGAGCAGGAGCGCGCGACTCGGGGCGGCCCTGACGGTCTCGAAGAAGGCCAGGAAGTCGCCGTGAGCGCGCAGCGAGGGCTGCGAACCAGGCGGTGGGCCCTGATTCCGCTTAGATTGCACGGTGCTCGCCAGCTGCCGCCGTTGCCGCATGCAGGGGCCGCGCGGCGGCGCTCTTGCGCCTCGAGTCCGTGATCGCCTGGCTCAACTGCTCCCGGGCCCACTGCGGAAAAAACTCCTCCGCGAGGAACAACCCCTGCCGAAGGTGGGGCTCGAGCGTCGCACCTCCCTGCAGGCGGGCGGAGAGGTATCGGCGCAGATCGGCGATCGCTACCTCGTGGACCCCGGGAACGAAACCGATCCGCGCGTGCCATCCGACGGCGTGCAGAAGCGGTGCAAGAAGGAAAGACCACCGGCGATCGTCGCCTCCGCCGAATTCCGCTTTCATCGAAACGAGGTCCCGAGCCTCGTAGCCAAACTCGTGTCGAAGTTGGCGCGCGACGCGTTCGACAAGGGGATCAGACGAAAGCTCGCCGAATGAGAACCCGATCGAAGGAAGCCCCAGGACAGTTCGGCCGGTCATCGAGTCGTAGTCCTCGATCAGCGGAACTGCTCCCGCGCCGGTAACGCCGACGACCAGAGCCCGTCCGCACTCCCTGACCTGCCGGTCTCGCGGAGACAGGCCGCCTCGTAGCTCCCTGGCGGAATGAAACGGATGCCTCACTTCCACCTCCTTGGTCTCGCAGTTCTCATCGAAGCAATACGCCTGCCAGGTCGGGAGTACGGCGGTCGAGAATGAGAGCTCGATGAGTGCGCCGATCGGCGGCCGAAGGAAGGTGATGCGGTGTGTTTGGGAGCGGAAGGCAAGTGGAGCGCGATTTGACAATCGGGTGGCACCAATATGCAGGCCCCGACGTCGAAACGACGCCGAGGCCTTACGCGGACGGTCAGCCCGGCTAGTAGGGCTTCTTCGGCGGACGAGTCTGGATCGACTTCGCCCAGGTCTTGCCATCTTGCTCGTTGACGTCAACCGTCACGCTGGCCCCCTCCTGGGGCTGCCCACCTTCGAACTTCGTGGTGTCGTTCCAGTAGATCGTCACTTCCTTGTTTGTGCTGTCTTTGACCACCATCGATTTCTCGGTGGCGTCGACCTGGCTCACCGTTCCTATGATCGTCTTGTCCTTGGACGGATGGTCGCTGGACGGAGCCGCCAGAGCGACCGCGGAGAGCAGGACTAGCACCGAAACTGAAGCAGCGAGAAGCTTTCTCATCCGAACCTCCTTGGAATGCGAGCTGCCCGATTGCAGCCCCACCCTTGAAGCTTGCAAGCCACGCGCCAATCGCAAGGCAGCCCCGCTGGATCGCATAGGCCGTAAGGTCGAGAGCGCGGTGAAACTGGTGACTCTGCACGCCGGCGAGAGCAACGAGTGTTGGCGTGCCCGCCGTCGTCTCGAGGAGCTTCAGGTGCTCCGCACCGCGGTCTCGCGGGGGCGTCCTGTTGCCGCCCGATGCTCTTGCGCAGGGCTTTCATCAGGTCGACGGCGAGGCCTTGCGCCACCCTGGAGCGGCACGGTTCGACCATGGGCCGGGGCGGAATCAGGATTACCCCATGGGCGCCCTCGAGTCCTTCCATCCCGCCATTCGCGAGTGGTTCCGGACTCGACTCGGGGAACCCACGACGGCCCAGTTGCAGGGCTGGGCGGCCGATTCGCGACGGCCTCCATACTTTGATCGCGGCGCCGACCGGGTCGGGAAAGACCCTCGCCGCATTCCTCGCGGCCTCGACGCGCTGATGCGTCAGGGCGAGGGGCTGCCGGATGAGACGCGGCTGCTCTACGTCTCGCCGCTGCGCGCGCTCTCCAACGACGTCCAGAAGAACCTGCAGCTCCCGCTCTCCCAGATTCGCGCCGCTCGATCCCGCCATTCCGGAGGTGCGCGTGCTCGTCCGCACCGGCGAGACACCACGGCCGCCGAGCGGGCGGCGATGATGCGACGGCCGCCGCACATCCTGGTGACGACGCCGGAGTCGCTGTACATCCTGCTCGCGCAGCGAGCGCGGGCGCGCCATGCTGCGCACGGTCGAGACCGTCATCGTGGACGAGATCCACGCCGTGGTGCGCGGACAAGCGCGGCAGCCACCTCGCCCTCTCGCTCGAGCGGCTCGAGGCCCTCGCGGGCCGGCCGATCCAGCGCATCGGCCTCTCGGCCACGCAGAAGCCGCTCGAGGACGTCGCGCGGTTTCTGGTGGGGCGCGACCGCAAGTGCACCCTGGTGGACGCGGGCACGTTTCGGCAGCTCGACCTCGGCATCGAGGTTCCGCCCTCTGCCCTCTCGGCGGTGTGCTCGCACGAGCAGTGGGAGGAGATCTACACGCGCATGGCCGAGCTCGTGCGCGATCACCGCACGACGCTCGTGTTCGTCAACACGCGCAAGATGGCCGAGCGAATCGCGGCGCGGCTGACGCGCCTGCTCGGCGAGGACGCCGTGACCAGTCATCACGGCAGCCTGTCGAAGGCGCGGCGCCTGGACGCCGAGCAGCGGCTGAAGGCCGGGAGCTCTGCGGGCGCTCGTGGCCACCGCCTCGCTCGAGCTCGGCATCGACATCGGCGACGTGGACCTGGTGATCCAGGTCGGCGCGACGCGCTCGATCGCGACGTTCCTGCAGCGGGTCGGTCGCGCCGGGCACAGCGCTCCGACGGGTGCCGCAAGGGAAGGGTGTTCCCGCTGACGCTCGACGAGCTGGTGGAGAGCGCGGCGCTCCTGCGTTGCGTGAACGAGGGCATCCTCGACCGCACGCCACCGCCGCCGCAACCGCTGGACATCCTGGCGCAACAGATCGTGGCGGCGTGCGCCGTCGAGCCGTGGACGGAAGCGGACCTCTTCGATCTTCGTCCGGCGCTCGTGGCCCTACCGCGACCTGTCCCGCGCGGATTTCGACGATGTCGCCGCGCTGCACACGCGGGGCCGGCGCGCCCTGCTGCACCGCGACGGCGTCCAGGAACGCCTGATGGGCGACGCGTCGTGCGCGACTCGCCGCACTGCTTTCGGGAGGGGCCATTCCGGACACCGCGGACTACCAGGTTCGTCTCGAGCCCGAGGGGACCCTGGTCGGCACGGTCAACGAGGACTGGGCGGTGGAGTCGAACGGAGGCGACGTCTTCCAGCTCGGCAACGCGTCGTGGCGCGTGCTGCGCGTCGAGCCGGGAATCGTCCGGGTCGCGGACGCAAGAGGCGCGCCGCCGTCGCTCCCGTTCTGGCTGGGCGAGGCGCCGGGGAGAACGCGGGAGCTGTCCGCGCAGATCGGATGGCTGCGGGACGAGTGCGCGGCCCGCGAGGAGGCGTCCGCCGCCTTCCTGAGGGAAGAATGCGGCCCGGCGCTTCCGGAGGCCGCGGCGGTCCAGATCGCGGAGTACGCCGAGGCCGGGCGCCAGGCGCTCGGCGGCGTGCCGACGCCGCGCCGCGTGATCCTCGAGCGCTTCTTCGACGAGAGCGGCGGCATGCAGCTCGTCGTGCATGCCCCCTTCGGGTCGCGCATCAACCGCGCGTGGGGGCTCGCGCTGCGCAAGCGATTCTGCGTGGGCTTCGGCTTCGAGCTGCAGGCCGCGGCCAACGAGGAGGCCATCATCCTGTCGCTCGGGCCGCAGCACAGCTTCGAGCTCAAAGACGTCTTCGACTTCCTCCACCCGGCCTCGGCCCGCGAGGTGCTCGTCCAGGCGGTCCTCGGCGCGCCGCTGTTCGAGACGCGGTGGCGGTGGAACGTGCAGCGGTCGCTGTTGCTCGAGCGCTCGCGCAACGGCAAGAAGGTGCCGGCGCCCCTCTTGCGGATGCGGGCGACGGACCTGCTCGTCGAGGCGTTCCCCCAGATGCTGGCGTGCCCCGAGACGCTGCCGGGCGGCCCGATCGAGGTTCCGATGGAGCATCCGATCGTGCGGCAGACGATCGAGGACTGTCTGACCGAGGCGATGGACGTCGAAGGGTTCCTCGAGGTCCTGCGCGGGCTGGCGGACGGTTCGATCGAGAAGCGGGCGATCGACACGTCGGAGCCCTCGGCCTTCGCGCGCGGCATCCTGAGCTCCCAGCCCTATACGTTCCTCGACGACGCTCCGCTCGAGGAGCGGCGCACGCAGGCCGTGATGTCGCGGCGCATTCTCGACTCGCGGACCGCCGACGACATCGGCGTGCTCGACGCGGAGGCGATCGCCCGCGTGCGCGAGGAGGCCTGGCCGCAACCGTCGAACCTCGAGGAGGTCCACGAGGCGCTTCTCTGGATGGGCTACCTCAGGGTCGAAGAAGCACAACCCTGGCAGCCGTGGCTGGACGAGCTCGAGGCATCGGGCCGCGTCGTCCGAGAGGGAGATCGGTGGTTCGCCGTCGAGGCGTCCCGCGATCCGCAGACGATCCTGCGCGGGCGGCTCGAGGCGCTCGGGCCGATCTTCAGCGAAGACCCGCTGCTCGCATCGCTCGAAGCCGAAGGCGTCGTGTTGCGCACGCGGATCGAGGGGAGAGAGGCGTGGTGCGACCGTCGGCTGCTCGCGCGCATCCACCGCTACACCGTGGAGCGCCTGCGGCGGGAGATCGAGCCCGTGTCCGCCGCGCAGTTCCTGCGGTTCCTGGCGTGCTGGCAGCACGCCGATCCCGGGTACCGCCTGGAGGGCCCTCGCGGCGTCGCCTCGGTTTTGACACAGCTCGCGGGCTTCGAGGCGCCCGCGGCATCCTGGGAAGCGAGCATCCTGCCGGCGCGCGTGCGCGCGTACAAGCGCGAGTGGCTCGACCAGCTCACGGCGTCGGGCGAGATCGCCTGGGGGCGATTCTGGGGAGCCGGCGCCTCGGCCATTCGCCGCACGCCGATCACGTTCGCGCCGCGCGAGGACCTCGAGACCTGGATGGCGCTGGCCGCCGTCGAGCCCGTCGGCGCGGATCCGACCGGCACCGCGCTCGAGGTCCTCGAGGCGCTGCGGCGCAAGGGCGCCGTGTTCCTCCAGGACCTCGCTCGCGAGACCCGGCAGCCGGCCTCCTTCGTCGAGGAGGGGTTGAAGGAGCTCATCGGCCAGGGCCGTGTCACGTGTGATTCGTATGGCGGGCTGAGGTGGTTCCTCGTCCCGACCTGGCGGCGCAAGGCCGGAAGCCTGGCGTCCGGGCGCTGGAGCCTGCTCGAGCGGCGCACCGGCGAGGTGTCGCCGGAGTTCGTCGCCCGCCGGCTGCTCGCGCGCACGGGCGTCGTCCTCCGCAAGACCCTGGCGCGCGAGAAGCAGCCCGTTCCGTGGCGCGACGTCGCGCGCGTCTTGCGGGCGCTCGAGGCGCGCGGGGAAATCCGGGGCGGCCGCTTCGTCGCGGGGTTCGACGGCGAGCAGTACGCGCTCCCGGAGGCCGTGACGCTGTTGCGGACCATCCGCCGGCGCGGCGCGTCCGGGGCGGATCCCGAGTCGATCAGCGTGGCCGCGGCGGATCCGCTGAACTATCGCGGCATCCTGACTCCCGACGAGCGGGTTCCGCAGACCGCCCGCGAGGTCGTTCAGGTCGCGTAGCCCGGACGGCTCGAAGCCGGACCAGCCTCAGGGAGTCAGCTGGATGTTCGTCTGGGCCGTCGCCTGTCCGGCCGAGATGCCGTTTGCGATGAGCATGGCCTGCAGGGTCAGCGTTTGCGGTGCCGAGCCGCAGGCTGGACCGGCTCGGCGTGATGGGCGAAGGGGAGCCTTGCTTAGTACGCCCCGTGATCGACGATCGAAATCTCCTCGTTCCTCCGACGGCGGGCGACGAGCGCGATGGCGCCGGCCACGCCGAGGGCGAGCACACACAGGGGAATCCACGCGACGCGGTGCTGCGGAGGTTTCGCGGCCTCGCTACTCTTCTCCAAGCCGACGAGCGGGTCGGGCAACCGCTGGGCCGGCGCGGTCGCCTCGGCGGCCGCGGTGGCGGCAGGAGCCGCAGCCGCGGTGGAGCCGTCGGGCGGTGGCGGCGAATTGGGCGTGCCGTCGTTCGCGGAGATGGCCGCGGCCGCTGCGGCCTCGGCCGCCTTGTCCTTCTTCGTCTCGTTCGAGGCGCTCGCCTGCGACTCGGCATGTCGCCGCGGCGGAGCCGTGACCGTCTTCTTTTGGACCGGGGGCGCGGGAGCCGGCGCCACGGGGACTTCCGGCGGGGGAGCCTGTTGTGCCGGCGCGGCCGTCGCATCGGGCGCGGCCGGCGCGGCGACATCCGACGGCACGGTCGGAATCACCGGAATTGCAGGGATCGCATCGGGCATGCTGTCCAACTGCGCTTGCGGCGGGGGTGTCGGCTGGACCGCCGGCGTGGGAGAGGGCGAAGGTTTCTGCGCATCCATCGCGTTCGGATCCTGCGCCCAACACTTGGCAGCGACCACGAGGGCCGCTATCGTGAGAAACGGTCGACTGGATCGCATGATGAATCTCCTTTGCAGGTTCACGTTTCGGCGAGCTCGACAACCGAACTTCCGACACCTCCTGGAAAGAGCAGGTTCCGTGCCAGCCGGCGCGGGGGGCGCTCCGTGGCTCGCCGCGCCGGCCAAGAACTGTTGTTAGAGGCGACCTGTCAGAAGCAGGATGACGACGACGATCAGGATGACGCTGACCAAACCGCTCGGGCCGTAACCCCAGCTCTGGTTGTATCCCCAGCGCGGAACGGCTCCCACCAGGAGTAGCACCAGGACGATCAGAAGAAGGAGTCCCATCGCAAACCTCCTTTTGGTTCGCTCCTCCTCGTTGCATTTCGGGTGCCAATTCCGGAGCGGCGTCGCGGCCGCTGGCGCGAATCTTGAAGAAGGGAGTCGTCATGAAGGGAGGAGCACGATGTCGAAGAACGCCATGAGCACTCGAGAACTTCTCGGTACGGCGGGCACGCCGGCACCGAGGGCCTTCTCGAAAGCAGGCTCGCAGCGCGTCATGATCAACGTGCTGTGCCCGGAGCAGGCGATGACGCGCTTCTCTCTCGGGAGTTTCCCGCGTCACGAAGCGGAGGCGGTCCGGGTCGTCCGCTGCCCCGTGTGCCGCGGAACGCACGTTCTGGTGTCGACCACTGCGTGGGTGGCCGGAGTTACCGCGGCGGATGGCCGTGAGGTGAGGGGCTAGGCCTGACGACGATCGCTTCCAGCAGAATTCAACGGCCAGACTTGTGCCGCCGTCTCGTCCGAGGCGAGCTCAGGCCAAGGAAGCGATTGACGGCCCGAGAGCTTTCACCGCCAGCCAGACGAAAGACAGATTCGGTGTCCGCTCGGACCCTGATCGCGTAGCCGCGCCAATCTTCCGGACTCTCGAGGTTTGTGGGCGTAAACGGCGTGCGCCTTCGGTACAGTGCAAATGCGAGGAAGCCGATCTCGCTCCTACCGGTCCTGGCTGCCGACCGCTTCGCGTCCAGGACAAGCCCCGCTCTGTGCTGGCGTTCTTCGTTGATGGTCCAGAGTCCCGCCGCGGGTCCTTTTCGCTTCTTCACGAGAGCCTGCTCTCTTGGGTAACGCAAGGTTGGCTGGCCGAATTACGTGAAGGTCGACCGGGATCGGACCCGACAGGCGTTGGATCGGGGTCGCCTCGCCAACCAAATCCGTAACCAGTTGATCGGGTGAGCGTTACTGGAGCCGATGACCGGACTTGAACCGGTGACCTGCGGTTTACGAAACCGACTTGAAGGCGTTTGCCACCGATTGCTACCGGTTGGTACGGAGACGCACCGAGAAGACAAAAACCCGCTCTGGCATTGGCGATTCTGCCATTCGCGCACCGCGAGGGAGCTTGATGGAGCATCACCGAATACTACTCGTGTGCGGATAGAGTGCACCGTGAGTGCACCGTGAGTGCACGGGGAGTGCACGGCGTCTTTCGCGGTGCGCGGCTCAGCGCGGGGGGCGGGGGTGGTAGGACCTCGGCCTTGGGTCGACTCCGCCAAATGGTCGGCTCTCATATCGAGGCCGCGAAAAACGTTGGGGTCCAGGCCGTGGGAAACATTACCGGAGCCGTAGCGACACGGTGCGCTGACTGCGAAGGCGATGAGCCTAGGGCTTGATGATGATCCCACCGTCACGCTTCCCAAGAGTGTTTTGCTGATCGTACTCATAACGGTACTCCAGTGGGGGCTCTGGGGGCGGTGGGGGAAGAGGGCTGGATTAATACGCCCGGACCTCCAGACTCCATGGGCGTCCTGTTGGGCGGAGTCGAACTCCCGAGCAGTTGTCTGCCGCGTGGACCTCATGTTCTCGAACGGCGGCAATGCGTGTTTGGTCATGGCGGGGCGCGACGACAGCGATCCTCAGGCTCATGTCGCCCGAGGGTGTCAGCGAGCCATTCGAGCTCATCGAATTACGGCCGACCTTCGTGAATCCGGTCGCAGCCATCGTCTCCTCCTTCAAGAGCCGGTCGCAACATGCGGCGCGGCGACGCATCGAGCGGAAATTCTCGCGGAGGCAGTCGTGAGGGAGCCAGCAATCGCCCGAGCCCTATGGATCGACTATGACGACGCCCACCTCATGGCCAACTCCGGAAACGCAGCAGGGCCTGAGCCCGCAGAACACTTCGTGCCACACCGTATGGCCTTCGGAGCAGTGGTAGGGGAAGCTTCCTGGCTCGGTGAAAGTATGCGAGAACGTAAATGGCCCTGCGTGCACGCCCGAATCCCACTCGCTGCCGGAAGTCGAATGCATGCCGCCGCCCCACGTCCAGGTGATCGTGTCCCCAGCTCTGATCCGGATGGAGCTGGGCGAGAAAGTGTACTTATAGTAAAAAGTTCCGCAGCCGTTAAAGGCTATGTGACCGCTCAGGGTTACGGTCAATGTCTGAGGCGGAGGCCTTGGTCCGGCCAGCCTGAGGCCGAACGTCTGAACGAGGAACACCGCCATCTGGCCGCGAGTGACGGGCTCTCCGGGGCAGTCGATGAGCGGGTTCGTGAAGCAACCTCCGGTCACGCCCTCGTTGTAGAGCTGCTCGATCCAGTTCACGGCGAATGCCGGCGTCGGCGAGCACTCGACATCGGCGAACAGACCCGCGCAGGGCGGCGGAGCCCAACCGGAGCCGTGCTCGGACACCAGGAGGAGCACAGCCATTTCGGCGCGAGTCACGAGCTTGTTCGGACAGTAGTTGCCGTCGCCGCAGCCTTCCGTGATCCCGAGGCTAGCCAGCTCCTCGATCCAGTCAGCGGCAAAGTCGCCCGTGTGGACGTCGTTGAATACGGTTCCGGTGGCCTTCGGAGGAACGTGGTCCGGCCCGAACTTGCTCGCCAGAAGAAAGACGGCCATCTGGGCCCGCGTGACAGGGTCGTCGGGGCAATAGTTGCCGAGAGTGTCACAGCCAGCCGTGACTCTGTTGTGAAAGAGGGTCTCGATAAAACGGTAGTACGGATTCGAGGTCGGCACATCGCCGAAGCTTTCGCCAATGTGCAGCGTCCAGGCCTGGGAAATCGAGTTGATGCTCAGGTCTTCTGTGAATCGAGCATCCCAATGGGCTGCGGGACGCGTGCCGGAGACCGTCATCAGGTAACAGTCGCCGCCAGCGCTGTTGCAGTCCGCCGTCGCGCCTGGGTTGACCGTACCGCAGTTTTCCGAACTGTCGTTGAGCGTGAAGGTCAACGCTGCCGGACCGGTGAAGTTGGAGGCGGTGCCAGTGAATGTCTGCGGGGTGGTCAGAATGTTCTTCCACCCGGGAGCGACCTGGACTGTCTCGCCTGGCTCGAGCACACCGTTGGCGTTGGAGTTGCTTCCAGCGACGTTACGCGCGTCGACATCGATGAGCTCGGGCACCGGACCCGGAGTGACGGTTTGACCAAGGGTGAGGCTTGCCAGGCCCGCCCCGAGAAGAGCCAGTACGGAAGTCGTAAGGCGAGCCTTGATTGCCACCCTGGCTGGGAACGCAAGTCTCGTATTCATAATCTCTCCCTTCCCATCCCTAGAAGGCGCAAATCGGTTAGGAAAAGGGACATCGGAAGAGCCGCGGCCGCGGATGAGCTGCGCTTCGAGAACTTGATAGTGACCAGAAATGGGCGTTTCGATCTCTGACGGACCCATACACCACCCCCTGCGTCTCGCATGAAAAGCGGAGGGTCGGGCCGTAGGTCGCTCGGCGGACCGTCTTTCTGTGAAGCGACTGCGCAGACACTATGCCTGCGCCAGAGGCGGTGCAAGGGGAACAGGGGTAAGCCCCGTGATATCAGGCCGACTCGACACACCCATAGGTGCGGAAAGGGGTGGACCAGGGTTGACCATCCCAACAGGCGTCGAACTTCGAGGGCCGCTTGGCACCGCCGCTCACGGCTTCTCGAGTGTCTCAACCCGCACACTCCCACACCCCCGGGGGTAGTGGGACCTCGGCCATCGAGCCGCTGCGCCCCCGGCGAAGCGATGGATCCTGTCAGTGGGACTCCGACGCCGCGCTCAAGCATTGGGCCAACTTCTTGCCAAGCGCCTGAATGTCCACTTCTTCTTCCATGAGAGAGGAGTGGGAGCCTTGGACCTCGTGGACGTCGACGCCTTCTCCGCAGAGCCTGGTCCATCCCAGGCTGCGGTCGGTCATCGAAAGCGAGCCGTGATGGGGAAAGTCTTTCCCGCGGTCCTTCACGCGGAAAAGCGTGACCCAGCCTTCGTAGAACTTCGGGACATAGCGGCGTGTTGCTCGGTCGTTCGCTTCGAGAACTTTCCGTCGCGCCCTCCGCAAGGGATGGAAGAGCGTTTCGTGAGCGCGGGATAACGGGGGCCCCGCCAGCCGAATCACGGTTTCGGCTCGGCGCACCAGATAGGCGAACCTCTCTCTCATCCCAATCCGCTTCCACGCATCGAGGTGGATCCGTGTTCGGTCACGGACGAACTCGAGGCCCGTCGGTCGAAGGGGGGCGGCGGGAAATTCGAGGTGTCGAAGAGAGCAAGGAAGGCCGTCCTGTGGCCCTGGGCTCGCAGCTGACGGGCCATCTCGAAGGCAACCTTCCCCCCGAACGAATAGCCCCCGAGGTGATACGGCCCTTCGGGCTGCAATTCTCGAATTTCGAGAACATAGTGCGCCGCCATCTCTTCCACGCTCTCGTAGGGCCGCCGCTTCCCATCCAAACCCTGGGCCTGGAGCCCGTAGAAGGGCTGATCCAGTCCGAGCACCAGGGCGAGCCCCCTGTAGTAGACGATTCCCCCGATAGCGTGGACGCAGAAGAACGGGGGCCTCGTCCCTCTCGGCTGGATCGCGACGAGTGAGGGAGACGGGCCCTTCGAGCGCCTCCTCGGCCGGAACATTTCCGCCAGCTCCGCGACCGTCGGAGCTCGAAAGATCGCCGCCAACGCCAGCTCCCGGCCGAGCTTCTTCTCAATTTTCGCCGCCAACTGAGCGGCCAGGAGCGAGTGTCCGCCGAGATCGAAGAAATTGTCGTGAATCCCGACACTCTCGAGGCCGAGGATCTCGCACCAGACTTGGGCGATTCTCGACTCGATCGCGTTGCGGGGTGCGACGAAAGTGTTTTCGAGCTCTGGCCGAGAGAGGTCGGGCGCGGGAAGCGCCTCGCGGTCGATCTTGCCGCTCGGCGTAAGAGGGAAGGAGTCGAGCCAGACAAAGCAGGACGGGATCATGAAATCGGGCAGCTTCCCCTCGAGGAGGGCTCGTAGTCTGGCGGTGCCCGAAGTCTGTTTGCCGTCAGGGACGAGATAGGCGACCAGGCGTTGGTCCCCGGAGACTTGCTCGCGCAACACGACAACCGCCCCGCGCACGGATGGGTGTTTCCCCAGTGTCTCTTCGATCTCACCGAGCTCGATTCGGTGACCTCGAATCTTGACCTGAGCATCTTTTCTCCCCAGAAACCGGATCGCCCCGTCGGGAAGGAGACGGCCCAGATCCCCGGTCCGATAGATGCGACGCGCCCCGCCGTCCGGGTCGGGAAGAAAGGCCGCTTGGGTATCGCCCGGCTTTTCCCAGTATCCCAGGGCCACGTGGGGGCTCCGAATGCCGATCTCCCCGCAGAGATCCGACCTTCGGCCTTCTGCGTCCAGCAGCAGGATCTCCGTGTCGTCCACCGCATACCCAACGGGCACCGCGTTGCAGAGAATATCCGTCCGGTGGTCGAGAAAGTACTGGAGCGCGACCGTCGACTCCGTCGGCCCTAGCCCGTTGACGAAGAGACAGTCGCTCGGAAAATGTCTCCGGTAGAGCTCGACGTCTCCCCGACGGACCTCCTCGCCGCCGAGCACGACGAGACGCACTTTCGAGAAGTTCTGCTGCGGATCGAGGGTGCCGCCCAACGCCCGAAAGACGGTCGGCACGGCATGCAGGACGGTGATCTCTTCCCTCGCCAACCATTCTGCCAGCCCGGCCACGCCCTGCGCCTTGAAGTTCCAGGGGCACAGCATCGCGCCGTTCAGAAGAGCACCGAAGATGTCCATCACGGCCGCGTCGAAGCTGTAGGAGGCCAGCAGACTCAGCCGATCGTCGGCGCGGATATGGAGCCGGTTCGTGTAGGTACGGATGAAATGCAGGACGTTGCGATGATTCTGCACGACCCCCTTTGGCCGTCCCGTCGAGCCCGAGGTGTACAGGATATAGGCCAGGGTCTCCGCCCCGATTGGCGCGGCGAGCGTGGAGCCGGAGCCACCCCAGCTCAGCCGTTCGAGACTCGCCACCGGGCATCTTCCCTCGCCGAGAGCGCTTGCCAGCGAGAGGTTTCGGTCATTCGTCAGGACGACCGCGGCCCCGGAATCTTCCAGCATATAGGCCAGTCGCTCGGCGGGATACGATGGATCGAGCGGCACGTAGGTCTTGCCCGCCTTCAGACTTCCCAGAATCGCGGCAATCATCGGCGCACCCTGCTCCAACAGCACGGCGATCCGTTGCGACCCCCCTCCCGTAAGTTCCAGAATGGCCCCGGCAGCCCGGTTTGCCTCCCGGGCAAGCCGGTCGTAGGTCCAGCGATGAGCCAGCGTTCGCACAGCAATCCGGGAAGGGTGACGCCGCACCTGCTGTTCAAATCGCTCCGAGATCGATTGCTCGATCTCTTCCTTACGAAACTCGAGAAAGTCATTAGTCGGCCGTACCCGGTTGCCCCGGCTCGAGAGCGCGCTCCGCTCCTCTTCCGTCAAGACCGGGAGGCGCGAAACAGGGCGATCCGGATCGGAAGCGATCCCCTCGAGCAGGTTCCGGAACTGCCCCAGAAGATGCCGAATCGTGGACGCCTCGAAGAGATCCGTGCTGTATAGAAACGAGGCGCGTATCTCTTCCCCTGTGTCCTCGAAAGAGGCGGTGAGATCAAACTTGGTGGTCTCCACGCCGAGCGGCAGCGGAGTGACTGTTGCACCGCCGAGCCGAAGCGGGGACCGAGGGGCGTTCTCCAGCGTCACCATGACTTGGAACAGCGGCGAGTAACTCAGAGTCCGCTCCGGGTTTAACTCCTCGACCAGCCTCTCGAAGGGAAGATCCTGGTGCCCATACGCCCCGATCGCGACCTCTCGCACACGTCCGAGGAGCGCCCGAAACGTCGGGTCCCCCGACAGGTCGGTGCGAAAGACGAGGGTGTTCACGAAGAAGCCGATGAGCCCTTCGATCTCGCTCCGATTGCGTCCGGCGACGAGGGAACCCACGACGATGTCGTCCTGCCCCGAATTGCGCAGCAGCAAGACCTTGAAGGCGGCAAGGAGCGTCATGAAAAGGGTCGCGCCTTCGCGCTGGCCGAGCGCCCGGATTTCCCGCGCCAGCTCCCCGGTGATCGAGATGATTTCCATCCGCCCGCGGTTGGTCTGGACCGGAGAGCGCGAACGGCTGGCGGGGAGCTCCAGGAGGGCCGGCGCACCCTCCAACTGCCCCTTCCAGTAAGAGAGCTGTTCCTCCAGGACCTTCCCGCTCAGCCACTGCCGCTGCCAAACGGCGAAGTCCGCATACTGGATCGGCAGCGGAGACAGAGGCGACGGCCGTCCGCCCTGATACGCCTCGTAAATCGTGGCCAACTCCTGGTCGAAGAGGTCCGCGGACCACCCATCGAAAACGATGTGGTGTACGGTGACGAAGAGGACGTGCTCCTGTTCGGCAAGGCGCAGGAGTTTCGTTCGCAGCAGGGGCCCGCGCGCTAGGTCGAACCGACTCCGCGCTTCTTCCTCGGCGATGCGCCTTACGGCCTCATCGACGTCGACTTCCCCCAGGGCGTCCAAATCGACGATGGGCAGCGACGACGCTCGCGGAGGGGCGAGAGCCTGGACCGGCTGGCCGTCAACCTCCGGAAATGCACGGCGCAACACCTCGTGGCGTTGCTCGATTGTGTTCAGAGCACGCCCGAGCGCTTCGACGTCGAGGCGCCCTCGGATGCGAAGGGCCCGCGGAATGTTGTACAGCGGCACGCCAGAATGGAGGCGGTCCAGGATCCACAGGTGCTGTTGCGCGAACGAGAGGGGCGCCGGGCCCGCCGACGACCGGCGAGTTATCGGTTGCGCCGTTGCCGAGGAGGTCTCCGCCTGTCTCTGGGCTATTGCCCTCGCAAGTCTGGCGACAGTGGGGCTCGAAAACAGATCCCGCAGAGGTATCTCGAGATGAAATTCGTTTCGAGCGTGGGAAATGATCTGCATCGCCAGCAGCGAATGCCCTCCGAGCGCGAAGAAGTCGTCGTTGATCCCGATCTTCGCAACGCCCAGAACGTGCGACCAGATCCCGGCCAGGATCTCCTCGTTCGGCGTGCGCGGCGCAACAAAGCGTTCTTCCAGGTCGGGCCGAACGGGTTCCGGATCCGGCAGAGCGCAACGATCCAGTTTCCCGCTTGGTGTCAACGGAAGCGCATCGAGAAAGACGAACGCCGACGGGACCATGTGATCGAGCAGGGTCGCCTTCAGGAACTCGCGCAGGGCCGTCACCGTGGGCTGGTTTTCATCCTTGGCCACGACGTAACCAACCAGGCGCTTGTCTCCCGAGGCCTCCTGCCGCGCCGCGACGGCGCACGCCCGGACCTCCGGATGGCGTGTCAGGGCTTCCTCGACTTCGCCGATCTCGACGCGGTAGCCGCGGATCTTGACCTGATTGTCGAGCCGTCCCAGGAACTGGATGTCGCCGCCCGGCAGGAAGCGCGCCCGGTCACCCGTTCTGTACATCCGCTCCCCTCCCGAACGGAAGGGGTCGAGAAGGAACCTCTCGGCGGTCAGCTCGGGACGGTTCAGATAGCCCCGTCCAACGCCAGCGCCGGCGACATAGAGCTCGCCGGTGACACCGACCGGCACAGACTCGAGCCGCGGATCCAGGATGTACACGCGCTTGTTCGAGATCGGCCTGCCTATGGTCGCTGGCCCCTCCGCGGACCGAGCCGCGCACGTCGAATAGACCGTGTCCTCCGTCGGTCCGTAGAGGTCCAGGACGCGCCGCACGGTGCCGCGCTGCAAGATCTCCCGTACGAGCGAGGTCGCCAGAGGTTCACCCGCCAAGTTGACGGTCTCGACGGAGGCCGGCAGCGACCCCATGCGGAGTAGCTCGGCCATTACCGAGGGGACCGTGTTTACGAGCCGGACCTCGCCCGCCGTTGGCAGCCGGGGTAGCTCGAGGGCGTTCTGCGCGAGCAAAACTTTGCCCCCCCAGACAAGAGGCGCAAACAGCTCGAAAACCGAGAGGTCAAAGCAGATCGAGGTCGAGGCAAGCACCCCCCCGAGTTCCTCGTCGGAAAAGCACTCTCTTGCCCAGGCGAGCAGAGCCACCACGTTGCGGTGCTCGATCGCGACCCCTTTGGGGGTCCCCGTCGAACCGGAGGTATAGATGACGTAGGCGAGATTCCGCGGGGTCGCCTGGCTCGCGGGGTTCTCGCCGCGCTCCCGTCCGATCTCCGCCCCGTCCGCGTCGATCCGGAGACGCTTGAAGTGACCCTCCGGAAGGCTCTCGGCAAGGCTCTCGTGCGTCAAGACGACTCGCGCCGCCGAGTCCTCCAGCATGAACCCCAGGCGATTGCTCGGATATCCCGGATCCAACGGCACGTAAGCGCCACCCGCCTTCAAAATCCCTAACAACCCGATCACCAACTCCAACGAGCGCTCGACAGAGAGCCCCACCAGAACCTCGGGGCCCACTCCGCGCTTGCTCAAGTACCTGGCCAGCCGGTTCGCACGCTCGTTCAACTGCGCGTACGTCAGCCGCTGCTCGCCGAAAGCGATCGCGACGGCCTCCGGCGTCTTCTCCACCTGCTCCTCGAAGAGCTGGTGCACCGTTCTGTCCTTCGGATACTCCACTTCGGTTCGGTTCCGCTCCACGAGCACTTGATGCCGCTCCTCCTCTGTCAGAAAGGGCAACTCGGCAATGCGTCGACGTGGATCGGCCATGATCACCACCACTCAGTTGTGTACGACACCAAGCGGGTGACCTCCGCCTGGACAGACATCGCGGACAAGGGAGCGAACAAGGGAAGCGCTTCTCGGGTCACGGAAAGGGCTCGACACGAACCTGTCAACGCAACGCGATTCCCGCGCTCTGAGCCCCGCCGATAGACGGCAAACAGGGGGAGGGAGAATGCCAATCGTCAAGGCTGCCCCCCGAGATATGTGCGAGGAAGCATATATCCGGGTCGGGGACCTGACTAGTGAACCGGACCGAGTTAATCAACCGGCAGGGGAAGTCGAGCCGTTTCCTGCCGAGTCAGATCGTCTCGGGGGCTCCACCCTCGACGGGTACTGCGCCGCTGGCGAATCTCTATTGCGGTGGATTCGACGGTCGAAACGGGGCGACCCGCGTGCACCTGAAGCCAATCTCGCGAAACCCTCGACCCTGAGCGCCGACCACCCGTCAGCGAGTGAGATCAAACGTGCCCCCTGGTGTGAAGGCGGCTCCGTTACTTGGGCTGTGCAAGACTAGATGGATCGTCGAATTCGACGTCGAGCCGAGGGCTGGGCCGCTGTACGACACGCCCATTACGACAACCGTTTGGGTGGAGGGCGACCAACTGCAACTGCCTGTGCACTGACCCCGGCCCCAGGCCGGTTCTCTCACGGCGCGAGCCAGACGTCGAAATTTCCGACACGGTTCAGCCGGTACCCGTCGGGAACCGCCATGGGCTCCCGGAACTTCCGATACCTCGGAGCATTGAGCTGTATGTAAGCCGAGGCCGGGTCGGCCTCTGCCGCCTCGAGATACGGGTGATAGCGCACGAGACTGTATCTGGGGGGCGTCGTGAGGATTTCCTCACCGGCTTCGAATGTCAGCCGATAGGCCACCCAGTACGGCGCGTAGGCCGTGCGAACGTGCTCCTTGTGAAGAAACGCGAGTAGAGGTCCGTTCGGCTCTGCGTTCAAGGGGCTTGCAACGTGCTCGACCGGGATGCGCAGCGTTCCGGTCAGGTGGATCACCAGCAGGACGGCCACGACCCCCGACCGAAGAGACGCTCGGCCCAGGCCGGACAGGAGAAGGATGTAGAAGACCGAGTAGAGCGGTATCAGGTATCGAGTCCAGGTGCCGAAGCCGCTTGCTGCGTAAAGAAAAGGAAAGAACGCGAGGACGGCCAGGAGGAGCAACTGCCCATCCCAGGCGCTCGGAGTGGCTAAGTCGGTCCATCGATCTCGCAGGGGCAGCACGATCGCCGCGAGAAACAGCAGAAGGCCCAGGGCGAAACCCACGGCGTGCCCGAATATTTCCGTCCCGAGGAAGCCTCGCAAGGCCGTTCGAAAGAAAAATACGAATCCCTCCCACGGCCCGACATGTAGGGGAGACCGCATCTCGAAGGAGGCCCACGCATGACGGATGTTGTAGATCCAGAAGGGAAGGCTGCCGATCAGCCCGTCAACAAGAAAGAGGAGGCCCGCCGGCGAAATGAGCTTCCGCCCAAACCTCAGCGTCAGGACCAGCAGTATGGGAAGGATATAGGCGATGGCGAGAAAGTTCGTCCACCAGGCCAGTCCGAGCGTGAGTCCAAGGATTGCAGCCCTGGCCGGCGTCATGCCGAGGGAGAGTCCCTTCGCTGCGAGCAGAAGAGCGAGTGTACCGAGACACAGAAGCGACACGTATCCCCCCATCAGCCTGATGCTATAGCCCGACAAGAAGGCCGGCGAAACGCCAAGCAAGAGCGTGCTCAACCGGGCCGTAGCCCGGCCGGCGACCTCACGTGCCAGCAAATACTGAACCGGAAGGAATGCGCAGAACCAGACAAAAGCGCCGACCTTCATTGCAAGCGGAGTTGCGCCCAGCAACCGAAAGAGCACGGCTGTCGAGAAGGCCTCGGTGCTTCCCATATAGTGCTGCCCGTAATAGAAAATCGGCCAGCGGCCCTGCAGGATGTGACGCGCCATCAACCCGACAATGGCCTCGTCCGAGTCGATCAGCGTCGAGCGGTACTTCGAGGCGAGGTAGATTCGGGGAAGCAGCAGACCGAGCGTCAGCGCGAGCAGCCAGACGACTTCGACGCTGAAACCGCGTTTCCCGCTGCGGATCATCCTGGCCCTCCCGCATTCAGCCGCGAAGCGGCGATCGCCTCGGTCGGGCGCCAACTTGTCGGGCATCCCTCGCCCGGCGGTGCGATTTCTACCGTTTCACAAATCCCAACACATCGAGCGTGAGGTCGCTGATCTCGACGTCGTGTTCGACAAAGTCGTGCGTCTCCAGCGCCTTGAGAACGATCGGCAGAAGCTCTGGTCGCCCGATCTTCTGGAAGAGGGGTTCGAGGCAATGCGGACCGGCGACCTCGCGAACATAGCGCCGGTACCAGCCCCCGCCCGAGCGGCTAAAATCCACGTCGAACCCTCGGTTGGGATCGACGCGGATGATCTTGAGATTTCCCTTGTCCATCGGGGATTCTAGGGTTCCTGCCGCGCTAGCCCTGCTCTGGACTTGCATCGGGCTAGCAGGTTCTCGCCACAACCGCTGCTCGGAGGTACATACGAACCTCCTGCATTCATCTCGTGCAGGAAGCGTGCCGGAAACCCATTGCTGGTGGCTATTGGGCGACGCCGCGCGAGGAGGTCGCCCTATTGTCGGAATTCTGTGACCAGGCCGCCTTTACCCGGAGCTTCAGCCGCCTAGAGCGGATGAGCCCGTCGCGATGACGCCGCGCCAATAGCGACGGGACAGGCTTCCGGGGACTTGACGTCCTTCCAATGGTTCTCGCTGATCTGGCTTCTCGAGTGTCTCAACCTGCACACTCGCACACCCCCGGGGGGTGGTCGGACCTCGGCCATCGAGCCGCTCCACCCAAAGGGTCGCCTCGCATACCGATTGGGCAAAAACTCGTCGAATCGTCCGGGTCACCTCCGCGCCCGACGGGTGTCGTGAGGGCAGAGAGTCGTTCACCCGGGGACGGCCGAGCGCGGCGGAGATTGATTCGATGGAGCCGATGACCGGACTTGAACCGGTGACCTGCGGTTTACGAAACCGCTGCTCTACCAACTGAGCTACATCGGCCCGGAGCGCGGATCTTACGGAAAGGCTGCCCGGCCGTCAAACCGCCCGGCGCGCGGCACGTCTCAGTCGAACTTGACCGACACGATCTTCGAGCAGCCCGGCTCTTCCATGGTGACGCCGTACATGACGTCGGCCGTCTCCATCGTGCGCTTGTTGTGCGTGATCGCGATGAACTGGGTCTCTTCCGTCATGTCGCGCAGCAGCTTCGTGAAGCGGTCGATGTTGGCCTCGTCGAGCGGCGCATCCACCTCGTCGAGGATGCAGAAGGGCGAGGGCTTGAAACGGAAGATCGCCATGAGCAGCGCGATTGCGGTCAACGCCTTCTCGCCGCCCGAGAGCAGCAGGATCGACTGGTTGCGCTTGCCAGGCGGGTGCGCGTCGATCTCGATGCCCGATTCGAGCATGTCGTTCTCGTCGAGGAGCTTCATCTCGGCCGCGCCGCCCTGGAAGAGCCGCTCGAACATCGCCTTGAAGTTCTCGTTGATGGCCTGGAAGGCCTCGGCGAAGCGCTCCGAGGAGGTCGCGTTGATCTTTCGGATCGACTCCTGCAGTTCGGCGATCGACTTCAGGAGGTCGTCGCGCTGCGCGGTCAGAAACGTCAGCCGCTCCGACATCTCCTTGTGCTCCTCGAAGGCGAGCACGTTGACGGGCCCAAGCCGCTCGAGCGAAGCGGCGAGCTCGGCAACTTCCGCATCGAGCGCGGCGAGGCCGTCCGGGGTGACGTCGGCCGGCGCCTCGAGTGCCTCGGGCTCGACGCCGAACTCCTCGCGGGCCTGCGCGACGAGGTGATCGAGGTCCGACGAGCTCCGCGTCGCGGTGACTTCGGCCTCGAACCGCGCCTCGCGGGCCGCGTCGAGCGTGGCGCGGTCCGCGCGGGCGGAGGCCTCGCCGGCCTCGACGCGCGTGGTCGCCACGCGAGCCGTCTCGACAGCCAGGCCATGCGCGGCCGCCGTCGTCTCCCGGGCTGCGAGGTTGCTGATCTGCCGGGCGCGCGCGTCCGTCTCTTCCTGCGCGAGCTCGGCGGCGCGGGCGGTCATGCGCGCGTCCTCTTCGCTCGCCTCGGCCAGCCGCCGCTCAAGAGTCGTCCGTGTCTCGAGCAGCGCGTCGCGGGCGCCCTCCATGGCGCGTCGCCGCTCGGCGGCGACCTCCGCCTCGGTCCGGCGGTGCGCGAGCTCCTCGGCGGCCGACATCGCGATCGAGCGGGCCTCCGAAAGCGAAGCGGACAGCGTCCCGATCCGCTGGTGCGCGGCGTCCTCCGCCGCGGCCAGAAGCCGTTCCTCCTGCTCGAGAGCCTGCCTCCGCGTTTCGAAGCCCGCGGCCTCGTCCCTCAGCGCGCGGGCTTCGTCGGCAATTGTTTCGCGCTCGCGCCGCAGGCGGTCCCGCCCCGTCAGCCGCTCGTCGAGGCGGGCGGAGAAGGCGCGGTGCGCAGACTGGGCCTCCCGCTCCGCCTCCCGCAGGGGAGGGAGCCCGGTTTCGAGCCGCGAGCGCGAGGCGCGCAGCGACTCGAAGCGTTCCTCGGCGCCGGCGAGGGCCTTGCGGGCCTCGTCGAACCGGCGGGAGAACGCTTCTTCCTCGCGGCGGAGCGCGAAGAGGCCCGATGCCTCCGCGCCCGGCCTCGAGACCCGCACGATCGGGCCGCGGACCACCTCGCGCGCTCTCGTGACGAAAACGAGGCCGGGATGCTGCTCGGCGAGCGCGAGCGCGTCGCCCAGGCCCTCGACGAACGCCGCGGCCGGAAGCGCGGCGCGCTCGGCAGGGGAGAGGCTGGCGTAGCCCTCGAGGACGGCGTCCCATCCGAGCGAGCCCGCCGGGCGGTCCGGGTTCGTGTCGTGGCGCCAATCCGCGCGCACCAATCGGCCGGCCGAGAGAGAGCGCAGGGCGTCCACGGCGCGCAGCGGATCTCCCGAGGCCAGCAGAGCGTCCGAGTCCATTCCGAGCACGCGTCCCACGGCATCCTCCCAGCCGGGCCGGGGGCGAATGCGGTCGGAGAGCGCGCCGTGCTCGGAGAGTCCCGCGCCGCGCAGCGCCTTGCGGACTTCGTCCACGCTCGTCTCGCGCGCACGAAGCGTCTCGATCAACGCCGCGAGCCGATGCTCGAGGGCGCCCGCTGCTTCGCGGGCCTGCTCGCGGGCGGCCTCGGCCCCGGCCAGGCTCGCGGCGATCGCGGCGATTTCCTCATCGGCCCGGGCCACGCTCCGGGACGCCTCCGCGGCGGCCGCGAGGAGGCGGGCCGCCTCGCTCTCGGCGTCGGCGGCTTCGCGCTCGCGAACCGAGAGATCGGCGGCAATCTTCTCCGCCGTCTGGGCCAGGCGCCCGAGCGATGCCCCGACGCGCTCGGCCGAGAGGTCCACGTCGTGGCGCGTGTTGCGCGCCGCCACACGCTCGCCGGAGGCGACCAGCGCCCGCGTTCGCGTTTCCTCGAGTTCGCGCTCGAGGGTCGCGCACGTCGCGGCCGCCTCGGAGGCACGGCGATCGGCTTCCTCGCGCGCGAGCGATTTGGCGCGGGCCTCGGCGACCGAGCGGGCCAGCCGCTCTTCGAGCTCGGCGAGATCCCGGGACGCGCGAGACTGCTCGGCCGTGAAGTCGCGCCCCTCCCGCTCGAGGGCCGCGCGCCGCGCGGCCAGGTCGATGGCGGCGCGGCGGTTCGATTCGAGAAGAGCGTCGTCGCGGGCGATCGAGGACTCGAGCGCGGCGAGCTCTTCGCGCAGGCCGTCGCGGCGGCCCGCAGTCTCCGCCGCCTCCAGGCGCGCCGCGGCGAGCTCCGCCTCGGCCCGCCCGAGAGCCGCCGCCGCCTCCGCCTCGCGGTCGCGGCGCTCGTCGCGCAGCTTTTCGGCAGCGTGCAGCGCCTCGCGCAGGAGATCCGTCCGCACGCGTGTCAGCCCCGCCCGCCGCTGGCGCAAGAGCTCCGACTGCTCCTTGTAGCGGGCGGCGCGCGAGGCCTGGCGTTTCAAGGAGGTCACGTTGCGCTCGATCTCGGCGATGATGTCCGAGAGCCGCAGCAGGTTGCCTCGCGTCTCCTCGAGCTTGCCCTCCGCCAGCCGCTTCTTGAGCTTGTACTTCGTGATGCCGGCCGCCTCCTCGATCAGGCGCCGGCGGTCCTGCGGCTTCGTCGAGAGGACCTGGTCGATCCGGCCCTGTTCGATGACCGAGTACGCGCGCACGCCGAGGCCGGTCCCGAGCAGCTGGTCCTGGATGTCGCGCAGGCGGACCTGCTTGTCGTTCAGGAAATATTCGCCCTCGCCGTCCCGGTAGACGCGCCGGCCCACCCGCAGCGTCCCGTCCTCGCCGCCCTTTTCGCTGTCGCCGTTGGAAGCGGCGAGTGTGAGGATGACTTCGGCCATACCGAGCGGCCGGCGCTTGGCCGATCCGTTGAAGATGACGTCGTCCATCTTGTCGCCCCGCAGGACGCGGGCGCTCTGCTCGCCGAGGGCCCAGGCCACGGCATCGCTGATGTTCGACTTGCCGCAGCCATTGGGGCCCACGACGGCCGTCACCGAGCCTGGAAATGCGAGGTCGACCTTCTCGTAGAAGGACTTGAAGCCGGCGATCTCGACGCGTTTGAGTCGCAGCATCTGCGCCGAAATGTAACAAATGGAACCGGGGGGCGCCACAACTTATTGGGGTTGCGCGGCGTTAGTGCCCCAATAGCCGGTGGCGGCGCCGGCATCCTGTTACGATCCCGCCCCGATGAAATCCGACATCGAGATCGCGCAGGAAGCAAAGCTGCGGCCCATCGAAGAGGTCGCGCGCGAGGCGGGCATCCATGCCGAGGATTTCATTCCGTACGGCCGCGACAAGGCGAAGGTCTCGATCAACGCGATCGCGCGCTCCGAGGGGAGGCCCGAGGCGCCGCTCGTTCTGGTCTCGGCGATCACGCCGACTCCGGCCGGCGAAGGCAAATCCACGACGACCGTCGGGCTCGGCCAGGCGCTTCGGCGCCTGGGCCGCCGTCCGATCATCGCGCTGCGCGAACCGTCGCTCGGCCCCTGCTTCGGGGTGAAGGGCGGAGCCGCCGGTGGCGGGTATTCGCAGGTCGTGCCGATGGAGGACATCAATCTCCACTTTACGGGTGACTTCCCCGCGATCACGGCGGCGCACAACCTGCTCGCCGCGATGATCGACAACCATCTGCACCACGGCAACGCCCTCGGAATCGACCAGCGCGACATTCCCTTCCGTCGCGTCCTCGACATGAACGATCGGGCGTTGCGCGATGCGGTCATCGGTCTGGGCGGCAAGGTCAACGGCGTGCCGCGCGAGACCGGATTCGACATCACTGTGGCCTCGGAGGTCATGGCGATCCTCTGCCTGGCGCGGGACCTCGCCGACCTCAAGGAGCGCTGCGGCGCGATCGTCGCCGGCTACACGCGGGACGCCGAGCCCGTGCGGGCCCGCGATCTCAGGGCCAATGGCGCGATGGCGGCCCTTCTCAAGGATGCCATCCATCCGAATCTCGTCCAGACGCTGGAGGGCACGCCGGCCCTGATCCACGGAGGCCCCTTCGCCAACATTGCCCACGGGTGCAACTCGATCCTCGCCACCCGCATCGCGATGCGCTACGGCGACATCGCCGTTACCGAGGCCGGGTTCGGATTCGACCTCGGCGGCGAGAAGTTCCTGGATATCAAGTGCGCCTACGGCGACATGTGGCCCTCCGTGGTGGTGCTCGTCGCCACGGTGAGGGCCCTCAAGATGCACGGGGGCGCGCCCAAGAGCGCGCTCGGAGAGGAGGATCTCGCGGCCCTCTCGCGCGGAGTCCTGAATCTCGAGCGACACCTGGACAACGTGCGGATCTTTGGTCTGCCGGCGGTCGTCGCCATCAATCGCTTTCCGACGGACTCCGCCGCCGAGATCGCCTTTCTCGAGAAGCGCTGTGCGGAGCTCGACGTCCAGGTCGCCCTGTCGGAGGTCTTCACGCGCGGCGGCGCAGGGGGCGAGGACCTCGCGCGGGCGGTGCTCGAGGAGATTCGTCAGGGTACGGCGCGGTACCGGCCGCTCTACCCGTGGGACCGGCCGCTCGCGGAGAAGATCGAGATCATCGCGCGCCGTCTGTACGGCGCCGGTGGAGTCTCTTTCTCGAAGGAGGCCGAGAACCGCCTGGCCCGCTACGAGAAGCACGGCTTCGCCAACCTCCCGATCAACATCGCCAAGACTCCGTACTCCTTTTCGGACGATCCGAAGAAGGGCGGGAGGCCCTCCGGTTTCACGCTGCACGTGGACAAGACGCGGCTCTTCGCCGGTGCGGGGTTCGTCGTCGCGATCTGCGGGGACATCATGACGATGCCGGGCCTGCCGAAGAAGCCGGCCGCCGAGACGATCGACGTGGACGCGGCGGGGCGCGTGTCGGGATTGTTCTGAAACTGACCCGCGGTCGCTTCCCGGAACTGTGAAGAAATCTTGCGATTCGCTCCGGGAAGTGTGTAAGGTTCGGCTGGAGCCGGGAGACCCTTCCACATGTTGACACTCGAAGTCCGCAGGCGTCCGGGGACGGGCGCAGAAATGCATCGCGTGACGGGGGCGAGCGCCACGGTCGGCGCATCCTCGGGCAACGAAGTCGTCGTGCGCGCCCGGGGCGTGTATGGCCGTCACCTTCGCCTGCTCGAGAGGGAGGGCGCGTACCACCTCGACCTCTTCCGGGGCATCGGTGCCGTTCAGGTCAACGGCCGCGAGTTCTTCGGAGGGGCGATCGCGGCGGGGGACCGGATCACGATCGGAGAGGCCACGATCACGGTCGTCGACGCCGCCCCTTCGATGCGGCCCACGCCGGTCGGCGAATTCTCGCAGCAGGACTTGGCCGCGCCGGTGTCTCCCGCGGCCTCCGCCCTGGCGCTTCCCGTCACGGAAGTCGAATATCGCGGGCTCAGGCTCGCTGCGAACCGTCTTTGCCGGGAAGCGCGGTCGTTGGAGGACCTGGCGACCGAGCTGACCGACTTTCTCGATCGCGAGCTACCGCCCTCGGAGTGGGCCGTCGGGGAGTTCTCGGCGACCTCCGGGTTCCGGCCGCTCGCGTCCACGTTCCGCGAGAACCCGATGCTCCCACCGAGGATGATCCAGGAGATCCGCGCCGGCGAGCGTCTGGCTCGCTCGGAGACGGTCACGGGAGTGCTGACGCTCCTCGTCGAGCCGGGGGCCGACGGCGGGGGGCGCACGGCCATCCTGTTGCGCGAATCGCCGCGCCTGGCCGCCCGCGCCGTGCTGTTTCTCGAGGAGCTCGTCCAGGTGGCCGGGATCGCATTCGCGCGGATGGGTGCGGAGCCGGAGGCGGCCGAGCCCGCCGTCCGGGTGACGCAGGAGGTCCCGATCGCGGCCGCTCCGGAGGCGAGCCCGGCGGAGACCGTGCTGCGCTCGACGGACGACCTGAAGAAGATCGTCGAGACCGTCGAGCGCGAGGTCATCGACCGCGCGATGCGCCGCGTCGAGGGCAACCAGAGCCGCGGCGCCCAGGTGCTCAACATCTCGCGCGGGTCGCTGATCGCGAAGTTGAAGGAGTTCGCGATCCCGGACTACCGGTACCTGAGGCGGGAGCGCGGCCGGCACTAACGGCGCGTGTCATCCCGAGGGCCATCCGGCCCGAGAGATCCCTTTGGTAGACGAACCGCGGCTCGAAAGGGATCCCTCGCTGCGCTCGGGATGACAAATCTACTCTCGGGACGACAAGGCTACTCTCGGGACGACAAGGCTACGCTCAGGACGGCAGAGCTGCGCTCGGGATGACAAGCTACGCTCGGGATGATGAGGCCTCAGCCTGCCTCGACTCTCCCCAGACCCCACCACAGTACGAACGGCGCCGCGAAGCGGCCGGCAACGAGGTAGAAATGGAAGGCGGCCGCCCAGAAATTGCGGGCGACGACTCCGTAGTGGGCCTCGCTCCAAGGGCCGAGGCTCGTGGCGTAGAGCGACTCGACCTGGCAGATGAGGGCGAGGATGTGAATCACTGCGAGCGCGCCCGCGGCGAGCCAGAATCGGCCGAAGCGTCGGGCTTCGAGGGGGCGGGGCGTGAGCGCGAAGAGTGCCGCGAGCAGCGCGAAGTTGAAGTCGATGTCCGCGGCGGGCAGGCCCGGGCGAGGGGAGGCGGGCGGAAAGTCCGACCGCTCGACTCGAATCTCTCCGTCCGAAGCCGAGAGCGTCGAGACCGCCGGGCTCTCGAAGAGCCGCAGGAGAATCTCCGCGGCGGCGGCCAGGCCCCTCTCGTAGGGTGCGGAGAACGCGAACCAGAACGCGAGGCCCGCAGCGAAGCCGGCGACCAACCGCAGCGCCGGCGCGGCCGTTCAGCTTCCGGAGCGTCCCGGTGCGCCGCTCAGCCTTCTTGGCGCGAGCCATGGTCCCGGGTGCTCTCGGCGGCGCTGGCCTTCTGCGCCCGCGACGCCCAGGCGAGAAAGAGGAGCACGCCGCAGAGCACGACGATCGACTGCCAGAGGACCGTGTGCGAGGACGAGAAGAGCGTCGGCCGGTGGGCGCCGATCCAGAAGAGCGACACCACGCGCACGAGGTTGACGGCCTGGATCGCGCCGAAGCCCGCGGCGAGCCCGACCAGCCGCCAGGGCCACGGAGCCGGAAACGCGAGCACCGCCGACCCGAAGAGGAGCGCCGTCTCGACGCCGTTGCAGCCGTTCTCGATGTTGACGGCGAAGAGGCTGGATCGAATCTCCGTTCCGGCGACGGAGACCTTCTCGCCGAGGGCGGCAAGGACCGCCGCCGAGGCGCGCGCCACCCCCGCGGTGAACGGCACGATGACGGCGTCGTTGACCGGGTGGGACGCGATGACGAAATAGAAGGCGACGAGCAGCGCCAGGAAGCGCAGGAGGAAGAAGACGGATCGACGATTCGGGGATGCCGCGGCGCGAGGCACCGTCATCGAGCGGCGCCTCCGAGGGACTCCTGGAACTCCAGGATCGACGCGCAGAGGGCCCGGAGACCGGCCGGCAACGTCAGCAGGAGCTCGCCCGCGGCGTTGATGACGACCTGCTCCGTCACGGCGGAGGCCAGGAGCTCGCCGCTTTCGCTGCGGATTTCGTAATCCATCACGAATCGTGCCACCGCGGGCGCCTGCAGCCGGGCCGTCACGTGGATGGTCTGGTCCGGCCGGGCCGGCGCCCGGTATTTCAGCTCCATCCGCGTCACCGGCACCCGGTAACCCATCTCGAGCGCCCGGGCCGCGGTGAAGCCGAACTTGCCGGTCAGAGCCTCGCGGGCTTGCTCGAGGTAGAGGACGTAGTGCCCATGCCACACGACCCCGTACGGGTCGCACTCGGCGAACCGCACCGGGATCGCGATGGTCAGGCCCTGCAGCGGCTCGGCCGGCGGGATTCTCGCCCCCATCACGCCGCCGACTCGAGGACTGCCGCGAGAAAGTTGCCCCCCGCGCCGAAGGAATTGACGAGCACGCGTCGCGCGGTCCCGCTTTCCGCGAGGGCGCGGCTGGCGGCGACCAGTTGCGCGCCTCCGGCAGCCGCCATCTCCCCGATCGCGTCCTTGACGGCGATCTCGCGGGGCAAAGCCTCCCCGAAAACCGAGCGCATGACCTCGGCCTCGGCCCGGTCCATCTCGGCCACGCCGTCGCGGGAGGAGAGCCAGAGACCGATGTCGGCCGGCCGCGCGCCCGCATCGTCGAGCGCGCCACGGATCGCGCGGGTGATCGCCGCGCGGTCCGGTGCGAATCGGTACGGTTCGGACGCGACGCCCGCCGTGGCGATGCCCGCCAGGCGCGCGAGCGCTCTGGCTCCACGCTCGCGGGCACTGTCCTCCGCCTCGAGCAGGATCACGAAGGCCCCCTCACCCTGGACGATTCCGGAGGCCCGGTTCGCGCCTCGCAGCGCCCCGACGCGGTCGAATCCCATGGCGTAATAGAAGTTCCACTCGTCGACCGCGCCGGCGATCATCGCCCGGGCCCGACCCGAGGAAAGCGCGAGCGTCGCGTAGAGGAGCGCGTTGAGCGCGGAGGGGTCCTTTTGCGTGATCGTGACGTTGGGCCCGTAGATCTTGAGCTCGATCGAGGCCTGAGAGGCCGGCGCGTTGGCGACCGTGTTCGGGAAGTGGAACGGGGGAGCGGCCTCGGGCGACTCGAGGATGAGCACGCGGAGGAATTCCGTCAGCGCCCCGGCCCCTGCCGAGCCCGTGCCCATCGCGATGCCGATCGCCTCGGGGGACTCCTCGATCCGGTACCCCGCCTCGGCCACGGCCTGCATGCACGCGATGAGGGCGAACTGGCTGCCGCGATCGAGCCGGCGCGCCTTCATGGCGGGAATCTCGGGCTGCGGCGAGAAGCCGTCGTAGCGTGCCACGTGCGTGGCGTGCAGGTCTCCCCGTTCCTCCGGCGCGAAGGGCCGGATCGCAGACTCCCCGGAGATCAGCCGCCGGTAGAAGTCGGACGCGGTGCGTCCGAGCGCCGAGACGGCGCCGGTCCCCGTGACGACCCCGCGCGACGCCATCAGGCCCGTGAGCTGTCGTACCGCGAGAGCACGACCACCGAGCTGTTGCCGCCGAAGGCGAATGAATTCGAGAGGGCCACCTCCACCGGGACGTCGCGTGCTGCGTTGGGCACGTAGTCGAGGTCGCAGGCGGGATCCGGGTGCTCGTAGTGAATCGTGGGGGGTATCTTCCCGTCCCGCACCGTCAGCGCCGTCGCCACGGCTTCGATCGCTCCCGAGGCACAGAGGCAGTGCCCGATCATCGACTTGATCGAGGAAATCGGAATCACGCGGGCGCGAGCGCCCAGCGCGGCCTTGAGGGCCGCGGTCTCGGCGGAGTCGTTCTGCGGTGTGGCGGTGCCGTGGGCGTTCACGTAGTCCACGTCGCCGGCGTTGACCCCGGCATTCTCGAGCGCCGCGGCAATCGTGCGGCCCCCCGCCGATCCCGAGGGATCGGGAGCCGTCATGTGGTAGGCGTCCGACGTCACTCCGTAGCCGCGAAACTCGGCCACGATGGGCGCGCCGCGGCGGCGAGCCCGACCGGCCTCCTCCAACACCAGGATGCCGGCCGCTTCTCCGATCGAGAGCCCCTTGCGCTCCCGGTCGAAGGGCCGGCAGGGGTCCGGGTCGACCGAGCGCAGGGAGTTGAAGCCGCCGTAGGTCAGTCGCGCGAGGACATCCGACCCGCCGGTGACGACGACGTCCGCGAGGCCCGCCGCGATGGCGTCGAAGGCGTACCCCATGGCGTTGGCCGAGGAGGAGCAGGCGGTCGTGATCGTGGACTTGATGCCCTCGAGGCCGAAACGCTGCGCAACGCGGTCGGTGATCGAGTCGGGGAGATGGTTGAGGACCCGGGAGGGCCGCGCCTTCTTGCCGCGGAGATAGAGCTCGAAGAAGGCCTCCGAGTCGATGAGCCCGGACGTCCCTCCGCCGAGGATCACGCCCATGCGGGTCGGGTCCTCGCGCCCGAGCTCGAGGCCGGCGGCCTCGACGGCCTCGCGGGCGGCGGCCACTCCCATGCGGTCGGCGCGGGACATGCGCCGCCGTTCGGCCGGGCCGAGGAATCCGTCCGGGATGTCGGTGACTTCGGCGGCGGTCTGCGTGCGGTACGTGGCCGGATCGAAGAGCGAGAGCGGCCGGATCCCGCAGGCGCCGGCAAGCAGGGCGCGCCAGGACTCCTCGAGGCTGCGCCCGACCGCCGTGACGGCTCCCATTCCCGTGATCACGACGCGTCGACCTCGATTCACGGCGGGATTCTGACATAGCCACGGCCCCCCGGCCGGCATTCCGTCGGGTTCCTGCGGCGGTCGCGTTGACAGCTCGGGCATAATCGCCCCGATGGACGAGCGGCGCGTCGACTGGGACACGTACTTCATGAACATCGCTCGGCAGGTGGCCACGCGCGCGACCTGCGACCGCAAGCACGTCGGCGCCGTCATCGTGCGCGACCGCACGATCCTCTCGACCGGCTACAACGGCTCGATCCGCGGGCTCCCGCACTGCTCGGAGGTCGGCGTCTCATGGAGGACGGGCACTGCGTGGCCACGGTCCACGCCGAGGCCAACGCGATCATCCAGGCCGCCAAGAACGGCGTCGCGCATCGAGGGGCGCGGAGCATCTACACGACCGCGACGCCCCTGCTGGCCCTGCTTCAAGCTCATCGCGAACTCGGGCCTGTGCGCATCGTCTTCGGCGAGTTCTACCGCGACGAGCGCATCTTCGAGGTCGCCCGCGAGCTCGGCATCGAGCTGGTCGACCTCGCCGCCACCGCCAAGTAACGCCGAAAGGGGTCCCTCGGTCCCTGCCGGGCCCTCGGGATGACAGGGCGAGTCCGTTGCTCGACGAGCGATGGAGCCGAGACGATGGGGGCCCGCCTGTGCTGTCAGCCCGGCCAACTACGGCTGCGCGGGAACGTCGCCCAGGGCGAGAATCCGCAGGCACTCCTCGAGGTGGCCGCGCGATGCCGCGGAGAGCTGGAAGAAGCGGCAGCCGAGGCCGCGGTCGTTCTCCCGGCCGAGTCGCACGACGATCGCCTCGGCGACCACCGTTCGGACACCCCGTTCGACCGGGACGTCGAAGGAGACCTCGAGCCGGGCGCCGATCGGCTGGCGCACCTGCGTTCGCACGAAGAAGCCTCCGCGCGAGAGGTCGCGGATCGTGCCCGCGTGCTGCATCCCGTCGCGCCAGAAGGTGATCGACCATTCCACCGCGGACCGCGCCTCCTCGCGGGGAAGGACCTGGAGGAATCGGCGCACCAGGGCGAAAAACGCTTCGGGGTCGAGCGGTAGGGACAGCGTCGCGTCCGCTCCGACGCGCAGAGCGTCGGCTTCGGCTCCCGGCGGCCCGACCACGACGATCGGCGTCTTGGCGAACGCCGGATCGGCCTTGAGGACGCGGCACAGATCGAGGCCCGTCATCCGGGTCATGCCGCCGTTGACGACGACGAGCTGCGGCTTTTCGCGGCGCGCGACGTCGAGGGCTTCGGTGCCTCCCGATGCCGTCAATGTCTCGCAGCCGGTTCGCGCCAGGACCTCTTCGGCCGCCCCGCGAAAGAGCCCCTGATCGTCGACGAGGAGGATGGAAGGCATCGCGGGGAATTATATGGGCCGTCGAGGGTCGAAAGGTCGAAGGTCGAACGGTCCCGTCACACGACGCGGGGGCGCAGGACGATCTCGTCGTGTATGACGTTGGGCGGTGACGCGAGCACGTAGAGCAGAGCGCGGACCGCATCGTCGGCGTGCAGCATTTGCGGCCGTTCGAGCGTCGGCCGGAATCGGTCGAAGAAATCGGTGTCGACCGAGCCCGGGCAGATCGCCGTCACCCGGATGTTGGCCGGTTTGAGTTCTGCCGCGAGGGCCCGGGTGAAGCCGACGAGCCCGGCCTTGGCCGCGCAGTAGACCGTCCCCTCCGCGAACCCCTCGAGGCCCGCGATCGAGGAGATGTTGACGATGTCGGAGGGCGCGCTGCGCAGCAGCGCGTGCAGGCAGGCTTGCGTCAGGTAGATCGCGGCCGCCAGGTCCGTCTCGAGCATCGCGGCGATCTCCGAGCGCTTCGTCTCGAGCAGCGGCGAGCGATATCCGAGGCCGGCGTTGTTGACCAGTATGTCGAGGCGTTTGTGACGCGACAGCACGACGTCGACCAGATCGTAGAGCGCGGGCACCACGCGCAGATCGGCGACGTGGTAGGCGGCCTCGCCTCCCGCCTCGGTGATCTCGCGGACGACCTCGCGGAGCTTCTCCTCGCGCCGTGCGACGAGGAAGACCTTCGCGCCCGCGCGGGCCAGAGCAAGGGCGAAGGCCCGTCCGAGGCCCGAGGACGCTCCCGTCAGGAGCGCGACCTTTCCGCCGAGCAACTGATCCGCCATGCACTGATCGCTGACGGCCCCGGCCGACAGCTTCGCCAAATGTATCATCCGCCTTCGCATGGACACGATCACCCACGGAATCGCGGGATCCGCTCTGGCGCGCCCGTTCGCCGATCGGCCGGGCGCGAAGGCGGCTTTCTGGGTCGGGGCGATCGCCGCCATGGTTCCGGACCTCGATTTCCTCTTCTTCTCGAGCCGGCTCGACTATCTGCGGGACCATCGCAGCTGGACGCACTCATTCGTCGTCCTGCCGTTTCTGGCGCTCGGCATCGCGCTGGTGACCCGGCTCTTCCTGCGGCGTACGCGCCTGACGACCCTCTGGCTTTTCGCGGGCATCGGCCTGGCGACGCACATCGTGTTCGACTGGATCACGAGCTTCGGCACGATGTTCTGGACGCCCCTCTCCCGGCAGCGATACTCACTCGACTGGGTCTTCATCCTGGATCCCATTTTCACGGGGATCACGCTGACGACCCTCGTTTTCGCCCTCGTGTTCCGGGAGCGCGCCCGACGCATCGCAATTGCGGGCTCGGTCCTGCTCGGGGCATACCTCGCGACGTGCGCGGCCCTCCACGCGCGTGCGCTCGAGGCGTGGAAGCGCATGGACAGCCCGCCGCCCGGCGCGAAGGTCGCGGTGCTGCCGCAGTTCCTGTCGCCGTTCCGGTGGCTCGGGCTCTCCGAGCGCCCCCGGGAAATCCACGCCGCGTTCTTCGACATCGGGCCCTTCGCCCGGGGCGTGGTCGATCCGCGACCGCCTCGGAGGTGGAGCGAGGTCCTCCAGAGCCTCTCGGACTACTACCCGCCGCCCGATCGGGCGGTGATTCAGCGTTACGACCGGCCCCCGGACTCTCCGGTGCTCGACACGGCTCGGGCGCTTCCCGACATCGGCGTCTATCTCGCGTTCGCGCGCTTCCCGCTCGAAACGGTCTATCCGGCGGGCGACGGCGGTGCGACGGTCATCGTTCAGGATCTGCGCTTTCTGCCGTGGTTCACGGGGCCGTGGGAGCCGGGCGGTGCCGACGGCATCCGGAGGCAACCCTTCGTCTACCGCGTGCGCTTCGACGGTGCGCTACGCGCGATCGAGAGGGGCTTCGTCCGCGGCGGGCGGCGCTAGACCCGTCTCGGAGGTCGATCGGACGGGCGTCTCTCCGGCGACGTACGAGTACTCGGGCGAGCGCTGGCGAGTCAGCGCCTCGGAGATCCCGGCGTAGTACCCGATCTTGATCAGCAGCCGGATGAAGACGAAGACCTGCTGCGTCAGGATGAGCGGCGCGAGCGCGAAGCGGGCCTCGCCGCCCGCGGAGGGGTCGAGCAGGAGCCAGACGACGTAGAAGGCGGCGGTCACGGCGAGGTACAGGCCGAGGATCGCAAGGAGCCGCAGCGGCCGCGCGACGGCGCCTCCGACGCCGAAGAAGAAGCGCGACACCGGCGGCAGGTCCGGCCGCGCGACCCAGACGGTGCGCACCGAATCGGCGAGCAGCTTGATCACGGCGAGAGCGAGCAGCAGAACCGCCAGGCGCACACCCGTGACGGCGAGGGCCGCTTGCTCGGTGTGCAGCTCCCGAACTCGGTCCCGCAGGGCTTCGCCGGCTTCGACATAGATCCAACGGTAGGCCGCAAAGGCGGCGGCGAAGGCCGCCAGCGTGAAGACGAGGAACGCCGGCATGCGCCGCAGCCCCTCCCGGCCGAAAGTCACGAGCGAGCTCGATCGCTCGCGCAGCGCGCCCAGGGTTCCGCCGAGAGCAAAGGCGTGGACCACCATCGCGAGCAGGGCCAGGGAAAACGCCGTCGCGCCGACGCCCCGCATGCCCGGCAGCTCCGACCAGCGGATGCCGTCGGTGGAGAGCAGGCCCGTGGCGATCTCGGGAAAGTTGCCGAGCACGTCCGGGTGCACGCGGCGAAACGTCTCCCACCAGCCGTAGTCGGGATTGGCCACCATCCGGTCGGCGGCGGGGGACCGGTCGAGCAGCGAATGCAGCGTGTTGCTGATCGGGAGGATGAGGGTTGCCGAGAGCAGGAGCTGGATGAGCCAGAGAGCGACGGCGAGGTAGGGCTTGGAGAGGGAGAGCTTCAGCCCTCGCAGGAAGCACGCCAGGGCGCGCGGCCCGCCGCGGCTCACCACGCCACCGTCATGAAGTCGATCATGTTCTGAACCCAGAACACGGCCCGGGCGGTCCAGCGCGTCGCGGCTCGCTCATCCGCCTCCGTGCGGCGGCCGTTGTTCGTGCGGTCGGCATCGAGCAGGATCTTCTCGTCCGGATCCACGACCGCCTCGATGAGGCGCGGCCCGCTCGCGACCCGGAACTTCTTCCAGCGGGCCTCGCCGTCCCAGCGAGAGCGGTAGGCGTGGTCGCCGGCGAATCGGAGCAGGATGTCGACCGGCATCGCGACATCTCCGCGCCGCACGACGGTGACCACGCTGTCGTAGCCACGGGGCTTCGCGAGCGAGGGTGGCGGGCCGTCGACGAGCTTGCCGCCTCGCTCGAAGAGGCCCTTCGGCGCATGCGCCGGCTCGCTGTCCGCCGACTCCACGGCGTAGTCCACGATTCCGGAAGAGAAGAAAGTCCGGTCGAAAAACCAGCCCCAATCTGCGCCCGTCGCATCGTTGACCGCGGCGATGAAGTCTCTCGTCGTCGGATGGCGGAAGCGCCAGCGATCGGCGTAGAGGCGCAGGGCCCGGTCCATCGTCGGCGTGCCGAGGAGCCGCTCGAGAGTCGCCATCGTCAGCGCGGTCTTGTCATAGACGTTGATGCCGTACGAGCGCCGCGTCCGGAATTTCCAGCTCTCCGAGGCAAGCACGTCCCAGTCGGCCATCGCGAAATACTCGCGGTTCGGGTCCAGCGGATAGTGGATGTCGATGCCGAGCGGAAAGTGCAGGCCGAAGACATCGAGCGCGACATGGTTCGGGCCGTACGTGGCCTGGAGCACGCGATCCGTCATGTAGGTGTTGAAGCCCTCGTCGAGCCAGGCCTCCTCGAACTCGTTGTTCGCGACGAGGCCGTACCAGAACTGGTGGCCGGTCTCGTGAACCGTCACGGACTCGGGACGATGGACGCTCGCCGGGGCGCTCCAGGACGTTCCGCCCGTGATGAGGGTCGGATACTCCATGCCGCCGGCGCCGCGCGCGCCCCACGGCGGATCGACGATCGTCAACGTGGCGTACGGGTAGGGCGCCGACGATGCGCCCGTAGCCCGACAGCGCGATCTTCGCGGCTCGAAGGTAGCGCTCGGCCAGGTGACGCGTGCTCGGGCTGCAGCAACAGGAAGAGCCGGACGTCGCCGAGCCCCGCCTCCCGGAAGGCGTCCTCGAGCACGAGATAGCTCGGGTCCGCCGTCCAGGCGAAGTCGTGGACGCCCTTCTGCTGGAAGCGATCGAGGACCCTCCCCGCGGAGGTCTCCCGCTCGTCGACCCGCTGCCCGGTCGCCCCGACCTTGCCCTTGTAGCGCGCGGGCACGTCGATCGAGACGTCGTAGTTTCCGAAGTCGGAGAAGAACTCGCTCGAAGCGTGGAACTGGTGGCAGTTCCAGCCCTTCTCCTCCAGGACGCCGATCTTCGGGAACCACTGCACCACCATGAAAAAATCGCCCTTGTAGCCCGTACGGGCGGATACGCGGGGAAGCTGCGACGCGAAGTCCATCGCGATGGAGATCGTCTCGCCGGGCGCGACGGGCCGCGGGAGGGCGACTTCGGCGACGGTGCGGTCGTCGGGGTTCCTGTCGTCGGGCGCGATGAAGCGCAGCGACGGCAGCAGGTCCGCGCCGTCGGAGCCGGTCATGCGCGAGATCTCGATCGAGCCCCACGAGTCTGGGAGCTTGCCGTCTCGGTGCGCGCCCTTCGACTCGCGCCAGAACGTCGAGAGCGAGTTGCGGAAGGCGTTCAGGTAGAGATGAAAGCGCAGCGTCGCGGTGGCCCTCGAAGTGGTGTTCTTCCAGGTGAGAACCTCGGTTCCCTCGACGACCTTCTTTTCGGCGTCGAGCCGGCAGGTGATCTGGTAGGAGGCGACCGGCGGCGGGAAGGAGTCGGCGGAGATTCGCGCCGCCGCCATTGCCGCGCCGAGCGCGAGGGCGCAGGAGCGCGCCTTTGCCGGGGACATTGCGGTGACTGTAGCATGACGCCGATGAGGAAGAAGGCGGCACCGCCCGCGCCGAAAGCGGGACTGGAGACGATCGCCCGCGCTCCCCCCGCGGCGCGCGAGCGGGCCCGGACGCTCCGCGAGGAGATCCGCCGACACGAGCGGCTCTACTACGTCGAGAGCCGCCCCGAGATCACGGACGCCGAGTTCGACGGGCTCATGCGGGAGCTCATCGCACTCGAGGCCGCGCATCCGGATCTCGCCAGTCCCGACTCCCCATCGCGGCGCGTCGGCGGGGAGACCGCCGAGGGGTTCGCCTCGGTGCGGCACGCCGAACCGATGCTCTCCCTGGAGAACGCGTACTCGTGGGAGGAGGCGCAGGCCTGGCTCGCCCGCGCGGCACGGATGCTCGGGCGGGAGCCCCGCGGCTTCGTGGCGGAGCTCAAGATCGACGGGCTCTCGATCTCGCTGCGGTACGAGAACGGAAGCCTCGCGCGCGGCGCCACCCGCGGCGACGGAGTGCGCGGCGAGGATGTGACGGACAACGTCCGCACGATCCGCACGATCCCGCTGACCATTCCGGAGACGTCGCCGCTCGAGGTCCGGGGGGAGGTCTACTACTCCCGGAAGGCGTTCGCGCGCGTCAACGCGGGGCGGGAGGAGGATGGCGATCCGCTCTTCGCCAATCCGCGCAACGCCGCCGCCGGCACGATGCGCCTGCTCGACTCACGGGTCACGGCGAAACGGCGGCTGGACGCGTGGCTGTACGCCATCGTCGACGCGACCCCCGCGCCCGCCAGCCAGTCGGAGGCCCTCGGGCGCCTGCGAGCGCTGGGCTTTCCGGTCAATCCACACTGGGCCCTCTGCGAGACCTTCGAGCAGGTGCGGGAGTTCGTCGAGGCGTGGCGGGAGAAGCGGCACCACCTCGAGTTCGAGACCGACGGCGTGGTCGTCAAGATCGACAAGCGGCGGACGCAGGACGAGCTCGGGCAAACCGCGAAGTCTCCGCGATGGGCCCTCGCCTACAAGTACCCCTCCCAGGAGGCCACGACGGTCGTTCGCGAGATCGGCGTGCAGGTGGGGCGGACGGGTGTGTTGACGCCGGTCGCGCACTTCGAACCCGTCTCGCTGGGCGGCACGACCGTGCAGCGGGCGACGCTCCACAACTACGAGGACCTCGCGCGCAAAGACGTCCGTGTCGGGGACACGGTGGTCGTCGAAAAGGGCGGCGAGGTCATACCCAAGGTGGTGCGGGTGCTCCTGGAGAAGCGGCCGAAGAACGCGCGGCCCTTCCGAATGCCCGAGAAGTGCCCCGTCTGCGGCGATCCGGTCGTCCGCGAGGAGGGGCAGGTCGCCACGAGGTGCGTCAACCCGGCGTGCCCGGCCGTCGTGCGCGAGGCGCTGCGGCATTTCTGCGGCCGGCGGGCGATGGACATCGAGGGCCTCGGGGACAGGCTCGTGGACCAGCTCGTGACTGCAGGCCTTCTGACCGACGTTGCCTCGATCTACGACCTGAAGGCCGGCGACCTGGCGGCCCTCGAGCGCTGGGGCGAGAAGTCGGCGGCCAATCTGATCGCGGAGATCGCGAAGAGCAAGGGCAACGACGCGTCCCGGCTGCTCTTCGCGCTCGGCATCCGCCATGTCGGCGAGAAGGCGGCGAAGACCCTCGTTGGGCATTTCGGCTCGCTCGATGCCCTCTTCGCGGCGAGCCAGGAGGCGCTCCAGGCCGTCGAAGACGTCGGCCCGAACACCGCAGCGGCGATCCACGCGTGGTTCTCGCATCCCCGGTACCGGCAGCTGCTGGAGAGGCTGCGGAGCCGGGGGGTCCGCCTCGACGGCGCCCGAACCGCCCGCGCGGCGGCAGGCCCGCTCGAAGGGAAGACCGCGGTCATCACGGGCACCCTTCCGGACATAACCCGGGAGGAGGCCGCGGAGAGACTCGAGGCGGCCGGGGCAAAGGTGTCGGGGTCGATCTCGAAGAAGACGGATTTCCTGGTCGTGGGAGAATCAGCGGGATCGAAGCTCGACAAGGCGCGGGCGCTCGGAGTCCGCACGGTGACCTGGCCCGAGATGCTCGGGATACTCGAGAAGGAGTGAAGCGACCATGCCCTCCAAAGTCATCCTGTTCTGCCCCCTGCTCGATTTCAAGAACAAGCCCGCGACCCTCATGACGATCTCGCCGCACGGTTACTACGAATGCCGGGTCGACATGGCCGCCGGCAACCACACGGTCTACGTCCCGATCGCCGGTTCGGCGATGATCTTCCAGGAGCCCAACGTCATCGGCTCCATCCCGCCCGACGTCGAGCGGTATGGGTGATCGTCGGACGCCAAGGCGTCCGGCGATCATCCCGAGGAGCGTGGCGACGAGGGATCCCCTTTCGAGTCTCAGCCTCGCTTCAAAGGGATCCCTCGCTGCGCTCGGGATGACACGCCGGGGACGGGCGTGCCTCGCGGACGCCCGTTACGCCGGCCTCGCCTGCATGTGCCCCAGGAAGCCCTTGAGCTTGAACGCCAGGATCACGAGCAGGATGCCCCACGCAATCGCGAAAGAGGCGATCAGCCACATTGCCGAGAGGGCTCCGGCGCCGGGGTTGGCAATCAACAGGCAGCCGAGGATGACCGTGCAGACTCCGGAGAGGATCCACAGCCACTCTCCCTCGATCTCCCTGCGCAGACGCACCGCGGCCGCGATCTGCAGAATGCCGGCGACGATCGCCCAGAAGGCGATGATGTAGAGCAGGGCGACGGCCGTGATTGCGGGCCAGAAGAACGTGACGACGCCGGCCGCGATCCCGAGCACGCCGAGCAGGATGAGCGACCCGTATTTGGCGCGCACACCGGCCACGACTTCGAAAATGCCGTCCACGAGGGCGTACGCCCCCCAGATGAGGACGAGGACCGCGATCGTGATGCCCGGTCGGGCGAAGGCGATCAGGCCGAAGAGAATTGCGGCGATGCCGCGCAGAAGGACGACCCACCAGTGTTGCGCCAGGGTTCCCACCATTTCGCACCTCCTTCTAGAAGGGGTTTCGATTTGGGCTGAATTCTATTGGAACCCCGGGAACAGGGGGAGCAGGGTCGGCAGGTCGGGCACGCGGAGAACCGAGGCGGGTGCCGGGGCGTCGCCGATGAGAATCCCGGCCAGGCCGGCGCCCTGGGCCCCGACGACGTCGATTTCGTAGATGTCGCCGACGTACGCGCACTCCGGGCCCTCCAGGCCGAGGCGCTCGGTTGCGGTGCGGAAGATCCTGGGGTCGGGCTTCTCGACGCCGACCTCGGCCGAATCGATGACGAACTCGAGCCAGGGCGTCAGCCCGGCAGCCTGCAGGAGGCCGCGGACCCTGCCGTCGGCGTTCGAGACGCAGGCCATGCGGTAGCCGCGTTCGCGCAGCGCCTCGAGCGTCTGCGCCGAGCCCTCGGCCGGGCGCGACCAGAGGTTGGACCTTCCGTGCTCGGCGGCCACCCGACGGGCCGCCAGGCTCCGCGGCGGCTCTTCGGCCAGGCCGAGGCCCCGGAGCATCGTGTCGAGGTAGAGCGGCAGCCGGTCGGCGTCCTTCGAATCCGGCTGCGCCAGGACCAGCCGGCGCACGGCGTCCACCGCAGAGGCCTCGGCGCGCCGGAAGGAAGCGGCCTCGAAGGCAACGCCGGCGGCCCCGCAGAGCCGTGGACCGTCGACATGGATGAGTGTTCCGCCTGCGTCGAAGAGAACGGCGCGAACGTTTTTCACGAGATGCCCGCACGCACGGCAGTCTCGAGCGCGTCGGCGGTTGCGTGGACTTCGTCCGCGTCCGGCCCCTCGACGAGGATGCGCAGCAGCGGCTCCGTTCCGGAATAGCGCAGGAAGACCCGCCCCCTGCCGGTGAGCAGCTGCTCGGCCCGCGCCACCGCGTCGCGGATCCCGGCGACCTCCTCGATCGGGACGCGTCGGGCGACGCGGACGTTGCGCAACGTCTGCGGCATCTTGTCCAGCGTGGCGAGCTGGGAGAGCCGCCGGCCGCTCGCCTGGACGATCGCCGAGAGGACGAGCGCGGTCAGGATGCCGTCTCCGGCGGGGGACAGGGGAGCGAGCAGGACGTGCCCCGAGGTCTCGCCGCCGAGGACCGCTCCCGTTTCGTCCATGCGTCGCGCCACGTTGCGGTCGCCGACGGCCGAGCGCCAGAACGCGATGCCCTCACGCGTGAGCGCCGCCTCGAGGCCGAAATTGGACATGACCGTGCCGACGACTCCGCCCCCGGTCAGGAGTCCGCGATTCCTCCAGTCGCCCGCGATGACCCAGAGGACGTCGTCGCCGTCGAGGACGCGGCCCGTTTCGTCGGCGAAGATCGACCGGTCCGCGTCACCGTCGAACGCGACTCCCAGTGCCGCTCCGGCTTCGCGTGTGGCCGCAGCCATGGCCGCCGGATGCAGCGCGCCACAGCCGAGATTGATGTTGCGGCCGTCGGGCGCGTCGTGAATCGTTACGACGCGCGCGCCCGCGCGGCGAAACGCCTGCGGGCCGATCTGGAACGCGGCGCCGTTGCCGGTGTCCATGAGCACCGAGAAGCCCTCGAGGCTCTCCGGGACGCTGCCGCGCAATCGCGAGAGATACGTCCCGACCAAGCCCGGGTCCGGATCCGGTGGAGCAGGGGTGGTGACGGCCCCGGTCCGCGGGGACTTGAGGAGCGCTTCTTCGAGCATCTCCTCCTCGGCATCCGGCCACTTGCGGCCGTCGGGGCCGAAGATCTTGATGCCGTTGTCCTCGTAGGGGTTGTGCGAGGCGGAGATCGCGACGCCGGCGCTCGCACCGAGCTCGAGGACCAGCTCTGCCACACCCGGTGTCGTGATCACGCCCGCGGACGCGACGCCGCAGCCGGCTTCCCGAAGGCCCTGTGCCAGGTCCGCGACGATGCGCGGCGTCGACTCGCGGGTGTCGCCGCCCACGACGATGCGGGACGGCCCGCCCTGCGTCAGGCGTCGGCCGAGCTCGCGCCCGAGCAGCCGCACCGAGGCGGGGTCGAGCGGGAATTCTCCTGCTCTCCCGCGCAGGCCGTCGGTTCCGAAGAGCTTCACGACCTCCCCCTTCCTCGACCTGGCGGTTTCTTCGGTCGTACGGTCGGCGCGGGCGTGGGCGCCGGGAGGATTCGAACGCGGACCGTGACGACCTGCCCTTCCCGCACGCGGACGCCGGACCCCTGCGGCGCGAGGGTCGTCGTTTCGGAAAACGGCGCGTCGCGGCCCTCGACCGAGACGGGTTCCGTGCGCAGGCTCGTCAGGCGGCCGAGCGCCTTCGCGGGTCCCACGATCCGGGCGACGCGGGGCTCCACGACGACTTCCTCCACGCGGGCCCCCGGGGCCGGCTGTCCGGAGATGTCGGTCGCGACGGGCAGCGTCTTCTCGGCGACGCCGTCGAGCATGAGACGGATCTCGCCGGGGAAGATTGCGATGACCTCGATACCCTGGGGCACGTTGATGTCCGCCGGCGCGAGCGGGTAGCGCCGCTCGCCGGGCGCCGCGTCGGCGAGATCGATGACGGCCTCGAGCTTGCCCGGATCGAGCTGGCGCAGGGGCGTGAAGGCGCCTCGCACGCGGATGTCGACCGCGTCCGGAAGCGGCGGCACGATCATCGTGCGCGCGGGGACGTTGACGATCGAGAGCGGCACGCGGTAACTCCTCTCCGAGATCCTCTCGCGACGTTCTCCGGAAAGGACGTACCAGGCGGCGCACGCGACGGCGATGGCCGCGACTTTCGTACCGAGATTGCGGAAGAGGATGCGCGAGATCTGCATCGTTCGGCCTACCTGTGCGCCGCGAACTCGCGGAACAGCAGATCGCGCAGCGACTTGGCGTCCAGCTCTTCCTGCAGTTCGCCCCCGCGGGCGATCGAGATCGTTCCTCGCTCTTCGGAAACCAGGATCGCGAGGGCGTCGGTCTCCTCCGAGATGCCGATCGCCGCGCGGTGGCGGGTTCCGAAGCGTTTGGGCAAGCCTTCCTTGAGCGACAGGGGCAGGAAGCTCGCTGCTGCGGCGATGCGGTCGTGCGAGATGATGACGGCGCCGTCGTGGAGCGGCGTGCCCGGAGCGAAGAGGGTTACCAGCAGCTCGTACGAGACGACGGCGTCCATGATCGATCCGCTCTCGACGTAGGTCTTCAAGCCCTCGCGCCGTTCGAGGACGATGAGCGCTCCCACCCGCCGCGCGGACAGCGACGTGACCGCCAGCACGATTTCGGAGACGGTTTCCTCGGCGTGATAGCCGGTGAAGAGGGAGAAGAAGGGAGTGCGTCCGAATGCGGCGAGGGCCCGCCGCAGCTCGTGGGAGAAGAGGACGATGATCGCGAACGGCACATAGAAGATGAGCGCCTTCAACACCGTCGTCACCGCGACGAGGTGCAGCAGGTTCGCGACGACGTACACCGCGAAAATCGCGATCAGCCCGAGGACCATCTGGACGGCGCGGGTGCCACGGATGAGGCGCAGGAGCGCGTAGGTGATGACGGCGACGATGGCAATGTCGAGCGCATCGCGCCACCCGAAGTTCAGATGGGCGAGGGGCGCGAAACGGCTTCCCAGTGCGTGGATCACCGTGCGGCCGCCCCGGCGGTGGCGGGCAGGGTCGCCGAAGCTCCGGCGATCGCGGAGAGCATCCGGAGGAACCGGACCGACGCGGCGACGTCGTGGACCCGAAGGATCGCGGCGCCGGCCCCGGCCGCGGCGGCGAGCGCCGCGAGCGACCCGGGGAGCCGGTCGGCCGGCGGCGAGTCCTCGGCCGCGCCGGAAAATCGGCGGACGAAGGCCTTGCGCGATGCGCCGACGGCGACCGGAAATCCGAGCGAGCGCAGGGCGGACAGGTGCCGCAGCAGCAGGAGATTGCCGTCCGGGCTCTTGCCGAAGCCGAGGCCCGGGTCGACGGCGAGGGACTCGGGCGCCACCCCCGCGGAGACGGCGCCTTCGGCCGACTGCGCGAGCAGCGAGGCGATCTCGGCGAGCGGATGGCTGTAGCCGACGTCGTCCTGCATCCTGCGCGGGTCCGTCCCCTTCATGTGCATCAGGATAGCGCCGGCTCCGGCCTCGGCGATCGCGCCCGCCATCGCGGGGTCGAAGCGGCCGGCCGACACGTCGTTGACGAGGTCCGCTCCGGCTGCGAGCGCTTCGCGGGCGACGGAAGACTTGCGCGTGTCGACCGAGATCGGAGCCTGCGTGCAAGCGCGGACGGCCGCGATGACCGGCACCACGCGCGCGGTTTCCTCGGGGGCCGAGAGCTCCCGGGCCTCGCCGTAGGTCGCCGGCCGGGTCGACTCGCCGCCGACGTCGATGATCGCGGCGCCCTCCTCCAGCATCCGCAACGCGGCCTCCACGGCCCGATCACGGTCGAAGTGGAGGCCGCCGTCGGAGAAGGAGTCCGGGGTCACGTTGACGACACCCATCACGGCCGGCCCGCCGGAGAGGTCGAGAACGCGGCCATGAGCCAGCCGCAGGGACGCGGGCTTGCGGGCGGCCCGGTCAAAGGCCGCTTCGGCGCGGGAGCGGAGGCTGCCGGGCAGGGCCTTCAGGCTCTCGGCGCGCCTGGCCCGGGACAGAACCAGCGGCGGAGAGCTCGATCCCTCGAAGCGCACGACATCCACCGGGAATTCCGAGGCGCCGAAAGTCGGGGGACGAAACCCGTCCCAGGAGGCGATTTCCCGCAGGGCCCGCGGGTCCGCCGCGGGGATGACGAGATCGGCCGACATTCCCACGCGCCGGAGTTTACCCCGGCGATTCCGCCGCTCAGTCCTTGTGTCCGGCGCCCGGGTCGTAGAGGAACGTGACTTCGTCGCCGCTGGAATCGGCAACGCCGCCGGTCGAGCGATAGAGGCCCATTGCGGCGGAGTTCGACCGGTTCGTATGGACCCACATCTTGGCGACCTTGCGCTCGGCGCAGAGCGCGACGAGCCGCTCCACCATCGCGCGCCCCGCTCCCCGCCGGCGGTGGTCGGGGGCCACTTCGATCTCGTAGAAGAGCATCATCGGCCTGCGGCGGTCGACGCGATCCAGGCAATACGCCAGAAGAAAGCCGATCGGCCGATCCCCGTCGGCGGCGGCGAGCAGGACGTTGTCCCGGTTCTCGAGAAACCGCCGCATGTCCTCCAGCGTCAACCCCTCACGAAGCGCCGGATCGGTGATCTTGAGCTCGCCGACCGTCCGCAGGGCGAACGCGGCGTCACCGGACTCGAGCCGCCGGACCTCGATCGTCGCGCCCGGGGCGTAGAGTGCGACCTCCGGTGCGCCTTCGGCGAGTCGAGTCGTGCACTCGAAGCGCAGGCCGAGCCTCTCGAGGAGCCGGATGGAGCGCGCGTTGTCCGGATCTGTCACGGCGACGATGCGCGGAAGGCCGATGGTCTCTCTCCCGAAGGTGAGGACGGCGGATGCAGATTCGTGCGCGTACCCTTTCCCCCAGTAGGCCGGCAAGAAGGCGAAGCCGATGTCCGGATCGCTCAGGGAGTCGCGGCGAAGCAGCCCGCAGATCCCGATCGGGGTGCGGCTCGCTCTGAGCTCGACCATATAGAGGCCGAACCCGAAACGCTCGTAGCTCGCGACGGGGCCTTCGAGAATGTAGCGGCGGGCGTCATCCATCGTCCGGACACCCTTGTCGCCGATGAAGCGCAGCCAGGAAGGCTCGTTGACGAGCCCGAGAATGAAGGGCGCGTCTTCGACGCCGAGCCAGCGAAGGTTCAGCCGATCTGTCTCGAGGACCTTCAGAGGCACTCCTCCGCCCCGGGGCGGTGTGCGATCCAACCTTTATGCGCGGGCGGCGTCCCGATAGAGAAACGCCACGACCATACCGAGCAGCACCATCAGGATGCCGTCGAAAAGGATCTGCTTGATGACGAGCGAGGCGGGAAGAGGCTGCACCACGTAATAGATCATGTACGTCGGCACGATGGTCAGGAGCGCAACCGCCACGCCGAACCGAACCCCCTGGGCCGGCCACGGCCGCGCCTGGACCCCGCGCGAATAGATCCAGACGAATGCGCCGGCCAGCACCACATGGGCCAGGATTAGGAGCGGAAAGTGCTGTTGCGCGTCTGTCTCCGTCCGGAAGAGATTGGGAAGAGTCCCGTAGTCGGCATGGAGCAAGGTCCCGTGCACGACGAAGCTGCCCGCCATCCAGGCCACAAACACGACGACCCAGGAAACCAGGAACTTCCTCGCCATACTTCCTCCCGCGCGGAGAAGAAATTGCTCCGCGGTCTCACACCGGTTGCTTGCGTTTCGCGGTGCCGGCGACCCCGGCCGCGCGACGCGTGAATTGTGGAATCGTCTGCCTGCGGGCCGAGTGCTCGACGAGCGTCCCGATGCGCTTTTGCCGCGTCTCTTCCTTCCGGGCGCTGATCACCCACCAGCATGCGGCGCGCCGGTAACTGGCCGGGCGGCTCTGAAAAAACGTCCACACGGCTTTGTCCTGGCGGAGCGCCCGCTCGTAGGGTTGGCCGAGCCACTCGGGCCGCTGCTCGTAGGAGTAGATGCCCGACTTGCTCTCTTTACGGGCAGCGAAGGCCCTGCGGCCGGCGGGGGCCATGCGCCGCTCGGCGATGAGGCCCCGCGCTTTCCGGATGTTGACCGCGCTCCAGATGCTGCCGGGCCTTCGCGGGGTGAAGCGGATGGAGTAGCTCGCGTCGTCCCGTCGCCTCCGGATGCCGTCGATCCAGCCGAAGCAGAGCGCCTCGTCCACGGACTCGGGCCACGTCACGCTCGCCCGGCCGCTCTCCTTCTTGTAGAAGCCCACGAAGATCTCGGCGGCCGTGGCGTGATGCCGCGCGAACCAGTTTCGGAGTTCGACGGGGGATCGAAAGAAGGTGACTCTCACACCGCCGGCCCGGGCTGCGAAATGCCCCGCGCGAATCGCCAGACGCCGTCCGGCGCCCGGCGGAGCACGAGGAATACACGCTGTCGCCGTGTCTCGGCCGGCCCTCCCGAGCGCGGCCGAACCGTCTGGACGTCCCAGCCACAGTCCACCGCCAGGTCCCCGGAGACGAATTGCTCCTCGCGCTCGAATGTCGGCTCGACGTCATAGGCGGCCATGGCGGCGGCAAGCTGCGGCCGGAGCGTGCCGGCGGTCATGGGCGGCGCGCCCGGGGCCCAAAGGGCGTAATCCGGCGTGAGGAGGCCAAGGACTCCCTCGACGTCCTGGCGCCGGAATGCCTCCCGCAAGGCATCATAGAGAGCGTCGATGCCCCTGTTCGCCTCGCTCATCGCAAGGGGACCGAGGGGCTACACGGCCTCGTCGGCCGTCGGGCCATAGATGGACGGGAGCGGGACGTCGTTCTGCCGCATGTACACCGTGAGCTGACCGCGGTGGTGAATGAGGTGGGAGAGCAGGAAGTTGCGAAGGATGAGAGCGCGCTTCAATTTGAAGAAGACTCCGCCGTCCGGTCGAAAGACGGTGAACTCCTGTCCCATGCCCTCGTCGCTCATGCCCGCGATCCCGGCGCGGCCGGCGGCGACGTTCTCGTCGAAGCGTGCCAGGAACTCGGCGGTCGTCTTCAGCTCGGGGGCCTTCGCCGATCCGATCGTGAAGCTCGCTTCCGTGAAGCGCTGTCCCCAGCGCGGCAATTCTGTGACGTGTGTGGCCAGGGCGCCGAGGGCCCTCGACTTGGCGTGGGGCGTCCAGGCCAGGCGGTCGATGGGGATGCGCTCGAGCAGGCGTCGCGTCGTCTTCATCTCGGCGTCGTACTCGCGCAGGAAGGACTCGGCAACCGTCACGGACATAAGGCTATCAGCAGTCAGCGACCCACCGTCAGCCTCAGTTTGGACCCCGGGGCCGGTCGACGGATCCAGCTAGGCCGGCTCGGGTACGAGCGGTCCGATGGTGCCGTCGGCGATCTCCGGGGTCGCGCCCGGCAAGATGGGGGGTTTCGGCGGGCCGGTCTTGCGGATCTTCGAGATGTCCATTCCGGATTCTTCGGCGATGATGTGGAGCACCTCGTCGCCGTCGAGGACTTCCTTCTCGAGGAGGGTGCGCGCCAGCCGGTGCATCGCCTTCTCGTTGTCGTCGATGAGCTTCTTCGCCGTGTCGTAGGAGGCCGTGACGATGCGCTTGACCTCGGCGTCGATCTGGTTGGCGGTCGACTCGGAGTAGTCCTGGGTTCGTCCGAAGTCGCGGCCGAGGAAGATCTCCTGTTCCGGGCGCCCGAACGTGAGAGGCCCCATCTCGCTCATGCCCCACTCGCAGACCATCTTGCGCGCCAGATCGGTCGCCTTCTCGATGTCGTTGCCGGCGCCGGTCGTCATGTGGCCGAGAAACTTCTCCTCGGCGATCCGGCCGCCCATCATCACGGTGATCGTCGACTCCAGGTACTCCTTGGTGTGGGAGTACTTGTCCTCGGACGGCAGCTGCATCGTCAGACCGAGCGCGCGCCCGCGGGGGATGATCGTGACCTTGTGGACCGGATCGGCGTCGGGCAGGAGCGCGGCGACGAGCGCGTGTCCGCCCTCGTGGTACGCCGTGTTCTTCTTCTCTTCCTCGGTCATGATCATGGACTTTCGCTCCGGGCCCATCATGACCTTGTCCTTGGCGTACTCGAAGTCGATCATCTCGACTTTCTTCTTGTCTGAATCGAGCCGCGTTCAGGGCCGCCTCATTGACCAGGTTGGCGAGGTCGGCGCCGGAGAATCCGGGCGTTCCACGGGCGATGATCGAGAGGTCCACGTTCTCGGCGAGCGGGGTCGAACGCGTGTGCACCTTGAGAATCTGTTCGCGGCCGCGCAGGTCGGGACGATCCACGACCACACGCCGGTCGAAGCGGCCGGGACGCAGGAGCGCCGGATCGAGAACGTCCGGGCGGTTCGTCGCGGCGACGAGGATGACGCCCTCGTTCGTGTCGAAGCCGTCCATCTCGACGAGCAGGGCGTTCAGGGTCTGCTCGCGTTCGTCGTGGCCGCCGCCGAGGCCCGCGCCGCGGTGCCGCCCGACGGCGTCGATCTCGTCGATGAAGATGATGCAGGGCGCGTTCTTCTTGCCCTGCTCGAAGAGGTCGCGCACGCGAGAGGCCCCGACGCCCACGAACATCTCGACGAAGTCGGAGCCGGAGATCGTGAAGAACGGCACGTTGGCCTCGCCGGCGACGGCGCTGGCGAGGAGCGTCTTGCCGGTTCCGGGCGGGCCGATGAGCAGGACGCCCTTCGGGAATCTTGCCGCCGAGCTTCTGGAACTTGGCCGGGTCCTTCAGGAACTCGATGATCTCCTGCAGCTCGACCTTGGCCTCTTCGACGCCGGCGACGTCCTTGAACGTGACCTTCTTCTGCGTCGGGGTCAGGAGCTTGGCCCGGGACTTGCCGAATGAGAGCGCCTTGTTCCCGCCGGCCTGCATCTGTCGCATGATCACGAACCAGATCACCACCAGGAGGATGAGCGGCCCGTACATCACGAGCGCCGAAACGAGGGAGGAATCCTTCTGCGGTGTGATCTCGATCTCGACCCCCTTGGCACGCAGGTCCTTGACGAGATCCGGGTAGGTCGCGGCGTAAGTCTTGAAGAGCGGCTCGCGCTTGCCGGCCGACGGGCCGTACTGGCCGCTGATCTCCTCGCCGCGGATCTTCACTTTCTGGACGTGGCCCTGGCTCACCTGGTCGAGGAACTGGGAAAAGGAAATCTCCTCCACCGCGATCGTGCCGGTCTTGAAGACGTTCCAGGCGAGGATGATCAGCACCAGGATGACCATCCAGAGCAGCAGGTTCTTGATGGTGGCGTTCAAGGGGTCTTTAACTCCTTCCGGGGCATGGCTCCGTCTCCCAGTCTAACGGAGTTCGGGTGCCAATTATTGCCCCGGGACGATCTCGTAGATGTCGGGAAGGTGGGCGTGGAGGCCCTCGTGCTCCATCCCGTAGCCGGCGAAAATGGCCGGCGTCTCCTCGGAAAAGAGCGAAAAGTCGACCGCCACGCTGGTCGTGCGGTCGAGCGGCTTGTCCACGATCGCGGCCAGGCGCAGCGAGGCCGCCCCGCCGCCCCGGAGGTGATCCAAGAGGTAGGTCTCGATCACGCCCGTGTGGACGACGTCCTTCAGGAGCAGGACGTGCTTGTGGCGGACCGTGAAGCCGGACGAGAAGTCGATCTGCAGGACCTCGCGCGCGCCCTCGGCGCGCCGCACGTACATGTACTCGCAGGCGAAGGGCGCACGCATCTTCCGGGCCAGGTCGGCCATGAAAAAGGCCGAGCCCTTGAGGATGGACACGACGACGAGGGGACGGTCGCGCAGGTCCCGGTCGATCGCGCCGGCGACGGCCTCGACGCGCTCGGCGATCTCGCTCGATTCGTAGCGCCGCTGGAGTCTCACGGGACGACCTCCGCACCCTCGTGATCTTCGACGAGAGATCCGGACGAATCGTACACCGGCTGCGGCGGACGCGGCCGGATCGTCAGGGTCCGGGCCCGGCGTTCGAAGCGGATCCGTCGACCCGCCTCGAATCGGAAGTCGCCGCCGCCGGCAAGAAGCACGAGGATGCGCTCACGCTCGCGGCCCGTCATCGGCGGCCGTCCGGGCCGGGCGAAAGGGGAGGCCAGGCGCGCGAGAGCGAGGCGCTGGAGCTCCGCCGAGCAACCGGCCAGCAGCACCGCGTCGATGGCCACTCCGTCGGAGAGCGCGCGAAGGGAGGGCCGGAGCCGCGCCTCGAATTCGGCGTCGAGGAGGCACCGTTCGATGCCTAGCCGGGCGATCTCGAGGGCCATCGCGCGGATGGCCTCGCCGCCGCCGGGCGAGTCGCGCAGCCGCGCGAGGGTGCGGCGCACCCGGTTGCGCGCCAGGCGCAGGTCGCCGTTGGAGGCGTCGCGGCGAAACGCGATGCCTCGCTCGGCGAGGAACTCCAGGATCTGCTCACGTGTGACCGCAAGAAGCGGGCGAACGATGCCATCGGCGCGGGCCTCGCGCGGCCCGGCCAGCGCGGCGAGGCCGCCGCGCCGCTCGCGCGCGAGCACCAGGGACTCGACGGCGTCGGCGTTCTGATGCGCCGTGGCAACGAACCCGGCCCCCGCCTCCAGGGCCATCTCGGCCAGGGCCGCGTACCGGACGTGCCGCGCTCCCGCTTCGGGCGAGAGGCGAAGCTCCCGCGCCACGCGCCGGGCGTCGCAGCGGCGGGAGAAGAAGGGCAACCCGAGTCTCCGCGCATGCTCGGCCACGAACGCGAGGTCGCGATCTCCCTCGCGTGCGCGCCATCCGTGGTGAACGTGGCCGACAGAGAGACTCCATCGGGTCGCTCGGGCTACCTCGGCCGCGCCGTAGAGCAGCGCCATCGAGTCCGCTCCGCCCGAAACGGCGAGCAGCACCCGGCTGCCCGGTGGGATCAGGCCGGTTTCGGAGGCGGTGCGCAGCACTCCGGTGACGGGTTCCATACCCCCATGGTACCCGCCGCGGATCCGGTCGAGCCTCAGTAGGGCCAGTTCAGGCCGAGAGCCGTGGAAAGGAAGACAGCCATCTGCCCCCGCGTGACCGCATCGTTGACCCCGAATCGGCCGTCGGGATATCCGCCGGTAATGCCTGCCGCATGGAGGGCTTCCACGAACTGGAAGAAGGGATGATTGGTCGGCACGTCGGTGAAAGTCGCGACGGAAGGGCCCGGGCGCACCTGTCGGCGCCACCACACCTCCGCGCTGAGGACGCCCGCGCTCCCGTCCAGCGGCGCTCCGGTCTGGAAGATGTAGATCTCGAGATTGTGACCGGCGTTTTGGGAGTACGAATAGCCGAGGGCGGAGCCGTTGTACTCGGTCTCACAAGCATTACCGGTACTGACGACGGAGCCCACGAGATGGTAGTCGTTGGCGGTTGAGTCGAACAGCTCGAAAGTGAACTCGCCGCCATCGGCGTCGCAATTGGTCAGGCCGATGAAGTCGATGATCGCTCCGGATGGAATGCTCACGCTCCCGATGAAGTTCCGACTTCCCCCCGTGAAATAGCGGTAGCCGAGGCCGTTTGTGGCGATGGGGTCGAGCACGCCGCCGCCGTTGAACGATCCCGCAAACACGGACGTCACGCTGTACTCGGTCGTCCCGTACGCCGCCGGAGGCCGCACCGGGCTGCCGGGCTGAGCGGAGCGGACGTCGAGCCTCTTGCTCGAGATCCCGTTCGCGGCCGTTTGCGCCGACATGACGGGGGATATGGCGGCCCAACTTCCGACGAAGACCAGGGCGATCTGGAATCTGACTTTCACCCGCGCCTCCTCATTTCAATGGCGTGTTCGATTCCCGGGGTGTCCGAGTGCCGCGAGGTTACAGAATGCCGGGAGCGCACATGCCGGTAGTTACGACCCCGCCCTTCTGGCGGTTATCGACTGCGAGTGTGGACTTTCGTCCGATGGGGGTCCCTGCGCAAGGAGAAGGCACTCTGAGAGCTTCTCGCCGAGCGCCCGGGTGTTCGCCTCGTCCTCCATGATGGATTCGTGGTCGCCCGGGACTTCGTGAACCTCGACGCCTTTCCCGGAGAGCCCCTGCCACCCCAGGTGCGGATCAACTTGCGGAGCGTCGGGGCGAGAGCCCTTCCAGCGATCTTTCGCCCGGAAGAGTGTGATTCGGCCCCCATAGAACGTCGGAACATACCTGGCGGCGGCCCGACGATTCGCCGCGAGGACGTTCCTCTCAGCCACCCGCAAGGGGCGGAAGAGAGCATCGTAGCCGCGGGAGAGAGGGCGCACAGCGAGCAAGGACAGAGTCTGCGCCCGGCGCAGCAAGTAGGAGATCTTGTCGATCATCCGAAGCCTTTTCAGGGTCTCGAGGTGAGTTTGCGTCCTCTGGCGAGCGAACACGAAACGCGTCGGTCGGGCTGCCGCAGGAAGATTCCGGGCATCGATGAGAGCGAGCAGGGCGATCCGGTCACCCTTGGCCCGCAGTTGGCGGGCCATCTCGAAGGCGACTTTTCCGCCGAAGGAATGGCCCCCGAGGTAGTACGGTCCTTCGGGCTGAACCAGGCGGATTTCCCGGACGTAATGCGCCGCCATCTCTTCCACGGTCTCGTAGGGCCGTCGCCTGCCATCGAGCCCCTGGGCCTGAAGCCCGTAGAAGGGCTGATCGGGCCCAAGCGCGAGGGCGAGCTGCCGGTAGTTGACGATACCGAAAATGGAATGGACGCAGAAGAATGGCGGCCTCGGCCCCTTCGGCTGGACCGCGACGAGCGAAGGGAGCGGGCTCCCGGAGCGGCCCCGGGCCTGGAGCATCTCAGCCAGCTCCGCGACCGTGGCAGCCCGAAAGATCGTCGCCAACGCCACCGGTACGCGGAGCTGCTTTTCGATTTTCGCAACCAGCTGAGCAGCCAGCAGCGAGTGCCCTCCGAGATCGAAGAAGTTGTCGTGAACTCCGACCTTCTCGAGGCCCAGGATCTCGCACCAGATCCGGGCGATCTTCTCCTCGAGCGAGCTCCGCGGCGCGGCGAACGCTTCCTGGAGCTCCGGCCGAGAGGCATTCGGCGCGGGAAGGGCGCTGCGGTCAATCTTGCCGGTTGTTGTCCTCGGAAGTGCGCTCAGGAAGAGGAAGAGTGTCGGGATCATCCATTCCGGGAGGCGCTCGGAGAGAGCCTGGCGCATTGCGCCGGCACCAGGATGGTCGGGCGGTGCCGCGACCACGTATGCGATCAGCCGGGTTCCGCCGGGGCCGTCACTTGCCGCAATCGCAGCCTCGGCGTCTCCCGGCAGCGCGTTGAGGGCCGCTTCGACCTCTGCGAGCTCGACCCAGTGGCCGCGGATCTTCATTCGGGAGTCCCCGCGGCCGACATACACGAGGCAGCCGTCCGGCAGCAGTCGGCCCAGGTCCCCGCTGCGGAACATCCGCTCGCCTTCGCGATCAGGGACGGGGAGGAACGCCTTCGCCGTCAGGTCTGGCCTTTTCCAGTACCCGATCGCGAGCGTGCGCGAAACGACGGCGATCTCGCCGGTATCGCCGGAGGTCGGGCGGCCCTTCTCATCGAGCAACAGGACCTCGGTCCCATCCACGGCGTACCCGAGCGGCGCAATCGACGTCGGGCACACCGAGTCGTGATCGGCGAACCACTGCCGGATCACGTGCATTTCGGTCGCGCCGAGGCCGACGTGAAAGATGCACGTTCTCGGGAAATGCTTGCGATACAGCTCGAAGTCCGAGGAGAGCACGGGCTCGCCGCCGAGTTTGATGAGCCGAAGGCGGGAGAGGTCCTCGCTTCCATCCAGGGAAGCCGCGAGCTGTCGAAAGAGGCTCGGGACGCAATGGAGGATCGTGATTCCTTCTTCCACGAGGAAGGCCCGGAAGCGCAGCAGCCCCCCCGCCGAGAACGAAAACGGGCAAACGGCGGCGCCGTTCAACAGCGCGCCGTAGATGTCCGATATGGAGGCACCGAAGCTGCATGAGGACAGCAGGGTGAGACGGTCGTCGGGCACTATTCCCAGGCCGTTCGACAGCTTCAGGATGTTGTGCAGCAGATTGCGGTGGCTCTGCATGACTCCCTTCGGGTTGCCTGTCGACCCGGATGTAAACAGGATGTACGCCAGGTCATCGGGAGAGCTGGCCACGCTGCGTCCGTCGGGCGGTCCTTCGGTCGCCATCTCCTCGACTCGCAGGATTGGCGCGCCATCGACACTCTCTCGAGCGGCGTCCGCGGCGCTGCGCCCGTCCGTCAGGATCGCGGCTGCATCCGCCTGGACAAGGATGGCCCGCAGCCGCGAAGGCGCGAAGGCGGGATCGAGCGGCACGTAGAACCGGTGCGCCTTGAGAGTGCCCAGCATCGCGGCAAAGAGCGTCGGTCCGGCCGGAAGCCACAGAGCGATCGGGCGGTTCGGATGGGGACAGCTCTGGAGGCCACGGGCGATTCGATCAGCGGCGGCGTCGAGCATCGCGTACGTCCATTGCTGACCCGACGCGCGCGTTGCAACACGTTCGGGGTAGGCGCGGACGATGCTCTCGAAACGGCGGCTCACGGACTGTTCGACCTCGGCAGGTGCGAAGTTCGGCCGTGGCAGCGCGGGCGGAATGCGTTCGGGGCGTGTCGTTTCCGACCGGGCCGGAGGGCCGGACATCACGTTGCCCCGTAGACGGCCTGTGAGCGCGTGAAGAAGCTCTCTCGCCCCCGGCCCATGCTCCGGCGGGCCAATGCCTGACGCTTTCCATCCGCCGAACGGGGCCAACGCGTCGGCATCGGCGGTGGCGTCGTCGAGCTTCAAGATGCCCGCACGCGCCTCTTCGAGGAAGAGTCGGCACTGCTCGGGCGATCCCCCGAAGAGGGCGGCCACGAGGCCCTGCGGGACCCCGTTGCAAAGGGCGAGCGCTTCGGAGAAGTCCGCAGCCCGCTGCACGACGAGGACCGGCCCGAAGGTCTCTTCGGTGACGATTTCGCTCTTTGCCGCGGCACCGAAGACGAGCGTCGGCGGAAGGTAGGCGCCCATCTCCCGGAGCGCGCCAAGCGCGGCAGTCACGGCATGCGGCGTGACAACCGAGACGCCGCCCTCCCGCGCCCGGTCGAGCAGCGCGGTGACCCGCCGGCAGGCCTCCTCGGAGATGAGGGGCCCCGCTTCGGTTTCCGGATCCAGGGGATCGCCGCACCGGATGCGCTTCGTCGCGGCGATGAGCTCGCTTTGGAAGTCGTCGTACACATTCGCGTCCACGACCGCTCGCCGATTCGCCGTGCACCGTTGCCCCGCGAAGGCGAACGCGCCCCGTGCAATGCGCTCCGCTGCCCGCGGCAAATCGGCTCCCTGCCAGACGATCGCCGCGTTGTTGCCGCCGAGCTCCGCCTGCAGGGGGATGCGCCTCGCAGCACAGATCTCCTGCGCGGCCCATCCAGCACGCGACGAGCCCGAGATCGAAACTCCTCCGACACCGTCGGTGCGCATCAGCGTGCCGGCCGTCTCATGGTCACCTGCAAGGAGGCAGACGACACCGGGCGGCACATCGGCCTGCTGCAGAAGCGCGAGAACCTGGAGGGCAGCCCGCGTCGCCGCCGGAGCGGGCTTCCAGATGACGGCATTCGAGAAGCTAAGGGCCGGGCCGATCTTGCCGATCGGTATGGCGATCGGGTTGTTCCAGGGAGTCACGACGGCGACGACGCCGAGCGGGAGGCGTCGCGCACGGGAGCCGGGCCCACAGCGCCGTGGTGAGACGTCCTCCGCGGCGGCAGCGGCACGCAGGAGCGCTGCTGCGCGCCGGACCTCGGCGCGCCCAAGACGGATGGGCTTTCCCACATCCTCCGCCATCGTCCGGGCCAGGGGCTCCGCCGCCGACTCGAGCGTCTCGGCCAACCGCTCGAGGCAGCCTGTGCGCCGAGCGAGGCCGGCGGAGGCCCAGCTTCGCTGGGCCTCCGTGGCAGTACGCACGGCCGCAAGTGCCTCTGCGTGGCTCGCCACGGGAACGGTGAAGAGCAGGCGGTCACGCTGCCGCGGCGCGCTGTGAGCGACTACGGGCAGCGCTGCGGGGTGCAGCTCTTGCCCCCCGATCACCGCCGCGGGCAGCCGCTCCACCTGCGTGCGAGAGTCTGCGGTGCCAGTCTCGTAGCGGCGAAGAATCGCATCGACCGTCAGAAAGCGCGCGGCGCGACCTTCGAGGTATCGCTGCGTGATGGCGGCATGCAGCGGGTCGTCGCTCGCAACGGCATCCTCCGCGACCAGAACCTCGAGCCGGCGCGCATACGCGTCGAGCACCGTGGCGCGCACGCTGCCGTGCAGATGGACGCCGGCAACGATGAGCGTGTCGGGCGCGGCTGTGGAAACGATACGGTCGAGTTCCCCGCTCGAGAAGGCGGAAAAGTAGGTCTTGTCCACGACCCGCTCGGTTTCCGCCGGCCGCAGAGATTCCGGAGGCTCGTGTCCTTTCGTCCCCCGGACGCACCTCCACCGGTCTTGTGCCTTCCAGTCGGGCATACGATCGTCCCGCGCCCGATCCACGGTCGTCATCGCGTGGACGACCGGAATGCCGAGAGCGCGCGCTCGGGAGAGCAGCCGAGTGGCCCGCTTTCGATGACTTCGCCCGCGGCCGGCTCGAGTCCGGGTGCCCCGAGGAAATCCTTCTGAAGATCGATGAGGAGGAGAAGCGGCCTCATTTCCTCGATGAGCGTGCGATCTGTTCCGTTGCCGAGGCGATGCGGGCGCCCAGCTCCCTCGTCCCGACGAGGGTCGGTGCTCCCTTGGCCATGTCGGATGTGCGGAACCCCGTGCGGAAGACCTCGTCGACGCCCTGCTCGATCCACGCGGCTTCTTCCGAGAGGCCGAAGCTCTCGCGCAACATCATCGCCAGCGAGTAAATCTGGCCGATCGGGTTGGCGCGATCTTCTCCGGCGATGTCGATCGCCCCGCCGTGGTTGGTCTGGTAGACCGCCGCTCCCTGCGCCGAGAAGTTGCCCGAGTAGGACAGACCGCGCGCGCCCAGAAGAACGGCCGCCACATCCGCGAGCACGTCGCCAAACAGGTTGTCCGCGACGACGACGTCGAACATCAGCGGGCACTGGACTAGCTGGTAGGCCACGAGATCGATGTTGACGAAGTTGACGCGCAAGCCAGCGCGAGCGGCCACGTCTTCCGCCGTTTCGCGCCACAGGGCGGTCAAGGCCCGGCAGGCCTCCGTCCTTGACGACGACGGTCATCATGCGTCGCCTCTGCGCCGCCAGAGCCGCGCCCACCTCGACGATTCTGCGGATCTCGCGCTCGCTGTAGCGAAAGGTGTGCTCACAGACGCGCCCGTCGCCCGACCGTGCGCTCTCGCTGGCATCGCCAAAGTAGATCCCGCCGGCGTTCTCGCGGACGACCAGCAGGTCCGTGCCGCGGACGGCAGAGGCCTTCAGCCGGCCGGCCTGGGCGAGGACGTCGGAAACGAGGACGGGGCTGATCTTGCAGAAGAGATCGAAGCGGCGCCGCAGCTCGTAGACGAACCGGCCGCCGCCGGGCCCGGCCAGAATCGCTCCATTGTCGGAGAACACGGATTCGCAAAACTTCACGACGCCTTCCGGAAGAGACTGGCCGGTCAGACGCTCGGCGTCCCTGCCGATCTCGCTTCCGAAGCGAACTTCGAAGCGAGGGCCGCCGGACCTTTCAATCGCGGGCAGCAGGCCGAGTGCGGCGCCGATGACTTCTGGGCCGACGCCCTCGCCCGGGAGCACGCCGATCGTGCAGACGCCGTTGTTCGCGCTCGCTTCGCGCACTCGCGCAAAGACCGCGCCCGTCCATTCGGGCACCTTGCGGAAGCACGCCGCCGCTCGGCTCCACTTCGATCTCCTGTTGAGGTCCAACAGTCTAACCTGTCCCGTGGGACAGTGGGGTGGCGGTCCTCGAATTGCCGATCTCGGGGCGGATGCGGTGGCCTTGATTAGACCGTAAATCATTATTTCC
>CAWERV010000028.1:0-170562 GCA_963811425.1 uncultured Acidobacteriota bacterium
AAGCTCGGAAGCGCTCGTGACTTGGTGGTGGGCTCAGTCATGGGGACATCACGGTCGGTCAATCAGTGGTAGACAAGGCCCGGTGGCGGTTCAACCGAAAAGCGAGCGGCGCGCGAAAGGCAAGCGGCCCAAGGGCTCACGCCTGGCGGAGACGGCGATCGAGGAGCTCTTCCGCCGCTTTTTCCCAAGCCAATCCCCAACCCAAGACCGAGCTCCGCTATGCCGACCCATTCACCTTGCTCGTCGCCGTCGTGTTGTCGGCGCAAGCGACCGACGCCTCGGTGAACCGCGCGACGCCCGATTTGTTCCGCGCCGCCGGCACCCAGCGGAAAGCTGCTCGCGCTCGGCGAGGCCGAACTCACCGATAAGATCAAGACCATCGGGCTTTATCGCAATAAGGGGAAGAACCTGATCGCTCTCGCACATAGGCTCGTGGACGAGCACGGCGGCAAGGTGCCTGCAAGCCGCGAGTCGGAACGGATCTCTCGCCACTACGCTCCCCTTGCTGACCTCGGAAGCCGCAGCTCCGAAACCGCGATCCCGGCGAGGACGAGAAAGCCGCCGATCCAGCCGCGGGGCCCCAGTCGCTCAGCGAGAAACCAGGCCGCCAGCAGCGCAGTCACCACGGGTTCGAGCGTGTAGATGATCGCGGCGTGGGTTGCCGACATGTGACCCTGCGCCCAGGTCTGGAACATGTAGGTTCCCGACGTGCCGACGACCGCCAGGAAGGCCGCCTGCGCGAGCAGCTCGCGCTCGGCGAGGATCGGCACGATGCCCGACCAGAGCCTCACGAAGCCGCCCTGCCACAGGGTTACAGCTCCCACGGCCAGGTCCACGACGGCGAGCTGGATCGCGGTGAACCAGATCGCGTCGTGGCGGCTCGAGCGCTCGGCCATCTCCACGATGTAAAACGCGAAGACGACCCCGCATCCGAACACGAGGAGGTCTCCGCGGTTCACAGAAACGCCACCGGCGGGAAACGTCATCAGCACGAAGCCCACACCCGCGAGCGAGATTCCGATGCCGTTCTCGAACGTCGGCAGCTTGCGGGTCAGGACATAGGCCGCGACCGGGGTCAGCACGGAGGCCATGCCCGTCAGGAATGACGCGTTGGACGCCGTCGTCTCGGCCTGACCGAGGATCTGGAGGGCCATGCCCAGGGTCAGAAGGGTCCCCAGGTAGAGGCCGTCGGCCACGAGCCGCGGCGTGCGGCGGCGACCCGGAAGCAACGACGCGCAGAGAACCGTCGCCGCGGCGAAGCGCCAGAAGAGAAACGGCAGAGGCCGGACGGCTGCGAGCATGTTCTTGACGAGGACGAAGTCGGCGCCCCAGACGACCGTCACGGCGATCAGCACGGCGTCGGCGCGCCAGCGCATCGAGAGTGGGGCTTCTTCATCGGCGCTCGATGCGCCGACGGGGGCCGAGAGCGGTTCTCGTCTCACGTCGAAGGGCACTCTAGTCGTCTTTTCCGGCAACTGTTAGCATCGGGCGCCTTGGGAAGCCCGATCCGCCCCGCGTGCGCTTTGCGCCCTCCCCGACCGGCCTGCTCCACGTCGGTGGTGCTCGCACGGCCCTCTACAACCTCCTGTTCGCGCGTCACGAGAAGGGCACCTTCATCCTCCGCATCGAAGACACCGACGTCGAGCGCTCGCGCGAGGAGCTGACCGCCCAGATCCTGTCGGCCATGGAGTGGCTCGGCCTCGGCTACGACGAGGGGCCGTTCTACCAGTCCGGGCGCTACGACCTCTACCCGCGCCGCGGCCGACCGGCTCATCGGCGAGGGGAAGGCCTACCGCGCGTTCGAGACCCCCGAGGAGCTCGATCTCGAGCGCAAGAAGGCGGAGGCGACCGGGAAGGCCTACCGCTACTCGGGCGCCGGCCGGTCCATCTCCGCCGAAGAGAGCGAGCGGCGCGCCCGCGCCGGTGAGCGCCACGTCGTTCGTTTGCGAATGCCGGACGAAACGATCGTCGTGGACGATCTCATTCGCGGCCGCGTGGAGTTTCCGGCCGACGCCCTCGATGACTTCGTCCTCGTGCGCTCCGACGGGCATCCCCTGTACCACTTCTGCGTCTGCGTCGACGACGCCGACATGCGGATCACCCACGTCATTCGCGGCGACGACCATCTCGCGAACACGCCCAAGCACGTGGCTCTCTTCCGGGCGCTCGGCGCGTCCGTCCCGAAGTTCGCGCACCTCGGCATGATCCTCGGCACCGACCGCAAGAAACTCTCCAAGCGCCACGGCGCGGCGGCCGTCGAGGAGTGGCGCGACGAAGGCATCCTGCCCGAGGCGCTCTTCAACTTTCTCGCGCTGCTCGGCTGGGCGCCGGGCGGGGACCGCGAGATTCTGAGCCGCGACGAGATGGAGGAAGAGTTCTCGCTCGATCGGGTCGGCGCCTCGCCGTCCGTCTTCGACCCGGAGAAGCTCCTGTGGATGAACGCACAGTACATTGCGAAGATGCCGGCCGCGGAGTTGCTCGCGCGCTCGGCCCCGCACGCTGCGGCGGGCGTGCCCGAGAGGGAGGTCGCCCTGCGCGCGATCGAGCTGCACCGTCCCCGCGTGCGCACGACGATCGAGATGGGTCGGGCGCTCTCCTCCTATGCCCGCGATCCTTCCGACTACGAGGCGGAAGGGCTCAAGAAGCACGTCAAGCCGGACACCGCGCGGCATCTCGAGACCCTCGCCGGCCGCCTCACGGCACTGCCCGAATGGTCCGCGGCGGCCACCGAGGCGGCGCTGCGCCAAACGGCCGAGGCCGAACAGATTGCGGCGGGCAAGCTCATCCACCCGATGCGCCTGGCGCTGACCGGCGTCACGGTCGGAGCGCCGCTCTTCGACGTCGTCGAGCTACTCGGCAGGGAAACGAGCCTCCGGCGGCTGCGCGGGTTCGTGGAGGCCGTGAAGGCGAGGACCCCCGCGTAAGGGGTCGCTTTGAAGCCGCACTGAGGCTTGAAAGGGGTCCATGTCATCCAGGCGCAGCGAGGGACCCCCTTAGAAGCCGCACTGAGACTTGAAAGGGATCCCTCGGGCCTCCGGCCCTCGGGATGACATGGGGTGGTGTCCACACCTCGTCGAGCCGCGATCCTCGCTATGTCATCCCGAGCGCAGCTAGGGATCCCTTTCTGCGCCGAAGCGAGACTCGTCTGTCAGCTCCCGACCCGGTAATCCTCCCGGAGCTTGCGCAGATCCTTCAGCGCGCCCCGCAGGACACCGATGACGCGGGCGACTTCCCTGCCGTAGAATTTCATCTCTGCGTCGCAATCGGTCAGCGAGTAGACCGCCTCGTCCTTTTCCAGCCGATCCTTCTCGAAGGTCAGACGCTCGATCATCTCGTCGAGCTCCCCGCGCAGCACGAAAGCGATGTCGCGCACGCCGAGATAGCGGCTGCACTGGGGACAGTGGACTTCCTCGGTGCCGGCGTCGGGCACGCTGTCGATCACGAACTGGCGCTCGCAGCGGGGGCACTCGAAGACTTCGGGGATCATGGCGCTCTCAGTCCGGAGTGTACCTTCCGCGGCGGCGATTTTCCGCCCCCGGGGGCATGCGAAGCCCTTACAATGCCGCCAGGTCCGGCGTGGCGGCGGGCCGTGCCGTCGGCTCCCCCGGAGCCAGGCGGTCGCAAGCGAACTCTCATGAAACTCGTCGTCGTCGTGGGTACGCGTCCGGAGGCCATCAAGATGGCCCCTGTGATCCGCTGTCTCCGGAAGGAGGCGGGAAGCGAGACCCTTCTCTGCGCTACGGCCCAGCATCGCGAGATGCTCGACCAGGTCCTCGCGCTCTTCGCGCTCGAGCCCGACATCGACCTCGACCTCATGCGACCCGACCAGACCCCCAACGAGCTCGCTTCGCGCGCCCTGGCCGCCCTGGACGCCGTGATCGCGCGCGAGCGGCCCGACTGGCTCCTCGTCCAGGGAGACACGACGACGGCCATGTGCGCCGCGATCGCGGCCTTCCACCGCCGCGTGAAGGTCGGCCACGTCGAGGCCGGCCTGCGCACGGGGGACTTCCAGCATCCCTTTCCCGAGGAGATGAACCGCCGGGTCGTGGACCTGATCTCCGATGCGAACTTCGCGCCCACACGCCGTGCCGCCAAGGCGCTCGCCGACGAGGACGTTCCGGACTCCAAGATCTTCCTGACGGGCAACACGGTCGTCGACGCCCTCCAGGAGATCGTCGGCGGCGAAGGTGAGACGCCGGAGGAGGATCTCGTCCTGATCACTGCGCATCGCCGCGAGAGTTTCGGGCCTCCGCTCGAGGGCGTCGTACGGGCGATCGGCCGGCTCGCCAGGGCGCTTCCCGCGACACGCTTCGTCCACGTGATTCATCCCAATCCCAACGTCGCCTCGGTCGTGCGCCGCAACGAAGGGCTGCCCAACGTCACCCTCGTCGAGCCCCTCGACTATCTCGCCCTCGTTCGACTCATGCGCCGCGCGCGCCTCATCCTCACGGACTCCGGCGGCATCCAGGAAGAGGCCCCGACTTTCCACAAGCCGGTCCTCGTCCTGCGCGAGAAGACCGAGCGCCCCGAGGGCGTCGAGGCGGGCCTCGCCGAGCTCGTCGGCACCGACGAGGAGCGGATCTTCGATCGGGCGCGGACGCTCCTCAGCGACGCCGCCGCGCGCCGCCGGATGGCCGGCCGGGCGAACCCCTACGGCGACGGCCGCGCGGCCGAGCGGATCGCCGCGATCCTGAACGGCCGCCCCTTCACCCCTTTCGCGCCGCCCGCATGACCGCACGCGGGAACGGGGTAACCCGCGCATGAGGCCGGAATGGGAATCGGGCCTGCGCGGCAGGATCTATGCCTTCGGACGCCGGGCGGTTCCGATCGCATGGCGGCGCGCGCTGCGGCGGCGGATGCGGCCCGAGCGGCTGCTCGGCATCCGCAAACCGGAGGTCGAGCTCCCGCGCTACGAGCTCGATCCGGGCCGGCCGAGGCCGGGACGCCCCGACATCGTGATCCTGCCCATCATTGCCTGGAGCTACCGCCGTCAGCGCCCCCAACAACTTGCCGAGGCGCTGGCCCGCCGCCGAATGCGCGTCTTCTATGGATCCCTGCGCGGCACGGGCGAGCCCGACGGGCCCGTCGGCGTCGCCCCCGGCGTGACCCTTCTGCCCATTGCCGGCGCGCGCCGCGAGGACCTCGGGGACCGCAAGCTCGCCGATGCCGCGCTCGACGCCGCATTCGAGAGTCTTGCGGCCTGGCGCGAGCGCTTCGACCTGCGCGAGGCCGTCCTGCTCGTCCAGTCGCCCTTCTGGGCGCCGCTCGCCGGACCGCTGCGCGAGAGCTTCGGATGGCGCATCGTCTACGACTGCCTGGACGCGCACGAAGAGTTCTCGACCAACCGGCCCCAGATCCTCGCGGAAGCGGAACGGGAGCTCGCGGGGACCGCGGACCTCGTCGTCGCCACGTCGGAGTCGCTGCGGCAGCACATGGCCGCGTGGACCCGCCAGTCCCACCTGCTTCCCAACGCCTGTGATTTCGATCTCTTCGCCGACACCCCGGGGCCCGCGCCGGCGGACGCCGCGCACCTGACCGTCGGTTACGTCGGCGCCGTGGACGAATGGTTCGACATGAAGCTTCTCGCAGGGCTCGCGGCGCTGTGCCCGACGTGGCGATTCGAGATCGTCGGCGGCCTCGAAGGCGTGGCCCTCGAGGTTCCGCGCCTTCCAAACCTGGCCTTTTACGGCGAACGGCCCCACCGGGAGATGCCCGGTTTCCGCGCCCGGTTCGACGTCGAGATCATTCCGTTTCGCCTGTCCGGACTGACGCACGCGACCGACCCGGTCAAGCTGTACGAGGCGGCGGCAGCCGGCCGGATGGTCGTCGCGACACCCATGCAGTCCCTCGAACCGTTCGCCCGGCACGGTCTCGTGCGCCTGGCGGCGACACCCGAGGAGTTCATTCGCGAGATCGAGGCGGCCGTGGCCGAGGGAACCGCCGGCGCGAGGCGTCAGCGAGATTTCGCGCGCGAGAATACCTGGGACATTCGCGCGGCAACGCTCGAGGGCTGGTTGACCAGGAAGAGCGCCCGTGGCACCGTGCGAGGCGAGACCGATCGTTCGTGAGACACAGCGCGTGAGCACGCTCCCCGAGGCCCCGCCCGGCACTCCCGTCTACGACTCGGCGCGCCAGAGGCCCCTCTGGATCGAGGAGGCGGTGAACCTCTGGCGTTACCGGGGCCTCGTCCACGAGCTCGTCATCCGCGACATCAAGGTCCGTTACAAGCGGTCTTTCCTGGGAATCCTCTGGACGATGCTCGCGCCCCTCCTGAACATGATCGCGCTCACGCTGGTCTTCTCGGCACTCCTGAAGACGGCCATCCAGAACTACCCCGTCTACTTCATGGCCGGGTCGATCTTCTGGACGTTCTTCTCACAGACGACCACGACGGCGACGGCGCAGACCCTCGGCTCCAACGAGCTCGCCAAGCGGATGTTCGTTCCGCGCTCCGTGTTCATCGCATCGGCCCTGGGCGGCGGCCTGGTCAACCTCCTGCTGTCGCTCGTACCGTTGCTGCTCATCCTCGTGGCGACCGGGTTTCCGCTCTATGCGACCTGGGCTTTCCTGCCGATCTCGGTGCTGATCACCGCGCTCTTCACGGCCGGCGTGTCCCTGCTGCTCTTCACCGTGGCATCGCGGTTTGCCGACATCAAGGAGATGTACCTCGTCATCGTGCAGACCTGGTTCTTCCTGACGCCCATCGTGTACCACCCCTCGATCGTGCCCTACCGGTACCGGATTGCGCTGTGGGCGAACCCGATGTACTACCTCGTCCAGGTCTTCCGGAAGCCGATCTACGACGGCACGATCCCGTCGGCGGAGCTGACCCTCGGCTCGCTCGCCCTGGCCGTCGCTGTTCTCGTGACGGCCTGGGTCTTCTTCTGTCACCGCCGCGACGACATGGCCTACTGGAGCTGAAATGATCCGCCGGCGGCAGCGTCATCCCGGGACCGCTCGGTTCCGTGTCATCCACGAGGGCCGACAGTCCCCTGGTCATCCCCTGGAGGCGTACCGTCATCCCGAGGGCACGAGATTCCCTTTGTCATCCCGAGGGTCGCAAGGCCCGAGGGATCCCTCTTGAGTTTCAGTGTGGCTAGAAAAGGGATCCCTCGCTGCGCTCGGGATGACAGGAGCTCACGCAGTCGGCGAACCTCTCTCTGTCATTCCGAGGAACGCAGCGATGAGGAATCCGTCTCGAGTCTCAGTGCGTCCAGGAAAGGGATCCCTCGCTGCGCTCGGGATGACAAACGGCCGCGCCGTCGGCTGTACCTTCTCTGTCATCCCGAGGAGCGGAGCGACGAGGGATCCCTTTTGAGCCTCAGTGTGACTAGGAAAGGGATCCCTCGCTGCTCGCACGATGACAAATAAGTCATGACCACCGTCATAAGGCTCGAAAAGGTCACGCTCCGGTACCGTGTGCCGCGTGAGCGCATCTTCTCGCTCAAGGAGTATGCGATCCGCCGCCTGCAGAAGCGGATCGTCTACGACGATTTCACCGCCCTCTCCGAGATCGACCTTTCCGTCACTGCCGGCGAGCGCGTCGGCGTCATCGGCCGAAACGGCGCCGGCAAGAGCACGCTCTTTCGAATCATCTCCCGCGTGCTGCCGCCGGGAGAGGGGCGCGTCTACGTCGCCGGCCGGATCGCGCCGATCCTCGAGCTAGGCCTCGGATTCCATGGCGAGCTCACCGGCCGCGAGAACGTGATGCTGCAGGGAGCGCTCCTCGGCTTCTCCCGGGCCGAAACCCGCCGCCGCCTCGACCGCATCGTCGCCTGGGCGGAGCTCGAGGAGTTCATCGACGCGCCGATCCGGACGTTTTCGACGGGCATGGCAGCGCGCCTCGCCTTCGCCGTCGCGACCGACGTCGATCCGGACATCCTGCTCGTGGACGAGGCGCTGGCCGTCGGCGACGAAAAGTTCCAGCGCAAGTGCAAGGAGCGCATGGACGCCCTGCGCTCGGGTGGGAAGACGTTCATGCTGGTCTCCCATTCGCTCGAGCACATCCGTCGCGCCTGCGACCGGGTGATCTGGCTCCACCACGGACGCATCGTCCGGGACGGCGACGCCCAGACCGTCAGCGAGGCGTACCACCAGTGGTCGCTCGGAGAGACCGACGCGGTCTAGCCCTCTCCAGCGTCTCGGGCGCGCAGACTAAGGGAAGGGGCACAAACAAAACGGGCGCGGCGTGAGCCGCGCCCGTGAACTCCGGCTGACGAAACTCAGAGATGCGGGATCTTGAACGCCACGCTCAGGTAGACCGCCATCTGCGCGTTCGTCGCCAACCCATTCGAGGGCGGCGTCGACGCGGCCGGATTCGGGCAGAAGAGCGCGGGACTCGTGCTGCAGCCTGCCGTAATGCCCTCTGTGAAGAGCTGGTTGACCCATGGAGCGAACTGGCTCGAGCACGGCACGTCGTCGAAAATCTGCGTCGTGCAATCGGGCGGCCGATAGCTGCCGCCATGTTCTGCCAGCAGGATGAACACCGCCATCTGCTCACGCGGAATCTGCGTGTCGGGGCAGTAGAGCGGCGGCGTGGTATTGCAACCCGCAGTGATTCCGTCGTCGACGAGGCCCTGGATGTAGTCGGCGTTGAAGCTGCCCAGAAGCACATCGTCGAATTCCCCCTGGTAGACCGGAGGCGGCGTGAGCGGCCCGTGAACCGCCCGCTCGATGAAGCCGGCCATGCTCCGGCGCGTGACGAAATCGCTCGGGCAGAAGTCAAAGCTCGGCGTCTGAGGAGCGCAGCCCGGCATGATCCCGGCACCCGCGGCGCCATAGATGAAGCTCTGGGCGAAGCTGCCCGGGCCGGCGAGCGGCACGTCGCTGAACAGAACGGTGAAATTGACCGGGACAGGGGCGACCGTGTACGGCGTATCCGTGCTGAAGAAGACGGATCCCAGCCGCAGACCCGGATGCAGGCTCAGCGAATCGAAGTGGAGCGTCACCGGGGAGGTGCCCGCGGTCAATGACGGACGGCCGTGGCCGCCCCCGCCGCCGGAGGGAACGGTCCCTTCCGTCGGCGTCTCGGAAAGCCACGGAACGTCGTTGACGCACCAACCGGTCTCGCCCGAGGCAACCTTGTAGATCATCTGCGAGTTCTGATCCACCACCCAGAGGTTGCCGTCGCAGTCGTTGTCCATTCCCGCGCCGCTCCCATCCGTGAACACGGCTGAGCCGCCCGATATGACCTTGAACGCACCAAGCAGCAAGTAGGAATTCCTCGTATCCAGGACGTAAACGTCGGGGGCGGTGGCGTAGTCGTTGGTCATCACGAACAGGTGGCCGGTCGTGGGGTTGTAGGCGAGGCCCGAGATGTTCAACCCAACGAAGGTAGATTCGAGAATCGCACCGGTTTCATCGAACCGGTAAATCACCCCGTCATTCCAGCCGCCTGCGAGGTAAGTATTGGTCACGTAATCGTAGGCGAGCCCGCGCTGCGAACTCACGAATGCGGGGCAGATCGATCTGCCCGTGGTGACCATCGAAACGGGATCCAGCTCGAAGATGCAGCTTTTCGTGTCGTCAAAATTGTCGTTGAGGCGCCAGATCATCCCCGTGCGCTGGTTGTAGGTGCCATCTGCCGCAAACCCCAGAGCCAAAGGCGAATCATCGATCGTGTTTCCGGTGAGCGCGCCGTACGAGGTGTACTGGTAATCCTTGTCGTCGCCGAAGCCGGAAAGCCCAAACGACGGGTTGGAGATCCAGGGATTGTTGGCGTCGGTGTCGTAGGCCACGCCCCAGCCGTACGCGATGTCTGTCGGATATGCAGCGATTACATTGCCAGCCGCGAGTGCTGGGACCTGCGTCGGGGCGTTCGGCATTGGCGGTAACCCTTTCGCGCTCCTCGCGCTGGATCCCGCGGTGTTCCTCGAGCCGACCTTGCCGAGCCGCTGCAGCGCTGCCTTCACCTCTGCCCCGTTGAAGAATCGACGCGTCGGAGCCGCGCCGGCCTGCACGGCCGGGAGATTGAGCTCGTGGATCACGAAGCCTGCGGGGGCGCCGCCAGTGTTGCTCATGGTGAGCGTCTTGAGGTCCGTGCCTCCCGGCGTAACGAACGAGGAGATCGGCTTCGGGCTCGCGTCGAGCCGACCGGCTGCCAGCGAGAAGTTGAGGCGGACGGTCGTGCTCGGAATGACCAGAGCGCTCTGGTCCTGCGGAGCGTACTTCGCCTTCGACGCCTCGAACGGCTGGGAACCGCTTCCGGCAAAGAGGATGTAGAAGCCGTCGCCCTGCCCCGGATCGGAGGTCGTCAGAGCGATGCCATCATTCGGCAGGTTCTTCACCTGTGCGCCAACGAGGCCGAGACCCGTGTTTGAGTCGGTGACGTTGCCCACGACGAGGCCGCCCGGCAACGCCGCGCAGCTTCCCGCCACATCGCCGAGCAGCACGTTGTCCACCTGCCACCAGCCGGCCCAGAAGCCCTGGAAGCGGAATCGCGCCGCGACGCTGGCCTGACCCGCCGCCAACGAGGAGATATCCACGGTCTGGAGGGACGGGCCGTATACGCTCTGCTCGAAGCCGACTTTTTCCCAGACGTTGGTCCAGCTCGTTCCCGCGTCCGTGCTGACGTCCACGTCGGCGGTCGCGACGCCGAAGAACGGCGTCGCATTGAATTCCGTGTTCCACTGGACGACCGGACTGGACGCATTCGTCAAGTTGACCGTTGGACCGACGATCGCCGAGTCATCGCTCACGAGGTCGACGCATCCGCTGTCGAAGATTGCGAAGCCGCCGCTGCCACCCGTGTTGTTCGGTGTGTCACAAGCATCCTGGACCAGGGGGAACGTCCACGTCTCGCTGTTCGGCGCCGTCACCATGTTCCAACCCGCGGGGAGCGCTCCGGAGTCGAAGGATTGGTGCATCGTGCCGCCGTATCCCGGGGCGCTGCAGGCCTGGAGGTCGGCCAAGAGGTCCCAGTTCTGGACCGCGGCTCCCGGAGCCGTGGGACCGGCAGCGCCGAAGCTGAGCGTGCCGCCGCCTGGGAGGTAGCCACCGCTGACCGCGGTGACGACGAAGGTGTAAGAGACACCCTGGATGAGCGTGGTTGCGTAGTAGCCAGTGACCGGATCGGTGTAGAGCGTATCGGTACCGCCGGTGGACGAGATGACGACCTTCGCATAGAGCGGCCAGCCGCCCCCCGAGCCATCCTTCACGATACCGTTTACGTCGATGGGGCCGAACGATGTGATCGCGAAGTTCTCGACCGTGCTTGTGCCATCGGCGACGCTGACGCCCGAGGCACCAGCGCTCGTGTATCCGAACTTCGAGGCGGTCATGTCGTACGTGCCGACTGGAAGGTTCGAGAACGCGTAGCTTCCCGATGCATCCGTTATTCTCGAGTAAGGGCCGGCCGTCACGAGCGCACCCGCGACCGGATTCGACCCGTCGGTCACGGAGCCCGTGATCGATCCTCCCGGCGGGCTGGTGCAGCCCGGAAACTTGAAAGAGCCTATGCGAGTCTTGAAGTCGAAATCGGTCGTCGTCGCGTAGTACTCCTGCGTGTACCAGAACGTGCAGTCGTCGGTCGAATCGATGGACATCGAGCTGTAATCGCCCCAGCGGTTGAAGCTGTTTTGCTGGCTACCGGCGCCAGAAAAGAAGACATCCTCGCTACCCATCGTGTTGAGCGGATCCCCGGCGAGCCGCCCCGTGATGGCGATCGACGGGTGCTCGGTCGAGCTCGACTTGCTGTAGCCGAGCGCCATGTTCTCGTTGTTGTCCATGGCGATCGAGCCCATCCACCGGAAGCTCGAGTCGGGAGAATACGAGCCTTCCTGGTAAACCGCGGGCGACCCGCCCGGATCACGGATCTCGAACCAGCGAACCGCGGTCTGCCCGCCCGGAGTACTGACCGTCTCGTTGGTGACGAGCGACTCGTGGTCGCCAAAGTTGCGGTACGCGAGCCTGTACATCAGCCGGTCGGAGAGCGTATCGAGCAATTCCGACGAGCCGAGCTGCGGCACACACGGCCCAAAACCGCAGGGAATGAGCCAGTCTGCGACCGGAATCGCAACGGCGTCGCTAAACGTGCTGTTCGCCGGCGTCGCCCAATCCACATGAAACTGATAAATGTTGAGCGTTCCTGGGGAGTTGTTCCACGGGGTAAGAAAGTAGTTGGGAGAGCCGTCCGGCGGTAGGGTCAGGCCATCGAGGTCCGACGGAAGCCCTCCGCCGTCGAAAGGCTGGAAGGAGATCGAAGTCGCCGGAGCGCCGTTGAGCATCGCGCTGCGGTCGAACGCGTAGGCACCCATTCCGTTGAACGCGCTCGCGGTAAACATGTTGAACGCAATGTAGTAGCCGTCCGGCCATATGCCGAGCTTGGGGTAATCGCCCCAGCCGGCGGCAAGGCTCCCGATCGTGAACTCGTAGAGCCAGTAGGCGCCGGCGGGGTCACCTGTTTTCGAGACCGCGAAACACTGGTACGAAGGGCCGGCCGGGTAGTTCGGAACAGCGAACTGCGTCAAAACCCACCGGTCCGCCATCCTGTCGTACTTGGCGATCGGGTCGCCGTCGTTGTTGGCCTCGCAGGGGCCTCCGAAGCCCTCGAAGGGCGCGTTTCCGGGAAAAGGCCCGTCGACGAGTGTTCCCGTCTTGTCGTAGATGTTGACGAAGGTATTGAGAAACTGAACGTAGTGTTTGGGGCCAACGTCGCCGTTGGTATCGGGAGGAACGACTATGGAAATGCCGAGTGTCGCGTTGTCGGCTTCCGAACCGCCGTCGAACTGCCCGAGCTCGGCAGGCTGAGACACGCCGAACCGATCCTGCAGGACTCGATCGGTCGCCGGATTCGCAGACCTCTTCTTCGGTAGAGCGGTCTCGTTCCGGATCTGCCGCTTCGGCTGCGGGCTGAGTGGTCCCTGCAGCTTGAAGTCCCGCAAGGGCTTGGATTCTCCATGTTTGACCGCATATCCGAGCGTCGGCTTCAGGCTCTTTCCAGCGACAGTCTGCTCACTCGCGATGAGAGGCGCTCCGGCCAGATAGAAACCCGCCCCAGCCGAGACAAAGAAGGCCCACAGCCTTGCCGCCGAGATCCGGTGCATACCGTTCCTCCGTCGTTTTGATGCGAATCGAGAAATCGCAGGGGAACTAGAGCACTCGTCGACGTTCTGCGTCAACAGAAAACCACTGGTCGCGACGCATCACCAGCGATCGACGGATCGGCTTCGCGTGGCCACCCCATCTCGGGCCTTCCCGCAGTTGAGCGAGAGGGCGGGCGCCCGGCCGGCACCCTCTACGGGTCCAGCCGGGCCGACCTGGTTGCCTAGGGAACGTACGGAAGCTTGAATGCCGTCACGAGAAAGACCGCCATCTGCGCGTTCGTGGACCACCCGTTGTTCGGATCGACCGTGTTGCTCGGATCGTGGTTCGGGCAGAACAACTTCGGAGTCGTGCTGCAGCCGGCCGTGATGCCCTCCCGGTACAACTGGTTGACCCACGGCGCGAAGCCGCTCGAGGCCGGCACCGAACATGGAACGTCGTCGAAGAGCTGCGTCGTGCAGTCAGGCGGGCGGTAGTCCGATCCGTGCTCCCCGAGCAGGATGAATACGGCCATCTGCTCGCGCGGTATCGGCAGGTCCGGGCAGTAGAGCGGCGGAGCCAGGCTGCACCCGGCCGTGATCTGGTCGTCCACGAGACCCTGGATGTAGTCCGCGTTGAAGCTCCCGATCGCGACGTCGTCGAACTCGCCGAGGTAGATCGGAGGCGGCGTCAGGGCTCCGTGGATGGCTCTCTCGATGAAGCCCGCCATGCTCCGACGCGTGACGAGGACGTCGGGGCAGAAGTCGAAGGTCGGTGACAGCGGCGCGCAACCCGGCATCACGCCCGCGCCGGCCGCCCCGTAGATGAAATTCCACGCGAAGCTGTTGTCCGGGACGTCGGCAAAACGAACGGTGAGATCGACCGTGACCGCCGGCGGTGGAGCGTACGGCGTATCGGCGTTCATGACCAGCTGACCCTGGCGCAGGCCCGGCGGGAGGCCCGTCGAATCGAACGACACAGCCACCGGGAACGGATTGGTTCCGATCGTCGCCGGATGCGAACCGCCGCCCGAGCCCGGAACCGTCCCCGACGTCGGGGTCTCCGAGAGCCACGGGATACCGCTGATGCAGGCGCCCGCCGCCTCGCCCGATTCGACCTGATACACCGCCGACGTGTTGAGATCGTAGAGCCAGAGGCGCCCGTCGCAATCGATCTCCATGCCAGCTGCCGTCGGATTCAAAGGAGTCCCGCTGTTCATCACGACGAAGCCGCTCACCATGGAGTAATCATTCTTCGGGTCGACGACCCAAACATCGTAGGGCGGCGAAGACCGCGTGTACAGGAACAGGTGCCCCGTCACCGGGTTGTAAGCCATGCCGGCCGGAGCAACACCGACGGATGCCGAGTCGAGCAGGTTTCCTGCCGTGTCGATGTGGTAGACGACGACGTCGTTGTAGCCGCTGACGTAGTAGGTGTCCGAAGCCGGGTCGTAGGCCACGGCGCGCTGGGACGTCGGCCAGCCCGAGCAGATCTCGTTGCCCGTTACGACTTTCGCGACGGGATCGATCTCGAAGAGACAGTTGTCGCCGCTGACGTTGACCTCCCAGATCATGCCGGTTCTGGCGTTGTAGGTCGCGTCGGCCTGCCACGAGCCGCCCGAGTTGGTGATGTCGATCGTCTCGCCGGTCTGGGTCCCACCCGGCAAGTACTGATATTCGAGACCATCGCCGAACTTGCCGTCCGGCGGATCGTCGGGGTTCGAGATCCAGAGATTTCCCGCGTCGGTGTTGAAGGCCACCCCCCAACCGCCATCGAGGCCCGAGTCAAAGGAGCTGACGACGTCGCCGGCCCCGGGCGTCTGCGGGACATTTTTCGGAAGGTTGGCCGGCGGGGGAACCGGCTCCGTGCCGCCGGAGTTGAGCTTGTCGAACCTGATCCGCTTGATGGCGGCCTTGCGCGCGTTGGGGTCGAAGGACGAGTTGGGTCCAGTCGGCTGTATCGGCGCCGGCGCATTGATCTCGACCAGGGCGAAGCTGCCGCTTCCGGTCCCGGAATTCGAGATGTTCAGAGTCTTCTCGGCCACCCCGCCGGGATCGACGATCGCCGAGAGCGGCCGAGGAGCCGCATTCAGCCGGGCGGCGGGGAGAGAGAAGTCGAGTCGGACGACGCTGTTCGGTATGACCGTGGAGCTCTTCGTCACCGATGTGTAGCCCTTGTCCGAGGCCTCGAACGATTGCGATCCGCTCCCGCTGAAGAGCGTGTAGTAGCCCTCGCCCTGGCCGGGCATCGGAGCCGTCGTCACCGAACCGTCGTCCGGCAGGTTGAGGACCATCGCGCCGTTCAAGCCGAGCCCCGTGTTGGAGTCCTTCACCGTCCCGAAGACCAGGCCGCCGGGCAACGGGGTGCAAGCCACGGGCCCGACCTGGACGTCATCGACCTGCCACCACCAGGCCCAGAAGCCCTGATAGCGGAAGCGAGCTTGGACGTTGGCCTTGCCCGCCGCAAACGACAGGTCTGCAGACTGCGGTCCCGGCCCCGGAACGTCCACCTTGCTCTCCCAGATGTTCCTCCAGCTCGCTCCTCCGTCGGTGCTCGCGTCCACGTCCGCAACCGATCCAGCACCGAGGTCGATGAAATCGTTGGCCCAGCGAATCAAGGCGTTCTTGCTCGAAGACAGGTCGAACGGCTTCGTGACCAGGAAGGAGACGTCGTTGTTCGCCTCGTCGCTGTCGCAATTGCTATTGAGGATCGCGTAGGGGCCCGAGCCGCCCGTTCGATTGCCGGAGAACTCGTCGCACGGATCGCCCCCCGTGTACACCTGCCAGACGGCGCTGCCCGACACCGAGTCCACCGACCAGCCCGGCGGAATCACGCCGGCATCGAAGCCCTCGGTCAGCACGGCCGGCCCGAAGGAGCCAAGGGCATACCCCGGAGCATCACAGGTCGCCCCCACGTTGAGCAACCAATTGGCGACGACTCCGCCCGGGGCGCCCGGCGCCGAGGGAGGAGGCGGCAGGCTGAGCGGGCCGCCACCCGGCAGGTAGCCGGGCGACATCGCCGTGACGACGAAGTTGTAGGTCAGCCCCTGATAGAGGCTGAGCGAGTAGTAGCCGGTCAGGGGGTCGGTATACAGGCTGGCGCCGGGGAAACCCCCGGCGGCGCTGATGTCGATCTTCGCGTACAGCGGCCAGCCCTCACCCGAGCCGTCCTTGACCAAGCCGTTGACCAGGACCGTGTTGGTCGTCGACAGGACGAAGTCCTGCACCGTGTCGCCGCCGGAGCTGACGGAGACATTCGCCGAGGACTGCCCGTATCCGACCCTCGCGGCCGTGACGCCGTAGTCGCCCGTCGGGAGCGTGAGGAACTGGTAATGACCCGATGCGTCCGTCGTCGTCGTCGAGTCACCCGCGGCATTGATGACCGTGGGTCGGGTGGCGGCAGGCGTTGCGGTGATCGTGGCGCCGGCAAGCGGCGCGGACCCATTCGTGACGGTTCCCTCGAGAATGCCCGTGGGACCGGACGTGCAGCTCGGAAACCGGAAGGACCCGATGCGCGTCTTGAAGTCGAAGGCAGCGGTCGAAGCGTAGTACTCCTGCGTGTACCAGAAGGTGCAGTCGTCGGTCGGATCGACCGCCATCGAGCTGTAATCGCCCCAGCGATTGACGCTGCTGACCTGGCTGCCTGTACCGGCCACGACGATGTCCTCGGCGCCCATCGTTCCGAGCGGATCTCCCACGAGACGCCCGGTGATGGCGATCTGAGGATGAAGTGAAGTGCTCGACCTCGAGTAGCCGAGGGCGATGTTCCCATTGCGGTCCATGGCAATCGAGCCCATCCAGCGGAAACCTGCATCCGGCGCATAGGTGCCCTGCTGGTAGACGGTGGGTGTATCGCCGGGCGTACGGATCTCGTACCAGCGAACGCCCGCGCCCCCGGACTCGGTGCCGACCGTATGGTTCACGACCAGAGACTCGTGATCGCCGAAGTTGCGGTACGCGAGCCGGTACATCATGTCGCTCTCGAGCGTCTCGAGAAGCTCCGGGGAACCCAATTGCGGGACGCACTGGTTCCGGAATCCACTGCACACGGGCGACAGGAAATCCGCGACCGGGATCGCGACCGGACCGGTGAACGTGCTGTTGGCGGGCGTCGCCCAGTCGACGTGGAACTGGTACTCGTTCAGGGTTCCGGGAGAGTTGTTCCACCAGGTCATGAGGTAATTCGGGGATCCCACGGGCGGGGGCGTCGGGCCATCGAGGTCGGAGGGAAGCCCTCCGCCGTCGAAAGGCTGGAAGGAAATCGAGGACGCCGGGTCGCCGTTGAGCATGGAGCTGCGGTCAAACGCGTACGAGCCCATCCCGTTGAATGAGGGCGTGAACATGTTGAAGGTCATGTAGTACGCGTCGGGCCAGATGCCGAGCTTCGGATAGTCGCCCCACCCGAGCGTGTCGCTACCGATCGTGAACTGGTAGACCCAGTAGCCGTCGGTCGGATCACTCGTCTGCGAGACCGCGAAGCACTGATAGGAAGGTCCGGCGGGAAAGTTGGGGAGGGCAAACTGCGTGAAGACCCATCGATCCGCCAGCCTGTCGTATTTGACGATCGGGTCGCCGTTGTTGTTGTCCTTGCAGGGGCCACCGAGGCTCTGCCAGAACACGTTGCCCGGAAACGGGCCAAGAACGGTCGCGCCCGACTTGTCGTAGATGCTGAAAATGAGGTTGATGTACTGGATGTAGTGGTTCGGGCCGACGTCGCCGTTGGTATCCGGAGGAACGATCGCGCCTCCGATCGTCGCAATGTTGTCCTGCTCGGAAAGGCCCTCGAACTGTCCGAGCTGATCGGGCTGAGAAGTGCCGAAGCGCTTCTGGAGAACGGGGTCCCTCTTCACCGGGGCGGCCGGGTGGGCCTTCGGAATCACTTCGTTGTTGATCTCGCGGTTCGGGCGCGGCTCGATCGGTCCGGTGAATTTGAACTCGCGAAGTGACGCGAAACTTCCTCGCCGAACCGCGGGGTTGAGGCTCGGCGTTCGTTGCTCGGCCTGCACCGCCTGCTCTGCTGCAAGCACCGGAGTGCCGAGGAGAAGGCAAGCCAGAAGCCGAGCGCTTGCCGAGAGGACAGCCGAGGAGAGCCGAGTCTCCGTGCGGACATGCATACCGTTCCTCCGTTACGAGCTGATCAGAGTGTGGATCACTCAGGACTAGATCATCTCGATCGATTCTGTGTCAACGAGACTCTCGTTGGTCCTTGGGCCTCAGTCTGAATAAGGGCATAGTCCGCCCCGTCGGCCACGAGGCGGCTCCAGAAATTTGGAAGCCGCGCGATTCCTCGAGCCCGCTTTCGTTAGGGCAAAGGCAGAGCGAACGTCGAGGTAAGGAAAACCGCCATCTCGGCGCGGGTGACCGGATCGTTCGGGCAGAACTTCCCGCTGCCGCAGCCGGCCGCGATCTTCCGATGGTACAGGTCCTCGATGAAGTCGACCGCAAAGCCGCCCGGGCAGGGTACATCGGAAAATATTGGGCTTCCGGGCGTGCAGGCCGGTGGAACGTAGCTGGATCCCTGGCTCGTCGCGAGCAGCAGCACGGCCATCTGCGCCCGGGTGATCGGATCCGCCGGGCAGTACTCCCCGACCTGGCAGCCGGCGGTGATCCCGCGGTTGGCCAGGTCCTCGACGAAGCGGACCGCGAAACCAGTCGGGCAGGGCACGTCCAAGAAGATCGGGCTGCCCGGCGTGCAGGCGGGCGGCACGTAGGCGGGTCCCTGGCTCGCCATGAGCAGGAAGACCGCCATCTGGGCCCGGGTGGCTGGCTTTTCGGGGCAATAGAGGCGTCCGCCGCATCCCGCTGTCACATCCGCGTTGTAGACGGCCTCGATGAAGGAGTAGGCCCAGTATCCCAGGGACACGTCCAGGAAGGTGGGATTGATGTCGAGCGTCTTCGAATTCGAAGCGCCACCCCCTGGCGATTTCGTGAAGACCAGGATCGAGGCGCCCCCCGCCGCCGCGATGTCGCTCGCCGGAACGTTCGCCGTCAACTGCAAGGCCGAGACGAAGGTCGTGGGTCGGTCGGCCCCGTTGACCCGGACGACCGATTCCGGCACGAAACCCGTGCCGTTGACCGTCAGGACGAAGTCCGGATCGCCCGCGATCACGGACGCCGGAGAGAGGCTCGACACGGAAGGCACCGGAAAGGGCGCCTGGTCGATCCGATAGATCTTCCCGCCGAGATCCGCAATGTAGAGCTCGCCCGCTTCGTCCTCGCCGAAGCTCGACACCGAGTGAGAGGACGCGAGCAGGAGCGCATCCGTCCAGTTCCCGCCGCCCGCGTCGGCCGAAGCGTAGAGATCCCCGAGACACGTGTCCGAATAGACGTAGTACCCGTAGAGCGACGAGATCGCGGCGCCGCGATAGCGGAAGCCGCCGTTGATGGCGCACCAGCCGGAGGCGTGTGCGTGCTCGAGGATCGGGAGAGTCAGGCTGCCGTCGTTGCAGTCGGTCGAGGGGTTGTAGCAGTGGAAGCCTTCCATCTTGTGCCAGCCGTAGTTCTCGCCGCCGGTCGACGTCGCCGCCTGAAAGTCGATCTCCTCATAGAGGTCCTGGCCCACGTCTCCGATGAAGAGGTCCCCCGTCACGCGGTCGAAGGAAAAGCGCCACGGATTGCGAACGCCGTATGCCCAGATCTCCTTGCAGTCGGTCGCGTCCCCGGCGAAGGGGTTGGAGGCAGGGATCGCGTACGGCATCGCGGCGCTCTGCCCGCACGGAACGGCGCCGGTGCCGTTGACGTCGAGCCGGAGCATCTTGCCGAGCATCACCGTCAGGTTCTGGGCGTTGTTTGGCCCATCCCCGCCTCCCCCTCCGTCTCCCGTCCCCATATAGAGGTAGCCGTCGGTCGGGCTGAAGAAAAGCTGGCCGCCGTTGTGGTTCGAGTTGACCGGGTGCGGCACGACGAGGACGATCTGCGCCGACGCGGGGTCGGCCACGTCCGGGTTCGCCGAGACGTGGTAGCGGGCGACCGTGATGTCCCCGGGGCTCGCGAGCCGGTTGATGTAGTAGACGTAGAAGTACCCGTTCGAGCCGTAGTCCGGATGGAAGGCAACCGAGAGAAGCCCCTCCTCGCCGCAGCAGGTCACGAGCCCCGTGATGTCGAGAAACGGCGTCGGCAGAAGCGCGCCATTCTTGTAGACGCGGATCGTCCCGGCCTGCTCGACGACGAAGAGCCGCCCGGAGCCGTCCCCGGCGTTGGCGATGTGGACGGGCGACGAGAAGGTCCCCGGCATCTGGGTGAGCATGACGGAGGGCAGAGCCACGAGATTCGGAGGCATGAGAGCACAGACCGCGAAGACACCGATGACGAGGCGAGAGACACGTCGTGCGATCGCGCGGGCTTCCTGGATTTTCATGATGCGCTCGATTGTAGGTCGCGGATCCGCTCGGCGGAGCCGCTTCGTCTTGCATTAATGTGACGCAATGGTGATCGCGCTCACACTCGGCGCGCGCGAGAAATTCGGGTCGTGCCGCCGCACTCCTGTTCACAGGAACAGGCGACGGCTGTAACGATGACCGATCTCCTGCTCTTCGGAAACGTCGGCGAGCCGCCGCTGTGCAACACCCGCTTTGCGCCGCTGCGCGCGTTCCAGAAGGCGTTTCGCACAACGCTCATCGAGCCGCGGCGCTTTCACGCATCCGCTGCGACCGGCGCACCGCGGCCCGCGACCGTTCCCGACGAAGCGGTAATCGAGCATACGGACCCGCCGCCGGACGTCGTCGTGTGCTTCGGTGACGCTCTCCACCTGTCCGAACGGGCGGCCCGGATGCTTCCGAGGGAGACGGCGCTCGTGGGATTCGCGCTCGCGGACCCGTACGGGCTCTCCGCCTCGCTTTCGATCGCTCCGCGATTCGATCTCTTTTACACGCAGGACCCGCAAACCCTGTCGGCGTACGCCGCGCGCGGGGTCGCCGCACGACGCTGCGACCCGGCGGCGGACCCCGAGCTCGACCGGCCCGAACGCGCCGAGCCGGACTGCGACCTCCTCTATTTCGGCCGATGGACGCCGTGGCGCGACGAGCTCGTCGCAGCCCTTGCCGAGCGATTTCGGGTGCGCCTCCACCGGCACGTCGGCGAGACGCGGTGGAGCACTCCGGCGCTCCCGCCCCTCGACACACCGGAGCTGCTGCGAGCGGGGATCCACCGGGCGCGGCTCGTGCTCGAGACGGCGCGCCTGGACGACGCCCCCGGGAAATTCCGGGACACCTTCCACATCACGCCGCGCGCGATGCTCGCCGCGGCCTGCGGCGTGCCGACACTGGTCGAGTCGTTCGCGACGCTGACGGAGTTCTTCGAGGCCGGCCGCGAGACGGCGGCGTTTGTGTCCAAGGCCGACCTCCTCGACCAGGCGGCGCATCTGCTCGGGGACGAAAGCGCACGATCGGCCATGGGGCGGCGGGCCCGGCAGCGAGTGCTCCGGCAGCACACGTGGGACCAGCGTGTCGAAACCGTCGTGCTCGATTTCGAGTGCGTGGAGGAAACGACCCCGGCCGCTTCCTCCCCGCTGAAACGCACTACCCCGATTGCGATCTCGGGGGCCCCCAAGGCCGAGAGATCGCTTTTCGAGCCGGACCGTGGCTCGAAGGGGATCTCTCGCTGCGCTCGGGATGACAAATGGCTCGGGATGACTGACCGGGACGACAGAAAGCGGTCAGGCAGCGAGCGTTCGGGCGAGGTTGCGTAGCAAGGTGCCGCCGTCCCCCTTCCACGCGCTGCCGTGCATGCACCCGAGGGTCGTCGGCTCCGTCGCGGCAAGAGCCTCGAGGATGGGGGCAGCGTTCTTCGAGTGCGAGTAGTAGTCCATTTGCTTTCGGAAGGTCTCGCTAGGCCCGAGGATGTCGGATTCGGTGACCGGCGTCTCTCCCGGGCCGTTCTGGGTGAAGAGGTCGCCGCAGAAAAGCGTACGAGTCTTCTGCTCGAAAAGGAGCCCCGTTTCCCAGCCGTGCGGCACGTGCGGTGCATCCAGCCAGCGCACCTCGTGCTTCCCGAGGCGGAGCGTCTCGCCGTGGGCCAGCGGCCGGGGGGCGCGGTCCGCGAAGTCCTCGACGGACACCATCGCGGCAACCTGGCTGCACACTGCAACCGCGCGCGGAGCCACGGCGAGCAAATCGTTCAAGGCGCCGCACTCGTCGGACTCGAAATGCGAGAAGGCAAGGTAGCGGAGCCGCTCGACCGGGATCACGCTCGCGATCGCCTCGCGCACGACCGGGAACATGCGTCTCAGGCCGGTGTGAAACAGCAAGGGCTCGTCATCCACGACCAAATACTGGTTGAACGAGAACCCTCCGGGCACCGCGGAGAGCGGAGTGTTGATCCGATAGATCCCTTCGGCAATTTCGTGAACGTTTGTTCCGGACCCGGCGTTCGTGATCATTGCGCCAACTTACCACCGGTCGGCGCTGTGAGACGTCCCGCGAAAGGTGCTCCGGGCAGCACGGACCCCGGACACGCGGCTCGGATCTCCCCCATTCCGCCCGCGCCGAGGGAGGACAGGATCTCGCAGGGACCGAGGCGGGACCCGGCGGAGAGCGTCATCGGAGCGTGGTCAATTTCGCTTCACCGGACCCATGTACCGATCGAGCCAGTCGAGACTCTCGCGGATGAATTCCTTGCGGCGGAACTGCGTGCCCGGTCTCGTAGACGACGTGCCGCTTGTCCTTCTCCGGCGTTCCGAGAGCGGAAGAACGGCCGCTGCGACGACTCGACCGGAAAAAAGTGGTCGTAGCGGCCGTTCAGCATCAGCACGGGGATGTCACCCGCGGCACGAAGTTGAACGCGTCCACTTCCGGGAGGGTCCGCTGGAACTCGAGGCCTCCCGAGTCGAGGATGGCCGCCTTGAATCGCTTCTCGACCGCCAGCATGACGGGCGCGACGGCCCGCCCCAGCTAAGCCCTCGTAGGCCATCTTCGGCGTCGATGTCCTTCCGCGTCTCGAGATAGTCGAGCGATCGGCCCAGGTCCTTCGACCACACGATCACGTGGTCGCGCCAGAACGCCGTCGGCTCCGGTAGCGGACTCGAGGTCGTCTCGCCGCTCGTAGGTGCTCTTGTAGATCGGGAAACATCAGCGCGCGCCCGCTCTTCGGAAGGAAATCGGCGTAGCCCCAGGACGAGGCTCGAACTTGTCCGTGCCGATCGCGCCCGAGCCCGGGAAATAGACGACCGCCTGGTACGGCGGCGACGCGTTCTCTCGGCAGAAAGAGGTAGGCGATCACGCGCTCGTTGCCGTAGGCCGCGTCGAAGCTCACCTTCTCGCGCGTCCAGTCCTCGGTCTCCTCCGTCTCCTCGACCTTCGCGCGTGGAGCTCCGTCTTGTCGTAGGCGTACAGGCCCTTGTAGGCCTTGAAGACCTCGTCCGAGACCGGCGTCTCCTTCGAGTAAGTCGCGGAACGGAACCTCGATCTTCGCGGCCGCGGCCGCGGGAGGCGGCGCGTCGAGTTTCACGCATCGAAATCCGTAGTTCGGCCTGGCGATCCCAGGGCGATTGCGCGTCCTGCTCGATGAACATGTAGGTCGGCTCGCCGAAGCCGCCGCCGAGGATGAAGCGCTTACCGTCCCGGCTCTCGTTCCAGCACCACTCCTTGACGTTACCCGCCATGTCCGTGGTGCCGAATCCGCTCAGGGCTGCCCGCGCCGCCCACCGGCACGGTTCCGCCGCCTCGGAAGTTGCTCCCCGACACGATCAGCATGCTGGCCTCGGTCTGCGCGGCCGCGTTCCAGTGGTAGACGGTGGGAAGGCTCTTGCCCGCGAACTCGGCGTACGCCGCCGCCTCGTACCAGCTCACGCCGGCGACCGGATGCTTCTCCATGCCCCTTCGGGTAGCTGCCCGCCTCCCAGGTCGCCGGTCCAGGACGCCCCGTCGCGTCGCGAAGAGCGAGTGACCGCCTCCTCCCACGGAATCGTGCGTCCGTCTCTTCATGAAGGGCTGCTTCCAGAAGCTCACGCTTCTGATACCCGCCGGCATCGACGAACTTCTTGTACTCCTCGTTGGTGACCTCGTGCCGGTCGATCAGGTAATTTCCGAGCTCGGCCTCGGGAAGATGATCGAGGCCGGGGATCGTGAGCGCGGTCTTCCCGCCCTGTATCCGCACCATCCCTGCAGGCGCATTTCCGTCCGGATCGAGGGGACAGGTCATCTCCCTTCCCCAACCGAAGGACCATGTCGGCGCAATCCGGTACGCCGTCACGAACCCCGGCTTCGCGATGCGCCAGAGGTAGAAGTCCTTCGCCACGCGGACCTTGTCGAGCGGCGTTTGGCCGAGGCTCTTCCACGCCTTCTGCTCGCCCCGGTAGGGTCGATACGAGACGTCCGCGCCAGCGGGCGTGCTCGTGACGGACATTTCCATCGTCGCCTGGTTCCAGAAACCGACCAGGGTCGGATCCTCCGGGAGCACGGCCCGGGCCTCCTGGATCTGGTCGCCGCCTTCACGAAATCCTCGGCGGCCAGGAGGCGCGCGATCTCGGGTGTAGCGATCTTGCGCAGCCACCGCGCGCGCGAGGAACGATGCCAGAACCAGGCGATTCCGAGGGTCGCCGCGATGACGACGGCCACGACGACGGCAACGGCCATGCTCTGGGTCGCGCCGGCTGCGCCGGCATCGCCCCTTGCGACAAAGTCGTCATTCCGGCCGGCTCGCCGATTGCGGAGGTGGCACCCGAGACTCCGGCCGTCGCCATCTGGCCCGGGATCCGCGCGAGCTCCGCGCCAGATCCTTCGTCGAGGCATAGCGATCCGCCGGTTCCTTTGCGAGACACGTTTCTATGATCCAGCGCAGTGGCTCCGGGAGCGTCCGGATTCGCGGCGCGCAGCGGCTCGGGGCTCCTCGTTTCAGGATCGCCGCGAGCGTGTCGACGGCGGTCTTCTTGGAACGCGCGCTTGCCCGTCGCCATCTCGTAGAGGATCGAGCCGAATGAGAATTGGTCGGATCGAAAGTCCACCGCCGTTCCCGCGGCCTGTTCTGGGCGACATATAGCCGACGGTTCCGAGGATGATGCCGGGGCGTGTCCCCCCCATCGTCGGCAACTGCGACTCCTGGTCGTCCCGGAGACCGGCCCCGTCAGCTTGGCTGAGGCCGAAGTCCAGGATCTTGACGAGGCCGTCCGCCGTCACCATCAGGTTCTCGGGTTTCAAGTCGCGATGCACGATCCCGGCCTCGTGCGCCTTGGCGAGCCCCTGGGTCACCTGGGTTGCGATCGAGTAGGGCTTCTTGCGGGAAGCGCTCCACCAGCAAGAAGACTTCGCAGGACGTCTCCATCGACGTACTCCATCGCGATCCAGGAGACGCCTTCGGAAGCGCCGACGTCGTAGATAGTGACGATGTTCGGGTGGTTCAGCGCGGAGGCCGACTGCGCTTCCTTCTCGAAGCGCTCCAATCTATCTGGTCCGACGCGAGCTCCGCGGGCAGGACCTTGATCGCGACCTCGCGCTTCAAGCGCTCGTCCCTGGCCCGGTAGACTTCCCCCACCGCCGGCGCCCGATCGGCGCGAGGATCTCGTACGGACCGAGGCGCGTCCCGAAGGAAGTGCTATCGGCTGGTCGTAGCGGGGATTCTAGACGAGACCGCCGAATCGGTTACCGAGCGATGACACGGCGAGTAAGGGGATCCCTCGCTGACGCTCCGTATGACAGGGGGAGAGATTCGACGATGATTGTATCGAACGGCGCGACGAGGAGCCGGAGCTACCGCCAGAGAGCCATCGGCCCCTCTCCGCTTGCGGCGCGAATGGTCGCCCGGCCGAAGGGAGCGAGGAGGCCCGCGCCGCGCGAGCGAACCCGGAGTGAGGGATCGGTAGACCGGACGAGCCCCATCCGAGCAAGCCGGCCGGCGGTGCGGCCTCCCCCGATCGCCTCGTCTCTCCTGCCCAGGTGCGTCAAAGCGCCACGCCTCCAGCCTGAGGTCTTCAGTCTGCGCCGGCCGCACGCGAACCGGCGAGTATGTTGTCAGCTCCGATTCGCCATGATTTGATACCTACCTCTCGAACTCGCGCACGGCGCGAAGTCCGACGAGAGGAGAGTAGCAATGACTCTCGGAGTCGAGAGGTTGCGAGTCGATGGTTCGGGGCCGCGCTCGCCTCCGTGAACCTGAAGACAGATTCTCCTGATCGATTTTCGTGCCTTCGGAACCCGAGCCACGTTGCTCTGTCATCGAGGAAGAAGAATGTGGCCGGTAACCCACCTGCCGATCCCGGATCGAAACCCTGGAATCTCGGTGAAACCCCATTGGATCAAAGCAAGGGTGTGTAAAGGAGGACTCATGAAAGGCGGAAATGTTCGGATTCTCAGGATACTGGCAGTTGCTTTACTCGCGTCGCTGGCTCGACCCGGCCTTGCCGGCGCACAACCCTTCCGAATTAAGCCCCTACCGCCGAAGAAGAACGCGGCCGCCGCGGTGAAGCATGCGAATGCTCTCGCTCTCGGAGCGGCGCCACCTGCGTGGCAATTGCTGACGACCCAACCTCCGGTGCTCGATCTATTCGATTGCGGCCCGGGTAGCCCGGTATTGCTGACGGACGGCACCGTGATGTTGCAGGACAACGGCTGCCAGGATTGGTGGAAGCTCACCCCCGACCAGTCCGGCAGCTACGTGAACGGAACCTGGACTCAGTTAGCCTCGCTGCCAGCCGGCTACAGCCCGCTGTATCACTCGACGGCCGTTCTCCCCGACGGCCGGGTCATCATCGAGGGTGGCGAATACAACTTTTTGACCCCAGCCTGGACCGCTCAGGGCGCCATCTACGACCCGGTCGCCGACGCATGGACGCTCGTGGCTCCTCCTCCGTTCTTCGGGGGTTTTGGACCCTTTCCGCAAACGATCGGCGATGCCCAGGGCGTTGTTCTCTTCGACGGAACCTACATGCAGTCCGATTGCTGCACCAGAGACGAGGCGCTGCTAGATCCCATAACCCTCACCTGGACGCCCACCGGCTCGGGCAAGTTCGATATCCACGATGAGGAGGGATGGACGCTGTTGCCGAACAAGAAGGTGCTGACAGTCGACGCCTACGTCGGTCAGTACGACCCGACCGGCACGAACTTTGAGTTCTACGACCCCGCGTCGGGCAACTGGACGAGTCCCGGCGGAGGCACGCGTGTGCAGCTCTGGGACTCCGCGGCGGCTTGCGGTGGACGCCGTTTCGCCTCGTACGAGGTGGGGCCAGCGGTCTTGCGGCCCGACGGGAGCGTCTTCGCCACCGGAGCCAACGGCTGCGGCGCCGCTCACACCGCGATTTACAAAGGAAGCTGGAAGGCGGGTCCCGATTTCCCCGAAGACCTCGGTATCGCCGATGGCCCCGCCGCGCTCGAGCCCAACGGGAAGGTTCTGATGATGGCGAGCCCAACGATCTTCAACACGCCTTCAACCTTCTTCGAGTGGGATGGTACAAACCTGACGACGGCTCCACCCGCGCCCAACGCGGCCAACGACTCATCGTTCTACGGCAACATGCTGGTCCTTCCCACCGGGCAGATTCTGTTCACCGACTTCTTCTTTGTCTCGGTTTACAACCCCACGGGAACCTACGATCCGGCATGGCAGCCCAGGATCCAGAAGGCCCCTACGACGGTGAGTCCCGGAGGGTCATACGTTATCTCCGGGCATCTTTTCAACGGGATGTCGCAGGGAGCGGCTTACGGGGACGATGCTCAAAGCGCCACGAATTACCCGATCGTCCGCATCACAAACAACGCAACCGGCCACGTTTTCTACAGCCGGACGCATGACCACAGCAGCATGGCCGTCGCATTCAACGGCATCGTGTCGACCCAATTCGATGTGCCCGCCAACCAGGAGACGGGCCCGAGCAAACTCGAGGTCGTCGCCAACGGCATTCCTTCGCAGCCGCTCGCCGTCAACGTGCAGTAGGCTCGCAGCAGTATTCCGTCGGCCGCTCTTCGGAGGTCCCTGCATCTTCCCGGCAAGAGGGGAGGCAGGGACCTCCTTCTTTTTCCCAGTGGTTCCGACGTCGCCTCCGTGGGCGACGATCTCGAGGCGATCGGGAAGACTCGCATTTAGGCGACGGAGCAGCCAACGTACCCAAAGAGCCACAAGTTCCCGGGGAAACTTGGCTGGGAGGCAGGGACTCGAACCCCGATTCACTGGTCCAGAGCCAGTTGTCCTACCATTGAACGACCTCCCAGTCGCTCGAGGGACGCGGATTATCTGCGGAGGCCGCCCCCCGGGTCAAATCGCCCGATTCGGCCGCCGGAGGTAGGATCGCCCCGGAGCGCCGAATGGTCGACGACATGGAGAAGCTGGCCTCGAAGAGCTGCGCGCCCTGCCGTGGGGGTGTTCCGTCGCTGACGGGCGAGCAGGCCCAGGAACTTCTTTCCGCCTTGCCCGGCTGGGGGCTCGCGGAAAACGCCACGCGGCTCGCGCGGCGCTTCGAGTTCGGCGACTTCGTCGAGGCCATGAAATTCGTCAACCGGGTGGCGGACGTCGCCGAGCGCGAGGGCCATCACCCCGACATCGCGATCCATTGGAACAAGGTGGACCTGACGCTCTGGACGCACAAGATCGGCGGGCTTCACGAAAACGATTTCATCCTCGCAGCGAAAGTGAATCGCCTGCTCGACGACGATCCCGACACGACGGTGGCGGGCTGACCCGCCTTCCCGGAAACAGCCGGCCGACGGAGGGCAAGTGAGATCGAGCAGGATGCGTTTGCTCACGATCGTCGCCGGGGCGGCGATCGCCTGGTCCGCGGCCGGCGCGTCCGAGCCTCCCGCCCCCATCACGTCCGCTCTGCGGAACCGGATCGCAGGCAAGGTGAGCGTCGACGACGTCCGGATCGATGCCTACTGGTCGCGCGCCGGAAAGGCGACGTCGGCGCGCATCTTCGGAGACGGCGTCGGCATCTGGCAACGACAACTGCAATTCCAAATCTCGAAATCCCAGGTCCTCGCACTTCTGAAAGCCATCGCGGAAGCGGATTTCGGAGCGATGCCTGACCATTTCGGAGAATCGGAAGAAGGAGAGGAACACGAGGGGCCGCGGCTCAAGGGACGCCTGACGGTCCTGGCCGGAACGGCATCGAAGACGGTCATTCAGCTCGTCGACGGCGACCAGTCGAAGGAGTTCGACCTTCTCGTCAATCGAATTCTCGATGCCTGTGCGGAGCCGGCGACGCGCGGAGTCGGCGCGACGAGCATGGAGGAGGGCCTCGGGCTTCTCGCCGCGGGCAAGCTCTCGCCGCATGTCCTCGAAACGTCGGTCCAGCGACCCCCGGACCCGAAGGCGACCGAGACACCCGACACCGGCTGGACCCTGCGCACGAGCGGCCTACGCGCCACGGCCGAACCGACGAGGGCCGGCAAGGCCCCGGCTCCCGCCCGCGAGCTCACGCTGTCCACCCAAGATTTCCGCGCCCTCGCCAACGCCCTCTCGGACGCCGACCCCGCGTCGCTTCCCCAGAGCCTCTACGCGCCGCGCTACACGGACCTGACCGTCGAGCTCTTCAGCTATCACCGCACGATCGCCGGCCGCCGGTTCCTCGGGATGACCCCGGAAACGCACGGCGAAAAGCAGAAGGCGTTCGACCGCCTGATCGAGACGTACCGCGCCCTGCATGAGCGCATCGAGACCACCGGCAAGCGGGTGGCGACCGTTCTACCGCCCGCCGCCGCCGACCGCCCCAAGAAGGAAGCGAAGGAAAAAGAGAAGGACTAGCTCTTCTTGCCCGGCAGGACGGTGAAGACGAGTCCGATCACCGCCACCCCGGCGAGCAGCCACCGCGCCGTCTCCCAGCCCTCACGCTTGCCGCGCTCGCTCGAGGAGAACGTCGCCTTGATCGAGCCCTCGACCGAGTCGTAGCCCGCACGCTGGCTCGAAGCGAGCAGGAAGCCGGCGAGGCCGATCGCGAGCAGGACCAGGCCAACCTTACGCATCGTCTCAGTACCTCGGCAGAGACGGATCGATCCGCTCCGCCCACCTGTTGATTCCGCCCGCCAGGTTCTTCGCCTTCTCGTAGCCGTTCTGCAGCAGGAACTGCACGGCGTTGCCGGAGCGGGCGCCGCTGCGGCAGTAGACGACGATGTCGTCCTCCTTCGAGAGCTTCTCGAGGCTCTGCGGAAGCGACCCCAGCGGAATCTTGACCGAGTCGTCCAGGTCCGCGATCACCCACTCCCGCGCCTCCCGCACGTCCACCAGCACGAAGGATTCGCCGCGCTCGCGCATGGATTTCAGCTCCTCGACGGTGACTTCCGGAACGCGCCCGAACATCGACTCCGAAGATACCATCGGCGTCTCCTCGGCTGCCGGGCCGCAGAAGGACTCGTAGTCGATCAGCCGCGTCACGGTCGGCCGCGGGCCGCACAGCACGCACGCGGGGTCCTTGCGGATCTTCATCTCGCGAAACCGCATGGACAGCGCGTCGACCAGAACGAGTCGCCCGATCAGCGGCTCTCCCACACCGAGAAGGATCTTGAGGGTCTCGGTCGCCTGCATCAGGCCGAGCAGGCCCGGCAGAATCCCGAGCACGCCGCCCTCCGCGCAGGAGGGCACCAGGCCTGGCGGTGGAGGCTGCGCGTAGAGGCAGCGGTAGCAGGGACCCTTCTGCGCCCAGAACACGGACGCCTGCCCCTCGAAGCGGAAGACCGACGCATAGGCGTTGGGCCTGCCCAGGAGCACGCACGCGTCGTTGACGAGATATCGCGTCGGGAAGTTGTCCGTTCCGTCCGCGACGACGTCGAAGTCGCGAAGGATCTCGAGCGCGTTGGCCGAGGTCAAGCGCTCCTCGAACGGCTTCATGATCACGTTGGGGTTGGTGGCGCGAAGCCGCTCGATCGCGGCGGCGATCTTCGGCCGGCCCACGTCGCCAGTCCCGAACAGGACCTGCCGCTGCAGGTTCGACTCGTCCACGACGTCGAAGTCGACGAGGCCGATCGTCCCGACGCCCGCCGCAGCCAGGTAGAGGGCGAGAGGCGAACCGAGACCGCCCGCGCCGACGGCCAGGACGCGGGAGGCCTTGAGCCGTCTCTGTCCCTCCTGGCCGACCTCGGGCAAAATGAGATGGCGCGCGTAGCGTCGAATCTCTTCGTTCGACAAATCCGGGAGCGCGGTCGTGGGCACCGGCACCATTCTACTTTTGTAGCTCGAGGCGCAGGGTCGAGCCGGATCGGCCGACCCGCATCGCCGCGAAGGGCGTGCGCGAGACGACCGGGCGGACCGTTTCCTCAACCTCTCGCCGTGTAAAACCGTGGCCGCGGGCGAGGCGCCGCTGCCATGCCGCCGGGACGCGGAACCAACCCCAGATGGGCACGCGGTCCGCGTGGAGCTCGGCGTTCGAGGCCTCCGGGTCCTGCTCGTAGATCCAGAGCAGCCCGCCCGGCTTCAACGCGCGATGGACCGCCGCGAGTTCCTCGATGGGCTCCTCCCAGTGATGAAACGAGAGGACCGACAGTGCGAAGTCGAACTCCTGTGAGAAGCCCGCCGACGCCGGGCTACCCTGCCGGAACTCGAGGTTCGAAGGCGGGGGCCGCCGTTCGGCCTGGCGGATCATGTCGGCGGACAGGTCCAGGCCTGTCACCCGGACGCCAGGCCGGCCGACCGCAAACCGCCGCGTGAGACGGCCGGGGCCGCACCCGATGTCGAGCAGCCGCCCCCGCTCGAGAGGAATTTCCGCGGCGATCCGCGCGTGCATCGGCTCGACCGCCGGCTCGGCCCACAGGCGGTAGAAAAATGCGGCAACGGCCCCGAAATTCTCGGCTTTGGCGCCTTTGAGGTTCACCACCGGAAGTCTGTCATGCGGCTTTGATAAATTCCCCCCCGGAGGTCACCTTGCTCCCTGAATTCTCCAACGAGCCCCTCACGGACTTTTCCGTCCCCGCGCACAAGAACGCCTTCCGCGCCGCGCTCGTCAAAGTCGAAAAGCAGCTGCCGCTTCGCGGCCGCAACCGAATCGGCGGAAAGGCCGTCGACGCGGCGAAGCACTTCGAGTCCGTCAATCCCGGCGACTTCCGGCAGGTCATCGGCCGGTTCCCGGAGGGCACGGTGGCCGACGCCGACCGCGCCCTGGACGCGGCGACCGACGCGTTCGCCTCGTGGAGCCGCATGCCCGCCGCCGAGCGCTCGGCCTTCGTGCTCCGCATCGCCGCGATCCTGCGCCGGCGCAAGCACGAGTTCTCCGCGATGATGGTGCTCGAGGAATCGAAGTCCTGGCCCGAGGCCGACGGCGACACCGCCGAGGCGATCGACTTCTGCGAATTTTATGCGCGCGAGATGGACCGCCTGTCCCAGCCGCAGCCCCTGACTCCGTATCCCGGCGAGCGCAACGAGCTCCAGCACATTCCGCTCGGGGTGTGCGTCGTCATCCCGCCCTGGAACTTTCCGCTCGCCATCCTCTGCGGCATGACCACGGCCGCGCTCGTCGCGGGCAACACGGTGGTCCTCAAGCCCTCCTCCGACTCGGCCGGGATTGCCACGATGTTCATGGAGGCATGCGAGGAGGCCGGCATGCCGGACGGCGTGCTGAATTTTCTGACGGGCGGCGGCTCGACCGTCGGCAACGCCCTCGTCGAGAGCCCGAAGACGAGACTCATCGCCTTCACGGGCTCTCGCGACGTCGGCATCCAGATCAGCGAGAAGGCCGGCCGCGTCGTCCCGGGCCAGATCTGGATCAAGCGCGCGATCCTCGAGATGGGCGGCAAGGACTTCATCCTCGTGGACGAGACGGCCGACGTCGAGGACGTCGCCAACGGCGTCGTCGCGGCGGCCTTCGGGTTCCAGGGCCAGAAGTGCTCGGCCTGCTCCCGCCTCATCGTGCACCAGAAACTCCACGGCGAGCTCGTCGAGCGGGTCGTGGCAAAGACGAAGGCCCTCTCCGTCGGCGACGTGCGGGATCCCGCGAACAACGTCGGCGCGGTCATCAACGCGCGCGCGCAGAAGACGATTCTTGAGTACGTCGGCATCGGCAAGAAGGAAGGCCGGATCGTCGCCGGAGGAAAGGCGGGCCCGAAGCAGGGGTACTTCGTCATGCCGACCGTCGTGGACGGGATCAGGCCAGAGGCGAGGCTCGCCTGCGAAGAGATCTTCGGCCCGGTGCTCGCCGTCCTGAAGGTGAAGAGCTTCGAGGAAGGCATCGCCGTGGCAAACGATTCGGAGTACGGCCTGACCGGCTCGCTCTACTCGCGCGACCGGGAGCGGCTCCTCCGCGGCAAGCGCGAGCTTTACGTCGGCAATCTGTACTTGAACCGCAAGTGCACGGGCGCCCTTGTTGGAGTCCACCCCTTCGGCGGATTCAACATGTCCGGCACGGACTCGAAGGCCGGCGGCCGCGAGTACCTGTACCTCTTCACCCAGCAGAAGTCGATTACGGAGAAGCTGTAGTGACGGTCATCCCCGGCGCGACGGTCCTGGCCCTCCTGGAGAGGAACTGCTTGGCACCCCGAGCCGGGCTGTTGTCATCCCGAGCGCAGCGAGGGATCCCTTTCCGAGCCAAAGTGCGGCTAAGAAAGGGATCCCTCGTCGCTACGCTCCTCGGGATGACAAGAGCTGCACTCCTCGGGATGACCAGAGCTCTGCTCCTCGGGATGACACAACCCGCCATTTCACGGGCGGCGCTCCTTGGCATGACATAAGCAAGAAGGAGGCGACCATGTTTCGTCTGCTCGGCGTCCTCGTCTTCGTTCTCGACATCATCGCGATCGTCTCGATCCTCAAGAGCTCGGCGGACACCGGGTCGAAGCTCCTGTGGATGGTCCTCGTGATCCTGCTCCCCTTCCTCGGCATGATCCTGTATTTCCTCATAGGTCCGGGCCGCCGGACCGTCCTCTGAGGCGCGCCCCGGTGACCGAAGGCTCCGTTCCCGGCCCCGCCCGCCGTTTCGAGAACGTCGGCTTTTCCGAGATCGTCCGGGTCCGCAACCGTGTCATCGAGCTGCTCGGCGCCGGCCACCAAGTCTGGCGTTTCGAAGGCGGCGAGCCGTGGATGAACACCCCGGACCCCGTCAAGGAGGCCATGGGCGCCGCGCTCGCGCGCAACCAGACGCGCTACGCGCCGTCCTCCGGAATTCCCGAACTGCGCCAGGCGATCCTCGACAAGGTCCGCAATCGCAACGGGATTCCAGCCGATGCGGAGAGCCCGGTCGTCGTCGTCGGGGGCATGCAGGGGCTCTTCGCGGCGTTCGCGACGCTGCTCGATCCGGGTGACGAGGTGCTTCTCTTTTCGCCCTACTGGACGCCCATCGTGGATCTCGTCGCGTATCACCAGGCGAGCCCCGTGCTCGTTCCGACCCCAGCGGCCCGGCGCGAGGGACTGACGGCTGCGCTGGCGCGGCGCACGACGCCGCGCACGAAGGTGCTCTACTGGAACTGCCCCAACAACCCCACCGGCGACGTGTTCTCCCGGCAGGAGGTCGAGGAGATGGCGGCCTTCGCACGCAACCGCGGGCTCGCGGTGGTCTCCGACGAGGCCTACGAGGACCTCATCTACGAGGGCGCGCCCAACGTGGCGATCGCCTCGCTGCCGGGAATGTACGAGCGCACGATCACGGTCTTCACGCTCTCCAAGAGCTACTCGATGACGGGCTGGCGCATCGGCTACGTCGTCGCTCCCGAGCGCTACCAGTCGGCGATCAAGACCGTCGTCCTCTATACGACCAACGGCGTCTCGACGCCGACCCAGTGGGCGGCCGTGGAAGCCCTCTCGCGCGGCAACGAATTCATCACGCAGTGGCGCGAGGGTTACCGCGCCCGACGCGACCGCCTCGCCGCGGGTCTCGCGGCCGCCGGCTTCGAGCTCGAAATCCCGCGCGCCGCCCTCTACCTCTTTCCGAAGACCCCCTCCTGGTTGGGGACGGATTCCCGCGAAGCCGCCCGCACGCTGCTCGACGAGGCGCGGATCGCCACGGTGCCGGGCGTCGTCTTCGGCCCGCAGGGCGAGGGCCACCTGCGCTTCTCCTTCTCCGTGTCCGACGCAATGATCGCGGGCGGTGTCGAGGCGCTCGCCGCATTCGCCGCCCAGGGCGCCGGCCGGCGCTGATCCGGGCCCGCCGCGGTAGAGCGGCTTAGAACCGGAACGTCGCGCCGGCCCGGAGGTCGAGTTGCTGCAGGTAGCGGTCGCCTGTATTGAAACACGCGTACTCGAAACACAGGTCGACGCCGTTTCCGGTCGTGTAGAGGTAGGCGGGGATGTAACGGACCTCGGCGCGCAGCCCGACGTGTTCGCTGAGATAGGCCTTCACACCGAGCGAGACACTGAGCGACGGCTGCGCGCTGTCCGCAATGCCCTCCTTGGCATTGAGGATCGTTGCGCCCAGGGCGAATCCGAAGTAGGGCCACACGCGTGCCTCGGGCGTCCAGAAGTTGAGCACCCAGCCGAGCTGGATGTCGTGAATGCCAATGTCGAATGAGCGGTTCGGGTCGCGAGGATCGCGCGCGATCGCGATCGCTCCCGGGTCCGCGTAGCTGTACTCGAGGTCGACCTCGAGGGTCGGGCTGATGTGGTATCCGAAGGTGAAGCCGTAGGTCGGTGCGTTCTCGATGTCGACGCTGGAATAGCGCGAGGGGCCGTTGAACGTGAGGCTGCTCTCGAAGCGGTAGCCGGCAAGGATCGCGAATTCGAACCGCGGGAACGGCTTGACGACGCGCGCGCTCGCTTCCGTTTCCTGCGCTTGTGCCGAACGGCCCCTGGCGAGCGCAAGGACCACGACGACACCCATGGCTCGGAGACACCGCCGGAGCATCGATCTCTTCGCTCCCCGTGCAAGATTCTCCCAACCACCGGCCCCGGGATAGATCCAGATGGATCAGGCTCGACTACCGCCGGTACGCCTCGGGACGGCGGTCGCGCAGGGCCGGGAACTTCGCGCGAGCGTCCCGGACGGCGTCCGGGTCGATGTCCACGACGAGCACCGCGTCGGAAGCGCTTCCCTCGACGAGCGTCTCGCCCCAGGGCGAAATCACCGCAGAGTCGCCCGCATAGCGCAGGCCCCCTCCCTCGCCGACCCGGTTGACGCCCGCGACGAAGCAGAGGTTCTCGATCGCACGCGCGCGCAGCAACGTGCGCCAGTGCTCGCGCCGAGGCTCGGGCCAGTTGGCGACGACGGCAAAGAGATCGGTTTCCTCGGCCACGAGGCGAAACGGCTCCGGAAAGCGCAGGTCGTAGCAGACGAAGGGCGTCACGCGCAGCCCATCGACCGCGACCGTGACGATCCGGTCGCCGCCGGTGTAGACGCGATCCTCGCCCCCGAACGAGAACGGGTGAATCTTGGCATAGCGTGTCGCGGAGCCGTCCGGCGCCGCGAGGATGGCCATGTTCCGCGGCCGGGGCTGCCCCGCTTCCGGAAGGCTCGCGAGGATCCACATCGCAAGATCGCTCGCCGCCTCCCGAAGGAACGTCTCCGAGGGACCGCCGGCCGGCTGCGCGATGCGGTCGGACTTCATCGAGAAGCCCGTGCAGAACATCTCGGGAAGCAGGGCAAGCCGCGCGCCCCGGTTCCTCGCCTCCTCGAGATGGCGCCGCGCGCGGCGGTGGTTCTCGGCCACGTCCTCCCACGCGAGGTCCATCTGGACGAGGGCTAGGCGCATAGCTTCTCCATGCGCGCGACTGCCGCCTCGAGCGTCTCCTGCTTCTTGCAGAACGCGAAGCGCACGTACGGCCTCCCGCGCCCGACGTCGTCATAGAAGGCGGACGGCGGTATCGCGGCCACGCCGAACTTCTCGATGAGGTGCCGGGCGAACGCCCGGTCGTCGTCGAAGCCGAACGGCCGGAAGTCGGCGCAGGCGAAGTACGTGCCTTGCGGATTTCGTACGGCAAAACCGAGCCTGAGCAGCTCGCGCACCAGGTAGTCGCGTTTGGCGCGATAGCCCGCGAGAAGCTCCGCGTAGTAATCCGGTCCGGCGGCGAGCGCGACGGCGGCCCCGTGCTGCAGCGGAGTTGCCGTGGCGAAGGTGATGAACTGGTGGGCCGACCGGACGGCTGCCGCGAGCTCCGGCGGCGCCGCCGCCCAGCCGATCTTCCAGCCGGTCAACGAGAAGGTCTTCCCGAAAGACGAGATCGTGATCGTCCGCTCCCGCATGCCGGGAAGGGTCGCCATGGGCACGTGCGCCCCCTCGTAGACCAGGTGCTCGTACACCTCGTCGGTGATGCAGTAAGCACCGTGCTCGCGGCACAGCCTCGCGATCGACTCGAGCTCCTCGCGCGCGAAGACCTTCCCCGTCGGATTGTGCGGCGAGTTGACCAGGACGGCGCGCGTGCGGGCGCCGAATGCGCGGACGAGCTCGTCCGTGTCGAAGCTCCAGTCGGGTGCGCGCAGGGTCACGATGCGCGGCACGGCCCCCGCCATCCGCACGCTCGCCTTGTAGGAGTCGTAGTAGGGCTCGAAGAGAACGACCTCGTCGCCCTCGTCGCAGAGGCCCTGGATCGCGGCGAAGATGGCCTCGGTCGCGCCCGACGTGACGACGATCTCCGAGTCCGGTGCGTAGGCGAGGCCATGCTCGCGGCGGTACTTCGCCGACAGCGCGCGGTGCATTTCCGGAATGCCCGTCATCCGCGCGTACTGGCCATGGCCCGCGCGGATCGCGGCGATCGCGGCCTCCTTCGCGAAGTCGGGGCCGTCGAAATCCGGGAAGCCCTGCGCGAGGTTGATCGCTCCGCGCTCGCTGGCGAGCTTCGTCATTTCGGTGAAGATCGTGGTGCCAAAACCTTCGAGCCTGCGGGACAGCGCGGCGCGCATGCCCCGGATGATATCGGTCGGCGCGGCTGATATTCTCGCCGGCGCCATGGCACCCATGAAATCCCACTACCGCGTCGCCATCATCGGATCAGGGCCCGCGGGCTGGACCGCGGCGCTCTATGCGTCCCGGGCCGAGCTCTCACCGGTCGTTTTCGAGGGGCCACAGCCGGGCGGCCAGCTCACGATCACGACGGAGGTCGAGAACTATCCCGGATTCAAGGACGGCATCCAGGGCCCCGAGCTCATGGAGGTCTTCCGCGAGCAAGCGAAACGCTTCGGCACCGAGGTCGTTCTCGACACGGTCAAGAACGTCGAGTTCGGCCGCCGGCCGTTTCGACTCGACCTCGACGCGGGTGGCTCGATCACCGCGGACGCCGTCATCGTCTCCTCGGGCGCATCGGCGAAGCTGCTCGGCATCGAGTCGGAGAAGAAGCTCATGGGCCACGGCGTCTCGGCCTGCGCGACCTGCGACGGCTTCTTTTTCAAGTCCAAAGAGGTCATCGTCGTCGGCGGCGGCGACACCGCGATGGAAGAGGCCAACTTCCTGACGAAGTTCGCCTCGAAGGTCACGATCGTGCATCGCCGGGAGGAGTTCCGCGCCTCGAAGATCATGCTCGAACGCGCCCGCCAGAATCCCAGGATCACCTGGAAGTTGAACGCCGGCGTGGAGGAGATCCAGGGCGGACCGACCGGCGTCACGGGCGTGACGCTCAAGGACACCCGCACGGGCGAGCTCACGCAGTTTCCGACCCAGGGCGTTTTCGTGGCGATCGGCCACTCGCCCAACACGGAGATCTTCCGGGGCAACCTCGAACTGAACGACGTCGGCTACATCAAGATCCGCCATCCCTCGACCTGCACTTCGGTGGAGGGCGTCTTTGCGGCGGGCGACGTCGCGGACCCGACCTACCGCCAGGCCGTGTCGGCCGCCGGCGAAGGATGCAAGGCTGCCATCGACGCGGAGCGCTGGCTCGCCGCGCAGGGAATCCACGGCTGAGCGCCTCCCGATGATCCGATGAGCGATGACCCGGGGGACGACCCCCGCGACACGCCCTTTCTCGCCATCCTCGTCTACGTTCTCGGCTTCATGGGCGTGCTCGCGCTGCTGGCGTGGATCGGCGCCCGGCTCCTGAGACCGAACTGAGAACCCGGACGGGGCCCGCCCCGTATGCCTCAGTGGCCTCATGCTGAAATACTGGAAGGACCTGCGGCACCTGCCGCGCCCGGTATGGATCGTCGCAGCCTCCCAGCTCGTCAACCGCGCGGGCTCCATGGTCCTCTCGTTCCTCGTCCTGTACCTGACGCGGGACCGCGGCTTCTCGGCGGAACGCGCCGGATTCATCCTCTTCGTCTACGGCGTCGGCGCGATCGTCGCCGGCCCCATCGCCGGGCGCCTGGCCGACCGCTGGGGCCCGGCGCCCCTCATGCGCGCTTCGCTCCTTCTTTCGGGCGCGATGCTCCTGCTCTACCCGCTCGCCCATGCCGTGCCGACCATCATCGCCGCGACGGTCGCGCTGGCGATGCTGACCGAGGGGTTCCGTCCGGCGGCGATGTCCTTCTTCGGCGAAGTCGTCGAGCCGGCCCGTCGCAAGTCGGCCTTTGCCGTGTATCGGCTGGCGATCAACCTCGGAATGGCGATCGGGCCCGCGATCGGCGGGGTACTCGCGACGATTTCCTTCCGGTATCTCTTCCTCGTGGACGGCGCCACGTCGCTCGCGGCCGCCACGGTCCTCGCCCTCGCCGCGCTGCCGCTGCGCATCGCGGGGAGCGACGCGGCGCGGCCCGGAGAATCCACGGGGCCACCGCGTGTGCACCTCGCGACGGCCGCCCATGCGGACCCCCGGTTTCTCTTCTTCCTGGCGGGCGTGCTGCCGGTCACGGTCATCTTCTTCCAGCACATCTCCTCGATGCCGCTCTTCATCGTGCGCAACCTCGGCCTCTCGGCGGCGACTTTCGGCCTGCTGTTTTCGCTCAACTGCCTGTTGATCGTGGTTCTCGAAGTGCCGCTCAACGCGGTCACGGCGCATTGGCCCCACCGGCGCACGCTCGCGATCGGCGCGCTCCTGTCGGGCGCCGGTTTCGGCGCCATGGCGTTCGCGCGCGATGTCTGGTCCCTCGCGGCGACGGTGGTCATCTGGACCTTCGGAGAGATGCTCTTCTTCCCGGCCTCCGCGGCCTATGCCACCGACATCGCTCCGAACGAGCGACGGGGCGAGTACAGCGGCCTCTACGCGATGGTGTTTTCGCTCGCCTTCGCGATCGGGCCCTGGGCCGGGACCGTCGTGCTCGAGCGCGCCGGCGCTCGCACTCTGTGGGGCCTGACCTTTCTCCTCGGCGCCCTCGCCGCCGCGATGTTTCTGCGCCTGCCGGAGCCCGCGCATCACGGAGAGGCCAAGCACGCGCTGCCCGATGCGGCCGGCTCCGCGGAGGTATGACGCCCGGAGCCCGCGAGGGGCCGCCGGGCGTCATCCCGAGGGCCACAGGCCCGAGGGATTCCTTTCCGAGCCTCACCTTGGCTTCAAAGGGATCCCTCGCTCGGGTCGACGAGCGGTAGGGCGCGCGTTGTGCCCAACACCCGTAGCCTCCGGGAGCGATATCGCGATAGAACTAGCTCCGGAACAAGGAGGAACGCATCATGGGACTCTTCGATCAGCTCCTCGGCGGCATCGTCGGACAGCTCGGCACGGGACAGCAGAAGAACTCGCTCATGGATCTCGCGGCGAGCGTCATTCAGAACCAGCCGGGCGGCCTCAACGGCCTCCTGCAGCAGTTCCACAAGTCCGGCCTCGGCGCCCAGGCGGCATCCTGGGTGGGCACCGGCCAGAACCAGCCCGTCACGGGCGATCAGATCACCGGCGCGCTCGGCTCGACCAATCTCGCCGCCATGGCGCAGAAGCTCGGAATCAACCCGCAGACGGCATCGGCCGGCCTCGCGGCGCTGCTTCCGGTGATCATCGACCACCTGACCCCGAAGGGCCAGGTCGAGCACGGCGCAGATCTGGGATCGGCGCTCGACGCCCTGAAGTCGAAGCTGATGGCCTAGAGGCTCAACGAGCCGCGGCCGGCGGATTCGTGCGCATGTGGATCTCGGTGCCGCCCTTCTCGTAGCGGACCTCGTCCATGAGCTGGTTGATCAGGTAGATGCCCCGGCCGCCCGTCGAAAAGAGATTCTTCCCGAGGATGGGGCTCGGAATGGAGGCCGGGTCGAAGCCCGGTCCCGGGTCGCGCACGATGATGAGCATCCCGCGCTCGTGGTCGCACGCCACGCAGCACTGGACCTCCTTGGACGGGTCGTGCCCGCTGCCGTGCTCGATCGCGTTGGCGAGCGCCTCGCGCAGCGCGAGCTCGATCTCGAACTCGCGCCCGTCCGCGCAGCCCATCTCGGTCACGATCCCCATGACCTTCTCGACGACCGGCGAAATGGCATTCACGTCGCCGGGCAGAGTCATGTCCACCTTCACGAGAAGGTCGCCGCTCTGGAACTCGCACCGGGACAGCGGCTGGCTGGACATTTCGGGCTCCCCCCTTAGGGCAGCCATTCTAGTCCGATCCGGCCGGCCGGTCAGCTCGGCCGGATTCCGGCGACGACCGCCAGAAATCGAGGTTCGGACCTCAGAAAATCGAAGACGGGCGCCGTCTTCGCCCACGTCCAGAACAGCGCATTGCGCTCCTCGAGGCTCCGCTCGAGCAAGGCGAGGGTCGCCTCCTTCTCTCCGAGAGCCGCCTCGACGAACGCGACGTGGAGTGGGGGAACGTATTCCCGCCGGGAGAGCCGCCCGAGTTCGGCGCGCAACCCGCGCGCCTCGGCCGCCCGTCCGCCAGCTGCAAAGACCCACCCGAGCAGGGCAAGAGCCCACGGCATCTCGCGGCCAGTCAGGAGAACCAGCTTCTCGAGAGCCGCGACTGCCTCGTCGAGCCGGCCTCCCAACGCGCACGCCATCCCGAGCCCCCAGAGCGCATACACCGCGCTCGAATCGACGTCCGCAGCCTTCCGCATCCCCTCGATCGCCTCCGGATAGCGCCCCGAGAAAAAGTGCGGCCACGCGGCGTTGACATAGACGTTGGCCGAAAGGGGCTCGAGCTCGACGGCGCGTCGTCCGAGCTCGAGCGCCTCCTCGGTGCGTCGGAGCGTCGACAGCTGGCAGGCGAGCCACGAGTAACCCGCCGCGGCGCGCGGCGCGAGCTCGATCGCATGCCGGAGATGTTTCTCCTCGCGGGCCATGTCCCAGCCGTAGTAATGATCGAAGATTCCGAGCGCGAGGTGAACCTCGGCGGATTCGGGCTCGAGCTCCTGCGCCTTCGCGACCGCGGCGCGGGCCTTCGCGCAGGCCTCCAGCGTCGGGACCCCTCCATAGAACCCGAACGTGCCGTAGGAATCGGCCAGTCCGGTGTACGCCGCCGCGAAGCCGGGATCGAGGGCGATCGCCCCTTCGAACTCGATGATCGCCTTCTGCGAGGAGCGCTGGTTGAAGAAGTAGCGCCCCTTCAGGTACCGGTTGTAGGCCTCGACGTCTCGCGTGCCGGGCGCGACGAGCTCCTGCGCCGGCAGGAGGCGGACCTTGAGCGCCGCGGCGATCGCGCGCGAGATCTCGTCCTGCACGGCGAAAACGTCCTGCATCTCGCGGTCGTAGCGCTCCGACCAGATGTGGTAGCCGTTCGAGACGTCGATGAGCTGCGCCGTGATGCGGATCCTCTGCCCCGCCTGGCGCACGCTGCCCTCGAGGACGTGGCCCACGTCGAGCTCGCGACCGATCTGACGCACGTCCGTATCCTTGCCCTTGAACGCAAACGACGACGTGCGCGCCGCGACGCGCATGGCCTCGATGCCCGTCAACGCGCTGATGATCTCCTCGGTCATTCCATCGCTGAAGTATTCGGCTTCGCGGTCCGGGCTCATGTTGCGGAATGGCAGCACGGCGATCGAGATGCCTCGAGCCGCCGGAGCCACCGCCACCATCGAGACCTGGGACTTCGGGCCCGACGGTTCGCGTTCGGCCACCTGCAGGGCAAACGCGAGGTCCCGAGCCGACTGGAAGCGATCCTCGGGGCTCTTCTCGAGGCCGTGCGTGACGACATCGAGAAGCTCCACCGGAACGCCGCGCCCCGCGGAGGCCGGAGGATCCTCCTGAAGGACCGCCATCATCGTCTCGACCGGGCTGCCGCGCTGGAAGGCGCGTGCTCCCGTCAGCATCTCGTACAGGATCGCGCAGAGGGCGAAGAGGTCGGACCGCTGATCGACGGGCTTACCGCGAATCTGCTCGGGCGACATGTAACCGGGCGTCCCGACGATCGTGCCCGAGGCGGTGAGCGACGCCTGGGGTCCCGACCCGCTCCCGGCGGATTCACCGGTCGGGCGCGCGAGCCCGAAATCCAGGATCTTCACGAGACCGTCCCGCGTCAGGAACACGTTGTCCGGCTTCAGGTCCCGATGGACGATGCCACGGTCGTGCGCCGCCGCCAGTCCGCGGGCGATCTGCTGCGCGTACTCGACGGCCTTGCGCGGCGGAATCGCCGACGCCTCCAGCCTCTCGCGCAGCGTCTCCCCCGCGAGCAACTCCATCACGGCGTACGAGACGGAGCCGTCCTTCCCGAAGTCGTGGAGCGCGAGGATGTTCGGATGCGACAGCGCCGCAACGGCCTGAGCCTCGCGCTCGAACCGCGCGATGGCGTCCGGGCTGCCCGCCGAGAGTTCCGGGAGGACCTTCACGGCCACCTCGCGGCCGAGCCGCGTGTCCCGGGCGCGGTAGACCTCTCCCATGCCGCCCGCACCGAGCGGCGACAGGATCTCGTAGGGACCGAGGCGGGTGCCCGGCGAAAGCGCCATAAGATCTTTTCGGATTCTATCCGCTCAGAAGGCCTCGAAAGGATTTCTTAAGGGGAGCGCTTCGCCGCAGTGGCCGGCGTCATCCGCGTTCCAGGATTTGCGAGCGTCATGAGCCAGAGCGGAGCCGTATTAGCTAGAATCGCGTCACACATGAGGCTACCGAGAGCGCTCCCGGTTGCCGTTCTCCTGTTTCTCGCCCTTGCCGGGACGGCCCTGGCCCAGAAGACCGACCTCATCGTCCTGGTCAACGGCGACCAGGTGACCGGCGAGATCAAGTCCTATTCCGAGGGCCGCCTCACCGTCGACACGTTCGGCACCGGCATCGTGTCGGTCAAGTGGAACCGGATCCGAAGCGTCTCATCGGACAAGCAGTTCGAGATTCAGACGGCCGACCAGGCCTACCACTACGGAATGCTCGCCCCCTCGACGCCCCCGGGCAGTCTCGACATCGTCGGAGAAGAGACGACCAAGACCATCGAATTCCTCGACGTCATCCGCCTCGCCCCGATCTACGCCAGGTTCTGGCGACGGATCGAGGGATCGCTCGATCTGGGCTTCACCTACACGCAGGCCAACAACTACGTCCAGTTCAATCTGGACACCAGCGCCACGGTCCACCGCCCGGCGTTCGAGTGGACGGCCAACCTGTCTGCGTTTTTCACGAGCCAGCAGGGCGTCCCCTCCTCGCAGCGGGCGAGCTTCGACCTCCTGTACCAGAAGTTCCTGAAGGATCGCTGGAGCATCACAGGCGGATTCGGCCTCGACCGCAACATCGACCTCGGCCTCGACCTGCGTGTCTCGCTCACCGCCGCCGCCGGCCGAAACATCGTCCAGACGAACCAGCAGGCATTGACGGTGTTCGGCGGCCTGACGGGCGACCACGAGAGCCCGGTATCGGGCACGGACACTTACAATCTCGCCGCGGTTCTTTCCGCCCAGTACTCGGCGTTCACGTACGACTTTCCGAAGGTCACGGTCCGCGCGACGCTCTCGGTAATCCCGTACCTGACCGACGCCGGCCGCGTGCGCGTCCAGTTCAACGCCCTCGCCAAGCGCGAGATCATCCGGGACTTCTACCTGAGCCTGTCGGTTTTCGACAGCTTCGACAGCCGGGACCCCTCCACGCAGCAGGCCAAGAACGACTGGGGTCCCATTCTCTCGATCGGCTGGACGTTCTGACGCGACGCCCGTCTCAGTCCGTGTAGAAGTTCACCTTTCCCGTCTCGACAGAGTACATCGCGCCGACGAGGCCGACCGAACCCGCATCGAGCATCTCCTTGATCAGAGGACTCCTCTGGCGGATCTCCTTCATGCCGAGTCGCACGTTCTGCTCGGCGACACGCCCGACGTAGGCCTTGTCCTCCGCAGTTCCGGCAGGCGGGCCCGCGGCGGCGATGGCGGGCCGAATCTGGGCCAGCAGCGCCGTCAGGTTGCCGAGCTTCACGTTCTCGATCGCGCCCTTGACGGCACCGCAGCTCGAGTGGCCCATCACCACGAGGAGCTTCACGCCCACCACCTTCACGGCGTATTCGAGGCTCCCCAGGAAGTCGGTTTCGATGACGTTGCCGGCCACGCGCAGGCTGAAGACGTCTCCAATTCCCTGGTCGAATACGATCTCGACCGGCGCGCGCGAATCCATGCAGCTCACGATCGCCGCGAACGGGTATTGACCCGCAGCGGTGGCGATCACCTCGGCGTTCAAATCGCGCGGCTTGCGCTTGCCCTCGAGAAAGCGCGTGTTGCCCTCCGTCAGGAGCCCGAGCGCCTTCGCCGGCGTGATCGCCGCCTGCGACTCCTTCGTCTGAGCCTGAGCCGTGACCGTCGCAGCCAGGCTAAAAGCGAGAATCATCGAGTAGACCGCTTGCCGCATGACGTGTCCTCCTTCTCCAGACATATAAGTACTGGCCAATATATCTAACCGCCCAGGATGCGCTGCGTCAGCGCCGGGACCCTCCCGAGCAGCCTCGCGCAGAGCGCGAGCTGCCCGCGATGGTACTCCTCGTGCGAGATGCCGTGGTTCATCCAGGCCAGGCGCGTTCCCATCTTCCCGTCGAAGCGCCGGATGAGCTGCAGCATGTGCAGCTCGCCCGCCTGGCGGATCCGGGCTTCGCCGTCGTGGTGCGTGCGCCGCAGGGTTTCGAGCAGCTCGCGCTTGGTGCGCTTGAGGGCAATCCCCTTTCCGTACTCTGCGATCAGTGCCTCGTAGGACTTGCGCTGGAAGTCGCCGTCCTTGCGCGAAAGCTCGCCCGCCATCATGAGCCCCGATTCGACCACGTGCCGCGCGAACTCGACGATCGTGCGGCACTCCTCCTGCGGACGGAATCCCAGGTCCTTCTCCGGAATGTTGCGCAGCTCCTCGAGAACTCCCCGGCGCGTGTAGTCCCATGCTTCGAGCGCCTCTTCGAGCAGCGTGTTGTAGCTCGTCATTTCAACTCCGCCTCCCAGATGTCCGCCTCCTCGAGTTCTTGAAGAAGGTAGAGCGTCCGGCCGTCTCGCGACACTTCCCACTGAAGCAGTGAGAGGTCGTTCTTCGCCGGAAGAACCTCGTGCTTCTTCTTCGACACCGAGTCAATGAGCCAGATCGCCGAATTGTCCTGGAAAAGCAAGCGTCGCCCGTCGGGGAGAAATCGTGGGTCGTCTCCAGACTCGGTCAACCGTTCGAACTTTCGGTCCGCAATGTTGTAGAGAACGACCCCGCTTCCGCCCCCGCCATTCAGCAGGTGGGCCGCGCCTGCGAGAGTTCTTGCATTCGGAGACCAGTCGCTCACCTGAAACCATTGTCCCGTCGCGACCGGCTCCAGAGGCTCGATGCGACCCTCTCCCGGCGCGCCGCCGGGATGGAAGAGGAACGAGTTCGTTCCATCGGGAAAGGCGAAGATCGATCCGTCCGGCGAAAAGTACGAAAACCAGGCGCCCAGCCCCGCGTTCTTCGTGATCTGGACGAGGCCGCTGCCGTCCGGATGGATCGACCACTGGTCGTAACGGCCGCTCCTGTCCGACATGAACTGGATGCGCTGGCCGTCCGGCGACCATCTCGGATTGCGGTCCTTAGGCAAGTCGTCGGTCAGCTGCCGCAGGCCGGTGCCGTCGGACCTGGCCACGAAGAGATCCTGACGCTGGCCGCTGCTCGTGAATGTGATCCACTGGCCATCCGGAGATACGTCGAAGGTGAGGATCGGCAAGGAGCCGCGGAGGACTGTCGCCGGTTCTCCCGTCGTCCTTTCGGCGACCGGATCGAACGCAACCCTCTCGATGCTCGGAAGCGTCGTCCTTGCCTCGTAAACGACGTGCTTGCCGTCCCGGGAAGCGGCCAGTGGACCGGCCCAGCTCGCGGGCAGCGTGACCGGATCCGGTTCGCCCTGCGTTCGACCCGTCCTTTCGTCGATCGGGACCTTCCAGAGATTCATGCTCCCGCCGCGATCGCTCGCGAAGTAGAGGAAGCGGCCATCCGGCGACCAGAAGGGATTCCAGTCTGTCGGGGCGTCGTTGGTCACCGGGACCGGCTTCTCGTCCTTACCGCCTCTCGTGGAAACGGTGTGAATGTCTCGCTGGCCTCCGGTTGGGGAGAGCCCCCAGCACGCGATCCGACTGCCGTGGGGAGACCAACTCGGCTGCACGCAGTCGACTCCGCCGGCGATCTCGCGCTTCTGCCCCGTCGCGAGATCGATCACCCACGTACGGCTCACGCCGCTTCGGGAGTACGGCTCGACCACTGCCTCGGTCGCAACGGCGATCTCCTTCTCGTCCGGCGACCACGTGGGGTTGAAACCGAAGTCCGAGAGCCGCCGAACGTTCTCCCCCGTGGCACCCATGACGAAAATCCCGCCTCCACCGCACTCCGATCGATACGCTATGCGCTCGCCCGACGGAGAGAACGCGGGCTGTCCGTCGTCCTTGTCGCAGTCCTTCGTCAGGTTGATCGGGTTGTGGCCGCCGATGCGCTGAAGAAAGATGTCGGAGTTGCCTGGCGGGCCCGCTTCGAAAACGAACGATGCCGCATCGGGCGAGAGGCTCGGATAGGACTCGACGCCCGGTTGGAGCGTGAGCTGGCGCACGGTGAGGCTGTCGACGCGTGCGGTCGTCCTTCGAGCCGTTGCCTGTCGCCCTGCGAAGTATCCGAACAGTGCCACCGGTAGCGCCAGCCAGGGCAGCAGGCGCCGGGCGCGTGTGCCCCACGGAGCCGAGCTCGGCGCGGCGCCGGGCGCGGAGAGCGACGTTCCCGAGATGGCTTCGAGATCGAAGCCGACGTCCGACGCCGAGTGAAATCTCGACTCGGGGCTCTTCTCGAGGCAATGCCGCACGATCCGGTCGAGCGACTCGGGAATGCGGCGATTCGTCTCGGAGAGGTCCGGAGGATCCTTCGTCAGGATCGCCGAGATGGTGTCCGCTGCGCTGTCGCCATGAAAGGCACGCCGGCCGGCCAGCATTTCGTAGAGGATCGCCCCGAAGGAAAAGATGTCGGAGCGCGCGTCGGCGCCCTTACCGCGGACCTGCTCGGGCGACATGTAGCCGAGCGTGCCGAGGACGACTCCCGGCTCCGTCCCGGGCGTCATGGTCGGCAAGTTCGTCTGCGAGGAGCTCATCGCCTCGGGTTGCGTGAGCTTGGCGAGGCCGAAGTCGAGAATCTTCACACGGCCGTCGGCCGTCACGAAGACGTTCTCGGGCTTCAGGTCTCGATGCACGATTCCCTTCTCGTGCGCGGCAGCCAGGCCCTGCGCGATCTGGAGCGCGTGGCCGATCGCCTTGCGCGGCGTGAAGGCGCCACCGGAGAGCCGCGCCCGCAGGGTCTCTCCCTCGAGGAGCTCCGAGACGATGTAGGGCGCCTCCTCGTGCGTCCCGATGTCGTAGATCGAGAGAATGTTCGGGTGATTGAGAGCACTCGCGGCCTGGGCCTCCTGCTCGAACCGCCGCAGGCGCTCCGCATCCGCCGAGTAGGCGCCGGGAAGCACCTTGATCGCGACCTCGCGCTTCAACCGCGGGTCCCGCGCCCGGTACACCTCCCCCATGCCACCCGCGCCGACGGGCGACAGGATCTCGTACGGCCCAAGCTTCGTTCCCGCAGCGAGCACCAAAGTGCGGGAGAGGATACAACGCGGCGGCCGTGGTATATCGTGGCGCCCTCGGGAGGACCATGACCGTCACAAACCTGCGCCGCGGCGCGTTACTGCTCATTCTGGGCGCCGGTCTCGCCTGCGCGCACAAGAACCCGCCGCCGGATTTCGCCTACGACCACGCCGCGAGCTTCGCGGGACTGAAGACCTACGCGTGGTTCGAAGACCCGACGTGGGAGATGCCGCGCGGTAACTCGATCGTCGACGGCCAGTTCATCGACCGCAACGTCCGCCAATCCGTCGATGCATCCCTCGCGAAGAAGGGCTTCGTGAAGGTCGACAACGGGGGCGCCAGCTTCTACGTCTCGTACCACGGCAGCAACGCCGGCGTCCTGAGCCAGGACAAGTACGGCGTCTACAACTGGTGGTCCTGGGGGTACATCGGCTACACCGGAACGAAGTACCAGAAGCAGAGCACGCTCGTCCTGGATGTGCGCGACGCCCAGAAGAAGCTCATCTGGCGCGGCGCCCGGACCGCGATGATCGGAACGAATCCGGAAGAGCTGGCCAAGGACATCGACCGCGCCGTCGCCTTGCTCATCGGGGAGTTCCCGCCGCAGCCCGGCACGGAGGCAAAATGATCCCCACTGCTCGTCGCACCCTGCTCCCTCTGCTCGTCGTGGTCGTCCTCGTAACCGCCTGCGCCGGCACCCATCCCCCGCCGCAGTACGTGTACAACCACAAGGCGACCTTTTCGGGGCTGACGACCTTCGCCTGGTACGTGGACCCCAGGTTCACGATGCCCCACGGCGACTCGATCGTCGACGGCGAGTTCATCGACCAGCACGTCCGCGCCTCGGTCGACGCGGCGCTCGAAAAGAAGGGTCTCCGAAAGGTGGGCACGGACGCGAGCATGTACGTCTCGTACAACACCGGAGACACCGGCGTCGCGTCCGAGGACAAGGACCCGGACTACGAGTGGCTCACCGGATACAGCGTCGCGACCATGTACGAGAAGGAACGGACGATCACGATCAACATCCGCAACTCCGCGAAGAAGCTCATCTGGGTCGGCTCGATCGATCGACTCGAGGGCGAGAACCCCAACGGTGTCGCGAGCTCGCTCAACCACGACATCGAAACGCTCCTCGGCCACTTCCCGCCGTCGAATTAGGGGCGCCGTCGGTCCCGGCAAAAGGCGCGTCGCCGTCGCTCATCGCGGCCCGCCGCGCTCGGCCCCCCGGCGCAGGACCACGAAGAACGCCGGCACGAACAGAACGGCGAGACACGTGGAGGCGAGCATTCCGGAGGCCACGGCCAGGCCGAGCGACTTCCGGGCGCTCGCGCCGGCTCCGCGCGCGAGCACGAGTGGCAGCACGCCGAGAATGAACGTGAACGACGTCATGACGATCGGGCGAAAGCGCACCTGCGAGGCGTGCACGGTTGCGTCGATGAGGTTCTTGCCCGCGGCCCGCCCCTCCAGGGCCATCTCGACGATGAGGATCGCGTTCTTCGCCGACAGGGCGATCAGGAGCACCAGGCCGATCTGGACGTAGATGTTGTTCGCCACGCCGAGGGCGGTCAATGCGCCGACGGTTCCGAGCAGCGCCAGGGGAACACCGAGGATCACGGCCGCGGGCGTGACCCAGCTCTCGTACTGTCCCGCCAGCACGAAGAAGACGAGCAGGATCGCCAGCGCGAAGATGAAGTATGTCGAATTGCCGACGAGGTTCTCCTGGTACGACATCGCCGTCCACTCGTAGGTCATCCCCGCCGGCAGCGTCTTCGCGGCGATGTCCTCCATGGCCCGCATCGCCTGGCCGGAGCTGTAGGCCTCGTTGGCCGCGCCGTTGATCGTCGCCGAGGGAAAGAGGTCGTACAGCGTGATGACGGAGGGGCCCTGCGTGCGCTCGATGTGCGCGAGCGTTCCGAGCGGAACCATCTGTCCCGAGCCCGTGCGCATGGAGTAGCCGTCGATGCTGTCCGTCTGGCGGCGGAAGGGAGCGTCCGCCTGCGCGTAGACCATGTACTGGTGCCCGAAGCGCATGAACTGGTTGACGAAGCTCGACCCGAGATACGTCTGGACGGTCGAGTAGACGTCGCCGACGTTCACGCCGAACGTCTGGGCCTGCGTCTTCTCGACGCGGATCGTGACCTGCGGCACCGACGCGCGCAGGGGTGTCAGCGCCATGCGGATGGCGGGGTCGGCGGCGGCGCGGGCGACGATTTCGTCGGCGACCCTCTGCAGCCTCTCGAAATCGTAGCTGCCGTCGGTCAGCTCGACCTGCATCTGGAAGCCGCCCGACAGCCCCAGGCCCTGGATGGGGGGCGGCACGAGCACCATCGTCCGGGCGCCCTGGTACCGGGCCAGGCGCGCGGAGAGAGCCGTGTAGATCGACCGGAGGTCCTCGCCCTTGCCGCGCCGGCTCCAGTCCCTGAACATCAGGTAGACGATGCCGGCGTTCGACAGCGAGGCGTTGTTGTCGAGCGGAGACATTCCGCCGATCGAGATCGTGCGTTCCACGGCAGGGTTCTCCCGGGCGATCCGCGCGATCTCGTCGATCACATTCTGCGTGCGCTCGAGCGAGGCCGCGTCCGGAAGCTGCACGGTCACCATGGCGTAGCCCTGGTCTTCGGTGGGGATGAAGCCCGTGGGGACGCGTGTCAGGCCCCAGCCCGCCAGGCCGATCAGCACCAGCGCCACCGCCGCCATCCTCCCGCTGCGCTCCACCATGGACCGGATCAGCCGCACGTACCACCGCTCCAAAGGCTCGTACACCGCGTTGAACCCCCGGAAAAACCAGTTCTTCCTCCGACCCGGATCCCTCGCCCTCAGCCACAACGCACACTGCGTCGGCTTCAAGGTCAACGCGTTGACCGCGCTGATCAAAGCCGTGGCCGCAATCACCAGCGCAAACTGCCGGTACATCTGACCCGTGATCCCCGGCATGAACGCCGGCGGCAGAAACACCGACATCAGCACAAGCGTGATCCCGATGATCGGACCCATCAGCTCCTTCATCGCATCGATCGCGCCCTGCCTGGGCGTCTGCCCACGCTCCACGTGCTGCGCCACCCCCTCCACCACCACGATCGCGTCGTCCACCACGATCCCAATCGCCAGCACCACCGCAAACAGCGTCAGCAGGTTCACCGAAAAACCCATCACCGCCATCGCCGCAAACGCCCCGATGATCGTCACCGGCACCGTCGTCGCCGGCACCAGTGTGGCCCGCCAGTCCTGCAAAAACACCACGATCACCACCAGCACCAGCAACCCCGCCTCGAACAGCGTCCGGTACACCTCGTGAATCGACTCCCTCACAAACGTCGTCGTGTCAAACGGAATCTCGTACTGCAAACCCTCCGGAAAGTCGCGGGCGAGCTCGGCCATCGCGGACCGGACGTTGGCCGCCGTATCGAGCGCATTCGCATCCGGCAGCTGGAAGATCGCGATGCCGCCGGCGACCCTGTCGTTCATCTTGAAGAACTGGCTGTAGGTCTGGGCTCCGAGCTCCACGCGGCCCACGTCCCGGATCCGCGTGATCCGGCCGGCGGAACCCGTCTTGACGATGATCTGCTCGAACTCCTCGGCGCGGGAGAGGTTGCCGGCGACGTCGATGGTGAGCTGGAACGGTTCGCCCGGGCGGGTGGGCGGCATGCCGACCTGGCCGGCCGCCACGTAGGCGTTCTGCGCCCGCACCGCGTTGATGACGTCGCTCGGCATGAGTGACCGCTGCAGCATCTGCTGCGGGTCGAGCCAGATGCGCATGCTGTACTGGCCGATTCCGAAGACGGTCACGTCGCCCACGCCCGGGAGTCGCGCGAGCTTGTCGTGCAGCTGGAGCGTCGCGAAATTCGAGAGAAAGAGCGCGTCGTACTGGCCGCCCGGAGACGTGAGCGTGACGATCTGGAGGATGGCCGTGGATTTCTTTTTCGTGACCACGCCCTGCTGCTGCACGGCCTGGGGCAGTTGCGCGAGCGCCGCGGAGACGCGGTTCTGCACCAGCACCTGCGCCAGATCGAGGTCCGTGCCCACCTGGAACGTCACGACGAGTGTGTACCGCCCGTCGGATGTGCACGTGGACTGCATGTAGAGCATCTTCTCGACACCATTGACCTGCTGCTCGATCGGGAGCGCCACCGTGTCCACCAGCGTTCGCGAATTCGCGCCCGGGTAATTGGCCGTGACCTGGATCGTCGGCGGCGTGATCGGCGGATACTGCGAGACCGGCAGGAAGCCGAGCGCGACGGCTCCGAGGAGGATCGTCACGAACGCGATCACGTTCGCCAGGACGGGGCGTTCGATGAAAAACTGGGCGAGCATCGGCGCTACGTCATCCCGGGGAGGCGAAGCGACTCCGCCCTGTCATCCCGAGGGCCCGGCAGGGCCCGGGGGATCCCCTTCTCAGCCGCACCGTGACTCGAAAGGGATCCCTCGCTGCGCTCGGGATGACAGAGCGACTGCCCCTCTCGACCCGGCCCCCCCTGGGCCGATGCCAGGCCTCTGTCATCCCGAGGGTCCCGTAGGGCCCGAGGGATCCCCTTTCTTAGGCGCACGGCGACTCGAAAGGGGTCCTCGCTCCGCTCGGGATGACAGCGCTGCCTCTAGCGCCGCCCATTGCCCTTCCGCTCGATCCACCGCTGCAGGACGACGAAGAGCGACGGCACGAAGAGAACCGCGAGACAGGTCGAAGCCAGCATCCCCGTCGCCACCGCGATGCCGAGGGATCGGCGGGCGGCCGCGCCGGCACCGCTCGCCAGGACGAGCGGGAGGACGCCGAGGATGAACGTGAAGGACGTCATCAGGATGGGCCGGAAGCGCACCTGCGAGGCGTGGACCGTTGTCTCCAGGATGTCCCTGCCCGTGGCGCGGCCCTCGCGCGCCATCTCGACGATCAGGATGGCGTTCTTGGCGGACAGCGCGATCAGCAGCACCAGGCCGATCTGGACGTAGATGTTGTTCGCGAGGCCGATGGACAGCAGCGCGGCCACGGTCCCCAGCAGCGCCATGGGAACGGCCAGGATCACGGCGGCCGGCGTGATCCAGCTCTCGTACTGCCCGGCCAGCACGAAGTAGACGAGCAGGATCGCCAGCGCGAAGATGAAGTACGCCGAGCTGCCGACGAGCTTTTCCTGGAACGACATGGCCGTCCACTCGAAGCTCATCCCCCGGGGCAGCGTCTTCTTCGCGAGCGCCTCCATCGCGTCGAGGGCCTGGCCCGAGCTCGATCCGGCGGCAGGCATCCCGTTGACCGTGGCCGCCGGAAAAAGGTTGTAGAGCGAGATCACCGAGGTCCCGAAGGCCGGCTGGATTTCGGCGAGCGCGCCGACCGGGACCATGCTTCCGCCCTGCCCGCGTACGTAGAGACTCTTGACGTCCTCGGTGGTGAGGCGCCGCAGGGGGTCGGCCTGCAGGTACACCATGTAGTTGTGGCCGAAGCGGGTGAACAGGTTGACGAAGCTGGATCCGAGATAGATCTGCACCGTGTTGTAAACGTCGCCCACGTTCACGTTCAAGGTGGCGGCCTGGGTCTTGTCCACCCGGACCGTCACCTGTGGCACCGAAGCGCGAAACGCGGTGAACGTGCCTCGGATGGCCGTCGACGCGTTCGCCTCGCCGACGATCCGATCGGTCACGCGCTGCAGCCTCTCGAAGTCGTAGCTGCCGTCGGTCAGCTCGACCTGCATCTGGAAGCCGTTCGAGGCGCCGAGGCCCTGGATGGGCGGCGGCACGAGCACGCGGGTGCGGGCCTCCTGGACGGACGCCAGCTTCCGCACGAGGCTCTCCGAGATGTGCGCAAGATCCTCGGTCCCGCCGCGCTCGCTCCAGTTCTTGAGCATCAGGTAGACGATGCCGGCGTTTGCGAGCGACACGTCGCCGTCGAGCGGTGAGGGCCCGCCCGTGCCGATGGCGATCGCGTGCTCGGCGCCCGGAATGGCGAGGCCGATGCGCCCGATCTCGTCCATGACATTCTGGCTGCGCTCGAGGGAAGCGCCGTCGGGCATCTGCACGGCCACCATCAGATAGCCCTGGTCTTCGGTGGGGATGAAGCCCGTGGGGACGCGTGTCAGGCCCCAGCCCGCCAGGCCGATCAGCACCAGCGCCACCGCCGCCATCCTCCCGCTGCGCTCCACCATGGACCGGATCAGCCGCACGTACCACCGCTCCAAAGGCTCGTACACCGCGTTGAACCCCCGGAAAAACCAGTTCTTCCTCCGACCCGGATCCCTCGCCCTCAGCCACAACGCACACTGCGTCGGCTTCAAGGTCAACGCGTTGACCGCGCTGATCAAAGCCGTGGCCGCAATCACCAGCGCAAACTGCCGGTACATCTGACCCGTGATCCCCGGCATGAACGCCGGCGGCAGAAACACCGACATCAGCACAAGCGTGATCCCGATGATCGGACCCATCAGCTCCTTCATCGCATCGATCGCGCCCTGCCTGGGCGTCTGCCCACGCTCCACGTGCTGCGCCACCCCCTCCACCACCACGATCGCGTCGTCCACCACGATCCCAATCGCCAGCACCACCGCAAACAGCGTCAGCAGGTTCACCGAAAAACCCATCACCGCCATCGCCGCAAACGCCCCGATGATCGTCACCGGCACCGTCGTCGCCGGCACCAGTGTGGCCCGCCAGTCCTGCAAAAACACCACGATCACCACCAGCACCAGCAACCCCGCCTCGAACAGCGTCCGGTACACCTCGTGAATCGACTCCCTCACAAACGTCGTCGTGTCAAACGGAATCTCGTACTGCAAACCCTCCGGAAAACCCGGGGCGAGGGTTGCCAGGACCCTGCGCACGCCCCGGGCGGTATCGAGCGCGTTGGCCCCGGGCAACTGGTAGATCGCGATTCCGCCGGCGGGCCTGCCATCCATCCGAAAGACCTGGCTGTAGCTGCGGGCTCCGAGCTCCACGCGGCCCACGTCCCGAATCCGCGTGATCTGCCCTCCCGTGTCGGTCTTCAGGATGATCTCGCCGAAATCGGTGGCGTCCGAGAGCGACGAGGGCACGTTGGCGGTGAGCTGGAAATCCTGGCCCGCGGGGGTGGGTGGCATGCCGACCTGGCCGGCCGCCACGTAGGCGTTCTGAGCCTGGAGGGCGTTGACGATGTCCGTCGGCATGAGCGACCGCTGCAGCATCTGCTGCGGGTCGAGCCAGACCCGCATGCTGTACTCCCCGACGCCGAAGACGACGACGTCGCCCACGCCCGGCAGCCGCGCGAGCTTGTCGTGCAGCTGGAGCGTCGCAAAATTCGAAAGGAAGAGCGCGTCATACCGGTTGTCCTTCGACGAGAGCGTGATGATCTGGAGCGGAGACGTCTCCTTCTTCTTCGTGACCACACCCTGCTGCTGGACGGGACCCGGCAGCTGCGCCATCGCCGCCGACACCCGGTTCTGCACGAGCACCTGGGCGAAGTCGAGGTCCGTGCCGACCTGGAACGTCACGGTCAGCGTGTAACGCCCGTCGGACGTGCAGTTGGACTGCATATACAGCATCCTCTCGACACCGTTGACCTGCTGCTCGATCGGAAGCGCCACCGTTTCCACCAGCGTCTTCGCACTCGCGCCGGGGTACGTCGTCGTCACCTGGACCGTGGGCGGCGTGATCGGCGGATACTGCGACACCGGCAGGACGGCCACCGCCACCGCGCCGAGCAGCATCGTCACGAAAGCGATCACGTTCGCGAGGACCGGCCGTTCGATGAAGAACTTGGCGAGCATGGGAGGGGCTCAGGTCCGAAACACCGTGGCTCGAAAGGGATCCCTCGCTGCGCTCGGGATGACAGAGCAGGTGCTTCTCTCGACCAGGCCTCCCGTGAGCCGATGCCACGCCTCCCCTGTCATCCCGAGGAGCGCAGCGACGAGGGATCCCTTCCTTAGCCGCACTGGAACTCGAAAGGGGTTCCTCATTACGCTCGGGATGACAGAGGAAAGGTCACGCTCGACCAGGCCGCCGGACATCAGGGCTTCGCGGCCGTTGCCGATACCACGGTCGGTGCGGCCGCGGGCGCCACCGCCTCCGCGGGCGAGACCTTCTCGCCCGGCCGTGCGTTCAACAACCCGTTGACGATCACCCGATCGGCGGTCGCGAGCCCGCTGCGAACCGAGAGTCCCGACGGCGTGATCGGCCCCTTGACGATCGACCGCCGCTGGACGACGTCGTCGGGGCCCACGACGTAGACGAAATCGCCCTGCTGGTCGTTGCCGAGCGCGCTCGCCGGAATGACGAGCATGGGCCGCGGCGCACCGAGCGGAATTCGCACGCGCGCGAAAAGCCCGGGGAAGAGTGTCGTGTCCTGGTTCTGGAATATGGCCCGCAGCGCGATCGTCCCGGTGGAGGTGCTCAGGCTGTTGTCCGTGAAGTCGAGGACGCCGACGTGCGGGTAGCCCTTCTCGTTCTGCAGGCCGACCTCGACCTGCGCCTTGCCCACGTTCGTCCCGACGTCCATGTGGTACTGCCGCAGCAGATCGCGCATGTGGAGGGCGTCGCGCTCGTTCAGGTTGAAGTTGACGTAGATCGGCTTCAATTGCTCCAGCGTGGCGAGCGTGGTGGAACCGTTGGCGCCCACGAGATTGCCCGGGTCCACCTGGCGTGCGCCGATGCGCCCGGCGAACGGCGCCGCGACCTTCGTATAAGCGAGGTTGATCTGCGCGAGCTCGAGCTGCGCCTTGGCCTGATCGCGCTGGCTCACCCAGTTCTCGACCGTCGTTTCGGCCGTCGCGTTCTCCTTCATCATCGCCTGTTGCCGGTCGAGCTCGGCCTGCGCCCGCACGAGAGCCGCCCGGCTCAACTCCACCTGCGCCTCGTAGGGCGGCTGCTCGATCACGAAGAGGAGCTGCCCCGCCTCGACCACGGAGCCGTCGGCGAAGTGGACCGACTCGAGGTATCCCGGGACGCGCGCCACGAGATTCACCGTCTTCGAGGCGGCGACGGTGCCCGTCATCTCCAGGTACTCGGTGACCGGCTCCTCGGCCGGATGGCGGACCGTCACCGCCGGCGGGGCCGGCGGCACGGCGTCGCCGGCCTTTCGGCAGGCGGCAGCGAGAATCGCAAAGAGAAACGCCCGGCCGACGAGGGGCCATGCTTTGAACTTCATCGGAGCGGCCCTCCGCCCCGCTGCAGGGTCATGGTTCCTCCACGGGCGAGGTCTTCGGCATGTGCTGCGCCGCTTCGAGCATGTGCCCCCAGTTGGTCCGCCTCTCCATCTCCGCCTTCACCTCGTCCGACACCACGTCGTGCCCGTCGCCGAGCTCCCAGCCTCCGCCGAGCGCGCGGTACACGCTGATCAAGCCCAGAGCGACGCTGCCCTGGGTCGACGCCACCGAGTCCTCGATGACGAGTTGAGACTGCTCCGAGCTGAGGACGGTCGTGTAGTTGGTTTCGCCCGCCTTGTACTGGAGCACCGAAAGCTGGGTCGAACGCCGGGCCGCCGCGGCGGCGGTGCGCAGGTTCTCCAGAGCCTGCTGCGAGGTGTAGAACGCCGACAGGCCATCCTCGACCTCCCGCTGGGCGGTCAGCACCGTGTTCTGGTAGTTGAGGACCGCTTCCTGGAACTGGGCATCCTGGACGCGCACCTGGTTGACCAGGCGTCCATAGTTGAAGATGGGAAAGAAGAAGGACGCCCCGGCCTGCGCCACCCGGCTCTGCCAGAGGAACATGTCGGAGAGCGAGTTCGCTCCCAGGTTGTTCGAAGCGAATCCGAACGCTCCGGCCAGCGAGAAAGCCGGATACATCTGCGCGACCGCGACGCCGATGAGAGCCGACTGCGAGGCTGCAGTGAGACCGGCGGCCCGCACGTCGGGGCGGCGTCTTAGGAGGTCCTTCGGGATGCCGACCGCGGCGTCCGACGGACCGACTGGAATCTGGCCCGGCCCTCCCAGGCGCGCGTCCACCGCGTCGGGCGTCTCGCCGAGCAGGAGTGCGAGCCCGTCCTTGGCCTGCCGCAGCGTGTTCTGCAGTGCGGGGATCTGCGCCTGGGTCTGCGCGAGCAGCGTGGCGGCCTGCTTGACGTCGAGCTCGCTCGTCTCGCCGTACTGGAACTGGACCGAGGCGACGCGCAGGCTCTCCTTCTGCGTTTCCACGTTGCGCGCCGCCACGCGCAGGCGCTCCTCGGCGGTGCGGATGTTGACGTAGCTCGAGGCCACGTCGGCGATGACCGTCACGAGCGCGTCGTCGTAGGAAGCGATCGTGCCGAGGTACGCCGCCCGGTCCGACTCGATGTTCCTCCGGATCTTGCCCCACACGTCGATCTCCCAGGTGGCGGCAAAGAGCAGGTTGTCGTCGGCCCTGTTGAGCGTCGCGGGGTTGTTCACCTGGCTCCAGTTCACCGCGCCGGAGAGGCCCTGCTGCTGCGGGAAGAGGTTGCCGATCGACTTGTTCAACTGGGCTCGGGCCCGCAGGACGCGCACGCCCGCGATCTGGAGCGTGAGGTTGCTCTGGTACGCGCTCTCGATGAGACCATCCAGGACCGGATCGTGGAAGACCTGCCACCAGTAAGCGTCCACGGCGTTGAGCGGCTTCGGAGACGCCGCCGGGCTCGCCATCCACCGGGCGGCCACGTCGCTCTTCGGGGTCTCGTAGTTGGGCCCCACCATGCACGCGGCGAGCCCGAGCAGCGGCAGGACCAGGGCGCCCCGCAAGCCGATTGCGGCGCAGCGAACGCGGATCGCGGGCCGGGAAAGCGGGGTCACGCGGCGAAAGACTACAACGGGTGGCCACTCGGGAGAGAATGGCGCCCAGGAGGGCTCCCATGACCAGTGCACTGACCCGAAGGTCCCTCGCGCGCATGATCGGTGCCGCGGCCGGAGCGACGCTGCTCGCGCCTCGCCGCTCCGGAGCCTTCGCGCAGACGCCGGGGACCACCCCGAGCGGGCCCATCCGGCTCAACTCCAACGAGAATCCGTACGGGCCGTGTGGGGCCAGTCTCGAGGCGTTGGGCCGATCGGGCGCCAGCGCGTCGCGCTACCCTGACGCGCTCGAGCAACAGGCCCGCGAGACGATCGCCAAGCTGCACAAAGTTCCCCCGGAACAGATCGTTCTCGGCTGCGGGTCGAGTGATGTCCTCCGCATGGCGGACGCGGCGTTCCTCGCGCAGGGCAAGACGGTCGTGGCGGCCGAGCCGACCTTCGAGGCCGTCCTCGAATACGCCCGTGTCACGCGCGCAGAGGCCGTCAAGGTTCCGCTCACCCCCCACTTCCGGCACGACCTGAAGGCGATGTCCGCTGCATGCGACCAGCGCACCGGCCTGGTCTACGTCTGCAATCCGAACAACCCCACCGGGACGATCGTCACCGGTGCCGAGCTCGCGAGGTTCTTCCCGCGGGTTCCCGCATCGACCATCATCCTGGTGGACGAGGCCTACCATCACTTCGTCGAAAACCCGGAGTACCGGAGCGCGCTCGACGTCAAGGGCCCGCACGACAACGTCGTCGTCGCGCGCACCTTCTCCAAGGTCTATGGAATGGCCGGAATGCGACTCGGCTACGTGGTCGCCTCGCCGGAAATCGCTAAGGCGATGGAGCGGTGCGCCTCGTTCAGCAACACCAACGAGGCCGTGCTGGCCATGGGACTCGCCGGACTCGCGGACCCCGACGCCGTGGCCCGGCCGCGCAAGCTCATGAACGAGACGCGCCGCTGGCTCTGCGCCGAGCTCCAGAAGGACGGGCGCCAATACATTCCGTCCGAGGCGAACTTCGTGATGATCGACGTGGGCACCGACGTGATCCCGGTCGGCGCGAAATTCCGCGAGCAAGGAATCCTCGTCGGCCGCAAGTTTCCCTCGATGCCGAACTGGCTGCGCGTCTCCATCGGCAAGCGCGAGGAGATGGAGGCGTTCGTCCGAGTGCTCCGGGAAGTCGTTCCGGCGAAGGCCGTGGCGTAGTCAGGCGATACAATGGCCGGACGGGCCGCCATGGGCGGCCTGCCTCGGAGGACAACGAGTGGCCGAACCATCGGTATCGCGGAACGATTCGCCGACGCTCCCGGGCGCAGCCCCCGCCAGGCGCGTCGTGCTCGTGCATGTCCGCGACCCCCAGTTCTACGCCATCCCGGGCAAGGTGCGCGGGAAGAACGGGCGCCTGCAGATCATGGGATTCCCGCCGATCGGCATCATGTCGCTCTCCTCGGTCCTGAAGCGCGCCGGGCACGAAGTCCGGATGTATGACCAGGCGAATCCCGACACGCCGAACGACGTCATCCTGGCCGAAGTGCTCGAGTGGAAGCCGGACCTCGTCGGCATCAGTTTCCTCTCGACGACGAGCTACCCATACGCCAAGATCCTCGCCCGCGCCTTGCGGGCCGCCACACCGGGCATCAAGATCGCCTTCGGCGGCGTCTTCGCGACGTTGAACGCCGAGCACGTCAAGCGCCAGGTCCGGGAGGTCGACTTCGTCTGCCGCGGGGACGGCGAGCAGCTGATCCTCGACCTGGTCGACCACCTCGACGACCCCTCTTCGGTCCTCGGCGTCACGTGGCAGGACGCGAAGGGCGCGGTGCGCGAGAACCCGCCCCGGATGCTCGACCGCAACCTCGACCAGTGGCCCTTCCCGGACCGCGAGAGCCTGCCGATCGACTTCGTCGAATCGATGCCGCTCGACGTGCCGGTCGTCCTTTCCCGCGAGCGCTTCACGACGATGCAGACCTCGCGCGGCTGCCCGTGGCCGTGCGTCTTCTGCGACATCCCGATCTTCAACGAGGGCAAGTGGCGCTCGCGCAGCCCCGAGCACGTGCTCGCGGAGTTCGAGCAGTTGAAGAAGGACGGCTACGGCGCCGTCTACTTCGTGGACGACCACTTCCTCCTGCAGCCCAAGCGCATCGAGGCGATCTGCAAAGGGATCAACGACCGCGGGCTCGACGATCCAGTGGGGCTGCGAGGGGCGCGTCGACTCCGTGTGCATGGAGCTCTTTCCCGCCATGGCGAAAGCCCACTGCCGGACGCTCATGTTCGGCATCGAGAGCGGCAGCCAGAAGATCCTGGACCGCCTGAAGAAGGAGCAGACGCTCGCAGCAGACCGAGATCGCGGTCGCCGCCGCGAAGAAGGCCGGCATCGAGATCGTCCACGGGTTCTTCGTCGTCGGCAACCCGGACGAGACCGAAGAGGACATGATCGCAGACGTTCGCTTCGCCTCGCGCCTGCCGATCGACACGTTCGGGTTCAACCGCCTCTGCGTCTACCGCGGCACGCCGCTCTGGAAGGAGTACCTCGACGCGCGGCCTCGTGAGCGACGAGGCCGACTGGTACAAGTACTTCAAGTGCTCGTCGATCGACCCGACGGTGCTCCCGGGCGAGAAGATCCACGAGATCCGCTCCCGCGGAGCTGAAGCGCCTGATCATCTACAAGTTCATCCACTACCCGCGTCCAGGCCTTCACGCTGCTCTCGCGCCTGGCCCGCAACATGCCGGGCCGCGACGTCGTCTACGATGCTCGTCAAGCCGTTCCTCGGAAAGAAGAGCGGCCAGACGAAGGCGGAGGTCCTCTCGCGCGCCGTCGAGCACGCGGAGCTGATGAGCGCGGCTGCGGACCTGACGCAGGTACCGGACGCCGCGGTCTCGCGGATGCTGCCGACGCGCGCCTCGGAGCGCGCGTAGCCGAAAGCTCTCCTATTTCTTGGTGAGGCCGGCCGTCCAGTTCACGACGACCGACAGCGGCACGGACGAGCTCTTGATCACGGGAACGTTGACGAGAAATCGCTCGCCGTCGGCCGAGACGTCCAGGCCGAACGAGCCTTCGGGAAGCTGAAAGAGGGACTTTGTCGCGCCCACCCGCAGGTCCTGGCCCGGCTCGACCTCCGACGGACATCACCTTGCCGTCGAAATTCGTGTAGATGATCTCGCGCCCCTTGCGGGTCCACTTGGGATTGAGGCCGCCGCTCGAGGAGATCTGGACCTTGCGCTGCCCGTCCGGAAAGGACACGGCATAGATCTCTCGCCGCCCGGACTCGTCCAGTTCGTACGCGACCCACTTGCCGTCGGGCGAGAAACGCATGCCCCCGAAGTCGTTGGCGGCCCTCGGCAGGAACGTGAACGGGCTTCTTCGGATCGCCGACGGGCAGCACGGCGAGCTGCATGAGCCGGCCGCCCGCAGCCTCCCGGTCGTCGTAGAGGATGTATCGCCCGTCGGGGGACCAGTCCTGCGGTATCCGCTGGCCGTCCTCGTCGGTCAGCGCCTCCTCGGCGCCTGCGCCGCTGGCGGCGCGACTATAGACGTCCGCCTGATGCTTCCGGTCCGTCTGATACGCGACGCGCAGTCCGTCCGGGAGACCAGATCGGGCCCGAATTGCTGCCGGGACCGGAGGTCAGGCGCGTCTGGATCCCGCGAGCGACGTCGCCGATCCAGACCTGGGACGTTTGCGTACCCGTGTCCTCCTGTGCGAACGCGACCCGCGAGCCGTCCGGGGAGATGCGGATGAAGAAGCGGGTCGCGGGCTCTCCGAACACTCCAGTCTGCTTGCCGCCCCGGTCGAACCACTCGAGCCGGGTCGAGAGCTGCGAGCGCGTCGTAAACGAGCGTTCCCGCGTCGGAGACCGTGAAGTCGCCGATAGCCGAGGAAAGTCGCCGTAGAGGCCGACCTGTTCGCCGACGACGACGGGCTCACCGGTGGTCTCGAGCCGCTGTCGGGTCCAGGGGCTGCGCGAGCAGGATCCCGCTGAAATCGCCGGCCCGCACGAAGAGCAGATAGCCGTTGGCGTACTGGGCGTTGAAGTTCGCCGGGACGAGCGGCTTCGCCGGCGCGCCGTCGAGCGAGCCGACCCAGATGCGATTGGCGGGATCCCGGGAGTTGCCCGCGAGGTTCAGCGCCGTGTAGAGAAAGTGCTTTGCCGTCGGGCAGGAAGAACGGGTAGCGGTGTGCCGTCTCGTGCAGCTTCTCGTCGAGCTTGGTCACGGGCAGCGCCTTTCCGCCGCTCGGCGGCAGGCGGAAGACCGGGCCGCTCGGCCCGGTGAAGAGAATGTCGCCGCCGGCGCCCCACGCGCCGCCGAGGCCGTCCACGTCGTAGACGACGATCGGAGAGCCTCCCGAGGCCTCGATCTTCTTCAGCTTCTTGTCGGCGAAGAAGCCGATGAAGCGTCCGTCCGGCGACCAGAAGGGCAGGATGCCTCCCTCCGTTCCCGCGATCGGCGTTGCCGTGTACGCGTCGAGCGGCCGCACCCAGAGCTGGACCTTGCCCGCCTCGTCGACCCCGCTGAAGACCACTCGGCCGCCGTCGGGCGAGATCACGGCGATGTTGAGACGAATCTTCTCGGGCAAGCAGGATGTTCGTCCGCAGGAGCTTCGCGGCCGGAGCCGGAGCCGCGCGCGGCCGCGAGACGGCCGAGCCACGCCGCGATCGCCGACCGCGGCGGCCGCGACGACCCAGGCGATCCGCTCCCGGTTGTGCCGCCGCGACGACACGGCGGCGGGCGCAGCCACACCGGCGGCCGAACCTTCGGCGATCCAGCGCAGCTCCTTGGCGACGTCGCCCGCCGACTGCCAGCGCTCCTCGGGATCCTTGGCAAGGCAGGTGCGCACGACGCGGTCGAGAGCCGGCGGAGTCATGCTCGCGACCTGCGAGATCGGCGGAGGCTCGTCGCGCAGGATAGAGGAGATCAGCGAGGCCTGCGTGGCCCCCGAGAAGGCCTTGCGGCCCGTCGTCATCTCATAGAGCACCGCGCCCAGCCCGAAGATGTCCGTCCGCGCGTCGGCATCCTTGCCCTCGAGCTGCTCCGGAGCCATGTACTGGAACGTCCCGAGAATCGTGCCTTCCCGCGTCAGCTCGGCCTGCGTGGGCAGTGCGGTGAGGGTGCTCTGGGGGGCGGAAGGAGGCATCGCCTTGGCCAGGCCGAAGTCGAGGAGCTTGACCCCGGACTTCGTCAGCATGACGTTTCCGGGCTTCAGGTCCCGATGGACGATCCCCTGGCGGTGGGCCTTGTCCAGGGCATCCGCGATTTCGGTCCCGTAGCGCAGCGCCTGCTCGGTCGGCAGCGCACCCTTGGCGAGGCGTGCCGAGAGCGTCTCGCCCTCCAGGAACTCCATCACGAGGTAGTCGATCTCGCCTTCGCGGCCGACGTCGTACAGGGCGCAGATGTGCGAGTGGGAGAGCGAGGAGATGGTCTTCGCCTCCCGCTCGAACCGCTCGCGAACCTCGACGCTCTGGGAGAGCTGCGTTGGCAGGACCTTGACCGCGACCGTCCGGCCGAGGCGCGTGTCCCGCGCCTTGTAGACCTCGCCCATGCCGCCCGCGCCGATGGGCGAGTGGATCTCGTAGGGGCCCAGACGGGTGCCGGTTGCGAGCGTCAAGGTGAGGAAGAGCCTATAACGTCCGAGCCTTGAGCCGCCTCACGGGCGCAAGCCGTCCGCAAGCGATCCGCCGGCACAGTCTGTCATCGGGAGAGTTCGCGAGGGATCCCTTTCGAGCCTCAGTGCCGCTATGAAAGGGATGCCTCGTCGTTGCACTCCTCGGGATGACGAGGCACTACAGCCGCGTCACGAGCGCGTGCGGCCGGGAAGAGACCCGCCGGCACAGTCTGTCATCCCGAGCGCAGTGAGGGATCCCTTTCGAGCCTCAATGCCGCTACGAAAGGGATGCCCTCGTCGTTGCACTCCTCGGATGACAAAGCACTGCATCCGCGTCCCAGTTCGCGCGACGAGGGGGCAGTTTCGGCCTCAAAAAGCCATCTGGTAGATTGAAAGGGTCTATGAGCCTCAGGAAACGCCGCCAGACGGTAGGCGTCCCGGTCGGCCCGGTCCAGGTCGGCGGGGGCGCGCCGGTCGTCGTCCAGTCCATGTCGAACACCGACACGGCGGACGTCGCCTCGACGGCGAAGCAGTGCATCGAGCTCGCCCAGGCGGGCTCCGAGATGGTCCGGATCACCGTCAACGTGCCGGAGGCGGCGGCCGCGGTGCCCGAGATCAAGCGGCGGATGCTCGCCGCCGGCGTCCAGGCGCCGTTGATCGGCGACTTCCACTACAACGGGCACGTCCTGCTGACGAAGTTCCCCGACTGCGCCCGCGGCGCTCGACAAGTACCGCATCAACCCCGGAAACGTCGGCAAGGGTGTGCGCCGCGACGAGCAGTTCGCGACGATCTGCCACATCGCACGCGACAACGGCAAGCCCGTGCGCATCGGCGTCAACGGCGGCTCCCTGAACCAGGAGCTCGTCATGGCGAAGATGCAGGAGAACACGGACCGGAACCTGGGCCACACGTCCGAGGAGATCATCAACGAGTGCATGGTGCTCTCGGCCGTGCAGTCGACCGAGCTCGCGCTCCAGTCGGGCCTGCGCCAGGACCAGATCATCATCTCCTGCAAGGTCTCGCGGCCGCTCGATCTCATCGCCGTGTACCGCGAGCTCTCGACGCGGACCGAGCAGCCGCTCCACCTCGGCCTCACGGAAGCCGGCATGGGCATGAAGGGGCTCGTCTGGTCCTCCTCGGCGATGGGCGTGCTCTTGAACGAAGGCATCGGCGACACCATCCGCATCTCGCTCACGCCGCGCCCGGGCGGCGACCGGCGCGAGGAGGTCTACGCGGCCTGCGAGCTTCTCCAGTCGCTCGGCATCCGCTCCTTCGCGCCGAGCGTGACCGCCTGTCCCGGCTGCGGACGCACGACCTCGACGACCTTCCAGGAGCTCGCCGAGCGCATCCAGGGCTACATCCGCGACAAGATGCCCGAGTGGAAGGTCGAGCACGAGGGTGTCGAGAACATGACGCTCGCCGTGATGGGCTGCGTGGTCAACGGACCCGGCGAGTCGAAGGCGGCGTCCATCGGCATCAGCCTTCCGGGAACGGGCGAGGAGCCGCACTGCCCCGTTTACATCGACGGGCAGCACTTCACGACGCTGAAGGGCAACTACGACGAGCTGTCCTCGGCCTTCCGCGCGCTCGTGGACGACTACGTCGCGACGAAGTACCCGCGGCGCGAGGCCGCCCGCCCCGTCACGGCTTGAACCGGGTGCGCAGAGCCGGCTGGCTGCTCCTCCTGGCGCTGGGCCTCTCGACGCCCGGCGCGGCGCAGACGCTGGCTCCCGAGCTCAGGCAGTTCGTCTCCGTCGACGCCCCGACCGTCGCCCTGACGCACGCGCGCGTGATCGACGGCACGGGCGCCCCGGCGCGCGAAGATCAGACTGTCGTCATCGCGGCCGGCCGCATCGCGGCGATCGGCCCGGGCCCGGCAATGACGATTCCCGCGGGCGCGAAGGTCCTGGACCTTTCCGGCAAGACGGTCACTCCCGGCCTCGTCGGGATGCACGACCATCTCTTCTTTCCGCAGGGCGGCGCCTTTTACGGCGAGATGGGCGCGAGCTTCCCCCGGCTCTACCTGGCGGCGGGCGTCACGACGATCCGCACGACCGGGTCGATCGAGCCGTACTCGGACCTGGAGATCCAGAAGCTCATCGATGCGGGCAAGGCCATCGGCCCGAAAATGCGCGTGACCGGGCCGTATCTGGAGGGCAACGGAGCCTTCACGGCGCAGATGCACGTCCTCACGGGCCCCGAGGACGCGACGCGGCTCGTGGACTACTGGGCCGACCAGGGCGTCACGTCCTTCAAGGCGTACATGAACATCACACGGGACGAGCTCTCCGCCGCAGTCGTCGCCGCCCACCGCCGCACGCTCAAGGTGACCGGGCACCTCTGCTCGGTCACTTACCCGGAGGCGATCGCGCTCGGCATCGACGACCTCGAGCACGGCCCGATCTACACGGATACCGAATTCACGCCCAACAAGATCGCGGGCGCCTGCCCCGAAGGACGCGAGACGCTGGCGGCCAACGTCCGGCTCGACGTCCAGGGCGCGCCGGTTCAGGGTCTCATCCGCAACCTGGTCGAGCACCACGTGGCGATCACGTCGACCCTCCCGGTCTTCGAGCTGCTCGTCCCGGGAAGGCCGCCGCTCCAGCAGCGGGTTCTCGACGCGATGAGCCAGCAGGCCCGGCTCAACTACCTGGAACGGCGGGCCCGCAGCGGATCGTCGACGTCCGGCCCGCCGCCGCAGTGGGAGGCGCTCTTCCACAAGGAGATGGAATTCGAGCATGCGTTCGCGAAGGCGGGAGGCCTGCTCCTCGCGGGACCCGACCCGACGGGCATCGGCGGCGTGGTCGCCGGGTTCGGAGACCAGCGCGAGGTCGAGCTGCTCGTCGAGGCGGGCTTCACCCCCGTCGAGGCGATCCACATCGCGAGCTCGAACGGCGCCGAATACCTGGGCGAGGCGGACCGCGTCGGCACGCTATCCCCCGGCAAGCAGGCGGATCTCGTCGTGATCCAGGGCGACCCGTCGACGAACATCGCCGACATCGAGAAGGTCGAGACCGTCTTCAAGGACGGCGTCGGCTACGACTCGGCCCGGCTCATCGACTCGGTCCGCGGCCTCGTCGGCTCCCGATAGACGCCGCCCCCGGAGCTCGCGGACATATTAGCCGTTGCTAATGCGTCCGGCTCGCCCGCGAATCATCCGACCGAGGACGACTCCCAGCGGGACCCGTAGCAGTTCGCGAAGAGCTCCTGGCTGTGCACGGGACGAAGGCCCTCGCCGTTGCAGTCCGCTCCGCGGATCACGAGCACCTCGCGGATCCGGCTCGTCAGAACCCGATTGCCGAACTCGAGGTGCAGGCCGCAGGCCGCGACGATGTCGTTCTTGATCACCGTGCCGCCCCAGGTGCAGCCCGCGATGGAGGTCCGGACCGGCGAGAGCCTCTGCCGGTCGAACCACCCGCCGCGGATGCAGTAGGTCGAGTCCTCGAGCACTTCGATGGAATAGACGGAGTTTTCGGTCGTCACGACCACGCAGTCGCCGCGGCCGAGCTCCGCCTTGCGAATCGGCCGCGAGAGCAGGGCCTGCTCGAGGATGGCGTTGACGGTCCGAAATCGGGCGATCACGGCGCGGCGGCTTCCCCTCCCCCGCTATTCTCCCTCAATCCGGCCTCAGGGGTGCGCCCCGGATGCCCAGGGGGAAAGGACGGTGATCGGGAGGGAAGCGTCCTCCGGGCGGCGCGAGTTGACGAGAAAACGCTGTCCGTCGGCCGTTACATCGTAGTTGTTACGGGCCTCGACGAGGGGCAGGATGTGCGTCGCGAAGAGGACACGGGGTTTGCCGATTTCGAGCGCCGGATCGGCGCGTACGTCCGCCGCCATGACCTCTCCGTCCGGGGAAATGTAGAAGAGCTCCTTGCCGTCTCCGCGCCACACCGGCTGGGTACCGCCACCCGCGGAGACCTGGCGACGCTCGCCTCCGCCCGGGAAGCTGCGCACCACGAGCTCGTAGGTGCCCGACTCGTTGGAGCTGAAGGCCAGCCATCGGCCGTCGGGAGACAACCGAGCGCCGGACTCGGCCCAGGTCACATCGCTGATGCGCCGCGCCTGGCCCGACGAGAGGTCCTGGGCGGCCAGGTCCGTGCGAAACGTCCGAAAGTCGATGAGGTCGTAAAAGATGAAACGGCCGTCCCTCGACCAGTCGTCCAGAGAACCGAAGGTCGACATCCGGAAGAGCAGCTTCGGGCTTCCTTCGCCGCGCGCGTCCTTGGCATAGGCACCGCCCGACGGGTAGAGCGCATAGGCGATGCTCCGCCCATCGGGGCTCCAGATCGGAGCGGCTGCCGCGAACTGGTCGGCCGGCGAGACCCGCGCGAGACTGCCGCGCTCGGCATCGATCGTCCACACGCTGATTCGCCCCGAGTCCGGCTCGCCCCGGGTCACCGCGATCCACTTGCCGTCCGGCGACAGTGCGGGCTCGATGTAAGCCCCGGCCGGCCCGGCGGCACCGAGCTCGTGGCCCGATCGGTCGAGCCACAGCAGCCGGGTGCTCGCGAGCCCGCCCGTCTGGTACGCCATGACTCCATTGCGGGAAACCGAGAATGCCGTGGCCAGCGTCGACAGGGTGTCCCACCAAACGTTTTCGACGAGGGGCGTGGCCTCGCCGCCGACGCGGAGCCGATCCGCATCGAAAGGCTGCATCATCAGCCGGTCGCCGACTCGATAGAACAGAACTCCGGGCGGCGCGTAGACGGCGCCGGCGTCGCCGAACGCGACGCGAATCGTCTCGGCGGAACCGAGAGAGCCGACGTAGATCCCGCGCACGTTCGGATCGAGAGAGAGTCGAAAATAGAGGAAGTGGCGTCCGTCCGGCAGGAAGGCCGGCCACCGAAACCATTCCGAACCGCGCGGCACCAGCTGCTCGAGCGCAACCGGCTTGCCCCCCAATTCCGGCACGCGATCCATTTCGCCTCCGGCATTGATCGAGAAAAGAATCGTGCCCGTGGTGCTCCAGGCTCCGCCCCGCGCCGAAGGGGCGTCACAGAGCACCTGGGGCAGGCCGCCGGAAGGATCGATCTTCTTCAGTTTTCCCGCGGCAAAAAAAGCGAGGAAGCGCCCGTCCGGCGACCAGAACGGAAATGTGGCGTCGTCCGTCCCCTCGAGCGCCCTCGCCTCCAGCGAGTCGAGCGGGCGCACGTAGAGAGCACTTTGGCCAAATGCGCGGCCGGCGACGAAGGCGAGACGCTTCCCGTCCGGAGAGAGCGCAAGCATGCCCTCGAACGAGGCATCCCGGGGCGGCGCGATCGTGAACCGCACCGTCGGCAAAGGTGCTGGAAGTCGGCTCCTCTGGCGTTGCATCGCGACGGGGACGGCGATCGAGGCGGCAATCAACGCGCCCGCGGCGGCGAAAACCAACGGCTCGGCCATCCGCGAACGCCGCTGGACCGCCCGGCCATTACTTCGCGGCGCCTCGGCTGAGCCGGAGAAGGCCGTCAGCGACTCGAGGGCGAAGGCGGCGTCACTCGACGACTGAAACCGGGACTCCGGGCTCTTCTCGAGGCAATGACGCAGCACGCGCTCGAGGCCCGGAGGGATCGCGCGGGCCGACCCGGCAATCTCCGGCGGCTCCTCCCTCAGGATCGCCGTCATCGTCTCCGCCACCGTGCCCTTCTCGAACGCGCGCTTGCCCGAAAGCATCTCGTAGAGAACGGCGCCGAAGGAGAAGATGTCGGAGCGCGAATCGAGCGGTTCGCCCCGCACCTGCTCGGGCGACATGTAGCTGACCGTGCCGAGCACGGTGCCCGGCTCGGTGTACGAAGAGACGGTGGGCGAGCGCGTCTCGGCCGGCGCCGCCCCCACCGATACGGATTTCGCCAGCCCGAAGTCGAGGATCTTGACGCGTCCGTCCCGCGTTACGAAGATGTTCTCGGGCTTCAGGTCACGATGAACGATTCCCCTCTCGTGCGCCGCGGCGAGGCCGCGCGCGATCTCGCGCGCAATGTCCGTTGCCTTGCGCACCGGCAGCGCCCCGCCCGAAAGCGCGGCCCGGAGGGTCTGGCCCTCTAGAAGCTCCATGACGGCGTAGGTCACGCCGCCGTCCGTGCCGAAATCGTGAATGGCGAGAATGTTCGGGTGCGAGAGAGCGGCCACCGCGCGAGCCTCACGCTCGAAACGCGAGAGCGATTCCGGATCGGCGGCGAGCCGCTCGGGAAGGACCTTGATGGCCACGTCCCGCCCGAGCTTCGCGTCCCGCGCGCGGTAGACCTCGCCCATCCCGCCCGCGCCGAGCGGCGATAGGATTTCGTACGGACCGAGCCGTGAGCCGGTGGCGAGGCTCATCTCATGACGCGAGTCGCTCGACGCGGCCCGGGGGCGTCAATTCAAGTCCGCGCCCGGCTCTTCGTCGTCGTCCTCCTCCTCGGCGGAAGGCGCCTCGCGCCGCCGCTCCTCCGGCTCCTGGACGGTCATGATCTGGACGTAGCCCTTTGCCCTCATGCCGTCGTTGAACGCGGGAATCGTTCTGCCGTAGAGCTCGTCGAACTGCTTTCTCACCTCGGCGAGCTGGCCGGAGAGCTGTCCGTACACCTCGAGCTCGGGCTGTGTGGGAGCAAAGTCGGCGTTGCCCGAGACATCGGCCGCTCCGCTACCCGCTTCCGCCTGGAGCCAGGCCAGCTTCAGGTAGATGCCGAGGGCGCCGCGGAAGGACTTCTGGTCGTTCTCGGCGAGCGTGGGTTGCATCAGCTTGTCCTCGACGGCACGCAGCTCCCGCTCCAGCCCTTCGGCGGTCGAGGACGCGGCCGGATCCTCCTTCGCGGCCGCGAGCATCTTGCGGAAATCCTCGAGCTGCCGGCGCGACCACTCGATCTGGTTGATCATGCGCGCCGCCGTGTTCATGTCACGGTAGATCGCCAGCGACAGTTTCGCGGAAGCCTGGACGTCTGACTCGGTTCCGGCCGAGTTGGGGTCTTTTTTGACGACGAGGCTCTGCGCCGGAAGCTCCCGGCCATCCATGGCAATGCGGATCGTGTACGTTCCGGGCGCAACGAGAGGGCCCTGTTTGATCTCTTCGATGCCGTAGTAAAGGATTGGGCGGGCGGCTTTCCCCCGGAACCGCTTTTCTTCCCACACACGGGGGTTTCCGGGAGGCGTCGACCGCAGCCGCACGTCTTCGGTTCGGTCGTAGCGAAGATCCCAAGTGACCCGATTCACTCCTGCCTTGTTCGTCCCCGGGATCGTGCGCACTTTCTTTCCGTCCGAGTCGAGAATCACGACTTCGACGGGACTCTTCTTTTCGGGCTTCCTCGCGCCTGTCGCCGCGGCATCCGTGTCCGCCTGGTCCTTCTCGGCCGCTTCCGCCTCGGGCGGCGTCTTCACCGGTTCCTTGAGCCAGTAGTTGATCGAAGCACCGTAGGGCGGGTTCTTCCCCCGCGACGTTCCGCCGGGCGCGAGGTTCGGCTGCGAAATCGACCGGAATCGATAGGCCGGCCGCGGGATGAAGATCTGCGCCGCAGAACCGCGAACTCCGTCGGTCAGCTGCTCGAAGGGCGTGAGGTCGTCGAGGATGTAGTATCCGCGCCCGTAGGTGCCCACGACGAGGTCGTGAAAGTTCTCCTGGACCGTGAGCCAGTACACTGGAGCGTGGGGCAGCTTGTTCTGGAGCGGCTCCCAGTGGCTGCCGTCGTCGAAAGACATGTAGAGGGCGTTCTCCGTCCCCGCGAAGAGGAGCCCCTTGCGGTGCGGATCCTCGACGAGCGTGTGCGCGTAGGAGAGCGGGCTCTTCGGGATGTTTCCGCTGACGGACTTCCAGGTCTTCCCGTAGTCCGTCGTCTTGTAGAGGAAGGGGTCGCGATTGTCGACCTGGTGGAGGTCCACGGCGACGTAGCAGGTCCCGGCATCGAACCGCGAAGGCTGGACGCTGTCGACCGTTCCCTTCGGCGGCAGACCGGGAATGCTGGCCGTGACGTTCGACCAGTTCTTGCCCCCGTCGCGCGTCACCTGGACGAGGCCGTCGTTGGTGCCGGCCCAGATCACGCCCTTTTCCACGGGCGACTCCGCGATCGAGAAGACGACCCCGGCGTACTCGACGGAGAGGTTGTCCACCGTCAGCCCGCCCGAATCGCCCATCATGCTCTTGTCGTTCAAAGTGAGGTCCGGGCTGATCGCCTCCCACGTCTGGCCGCCGTCGCTCGTCGCGTGGACGTACTGGCTTCCGACGTAGACCCTGTTGTGATCGTGAGGCGAGATCGCGATCGGGAAGGTCCAGTTCATGCGAAGCTTGACATCGCCCGCCGGTGTGCCCATCGTCCGTTCGGGCCATACGCTGACGGAACGCGTCATGCCCGTGCGCGCGTCGAATCGCTCGACCACGCCCGCATAGCACCCCCCCCACACGATGTTCGGGTCGACCGGGTCCGGCGTGTTCCATCCCGTTTCGCAGCCGGCGGTCGACTTCCAGAGCGCCGGCGGGATGCCGTTGCCGCCCGGATTGTTGCTCGGGCCGCGCATGGAGCCGTCGTCCTGCATCTGCCCGTAGACCCAGTAGGGAACGCGGTTGTCGGTCGCGACGTGGTAGATCTGGCCGATCGGAAGCCGGGTGAAGGCCCACTGGCGCCCGCGCGTGGTCGAGATGTACACCCCTCCGTCGTTGCCGATCATCATCCGGTTCGGGATCTTGGGATCGGACCACATGTCGTGGTTGTCGCCGCCCCACGGGATCTGCACGCTCGTCTCGCCGCCGTCGTAGGTCGCGCCCATCTCGTTCGAGGGGAAGTAGACTTCGTTGGCGTTGTCGGGCATGACGAGCATGCGCGTGTAATAGTGCGGCCGCTCGTTCAAGAGCCGGCTCGCGCTGACCCGGGCCCACTTCTCGCCGCCGTCGTCCGAGCGCCAGAGGGAGCCGCGCTGCCCCGTTTCGATCAGCGCGTAGACGCGTTGCGGGTTGCTCGGGCTCATGGCCACGGCGACCTTGCCGATCGGTGGTTCCGGGAGGCCGTTGCCCGTGATCTTCTTCCAGGTCGCTCCGCCGTCGCGCGAGACGTAAACGCCGCCGCCGGGTCCCCCGCTCTTTCTCCCCCACGTCTTGATGTCGATCGGCCAGGCGCCGGCGAACAGGATCTGGCGATTGGACGGATCCATGACGAGGTCCGACACGCCCGTGTTCTCGTCCACGAAGAGCACGCGCTCCCAGGTCTTGCCTCCGTCCTGCGTGCGGTAGACGCCGCGCTCCTGCTGCGGACCGTAGCAGGTGCCGAGGGCGGCCGCGAACACGATGTCCGGATTCCTCGGGTCGATCACGACGCGGCCGATGCGGCCGGTCTTGTCGAGCCCCATGTGCGTCCAGGTCTTGCCGGCATCGGTCGACTTGTAGATGCCGTCTCCGAGCGAGACGTTGCTGCGGATGAAGGGCTCGCCCGTCCCGACCCAGACGATGTTCGGGTCCGACGGCGCGATCGCGATCGAGCCGATCGACTGCGCCGGCTGGCCGTCGAAGATCGGTTTCCAGTGAGCGCCGGCGTCGGTGGACTTCCAGACGCCGCCCGAGGCCGCACCCACGTAGTAGGTGTTCAGGTCCCCGGAGACTCCGACCACCGCACTCACGCGATTGCCCGGCGGCCCGATGAACCGGTATGCGAGTGCTCCGTAGAGGTTGGGCGGCTTCTTGGCGTCGGCTCCGGCTGCCGCTGGCTTGGCCGTCTCCGCGGCACGCATACCGACCGTGCATCCCAGCAACAGCGCGACCGCCGCCAGCAGACGCCGGACTCCGGATCTTCCTTGCAGCACGACTCCTCCTCTTTTCACGCTGTCGCTCCCGCGGCCATCAGGGTCGCGAGATCTCGTCCCGATAGACGACTCCGTCCTTCATCACGAAACGTACGCGCTCCATCTCGGTGATGTCCTTCAACGGGTCGCCCGAGACGGCGATGAGGTCGGCCAACTTACCCGTTTCGACGGAGCCGACCCGATCCGACCAGCCCAGGATCTCGGCGTTCAGGCTCGTCGCCGACACGATCGCCGCCATAGGCGCCTCGCCGAAGCCGACCCGGATCGTCAGCTCGTGGGCGTTCCTGCCGTGCGGGATGACGCCCGAGTCCGTGCCGAAGCCGATGGGAATCCCGGCCGCGAGCGCGCGCCGGAAGCCCGCGTTTGCGATGTCCCGGATCTGCCGCTCCCGCTCGACCTCCGAGGCCGGCACCTTCGCGCCCTCACCACCAAGGATGATCTCGCTCGTGTAGAGAGTCGGCACGTAGAACGTCTTGCGGCCGGAAGCCTTGAGCAGCGCGATCGCCTCGTCGTCGAGGTACGACCCATGGTCGACGGTGCGCACGCCCGCCCGGATCGCGGCCTTGATCCCCTGCGCGCCGTGCGCGTGAGCCGCCACCTGCCGGCCCCAGCGGTTGGCCTCGGTCACCGCCGCGAGGATCTCCGCGTCCGAGTACTGCTGTGCGCCCGGGGAGATGCCCTTCGAGAGGACCGCTCCGGTCACGAGGATCTTGATGAAGTCCGCGCCATTCTTGAAGTTCGTACGCACCGCCTTCGTGACCTCCTCGGGGCCGTCGGCGAGGTTCCTCACGATCGGAACGTCCACGTAGATCGAGAACTGCCGCGCGTCGCCCGCGCCGCCGGTCGACGACACGTAGTTGCCGGCCACCAGCAGCCGCGGCCCGGGGACGGCGCCCTGGTTGATCGCGTTGCGCAGCGCGACGTCCACGTAGGGCCAGGTCGGCCCCATCTCGCGGCAGGTCGTGAAGCCGGCCATGAGGGTGTCATGGGCGTTCTTCGCGCCCCAGAGCGCCGCCTCGGGCGGCGTCGTCGTCGTCAACGCCTCTTCCCAGTGGACGCCGAACCGATCGGTCATGTGCGTGTGGAGATCGATGAGCCCCGGCAGCAGTGTCGCGCCGCCGAGATCGATCACGCGGGCCCCGGTCGGAATCGGGAGGCTCGTCCCGACGGCCGCGATCCGATCTCCCTCGATGGCAACCATCGCCGGGGCGAGCGGCGGGCCGCCGCGCCCGTCGATCAGCCGGGCGGCCTTGAGAATGGTGACGCCACCGTCGGCCGCTTGGAGCCCCGGCGTGAGAAACGCGAAAAGAAGCGCGGCGAAGGTTCTCTTCATTTCTGGACCCGTGACGTCTTCGCGATGAATCCCGCGACGGCGGCCTTGAAGGCTTCGAGCGAGGGCTCGTAGACGTACATCATGTGGCCGGCCGGGAAGTACGCCATCTCGACGTTTGGCTGGAGGCTCTTCTCCAGGCCGAGGTGCGCCATCATGAGCTCGCTTCCGAGAAAGGGCGTCGCCAGGTCGAAGTAGCCGTTCAGACCGAGGACGCGCAGGTTCGGGTTGTAGCCCATGGCATGGGCCAGATCGAGCCCCGTGTTCGGAAGCCCCGGCAGCGGCCGCTCGGCCCCGGGCGGCTTGTGCTTCCAGTCCCAGCTCGTCCATATGTCCGTCTCGACGGCATACGTTCGGCCGATCCCGAACTTGAGCTCCTCGTGGTAGTAGTGCAGGAATGCGGCCGTGAAGGCCGGAGCGATGGCGGACTCCTGCGGATCCTCCTCGGCCCCCTTGGCCAGGGGGTCGAACGCGGGGCCGAGGAAACGGGAGTCCAGACGACCCACGACCTCGCGATGCTCCCGGAGAAGCTCTTGCACGAACTCGGCCTGCTCGACCCGAAGGTTGGCCAGATCGATGTACCTCTCCGAAAGGCCCGTGTACTGGTGGAGCTTCTGGATCACGGAGGCCCGCTCGGCGGCGGTGAGGGCGTTGCCCTTCAAGAGCGCCGTTGCATATTCGCCGACCGCGTACGCCCGAACCTCGTCGAGGAAGGGCTCGAGTTCCTTCGGCGCCTGCGGCAGCACCTTGTGGTACCAGGAGGTGGCGGCATATGTCGGAAGGAAGATCGGAAACGGCCGATCGTTGCCCGGCAGGTTGAAGATCGCCTCGATGTCGAGGGCGAGCGAGACCAACACGACGCCGTTGAAAGTCATCCCGACGCGCGTCTGCAGGTAATCCACGACACCGGCCGAGCGCGTCGTGCCGTAGCTTTCCCCGAGCAGGTACTTCGGCGAGTTCCACCGCCCGTTGTCGCTCACGTATTGCTTGATGAAGAGCGAGACCGACTCGATGTCGGGATCGACTCCCCAGAAGTCCTTGTTCTTCGCCTCGCCGACGGCCCTGGACAGCCCCGTTCCGACCGGATCGATCATCACGACATCCGTGACGTCGAGGATGCTCGAGGCGTTGTCCACGATCTGGTACGGCGGCGGCGGGGTCGGCGCGGCGTTCGTCGTGACGACGCGCCGCGGCCCGAGCGCGCCCATGTGCAGCCAGATCGAGGAGGAGCCGGGCCCCCCGTTGTAGGCGAAAGTGATCGGCCGGCGGCTGGCCCCTCCCGTGTCCCGGCGCGTGTAGGCCGTGTAGCCGATCGAGGCCCACGGCTCATCCTTCTCGTTGCGCACGACGAGCGTTCCCGCCGTCGCCGTGTAGACGACGGCCACTCCCCCGATGACGATGCTGTGCTGTGTGACCGACTGCTCGGAGCTCGGAGCCTCGGCCTTCTTCGCCGACTCGGCCGACGACTTCTCGGCCACCTTTTGCTCGGCCCTGGCTGCGCCTGCTCCCATCGCAGCCAGCGCCACGGCGGCGATCAGAATTCCCGCCTTTCTCAATGCATGCCTCCCCTTCCTGTTCCGACCCCAGGTTTCCGAAGTCCGGCTCCTAGGGGTGCGCCGTTCGGCCGAGAAAATCCGCGACGTCCGACTTGAAAGCTTTGAGCGAGGGCTCGTAGAGATACATCATGTGACCCGCCGGGTAGTACTTCATCTCGACGTGCGGTTGGAGACCCTTCTCGAGACCGAGGTGCTGCACCATCGATTCGGTTGCGCAGAACGGCGTCGCTAGGTCGTAGTAGCCGTTCAACACGAGCACGCGCAGGTTCGGGTTGTAACCCAGCGCATGGGCCAGATCGAGCCCCGTGTTGGGCAGTGTCGGCAAGGGCCGCTCGGCTCCGGGCGGCTTGTGTTTCCAATCCCAGTCGCGACCCACTTCCGCCGACACATGGTAGGTCTTGTCGGATCCGAACTTGAGCTCGTCGTGCAGGTAGTTCAGAAACGCCGCCGTGAAGGCGCCCGTGACCGCGGCCGACTGGGGGTCGTACTCCGCGCGCTCGGCGAGCGGGTCGAAGGACACGCCGGTGAACCGCGAGTCGAGCCTCCCGACCGTGATGCGGTGCTCGCGCATGAGCTCCTGCGTGAACTGCGCCTGCCCCACGCGCAGGTTCGCAAGGTCCAGGTAGCCTTCCGAGAGGCCGGTGTATTCATGGAGCTTCTGGATGACGGCGGTCCGCTCGGCGGCCGGAAGGGCGTTGCCCTTCAAGAGCGCGGTGGCGTATTCGTTCAATGCCCACTTCCGAACCTCGGCGAGCAGCGGCTCGAGCTCGCGCGCAGCACCCGGCAGCACCTTGTGATACCAGGCCGTCGCCGTGTACGTCGGGAGATAGAGCGGGAACACGCGATCGTTGCCGGGAAAGTTGCGGATCGCGCCGAGATCCATGGCGACCGAGACGAGGGTGACCCCGTTGAACGCCATCCCGACGCGGGTCTGGAGGTAGTCGACCACGCCCGCCGACCGTAGCGTGCCGTAGCTCTCGCCGAGGAGGTACTTCGGGGAGTTCCAGCGACCGTTGTCGCTCACGTATTGCTTGATGAAGAGCGAGACGGACTCGATGTCCGGGTCGACGCCCCAGAAATCCTTGTCCTTGGCGTCCCCGACCGCCTTCGAGAACCCCGTGCCGACAGGGTCGATCATGACGAGGTCGGTCACGTCGATGACGCTCGAGGCGTTGTCGACGACCTGGTAGGGCGGCGGCGGAGTCGGCGCGGCGTCGGAGGTCACGATCCGTCGGGGCCCGAGCGTGCCCATGTGCAGCCAGATGGAGGAAGAGCCGGGGCCGCCGTTGTAGGCGAACGTGATTGGCCGGCGACCGGATGCGGCAGTGTCTTTCCGGACGTACGCGGTATAGCCCATGCTCGCCCAGGGCTCGTCCTTTTCGTTGCGGACGATGAGCGTTCCCGCCGTGGCCGTGTACGCGACAGGAGCTCCACCGATGACGATGCTGTGCTGCGTCACCGACTGCTCCGCCTTGGGAATCTCGGCCTTCTTCGCCGCCTCGGCGCCGGCCTTCTCCGCGGGTTTCTCGTCGGCGGGCGCGGCTGCGCCGCGGGCCGCCAGGATCGCCATCAAGAGACCGATCACGATTCTCTTCACCGTCTTCTCCTTGTCGTTGCCCACTACTTCTTCCCTAGCCCCGCCGTCCAATTCGCCACGAGCGCGATTCTCAGCTTGTCGCCTCCCTGGGGAAGAACCGCCCCGAGAAACCGGTCGGCCTCGGGCGTGAAGTTTCCCGTCGCCCAGCCTGCGATGCTGAAGAGTGTTCTGGGAGACCCGATCTCGAGGCCCGAGGCGCCGGTCTTCACGTCCACGGAGAGGAGATTGAGGTCCGAGCTGACGTAGAGGATCTCCTTGCCGCCCCTGCCCCAGCCGCCGCCAACCGCTCCGCCCGTCGAGATCTGCCACTTTCCGCCAGGGCCCGGAAACGGGACGACGTACAGCTCCGTCTTGCCGGACTCGCTCGACACGTAGGACAGCCAGCGGCCGTCGGGCGAAAAGGAGGCTCCGTTCTCGTCCGAGTCCGTCGCGATGAACGGATAGGCCTTGCGATCTCCCGAGAGCGGCAGGATCCAGATGTCTCCCTTGGTCTTGGAGCCGGGCTTCAGGATGTCCAGAGCGAGAAATCCGCCGTCGTGGGACCAGTCGGAAGGGCCGGCCTGCCCGTCGAAGTGAAAGACGACCTCTTCCTGACCGCCGCCGCTCGCAGACTTGATGTAAACGCCAGTCTGGATCTGCTTTTCGACCTTGGCGTACGCGATGCGGGCTCCATCCGGAGACCATACGGGCACGGCCGCCGCCGATCCGAACGTGAGCCGAGTCCGGACGCCGCGCGAGTCGAAGACCCAGATGTCCGGCGTTCCCAGGCCCGGATCGACGATCGACGCGGCGATTCGCGCGCCATCGGGCGCGATCGCGAGCGACTGATACTCGGCTGCCTCTCCGATCGGCTCGCCGAGCGGCTTGCCCGCCGGGTCGAACCAACGAAGGCGGGATTTGGTGTCCGCGGTGCCTGCCCCGTACACGAGGAGGCCTGCGTCCGAAACCGAGAACACCCCCCGAAAGAATCCCGCGTCGTAGTGGACGCCATCCGCCAGCGCAACCGGATCCCCGGCGAGGCGGCGATTGCCCGCATCGAACGGCTGAGCGAGCAGCACGCGATCGCGCATGTAGAGGAGGTAGCCCGAGGCGTAGGCGACGTTGGAGCGCGCTGGCAGCAAGACCGCCTTCTCATCCGAGCCCAGAGTTCCGAGGCAGATCGCGTTCGATTCGCTCTTGGTTCCCTGGCCGTGCGATCCCGCCATGTACAGGAAGTGCTTTCCATCCGGCAGGAACGTTGCCCAGCGGTGGGTCGTCTCGGCGCGCGCGGGGTCGAGCTTGGTGGCCGGAGTCGCGGGGCCCCCGGCTGCCGGTACCCGATACAGCGCCGTCGTGGTGTCCGGAGAAAAGAGGATGACGCCGTCCCGGTTCCAGCCGCCGCTCCTCCCGTTCGGGGCGTCGCAGAGGTCGAGCGGCGGCGACCCGCTGATGTCCACCTTCTTGAGCTTCGCGTCGGCGAAGAACGCAAGGAAACGGCTGTCCGGCGACCAGAACGGAAATGTCGCGCCCTCCGTACCGGGAATGGGCCGGGCCACGAGGTCCCCGAGGGGCCGAAGCCACAGCAGAGTCTTGCCGTCGAGACCCTTTGCCGCAAACGTCGTCTGGCGTCCGTCGGGCGAGATCGTCAGCGCTCCGCCGCTGATACCCGCGAGTTCGAAGTCGGACTTCTCGGGAGCCAGCAGGAACGAGCGCATCCGGAACGTATCGGTCGGAGCCCGGCGCACGTAGGCAAGCGTCGCGAGGCCCGCCGCGACGATTGCAGCCACCGCAATCGCCCAGGCGAGCTTCTCGCGGTTCTTGCGCCTCGCGACGACGGGCGCCGCCACCCCCGCCTGGGACCCACCCTCCGTGACCCACTGGAGCTGCAGCTTCACGTCGTGCGCGGTCTGGAACCGGTCCTCCGGGTCCTTGGCAAGACACGTCTTCACGACCCGGTTGAACGCCGGAGGCGTCATGGGCGAGATCTCGGAGATCGCCTGAGGATCGTCCCGCAGGATCGACCCGATGAGCGAGGCCTGGCTCTTGCCCGAGAAGGCCTTCTTGCCCGTGGCCATCTCGTAGAGCACGGCGCCGAAGGCGAAGATGTCGCTGCGCGCGTCGGCCTCCCTGCCCTCGAGCTGCTCGGGCGCCATGTACTGGAACGTGCCGAGCACGGTGCCGCGCTCGGTCAGAGGCTGGCTCGCCTGCATTTCCGTCGCCAGGCGCGACACACTCGATGTCGCCGCGTCCCGACCCGCGGTCTGGAACTTCGCCAGTCCGAAGTCGAGGAGCTTCACGCCCGTCTTCGTGAGCATGACATTGCCGGGCTTGAGGTCCCGATGCACGATCCCCTGCCGGTGCGCCTTGTCCAGAGCATCCGCGATTTCCACCCCGAACCTCAACGTCTGCTCGAGCGGCAACGGTCCTTTGCCGAGACGATCCGCCAGGCTCTCGCCCTCGAGGTACTCCATGACCAGGTACTCGGTCTCGCCCTCACGGTTGACGTCGTACAAGGCGCAGATGTGCGGATGCGAAATCTGCGAGATCGCCTTGGCTTCACGTTCGAACCGCTGCCGCAGCTCGGGTGAAGCGGAAAGGTGCTGCGGCAAGACTTTCACCGCCACCGTCCGCTCGAGACGCGTATCGCGCGCCTTGTAGACCTCCCCCATCCCGCCCGCGCCGATCGGCGCGAGGATCTCGTACGGGCCTAGGCGTGCTCCGGCAGAGAGCGTCATTTCTTCAGCTCCTTGATGTCCGCGGTCCAGTTGAGAACGACCGTGATCGGCGTGACAGGCGCGTCGCTGGCAGGCAGGTTGAAGAGGAATCTCTGGCCGTCCGGTGTGATGTCGTGGCCCCAGTTGTCGGGCGCGATGAAGAGGTCGACCGGTGCTCCAGTCTCGAAGCTTGACCCTGGCTTGATCGGCACGAACTTCCGTTTCTGGCCCTCCCGATAATGAATCCCGTCGCGACACCAGCGCGGTGAGGTCCCTCCGCTGACCGAAACCTGCCACTTGGAGCCGTTCGGAGGAAGCGGCTGGACATAGATCTCGATCTTCCCTGATTCGTCGGACGAATAGACGAACCAGCGACCATCCGGTGAGAAGCGCGCCTCGCCCTCGTCGAATTGCGTCGCCACGAGGGCGGTCGGCTTCCGGTCGCCAAACAGGGGCAACATCCAGATGTCGCTCTTCGTTTGGGGGTCGACAATGTTGTAGAGCAGGTAGCGGCCGTCCGGGGACCAGTCGGTCGGGTCCTTGTACCGGTCCGATCTCAGCAGGACCTCGGCGTTCCCCGTTCCGCTCGCCGCAATGACGTAGAGGTTTCCGAGGCCCTCGCGATTCGAGGCGTACGCGACGCGGCTCGAATCCGGAGACCAGACCGGGTATTCCTCGAGCCAGGGTTCGGAGGTCAGGCGCGTTCGCACGCCGCGAGCCGTGTCGATGACCCAGAGATCCGTATTGTGTGTCTGCTGGTCGACGCGCTGCACGGCGACAAGCGTGCCGTCGGGCGAAATACGAGGGTTGGCGTAATACTGGCCGACATCTCCGAGAACGCCGAGTCTTCGCCCGGTCCGATCGAGCCACACGTGATTTCGCGTTTCCTGGCCACCGGCCTGATAGACCAGAACTCCGCTCGAGGCAGCGGAGAAGGCGCTCACGCCCCAGGACGGCGAGTATTCGACATGATTCGCAACCGCGAAGGCCTCGCCGCTGAATGCCAGGCGGCCCGCGTCGAACCGCCGGCCCATGAGCGCGCCGTCCCGCACGAAGAGAATGACACCCGGCGCAGCCCACTTCGCGCTCACGTCCACCTCGGGAAGTCTCCGGATCTCCTTCGAATCGAGCGAGCCGACGGCGAGGACGGTGTTCTGGGGCTGCGTGCTGCGAATCAGGAAGAGAAAGTGCTTCCCGTCGGGAAGAAACTCCGGGCGCCAATGGCCGATCTCGCCGCGCGACTTGTCGAGCACCGTAACGGGCGTGGCCACGCCGCCCGAGGCGGAGACGCGGAGAATCGGGCTCGCCCCGCCGTTGGTCGTGAAGAGAATGACATTGTCGCGATTCCAGGCCATCCCGCGGCCGTCGTACATCTCGCAGATGCGCTGCGGTGCGGCTCCGGTCGCCACGTCGACCTTCCGCAGCTGTTCATCGCCGCCGCCAAATGCGACGAAGCGGCCATCCGGCGACCAGATCGCATCGTAAGCGCCGTCCGTCCCTTCGATCTTCCGCGCTTCGACCGAGTCGAGCGAACGAAGCCAGAGCGAGCCGACTCCGTCGCGGTCATTCTGTCCGAATACGAGCTGGCGGCCGTCCGGCGAGACCATTGCCGGGGAGTCCAGGCTGTCGAAGCTCGCCCGCTCGGAGGGATAGATCTGAAACCGCATCGTGCGGGGTGGGACCGGTGCCCGTTTGACGTACCCGACGATGGCCAGTGCCGCCGCCACACCGAGAACCGCGGCCGCGGCCCAGGCCAGCCGCGTGGAGGCCTTGCGGCGCGCGAGGCTTGCCGGCGCTGCGATGCCCGTGGCCGAACTCTCCGCGACCCACTTCAACTGGGACGCCACGTCGTGCGCCGACTGCCAGCGATCCTCGGGGTCCTTGGCGAGGCAGGTCTTCACCACGCGGTCGAGCACAGGCGGCGACATGGGCTGGACGCTCGAGATCGTGGGCGGATCGCCGGTCATGATCGCCCCGATCAAAGACGCCTGGCTTGCGCCGGAGAACGCCTTCTTCCCAGTCGCCATCTCGTAAAGCGTCGCGCCGAGGGCGAAGATGTCGGTGCGCGCGTCGGCCTCCTTGCCCTCGAGCTGCTCGGGCGCCATGTACTGGAACGTCCCGAGGATCGTCCCCTCCTGCGTCAGCCCCTGCTGCGTCGGCAACGCCGTCAGGCTGCCGGCCGGAGCCGCCGGCGCCATCGCTTTCGCGAGGCCGAAGTCGAGCAGCTTCACCCCCGACTTCGTGAGCATCACGTTGCCGGGCTTCAGATCCCGGTGCACGATCCCCTGTCGGTGCGCCTTGTCCAGCGCATCCGCGATCTCTACACCAAAGCGGAGAGTCTGCTCGAGCGGCAGTGCCCCCTTGGCAAGGCGCTCCGACAGCGTCTCGCCCTCCAGATACTCCATGACCAGGTACTCGGTCTCGCCCTCTCGCCCGACGTCGTACAGCGCACAGATGTGAGGGTGCGAGAGCTGCGAGATCGTCTTCGCCTCGCGCTCGAACCGCTGGCGACTCTCGGGCGAAGCCGACATGTGCGACGGCAGCACCTTGACGGCCACCGTCCGCTCGAGACGCGTGTCCTTCGCCCGGTACACCTCCCCCATCCCGCCCGCGCCGATCGGCGCAAGAATCTCGTAAGGGCCGAGTCGGGATCCGGCGGAGAGCGTCACCCGCTTCTCCCGAGCGCTGCCGTCCAGTTCGTGACGACGACCGCGCTGTCCGTTTCACTGTCCGGCGCGCGGCGTATCACCAGAAACCGTTGTCCGTCCGGAGACACGTCATAGGGGTGGCGCTGGAACTGGATCTCTCCGCTGACTCCGAGCTGCAAGGGGAAGAGGGACTTCGGCTCTGCGATCTCCAAACCGCCCGCGGCATGGCGCAAAGCGACGGACATCAGCATTCCGTCTCGGGCGGCGTAGAAGAGCTCCGAGCCGTCTCGACTCCAGACCGGCATCTTGCCGCCTCCGATCGAGACCTGGCGTTTCGGGCCTTCAGGCAGAGGCTGCACGTAGACTTCCCTCCTTCCAGACTCGCTCGAATCAAATGCCGTCCAGAGGCCGTCCGGAGAGATCCCCGGATGCTCCTCCGAAAACCGGGAGTTTGCGCTCAACCGAACGAGCTCGCCCCCCGCGGAGAGAGGGGCCAGAATCCGCGTGTAATCGCCGGCCTCCGGCACACTGAGGAGCAGACGCCGGCCGTCCGGCGACACGGTCGGAAGGACCTTGTCCTGTTTCGTTCGAACCAGGATCTTTTCCTCGCCCCCGCTCGCCGGCCGCTCGTAGACGTCGTAGAAGCCGGCATGATCGCTGACGTACACCAACCGCTCGCCGTCCGGAAACCACGCGGGATCGAACTCGTCGGTGCGCTCGGCGGTGATCCGCGTCCCCGTCCCGCGCGAGGCATCCAGGACCCAGACATCCATGTTCTGACCATGCGACGGGTCGCGCCGAGTCACCGCCACCCTTCGGCCGTCGGGGGAGATGCGAACGTCCAGGTATCCTCCGATTTCTCCGAGAGTGCCGACCTCGCGCCCCTTTCGATCCACCCAGACGAGCCTGCGCTGGCCCAGCCCCGACAGGTACACCAGGCGGTTCCCGGCCGCCGAGGCCGCCAGAGTGTTGTCCTCGCTCAGGTAGCGGACCTGCTCGAGCAAGGGACCGGGCTGCCCGATGAGCTCCAGGCTGCGGGGGTCGAATCTCCAAGCGAAGAGGGCGCTGTCGCGCGCGAACAGAAGGTAGCCGGGATCGGCGAAAACGGCGGCGGAGTCGGCATGGAAAAGCCGACGGACGTCCTTCGAATCGACGGAGGCGAGCATGATCGAGGTTTTCTCGGGGTCGATGTCGCGCGCTACGAACAGGAAGTGCCGCCCGTCGGGAAGGAAATCAGGATGGAGGTGGGTCAGTTCGCCCTGCGCCGGGTCGAGTGTCGTGACCGGCCGAGGCGTGCCTCCGGTTGCCGGAACGGCCACGATGGAGCCGCCGAACTCCTTCGCGAAGAGGATCGTGCCGAGGCGGCCCCAGGCACCGTAGAAGGCGCCCCCGCTCTCGCAGATCGTCTGGACGGGGCCGCCCTCCGCGCCGATGCGCTTGAGCCTGCCTTCCGAGAAGAAAGCAATCTCCCGGCCGTCCGGCGACCAAAACATGCCGCGTGCGTCCTCGGTGCCCGGCAGACGTCGCATCGCGAGGCTGTCGAGCGAGCGCACCGCGATTGAGTTTCGCCCTTCTTCGTCCTGGAGCAGGAACAGAATGCGCCGCGCATCCGCAGAGAGCCTGACGAGTGCGAAGAAGCCCAGGCCGGTGGGGGGCGTGATGGTGAAGCGCGTCAGATCCTCAGGCGCCCGCGGTCGGCGACCGAACAACGCCGAAAGCACACCGACGAGGACGGCAAGCAACGCGACACCCATCACGAGCTGTTCCCGCCGCCTCGCTCGGCCGGCATCGGAAATGGTGGCGCCGGCAGCCGGTCCCTCCGCGATCCACTTCAGTTGGGACGAGATGTCGTGCGCCGACTGCCAGCGATTCTCTGGATCCTTGGCGAGGCACGTCTTGACGACGCGGTCGAGCGCGGGCGAAGACGTCGGCTCTACGCTCGAGATCGAAGGCGCATCCCCGGTCATGATCGCCCCGATCAACGACGCCTGGCTTGCGCCCGCGAATGCCGGCCTGCCCGTGGCCATCTCATAAAGGGTTGCCCCCAGAGCGAAGATGTCCGTGCGCGCGTCCGCGTCCCTGCCCTCGAGCTGCTCGGGGGCCATGTACTGAAGGGTCCCGAGAATCGTTCCCTCCTGGGTGAGGCCCTGTTGCGTCGATTGAGCCGTCAGGCTGCCGGCGGAGGCCGCTGGCGCGATCGCCTTGGCCAGGCCGAAGTCGAGCAACTTCACTCCCGACTTCGTCAGCATCACATTGCCGGGCTTCAGGTCCCGATGCACGATCCCCTGCCGGTGCGCCCTGTCCAGCGCATCCGCGATCTCGACCCCGAACCGCAATGTCTGCTCGAGCGGTAGAGCTCCCTTCGCGAGCCGCACCGACAGCGTCTCGCCCTCCAGATATTCCATGACCAGGTACTCGGTGTCGTTCTCGCGCCCGACGTCATACAAGGCACATATATGAGGATGCGAGAGCTGCGAGATCGTCTTGGCCTCCCGCTCGAACCGTTGCCGGTTCTCGGGAGACGCCGACAGGTGCGACGGAAGCACCTTGACCGCCACAGTCCGCTCCAATCGCGTGTCGCGCGCCCTGTACACCTCGCCCATCCCTCCCGCGCCAATCGGTGCGACGATCTCGTAGGGGCCAAGCCGGGAACCTGCGGGAAGCGTCATCGGGTCAACTGTGAAGTCCAGTTCAGGATCACCGTGATCGCAGAGGGATCGCTGTCCGAAACGGGCAGCGAAATCAGGAACCGCGACCCGTCCGGGGTCACGTCCCAGTTACGCGCGGTCGTGCCCACGTAAGCGTCTTCGAACTGAACTCGGGAGACGGCGAAGAGGGCAGTCGGAATCGACAGGCGAGGCAAGGCCGAGGAGGCCTCGAAAGAGGCCGCCATGAGCTTCCCGTCCGGGGATACGAAGTAGATCTCCCGCCCGTCGGGCCTCCAGAGAGGGCTCGTCCCTCCGTTGACCGACACCTGCTGGCGGCCGGAGCCTTCGGGAAAGCGCTGCACGTAGACCTCCCGCTTTCCCGTCTCTGCGGAGACCCACAGGAGCCACCGCCCGTCCGGCGAAAGGCGGTAGGAGTCTGCCTTCTCCGATCCCCTCACGTGGAGTGGAGCCTCGCTGGACCCCACGTGAAGCACCCCGAGGCCGCTGTGCGATGGCGCGTTGTCGCGAAAGAGAATGGACCGTCCGTCGCGAGACCAATCCTCCACGACCTTGTCGAACTCGGACCGGAGAACGACCTCGTCGGCGCCGCCGCCGTCGAGTCGTCGAACGACCAGGTCGTAGGGTCCTTCGCGGTCCCAGTTGAACAAGATTCGATCTCCGGCCGGGGACCAGACCGGTGCGGTCTCTTCCTCGACACCCGAGCCGAGGCGCGCCGACGTGCCGCGCTCCAGGTCGACGACCCACAGCTCGTTCGTTCCCCGCTCCGGGCTCAGGCGGACGGCGGCGGCGCGGCGCCCGTCGGGCGAAATCGCAAGCTGCTGCGCATAGGGCTCCGGCGATCCCACGTCGACGAGCTTTCGCCCGGTCCGATCCAGGATGGCAAGGCGACGCAGCCTCGGGGGATCCGACCGAAACACGAGATTCGGCCCCGCAACGTCTGCAAGCAGCCGGGCAATGCTCCCGTCCTGGACCGCCCTCAGCGGAAGGACCGCCGGCTCGCCACGAACCTGGAGCGACGGCGCGTCGAAATGCTGGGCGTACAGAGTTCCGGCGATCGAAAAGAGCAGGTATCCATCACCCACCCCCACGAAGGCGTCGGCCGGACGAATGCGCCGGACCTGCTTCGTATCGAGCGACGCCGCCGCGATCCATCCCTGTCGACTCTCCTTGCCGGCTCTCGTGCGAATGAGAAAGAGGAGCCGGCGGCCGTCTGACAGGAATCGCGGCCACAGGTGAGCGACCTCTCCGGCCGCGCGGTCCACTGCGGTCACCGCGGAGGGCGTTCCTCCGGAGGCAGGAACCTGGACGACGGGCGATCCATAGAAGGGCACGAATGCGACGACGCCCGAAGCTCCCCATGACAGCCCGAACGTGTTCTGCGTTTCGCACACCGGTTCGGCAGCTCCGCCGGCCAGCGCGATTCTCTTGATCTTTCGCTCGGCGCCGAAAGCAAGCGATCGGCTGTCCGGCGACCACGCGAGGCAGAGCAGGTCGCCGACGTCCCCGACGCCTTCGACGGGCCTCGCTTCGACCGTTGAGAGCGGGCGAATCCAGACGCGGGCCCGCCCGGTTGCGTCGGGCGCGCTGAACGCGACCGACTTTCCATCGGGCGACACCGAGCAGCCGGGGAAAAAGCTGCCCGCCGACGGTGGTGGGATTTCAAAACGCACGGCAGAGGCGGGCGCCGGCGACGCGGCGAATCGCCGTGTGAGCAGCGACCCGGCCGCCGCCGTGAAGAGCAGGGCGGCGATCCAGACCAGCCGTTCGCGGCCCTTTCGCCGTGCGGTAAGGGCGGTAGGCGCCGCGACTCCCGCCTGCGAGCCCTCGGCGATCCATCGGAGCTCTCGCTTGATGTCCGCCGCGCTCTGCCAGCGGTCCTCGGGGTCTTTGGACAGACACGTCTTTACGACTCGATCGAACGCCGGTGGCGACAAGGGCTGCACGCTCGATATCGACGGGGGGTCGTTCTGCATGATCGCCGAGATCAGCGAGGCCTGGCTCGTGCCCGCGAACGCCTTCCGGCCGGTCGCCATCTCGTAGAGCACGCAGCCAAACGCGAAAATGTCCGTCCGGCCGTCGGCCTCCTTGCCCTCGAGCTGCTCCGGCGCCATGTACTGGAACGTCCCGAGGATCGTTCCCTCCTGCGTCAGGCCCTGCTGGGTCGGCAGGGACGTGAGACTGCCGCGCAGAGCTGCCGGCGCCATCGCCTTCGCCAGCCCGAAGTCGAGCAACTTCACGCCCGACTTGGTCAGCATCACGTTGCCCGGCTTCAAATCCCGGTGCACGATGCCCTGCCGGTGCGCCTTGTCCAGTGCGTCGGCGATCTCCGTTCCGTAGCGCAACGTCTGTTCGAGCGGCAGCGGCCCCTTCGCCAGCCGGTCGCTCAAGGTCTCGCCCTCGAGCAACTCCATGACCAGGTACTCGGTCTCGCCCTCGCGCCCCACGTCGTAGAGGGCGCAGATGTGAGGATGCGAGAGCTGCGAGATCGTCTTTGCCTCGCGCTCGAACCGTTGGCGGCTCTCCAATGATGCGGACATATGCGACGGCAGCACTTTGACCGCCACCGTCCTCTCGAGACGCGTGTCCCGCGCCCGGTAGACCTCCCCCATCCCGCCCGCGCCGAGCGGCGCGACGATCTCATAGGGGCCGAGACGGGACCCCGGTGTTATGGGCATGAGCCTGCGCCGGGGATTCTATAGGTCGGACGCCGGGGCAACGACCGATGGCCTCACGGCGCAACCAGGCTTCGATCGATCGCCGAGATCGCGGGGCATCCGGCCAGAGCCATCGCCAGGGTGAGCTCCTCGCGAATCATCTCGAGCACCCGGCCCACTCCCGACTCCCCTCCCGCCGCGAGCCCCCAGAGCTGGGGCCTACCGATGGCGGCCGCGGCAGCGCCGAGCGCCAGGGCCTTCAGAACGTCGGTTCCACGCCGCACGCCGCCATCGAAGATGACCGGGACCCGGCCTCCGACCGCCGCGAAGACCTCCTCGAGCGCGTCCGCCGTGGGAATGGCGCCGTCGAGCTGCCGGCCCCCGTGGTTGGAGACCCAGACGGCGGCGGCGCCCTCGTCGACAGCACGCGCCGCGTCGTCGCCTCGCACGATTCCCTTGAGAATCAGAGGCAGCGGGCACATGCGTCGGATCCACGCGAGGTCGGACCAGGAAAGCTCGGGCAGGCCGATGAGCGAGGAGAGCGCCCACATCCCCTCACCGGCCTTCGGGTGCCCGGCCGGATGCGCTGCCAGGCCCTCCGGAACAGCAAACCCGTTGCGCAGGTCCCGCTCGCGGCGGCCGAGAATCGGGGCATCGACCGTCAGGACGATCGCCGCATAACCCGCGCGGTGCGCCCGCTCGATGAGCGCCTCCGTGTCGGCGCGCCGTGCGAAGGCGTAGAGCTGGAACCAGCGCAGCCCCGAAGGCGCGGACGCAGCCACCTCCTCGAGCGCGACAGACGAGACCGTCGAAAGCGTCATGAGCGTCCCGGCCGCGGCCGCGGCGCGCGCCGTGGCCTTCTCCCCGTCGGGATGCGCCATCCGATGGAGCGCCGTCGGGGCGAGGATCACGGGAAAGGACAACGGCGCCCCGAGCAGCGTCGTCGAAGTTTCGACCCGGGATACGTCCACGAGCACGCGATACCGCAACGACCGGCGTTGGAGCGCTTCGCGGTTGCCCCGCACCGTGACCTCGTCCTCGGCTCCGCCTGCGAAGTAGTCGTAGACGGACTGTTCGAGCCGCCCGCGCGCCAGTGCCTCGAACTCCTCGACGTTGACGGGATCGACCACGGGCGGATTAGATACGGACCAAACGGTCAAGTCCACGCCGCTGCGGGCCCAGGGCCTGCGCGGAGAGGATCAACGGATGCCGAACTGGCTCAGCGACCGAGGCCCGCGAACCAGTTGAGGACAACCGTCGTGGGTGTCATGGCCTCGCGCCCGAGCGGACCGACGACCAGGAAACGCTGACCATCCGGCACGGGCAGGTACTTGTTGCGCGCCACTCCACTCTCGAAGCGACCGGCGAAGAGCGGCTTCGGGACGCCGGCCTGGAAGCCGCCATCGGCGCGGACGTCGACAGTCATGAGCTTCTGGTCGGGCGCGCGGTAGTAGAGCCCCTTGCCATCGGACTGCCAGTGCACCTCGCCGCCTCCGGCAGTCGAGATCTGCCACTTGCCTCCGGGTCCCGGAAAGCTCTGGACGTAAACCTCGTTGCGGCCAGACTCGTTCGACACGTACGCCAGAAAGCGGCCGTCGGGCGAGAGTACGGGAAGCAACTCGCGAAACGGCGTCCTCAAGACGGGCTCGGCTTGCCGTCGCCGAAGGTCGGGACGACCCAGAGGTCCCAGCCCGTCTCCTTGCCCTGCACCATCACGGCGATGTATCGCCCGTCGCGCGACCAGTCCACCGCAATCGCCTGCCCCTCTAACTTGACCAGAAGCTTCTCGTCGCCCTGGCCGTCCGCCGGCTTCTCGTAGAGGTCGATCGTCCCGTCGCGGTCGAGGGTGAAGATGATCCTTTTCCCGTCCGGCGACCACAACGGGCAGTAGGCGGTTCCCTTGCCGAACGTGAAGCGGGAGCTGACACCGCGGGCGAGATCTCGAATCCAGATGTCGGACTTTCCGGATCGCGCGTCCTGAAGGTCGTAGGCGAGCCGCTCGCCGCCCGGAGAAAACGCGGGGTTGTGGATCTCGCCAGGATCGCCGATGGTCTCGAGCTCCTTGCCGCCACGATCCACCCAGATGAGTCGGTCTCCCGTCTCGCCGGCCCGGTAGGCCAGGGTCCCGTCGCGCGATACCGAGAAGTTCGCGAGCCCGACTGAATTGGTGCCGATGTGCTCGGCGAGCGGCACCGGCTCTCCCGTCGTCTTGCCGGCCTTCGCGTCGAAAGGCTGGGTCACGAGCGTCTTGTCGCGAACGAAGAGAAGGTAGCCGGGCGGAGCGTACGTCACCAGCGTTTGCGCGGGCGCGAGCGTCTTCGTCTCCGTCGAGTCGAGGGCGCCGATCCGGTAGGCGTTGTCCTCGGCCTTCTGGCCCGTGGCCATGTAGAGAAAGCGCCGGCCGTCGGGCAGAAACTCTGGCCAACCCACCTGCGTCTCCTTGCGCGAGGCCTCGGGCTTCGCCGCCACGTCGGCGTGCCGCCCGCCGCCGGACGCGGTAGATGGGATCAGTGCCCGTGCCATCGTAAAGGATGACGCCTTGTGGACTCCAGGAGCCGTCGGCGCCCGTCGGAGCGTCGCAGATCTTTTTGCGCGGGCCGCCGACGACGTCGACTCTTCTTCAGCTTGCCCTCGGCGAAGAAGCCGAGGAAGCGGCTGTCCGGCGACCAGAACGGTCGCGTCGTTCCGTCCGTTCCGTTAGCGGGCTGCGCGTCGAGCGCGTTATCGCCCGCACCCAGATGCGGATCTTGCCGCCGGCGTCCGTCGCGTTGAAGGCGAGTATCGGCCGTCCGGCGAGATGCGAGGCGTGTCGACGAGGTGACGTCCTCGGGCGTGGCGATCTCGAAGCGGACGACCTTCGGGGCGCAGGCGCCCGTCGGACGTATCCGAACGTCGCGAGCGCCGCCGCGAGGATCGCGACGCCGGCGACGCCCAGGCGAGCCTCTCGCGGTTCTTGCGCCGCGCGACGACGGGAGCCGGCAGGCCCGCCTGCGAGCCGCCCTCGGCGACCCATTCGAGCTGGAGCTTGACGTCGTGTGCCGTCTGGAAGCGGTCCTCGGGATCCTTGGCGAGGCAGGTCTTGACGACACGGATGAACGCGGGCGGCGTCATCGGCGCGATCGAGGAGATGGCCGTCGGCTCGTCGCGCAGAATCGATCCGATGAGGGAGGCCTGGCTCTTGCCCGTGAACGCCTTCTGCCCGGTGGCCATCTCGTAGAGAACGGCGCCCAGCGCGAAGATGTCCGAGCGGGCGTCGGCTTCGGCGCCTTCGAGCTGCTCGGGCGCCATGTACTGGATAAGTCCCGAGGACGGTCCCGCGCTCGGTCAGCGGCGCGCTCCGCTGGGCTTCCGTCATGAGCTTCGAGGCCCCGGAGCTCGCCGCCGAAACGCCGGAAACCTGCAGCTTCGCCAGGCCGAAGTCGAGAAGCTTGACGCCTCCCTTGGCGAGCATGATGTTGCCGGGCTTCAGGTCGCGGTGCACGATTCCCTGCCGGTGCGCCTTCTCCAGCGCATCGGCGATCTCGGTTCCGTAGCGCAGCACGTGCTCGAGCGGCAGCGGGCCCTTCGCGAGACGCTCGGTCAGCGTCTCGCCCTCGATCAGCTCCATGACGAGAAAATCGACGCCGTCCTGGTGGCCGATGTCGTGCAGCGTGCAGATGTGCGGGTGCGTGAGCGCGGAAATCGCCTTCGCCTCGCGCTCGAGACGCAGCTTCAGCTCGGCATTCTCGGAGAGGTGCGCCGGAAGCACCTTGATCGCCACAGACCGGTCGAGCCGCGTGTCCCGCGCCTTGTAGACCTCGCCCATCCCTCCTGCGCCGAGCGGCGCGAGGATCTCGTACGGACCGAGACGATTTCCCGCTGTCAGGGTCATGTTCGGCCGAAACTATAACCGAACGACCACTGGCGCCATACATCCGCCGAAAACTACAGATGACCCCGCGCGTATGACCCGGAGGAGGAGACCTCGTGATGCACTGGAAGAGCGCCGCACGGCTCGGGATGATCGCGATCCTGCTCCTGCATCCGCATCGCGGGATTGCCCAGGAGAAAGCAATCGCCCGGACTTCCGGGCAGCGACCGCCGGAGGCGCAACGGCTCTACGACGAGATCGCGCGCATGGACGCCGCAATGTTCGATGCCTTCAATGCACAGGACATCGACGCGCTCATGAGGTGTTTTTCCGCGGACCTCGAGTTCTACCACGACAAGGGTGGCCGCCAGTCCTACCCCGAGGTCACCGCGGGGTTCCAGCGGCTCTTCGCGCAGAAGAACGGCCTGCGCAGAGATCTCGTCGAGGGGAGTCTCGAGGTGTATCCGATCCAGGGCTACGGTGCCATCGAGGTCGGTGAGCATCGCTTCTGCCACACCGAAGCCGGCCAACCCGAATGCGGCACGTTCAAGTTCCTTCACATCTGGAAAGAAGCCGCCGGGAAGTGGCAGGTCACGCGCGTGGTCAGCTACGGGCACTAGCTCCCGGACTCACCTTCCAGTAGACCGCGTACCGTTCGCCGGCGATCCGGTTGAGGGGGACGAGCGCGACGGACTGTGGCTGCCCCTTCGTGCGGAAGCCCATCGGCGCACCCGGCGCCCGCTCGACCCAGCTCGACGGGTCCTGAGGCGCTTTCGCAACGATGTCGGCGACCGCAGCGGGGTCCCCCTTCAGCTCGCAGTCGTATCCGCCGTAGGTCATCTCGCGTGTCAGTCCCGTCGTTCCCAGACGACCCGCGAGGACGAGCGGTCCGTACATGACTGCGGTGACGCTCGGATCGTCCGGCATGGGCGCGGCGTGGAGGCTCATCGGAAGCTCGAGCTCCACACGATCACCCGTTTTCCAGGTCCGAGTGAGCGTCAGGTAGCTCGACGGGCTCGAGAATGCGGAAAGCGCCGTGCCGTTGACCTTGACCCGGCCGCCATGCGTCGCCCACCAGGGAATGCGCAGGCGCAGCGTCAGCTCGACCGGATGCTCGGTCTCGAAGACGAGCGTCGTACCCGGCTCCTCCGGAAACGCCGTCTCCTGCTTCAAGCGCAGCCCCTTCTCGGGCCACGAGAGCTCGGAGGCCACGAAGAGATTCACGAACACTCCCGCGTCGTCGTAGAAGTAGATGCTGTCCGAGAGCTTCGAGAACTCCTCGACGCCCGTGCCGGTGCAGCACCAGAAGGCGTCGAGCGGTTTGCCGTAAAACTTCCAGTACCCGGAAGCCAGCGGGTAGTAGTACATGAGCGTCCCGTCCTCGGGGTTCTGCGTGCCGAGGCGCGAGTTCAAGAGCGTGCGCTCGTAGTAGTCCGCCAGGCGCGGATCCGCCGTCCACTCGAAGAGGTGGCGCGTCAGCTTCAGCATGTTGTAGGCGCAGCAACACTCGGTGGTCGAGGAGGAGAGCTCTTTCGCCAGGATTCCCGGGCCCGTCTCCCAACGCTCGCCGTTCGAGGTCCCGCCCGTGCAATAGGAACGTTCGCTCGTGACTTCCTGCCAGAAGTACTCGGCGATGTCGCGGTAGCGCTGCTCGCCCGTCAACTCGTAGCGCCGGGCCGCGCCGATGACCTTGGGAATCTGCGTGTTGACGTGGAGCCCGGTCAGCTCGTCGCGGTGTGCGGCCAGCGGATCGAGGAACGCCCGCTGGTCGAACCAGTGCGCGAGCTCGAGGTAGTCCTCCTTGCCCGTGATCGCGTAGAGCTCGCAGAGCGAGTCGGTCATGCCGCCGTGCTCGATCGTGAGGATGCGCTCCCGGTGCGCGTCCGAGAGTCCCTTGGTCCAGTTGCGCACCCACGCGGCCATGCCCTCGGCGACCTGGAGCGCCTGCGAGTTGCCGCACAGCGCGTAGACCGAGAGGAGGCCGGCGAGAATCTTGTGGTACGTGTAGAAGGGCGCCCAGACCTTGACGCCACCGCGGAGGCGATCGAAGAGCTCCTCGGGAAAGGCGCAGAGATACCCGCTGCCGAGCGCCTTCTGGCAGAGCGCGAGCTCCGCGACCATGGCATCGGCCTTCTGCTTGAAGATCGGGTCGCCCGTCGCCGCGTAGGAGAGCGCGCATGCCGAGAGGTAGTGGCCGGTGAAGTGGCCGCGCAGCTCGCAGTCGGGCTTCTCCCACCCGCCGATCGGCTGCGCCGAGGACGGCAGGCCGGCGTTGACGCGGAAGGTGTGCAGCAGGCGGTCCGGAGGAAGGGACATCATGTAGCGCGTGTTGAGCGTCCGCGCGTCGAGGAAAGGCCCCGCCAGGAGCTTCACCTGTCCGAGCGGAAAGGGACGCGCCATCGCGGCGTAACGAGCCCGCTCGGTCTGCGCCGACGCGAAGAGCCGCGCGCGCCCGGCGACGGTGAGCGCCGCGCCCGCCGAGGCCGTCTTCACGAGAAAGGTTCGCCGGGTGAGCGGGCGTCGGATTCCGCGGAGCTTCTGTGTCATGGGACCTCGCCTCCTTCTGCTCGGAGCGTTAGTTCTTGCTCTTCAGCGGCGCAACGCGCTGGAGCTCGGTCGGCCAGTTCAGAACCAGGTCGATGCGATTGGCGACATCGGTTCGGGCATTCGCCTTCAGGAGCAGGAAGCGCTGCCCGTCGCCAGACACGTCGAATGGAGCGAGGTTCGTCCGTATGTCGTACCGCCCCCGCCCCTCATAGATCAATCGCGGCGCTCCCGCCCGGAATGTCGGGCGGGTTTCGACATCGACGGCGAGGATGTCTCCCCCCTCGCGGACGAAGAAAATCTCGTTTCCGGCCCAGACCGGCGAGTCGCCTCGGTCCGTCGTGATCTCCCACTTCCCGGGAGACCCGTCGGTCGCCTGAACGAAGAAATCGCCAACCCGGGCGCCGGCCGAGTGGTAGACGACCCACCGCCCGTCGGGCGAGAAACAGGAGCTGAGGGCGCCCGACTGCACCTCCCGGGCCCTGGCCTCGCCGCCCAGGGGCAGGAGCCAGACCCCGACCGTCGGAGAGAGCCGATACAAACCGATGCTGCGTCCGTCCGCAGACCATGACATCGGGTACTCCGCGCCGCGCAGAATGGTGTCCAGCGATTCCTCCCGGCCGCTGCCGTCGGCCGGTTTGACAAAGACCCCCTCGGCTCCGCCGCGAACCGAGCCATAAGCAATCCGCTGTCCGTCGGGTGACCAGACCGGCGCCAGACCCGAGCCTCCGAAGGTCAGGCGCGTCAGGTTTCCGCCCGCCAGGTCGTACGTCCAGACATCGTCGTCTCCGCCGTTGCCCGAACCGACCGAGAACGCGAGGCGTTTGCCGTCCGGCGAGAAGCGCGGCGCGAGAAAAAGGCGAGGGGACAGCGGCACGTCTACGGCCTCTCCCTTGCGATTCACGATCACGAGGGTGCGGTCCGGCAGCGCCGTCCCGCCGGGGGCGTAGGCGACACTTCCATCCGACGCCATGGCGACGGCAGCGGCGCCGCCCGACAGATCCCCGCCGACTCTTTCGATCACCGGAATCGCCTCGCCCCGAACGGTGAATCGGCCCGGGTCGAACGGAATCGCGAGTATGGAACCGTCGCGAAGAAACGTGAGACGCCCCGGGGCCACGTACCGGGGCGCACTCCCGCCCTCGAAGAGCTTGCGCACCTTGCGGGTCGCGATGTTCAGGACGGCGACCCCGGCGTCGTCGTAGTTGGCGGGGCTCTTCGACATCCCGATCGTGAAGAGGACATCCGCTCCGCCGGGCAGCGCTTCGGGCCATCGGTGCGTCCTCTCTCCGTGCGGGACGTCGGGCCGCGTGAGAACCTCGGCCTTGCCGCCGCCGGCCGATATTCGCACGAGCCCGGACGTGAACTCCGGGCAGAAGACGATCGAGTCGTCCTCGAGCCAGGTGGCTCCCCGCGGCGCGGAGACGTCGCAGAGCGCGATCGGCGCGCCGCCTCCAACCGCGACCTTCTTCAGTTTTCCGTCGGCGAAGAATCCGATCCAGCGCCCGTCCGGGGAAAAGAACGGGCCAACTGCGTTGGACGTGCCCTCGATGGGCCTTCCCGCCGCCGCGTCGAGCGCGCGCAGGTAGAGGCTGGACGTGGCCCCGCGCTCGGCCACATACGCGAGCTGCCGGCCATCCCGCGACAACGCGAAGACGGGGTTGTCGTTGTAGGGAAGCCGATCCCCGGCGGGAAGAACGAGAGACAGTCGCGTGGCTGCGGGCGGCACCGGGGCCGGGGTCGACAGGGCCCGCCACCAGCCGAGGGCGGACATCACGAGAAGAACGGCGGTCGCGAAGGGCCAGACTTTCGAACGCGGCGGCGATGGGAGAGCGCGTGGCGCGGGCGATTGCGCTTCGGGCGCCTCGTCCATCTCGATACGGGCGTCGGCGATGTCGCGAATGCGCGCCTTCGCGTCCCGCTCGAGGCACCGGCGCAGAACCCGGCGCACCGAAGAGGGCGTCTCGCGGGGCAGGGCCTCCCAGTCGATGTCCGCCCGCAGCACGGCCGCGAGGGTGTCCGACACGGTCTCGCCCTCGAACGCCTTGTGCCCTGCGAGCATCTCGTACAGGACCGCGCCGAACGCCCAGATGTCCGCACGCTTGTCCACCGACTTGCCCCGCGCCTGCTCCGGCGACATGTACGCCGCCGTCCCGATCACCACACCCGCCTGTGTGGCCGCCGCCGTCAGCGTCGGCGAGTGCGTCACGTTTGGCGACGATGGATCTCCCGTCAGCGCCTTCGCCAGGCCGAAGTCCAAGACCTTGACCTTGCCTTCCGGCGTGATCTTCACGTTGGCCGGCTTCAGGTCCCGGTGCACGATCCCCTTCTCGTGCGCCGCCTCCAGCGCATCCGCAATCTGCCGCGCGATCCCGAGAGCCTCGTCGATCGGAATCGGCCCCGACGCGATCCGCTCCCCCAGCGTCTCGCCCTCCACGAGCTCGAGCACCAGCGCCTCGACGTTGCCCGACTTCTCCAGCCCGTAAATCGCCGCGATGTGCGGATGGTTCAGGGCCGCGAGCACCTGCGCCTCCCGCTGGAACCGCGCCAGACGCTCCGCATCCTCTGCCACGGCTTCGGGCAGCACCTTGATCGCGACGTCGCGATTGAGCTTCCCATCCCGCGCCCGGTACACCTCCCCCATCCCGCCCGCGCCCAGCGGCGACAGGATTTCGTAGGGGCCGAGGCGCGAGCCGGCTGACAGTGCCAAGGGTCGGAAAAGACTACAGCAAACGCGTCATCGGGGCGTCGGTGGGAAGGCCTGGACGATGCCGCCCCGTCCGACCGCGCGCTCGAGGTCGGAGAGCTCCGTGGGAAGGAAGTCCGTGAAGTTCTCGACCCCCTTCTCCGTGACGACGACGACGTCCTCGTAGCGCAGGTAGAGGCTCTCCTCCGGCACGCGGATCTGGGGATCCACGGAGAACACGACGCCTGGCTGCAGGGGCCGGTCCACGTATTCGCCGTCGTCGTGGACGGCCAGGCCCACGGGATGCGAGAAGACGCCTCCGCCCGAGTCGACGAACTTGCGGGCGGCCGCTTCGTAGATCGGCTTCGAGAAATGCGTCTTCGCGAAGACCGGTTCCATGGCTGCCTTCGCCTCGTCCATGATCTGTTTCGGGGTGACGCCCGGGCGGATGCGCGTCATGATCGCATTCCTGTAAGCGAGCACGAAACCGAGGAGCTCGCGCTGAACGGGCGGGAACTTGGCGGCGACCGGCCAGATGCGCGCGACGTCGCTGACGTAGTAGCGGTAGTCGGGCGCGTAATCCATCAGGATGATGTCTCCCGCCTTCAACTGCGCGCCGTTGCGGAAGTAGTGCATGTTCCAGATGTTGTCGGTGCCGGCGGCCGTGATCGACCGGTATCCCTCGAGCCGCGCGCCGTTGACGAGGAAGATGTAGCGCGCCGCAGCGTCGAGCTCGTACTCGTAGACGCCGGGCCGCGTGCTCTTCATCGCCTCGAGCAGCCCGAGCCCGGCGAGCTGCGACGCCCGGCGAATCAGTGCCACCTCGCGGGGGCTCTTGACGCTCCGGAGCTCATCGAGCGCCGGCGTCAGGTCCCTGACGCTCGCTCGCCAGTTGCGCGTGCGCAGGAGCTCGACGAAGCGCGCCTCCCGTGGCAGCCTGCCGTCCCACGGGTCCGCGGCGATCGCGGCGTTGGCGTCCTGGAGCTCCCTGCGGCTCTGCCCCGCCTGCTCGGCCGGAGCAAACGGGGTCCACACCGACGCGGGCGCGCCTCCCGCGAGCGAAACCAGCCAGTCGCCCCGCATCGCATCGGCGCTCTGCACGTCATCGACACCGGTCAAGTGCTTCACGAGCTCCGCATCGTCGGCGGAAAGGACCTTGCCCTCTGCGGCCTCGAGCCTCTTGTTGCGCGGCGGCAGGTACAGCGTGACCTTGCGGCTGCGGCCGTCGAGCAGGACGTAGGAGCCCGGCGTCTCGATCCCGCACAGGTAATAGAAGTCGTTCGTTTGTCGCGGAAAGATGAAGCCGTTCGTCTGCGACGCTCCCGCCACGACCGCGACCGACTGGTCGCCGATCTTCTCGAACGCCTTCTCCCATCGCGCGCGAAATTCCTCGGGCGGAAAATCGGTCTGATACCAGGGCGCCGCCTCCGCCGCCGCGAGAAGCGGACACAGTGCAGCCAGCGCGATAGACCCGATCAAGAACCAGCGGCGGATTCCCATCCACTTCCTCCTTGAATCGATTAGCCCGCGACGCCTCATCGGCCGAGCAGGCTCGTCCAGTTGGTGACGACGCTCAACGGTGGCGACATCTTCGGCCCCGCCGCCACAGTCGCGACGAGAACGCGCTGGTGGTCGGCCGTGATGTCCCAGCCCTCTGTGCCGGTGGGCAGGGTCAAGAGTACTCGGGGCTCGCCCGCCTCGAATCCACCGGTCGTTTTCACGTCGACGGCCATGAGCTTGTCGTCCGACCGGTAGACGATCTCTCGCCCGTCGCGGCTCCAGCGCGCCCTGGATCCGCCGCCCCGGGAAATCTGCGTGCGGCTTCCGGGACCCGGGAAGGGACGGACGGAGACTTCTTGCAGACCGGGTTCGGTGGAGCCATAGACCACCCACCGCCCGTCCGGGGAGAAGGCCCCCTTCAGGAAGTTGCTCGAATCCGACTGCAGGAACGGCGAAGCCTTCCGCTCTGCGACCGACCAGATCCACTGCTCCGACCGGCCGCCCGCTCCCGACTGCCAGAAGAGGATCCAACGCCCATCCGGGGACCAGTCACATGTCTCCCTCGCCGGCTGAAGCGAGCTGGTGAGTAGATCGGGCTTCCCCTCGCCGCCCGAGTCCGCCACGTAGAGCGCCGTCCCTCCTCCTCCACTCCGAAACGATGTGAAGACGACCCGACGGCCGTCGGGCGACCAGACCGGGTTTAATGGCGCGGGCTCGCCGGCGTCGAGGCGTGCGACGCGCGTACCGCGCACCAGATCGTAGGACCAGAGCGAGTCTACGCCGGTCTGCGAATCGCGAACCGTGACCGCAGCCCGCTTGCCGTCCGGCGAAAGCCGGAAATCGTCAATGAGGATTGGAGCCACCTCGGGCACTCCCGAGGTCTTGCCGGTGCGATCGATCCAGGAGATCCGGTCCAATTGCGTGCCCGGGCTCGTCCGAAAGACGAGGACTCCGGCCGAAGATGCCGCAAAGACGCCGTGCCCTCGCATGGCGGAGAACTGGATCTTTTCTGCCAATGAAATCGCCGCGCCGGTCGTCGTCAGGGCCCTCGCATCGAACGGGAGAGCCATGAGGTTTCCCTCCCGACAAAAGAGCAGGAATCCGGGCGGGGCATAGACGGCGTTCGACCTGTCCGGCAACAGGCGCACCGTCTGCCGCGAATCGGTGGAGCCGATGAAGATGCCCAGGTTCTCATCAGGAACCTTCTCATTCGCGATCTTCATCGCGAAATAGAGAAAGTGCCGCCCATCGGGCAGCAAGGAGGGGAACCGGTGAGAGAGAGCAGTCTCCGGGGCGCTCGGGAAGGTGACCGCTGTCGCCGTCCCGCCTCTTTCGGACACGCGAAGGATCGACCCTCCGCCCTTCGGGGCAAAGAGTATCGTCCCGTCGGTGCTCCAGGTTCCGCCCCGGGGAACGGGCGCATCGGCAATCGACTCGGCCGGGCCTCCGCGCAGGCTGATCTTCTTCAACTTACCACCCTGAAAGAAACCGATCCACGCACCGTCGGGAGACCAGAATGGGAAGTTCGAGTTTTCGGTTCCGTCGAGAGGTATCGCTTCGAAGGAATCGAGCGAGCGCACGTAAAGCCGGACCTCCTCGAGATCCTGCGCGGCGAAAACGATCCGTTTGCCGTCCGGCGAGATCGCCACGGAGCCGGCAGCATCTTCTCCGAAGCCCTCGCCGACGAAGGAGAATGTCTTGCCTTCGGGCGGCAGGAGCGAGAGGTGCAAAGATGGGGGCGTGGTCGCGCGCGAGCGCCAGTAGGCCGCGCCGAGGAGACCGGAAGCGATGAGCAGCGCGGCCGCAACGGCCCACGCGAGCCGCTCGCGCCCCCTGCGCCGGGCCGTGACCGGCGCCGGGATCCCCGCCTGAGAGCCTCCCTCGGCGATCCACTGGAGCTGCAGCATCACGTCGTGGGCCGTCTGCCAGCGCTCCTCGGGGTCCTTGGCCAGGCAGCTGCGAACCACGCGGTCGAGCGCGGGAGGCGTCAAAGGAGACACCGACGAGATCGGCTGCGGCTCGCTCTTCAGGATCGCGGCAATCACGGAGGCCCGACTCTTTCCGGAGAAGGCCTCCTGCCCCGTCGCCATCTCGTACAGCACCGCGCCGAAGGCGAAGATGTCCGTGCGCGCGTCGGCCTCCTTGCCTTCGAGCTGCTCCGGCGACATGTACTGGAGCGTTCCCAGGATCTGCCCCGTGTCGGTCAACTGCCGGGCGGCAGCCTCCGTGGGCAGAGCCGACAGGTTCGGAGCCGCAGAAACCGCCGCGAACTTCGCGAGGCCGAAGTCGAGGAGCTTGACCCCGGACTTCGTCAGCATGACGTTGCCGGGCTTCAAGTCCCGATGAACGATTCCCTGCCGGTGCGCCCGGTCGAGCGCGTCGGCGATCTCGATCCCGTGGCGCAGGAACCGCTCCGGAGGCAGCGGTCCCTGCGCGAGCCGCGATGCCAGCGTCTCCCCTTCGATGTACTCCATGACGAGATAGTCGGTCGCGTCCTGGCGCCCGACGTCGTAGAGCGCGCAGATATGAGGGTGGGAGAGCTGCGAGATCGTCCTCGCCTCCCGCTCGAAGCGCTGACGGCGCTCTTCGTTCTCGGTAAGGTGCGCCGGCAGCACCTTGACCGCGACGAGTCGGTCGAGCCGCGTGTCGCGCGCCTTGTACACTTCCCCCATCCCTCCCGCGCCGAGTGGCGCGAGGATCTCGTAGGGACCGAGGCGGGCGCCTGCCGAGAGGGCCAAGGTTGAACGACAGCCTACAACGAAGGGTCGGCCCAATGCGTGTGATCTAATCCGACGCGGCGGGCGCTACAGCCCGGCCTCAACAGAATCCGGAGGCCATCTTGCGTCACCCGATCCGAGTCCGGTTTGGTCTCTTGCTGTCCGCCGCTGCGGCGTCACTCCTGTGGCTCGCGCCCGCTCGCGCTTCGTCCCAGGCGCCCGCACCGGATGCCACGCCGTCACCAACGCCGGCACTCGAGCCTGCGGCGCTCGAGAAGCTCAAGGCCATGAGCGATCTCTTGAGAGGCGCGTCGAGCTTCAGCCTCAAGGCGGTGTCGGATCGTGAGCAGCCGTCGACGAGCGGCCAGATGCTCGACTTCTTCGCCGTTTCTCGAATCGTCGTTACGCGGCCGAACCTGGTCCACGTCGACGCGCAGGGAGACCTGCACGCCGCTTCGCTCTGGTACGACGGAAAGACCGTTACGATCTACTCGGAGAAGACCTCGTTCTACGGACAGACTGCGGCTCCGGGGACGATCGACGAAACGGTGGTGATGCTGATGGATCGTTTCCAGATGCCCTTTCCCGCTGCTGGCTTCCTGCTGAAGGACCCGTACGCAAAGATGATGGAGGGCGTGAAGACCGCGTTCGACGCGGGCACGAGCCAGATCGACGGCGTGACGTGCCGGCACCTCGCCTTCTCCGAGGAGGACGCCGACTGGCAGGTCTGGGTCGAGGAAGGCGCCAGGCCGTTGCCCCGAAGGATCGCCGTGACCTATAAGAAGGTCGACGGGGCGCCCCGCGTCGTGACCTCGCTCTCGGACTGGAGCCTCTCCCCGAAGATCCCTGCCGGCGAGTTCACGTTCATGCCGCCGACCGGAGCCACGAAAGTCGATTGGAAGACGGGAAAGTGATCAACGCCCACAAGGAGAATGCGATGAAGAAGACGCTCGCCACGCTTCTGTCGGCTGCTTTGCTCGCCACGATGCCGTCGCCGGCCCACGCCTGGGTGGCGGCGGGCGGCTACCACGGGGCCGTCGCGGTCGGCTATCACCCTCCCTGCTGCTATCACGCCGGCTATTCCGGCGCGGCGGTGGCCGGCGCCGCGATCGGAGGTGCGATGGTCGGGGCCGCCGTAGCGTCCGCTGCGGCACCCGCGCCCGTCTACGTCGCCCCGGCCCCCGTCTACTACGCGGCTCCCGTCGCCTATGCGCCGGCGGTCGGAACCGTCGTGGCCTCCCTTCCGCCCGGCTGCTCGAGCATGTCGATCGGCGGGGTCTCCTACATGAATTGTGCCGGCGTCTTTTATCTGCCCTTCTATTCGGGCGGCGCGCTCATGTACCAGGTCACGAACCCCTGACGCGTCTTCCACTCCTTCTCGCTCTTCCGATCCTCGCGCTGGCCGGCGCGCCCGGCCCGACGCCGGGCCCCGCCGCGCTCTCGAAGCGGCTGGAAGCGAAGGTCCGCGCCTTCCATGGCGAGATGGGCGTCTATGCCAAGAACCTCGAAACTGGAGAAGTCCTGGCCGTCAACGCCGATGAACGATTCCCCACTGCGAGCCTGATCAAGGTGGCGGTCATGGCGGAGGTGTTCCGCCAGATCGATGCCGGCAAAATCCACCACGACACGCCCGTCACGATGAAGGACTCCGATAAGGCCGGGGACGAGACCGTGCCGCTCAACATGCTGCACGCGGGCACGATCCTGACGGTCGACGACCTCCTGCGTCTCATGATCGCGTACAGCGACAACACGGCCACCAATCTCCTTGTCGGCCTGGTCGGCACGGCGAACGTCGACGCGCTCCTCGACTCCTACGGGCTCACGAAGACGCGGCTCTACCGGCCGACCTTCCGCGACGGTCACGCCGATGTCCTGCCGGAGGAAGAGAAGGAATACGGCCTCGGCTCGACCACGCCGCGCGAGGCCGCGCGGCTCCTTGAGCTGATCGTCGACGGTAAAGTGGTCGGCCGTGAGGCGGGCGACGCCATGATCGGGCTTCTGGCAAACCAGCAGGACCGCGCCATGATCCCCCGCTCCCTGCCCTTCGAACGCGTCGAGATCCTCGTCGCGAACAAGACCGGCTGGGACGAAGAGAAGAACCCGGATGCGACGGGCTTCAAGGGAGACGTTCGCTGCGACGCGGCTTACGTGAAGAGCCCGAAGGCACGATACGTCATCGCCATCTGCACGCGCCGCGTCAGGGACAAGAGCCCCGGCGTCGACAACGAGGCGTTGCGGACCGGCGCGGAGCTGTCGCGGATCGTTTACGATTACTGGAACGGAGGAACGCAATGAGAGCCCTCGCCCGCCGACTCCGCCTCGGGGCTTTCCTCGCGCTCACCTTGTGGGCGGCTTCGGCCCGAGCCCAGACGGCTGCCGCAACGCCGGGCGCGCCGGAGAAGCCGAGGAAGCCCGTGTACGTCCAGGACTTCACCGGATCCTACGAGCCGTCCTCGCAGAGCCGGGGCGGACCCCTGAGCCGCCTGCGCGGCACGCGGGCGAGCGAGAAGGCCTCCCAGTCCGCAGCCACGCTGACCAAGGACATCATCAAGGAGTTCGGGGCGGCAGGCTTCACCAGTACGCGCCTCGAGTCCGGGAAGGCGCTTCCCCCGGACGGCTGGCTCGTGCGCGGCGCGTTCTACGCCACCGATTCGGGGGGCAACATCGTTCCGACGGAGCTCCTCGGCGGCGAGCAGAAGCCGAACACCCAGGTCAGCGTCAGCGTGTCGAACCTTTCGAAGGACCCCAACACGCCCTTCATCGTCTTTGGCAAGGCCGAGGCCTTGAAAGGCCAGGGCGCCCCGGTGGGGTGGAACCCGTACGTCGTCGCAGCCAAGTTCGTCATCAATCAGGTCGAGTCGGCCACGGATCTCGACAAGCTCGCCAAGGAGATCGTGGGCACGATCCTGCAGAACAAGGCGATCATCGAGGATCAGGCCCGCGCTCAGCAGGCGAAGTAGCGGTCCGGGCCCGTAGCGGTCAGCGGGGCCGAGCTTCATGACCGATCGGACGGAGGCGCGTGCCCGGACTCTCTCGCTCGCCGCCATCATTCTCGCAGGCGCGGCGCTTCGCCTCTGGCAATACCTCGGCAACGCCTCGCTGTGGATCGATGAGATCGCGCTCGCCGAGAACGTGCTCCACCGCTCGCTCGGCACCTTGCTCGCCCGGCCGCTCGCGTATGACCAGGTAGCGCCGCCGGGCTTCCTTGCGGCGCTCAAGGCAGCGACGGCCGCCTTCGGTACGAGCGAACGTGCCCTGCGCCTGGTGCCGCTCCTCTGCTCACTCGCGAGCCTTCCTCTCTTCGCGGCCCTGGCCCGGCGTGTCCTCGGCGGGTGGACCGCGATCTTTGCGACGGGGCTCTTCGCCTCGGGCACCGCCTTCATCCGACACGGCGGCGAGGTCAAGCACTACTCGAGCGACGTCCTGATCGCAATTCTCATGACTCTTCTGGCATTGCGCCTCGTCGACGCATCGCCCCGCCCGGCCGTCTGGCTCGTGGGCCTCACGGGCGCCGTCGCGGGCTTCTTTTCCCAACCCGCGGTGCTCGTGCTGACCGGGCTCGGCTCCGCGCTGGCGTGGACGGCGCTGCAGGGCGCGGGCCCTCGAGGCCTTCGGCAACTCGTCCCGACCCTCGCTTTGTGGGCGGCTGGCGCCGTGGCCGCCACGGCGATGAGTCTGCACAGGTTGACGCCGGAGACACGAGCCTACCTCGGGCACTTCTGGGAGCCGGCGTTCCCACCGCTGCCGCCGCGGAGCCTTGCGGACTGGCGCTGGCTGCCCAGGGCCTTGTTCGATTTCTGGCGATCGCCCGGGCTCGGCTATCCCTGGCCCGGAGTCTTCCTCGGGCTTGCGATCCTCGGAGCGATAGCCCTGTGGAAACGGCGGCGCGCCGCCGGCCTCCTCCTTCTTGCGCCGGTGGCCGCTACGCTTGCGGCAGCGGTGGCCCGCCTCTATCCGTTCGGCGGACGCGTGATCCTTTTCCTTGCACCGGCATTCCTGCTCTTCGCCGCCTCGGGCGCTCGCGTCGTCGCCGAGGAACTGGCTCGCTCTCGCGCGCGCGTGCCGCGGGCGCTCACCGCCACGCTCCTCGTCTTACCGCCCGCGCTCGCCCTCGCGTCCGACCATCCCGTACGGTTTCACGAGGAAACGAGGCCCCTGCTCGAACGTCTCGCCGCGGACCGCCGTCCCGACGACGCGATCTACGTCTACTACGGCGCGCGAATGGCGTTCGGGTTCTACGCTCCCCGCACGGGCGTGGATCCAAGCGGCGCTCTTCTCGGGGCGTGTCATCGGGACGACCCCCGCGCCTACCTTCGCGAGATCGACGCGCTGCGCTCCCGGCCCCGCGTTTGGGTCCTCTTCGCACATGCCGTCGCGGGGTTCGCCGAGCAGCCGCTCATCCGCGGTTACCTCGCGGAAATTGGCAGGCGGCGGCAGAGCTATGAGACGCGCGGGGCAGCGCTCGACCTCTACGACCTGAGCGATCCCGCCCGCCTCGCCGCGGGATCGGCGGAAGCGTTTCCCGTTCCCGCGCCGGACACCCGACTCGTCGCGTGGCTCGGATGCGACGCCGGCCCCCATGCGGCCGGTCCGGTTACGATGCCAGGAACACCGCCATGAACCGGTAGAAGCTCCAGACGTCGACCTTCGAGGACATTTCGAAGGGCGAGTGCATCGAGAGCAGCGGCACGCCCATGTCGATGACTTCCATCTCCTGCGCGGAGAGAAACCCGCCGATCGTGCCGCCGGAATAGCCCTCCACCCGCGGCGTCTGCGTCTGCCAGGCGATCCCATTCCTGTCGAGAAGACCCCGGATCGTCGCGATGTACTCCGAGTTCGCGTTGAAGCCGGCTCCGTAGAGCTTGATCGCCACGCCGAAGCCGAGGCGCGCGGCGTTGGACGGCTCGCTCGTCTGCGGAAACACCGGGTTGATGCCGTCGTTGGCGTCGGCGGACACGACCTCGGAGTTTCGCAGAGCCTGGCGCAGGTCCAGGTCCGTGTACTTCGTCCCCCTCTCGGCGGCCACCACGCGGGCGATCGTCGAGTTCAGGAACTGCGAGCGGGCTCCGGTGTTGTTGACCGAGCCCTCCTCCTCGAAATTGGACAGGTACGCGAGCGCCGTGTGGCGCGGCGTGCCCCTGAGATCGAGCACCGCGCGGGCGGCGCAGTAGGACGAGACGCGGTCGTCCTGGCCGTAGGCCCCGACGAGGCCACGGTCGATCCCGACGTCGGCCGGATTCGACGTCGGCACGAGCTGGAGCTCCGCGGAGACGAAGTCCTCCTCGCGGATGCCATAGGTCGAGGTGAGGGCGGCGAGGACCTGAGACGTGACCGTGGAGCCCTGGCCCGGGATGCTCCCGGCGACCGGATCGAGCTCCTCGCCGGCGAAGACCTCCTCGGACGTGCGCTTGAGAATCTCCTTCGTGTCCGAGTGCGGCGCGTTGTCGGGAATCACGAACACCGGGTCGCCGTCCTTCAACCCGATCGACACGTCCACGCGCTTGCCGTCGGCCGTGTCGATGCGGCCGATAAGCGCGAGGGGGCGGTTGGCCCACTGGTACTTCTTGATCCCGCCGTAGTAGATGGTCTTGAACAGGGTGAAGCCGTTCGACGAATAGATCGGCCGCCCCTTGAGATCGATGTGCGGGCTGTCGTGGTGCGTGCCGATCACGCGCGAGCCGGCGACGGTCGGCTCGGAGCCGACGACGACGAGGATCACCGCCCGATCATGACCGTTGACGAGCAGCCGCGCGCCCGGCTTGACCTGCTCGGCCGAGGACAGCTCCGCGAAGCCGGCGGCCTTCGCCAGGCGGATCACCTCGCGCGTCGAGGTCGCCGCGCTGCGCGACACCTTGAGGTAGCCCTTGTAGTCCTCGGCGAAGCGGAACACTTCGTCCTTCTGTCCGGCGGCGAGCTGCTCCCAGGCGGACTTCCTCGAGTCCCAGACGCTCCCCGCCTTCTCCTGCGCGGCCAGCGCCGAACCGAGCGCAAACAGAGCGAGGCCCACGTGGATGGATTTCATCGTTCCCCTTCCCTCACGCGGCGATTTCGTACCGCGCAGCGTTCCAGGCGGCCATGCCGCCGACGACGTTGACGATCCTCCGGAACCCCAGCCGCTCGAGCACGCTCGCCGCGATCGAAGAGCGGTAGCCGCCGGCGCAGATGGCGGCGACCGGGCGGTCCCGATCGAGCGAGGCAGCCCGCTCGGCGAGCTCGTGGAGCGGCATGGAGGTGGCCTGGGCGATGTGTCCGCCCTGCCATTCCGCCGGGCGTCGCACGTCGAGCACGGCGAGGTCGGCACCTTCGAACAGGCGGGCGCGCAACTCGTCTACGGAGACCTGCTCCGTCCGGGAAAGCGGCCTTCCTTCCCGGTCCCACGCCAGAACGCCGCCGACCAGGTAGCCCTCCACGCTCTCGACGCCGACCCGGGCCAGGCGCGTGCGCGCCTCCGAGACCTGGCCATCCTCCTCGGTGATGAGGACGATCGGAGTCTCGGGCGCGACGAGCGTCCCCGCCCACGAGGCGAACTGGCCTCCCAGGCCGATCTGAAGCGCTCCCGCGACGTGCCCGTTGCCGTACTCGGCCGCGCCCCGCACATCCAGCACGAGGGCGCCCTCGCCGACGTGGCGCTCGACCTCGGCGGGCGACAGAGCGGCCGGCGGCGGGAGCGCTGCCAGGCTCGCAGGCCCTTCCCGGTTGATCCGCGCGTCGCGCGCGAAATACCCGGGCGCCTCGGGCAGGTCTGCCGTCACGAGCGCCACGAACTGCTCGCGCGGCATGGGGCGCAGCGCGTAGTTGAACTGCCTTTGCTGTCCGATCGTCGAGCTCGTCTCGTTCGAGATGTTCCTTCCGCAGAGTGACCCTGCGCCGTGCCCGGGGTAGACCGCGACGGCATCGGGCAACTTCAAGAGCGTCCCGTGCAGGGAGTCGTACAACTGGCTCGCGAGCTCCTCGGCGCTCATCCGCGCCCCGAGCAGGTCCGGCCGCCCCACGTCGCCGATGAAGAGCGTGTCCCCGGTGAGGACCGCCCGCGGCTCCTCGGAGCTCTCGCGATCGATGACGAGAATGGAGATCGACTCCGGAGTGTGGCCGGGCGTCTCGAGAAATCGCAGCGTGACTTTGCCCAGTCGGATCTCGTCCCCGTCATGAACCGCGACGTGCTCGAACGCCGCGCCGGCCCGCGCGCCGAAGTAAATCCGGGCGCCCGCCCGTGCGGCGAGCTCACGGTGGCCCGAGATGAAGTCGGCGTGCAGGTGTGTCTCGATCACGTGCCGAATCGCGAGGCCCTGAGCCCGCGCCTCGTCGACGTAGACGTCGATGTCGCGCCGCGGGTCCACGACGGCGGCCTCGCCGTCGGATCCGATCATGTAGGAGGCCTGCGCGAGGCAGCCGAGGTAGAACTGTTTGAAGAACATGGCGTCCGTCAGAGGAACGCATTGTAATTCCTGCCGATCAGGAAAAGGGCCACCGCGACGACGAACCACGCGAAGATCCGCCGCAAGTGCCTGGGGTGAAACCGGTGGGACAGCACCGTGCCGGCGAGCGCCCCTCCGACGGCGAGCGTCGTCACGAGCAGCGTCAGGCTCCAATCCATGTCCCCCGCCGACACGTGCCCCAGCAGGCCGGAGACGCAGTTGACCGAAATGACCAGCAGCGACGTGCCGATCGCCTCTTTCATCGCAAGGCCCCCGAAGAGAACGAGCGCCGGGACGATCAGGAACCCGCCGCCCACGCCGAGAAAGCCGGTCAAAAACCCGACCCCCAGCCCCGCCAGGACCGAGCGCGGCAGGTTGAGCGCGTGTGCGGCCGTGTCCTCGGGGGCCTTGCGCGTCAACATCACCGTCGCGACCACGAGCATCAACCCCGCAAAGAGCAGCAGCAGCGCGGACGAAGACACCAGGCGAGTCAACTTCGATCCCCCGTAAGCGCTCGCGATGCCGCTGACCGCGAAGAGCGCCCCGGTCCGCCAGGCCACGGCACTCCGGCGGTGATGCAGCAGGGCGCCGACGAGCGCCGTGGAGCCCACGACGGCGAGCGACATCCCGATCGCCCGCTGCGCGGGGACGCCGAGCGCGTAGACGAGCACCGGGACCGTGATGATCGACCCGCCCCCGCCGATGAGCCCGAGCGACAGACCGATGCCGGCGGAGAGAACGAGGCCGAGGGCGAGCTGCATCGAGCCCGCTCAGTCCGCTTCGGGAAGGGCGAGCTTGCGGCGGAGGAACTGTTCGGCGCTGGTCAGCGTGATTCCGAAGACCTGCGCCAGCCCTCCCGTCGAATAGGGGGTGTCGGTCACCGCGGCGAGACGGCTCATCGCCATGAGGTTCGCCGCGGCAGACGAGAAGGGATCCAGAAGGGCCGCCGTCGCTCGGTAGAAACCCGCCGGAGTGTGCAGAGCCCGGACCGGCCGCCCGAGCACCCTCGCGAACACGGCCACCGCGTCGTCCCAGGACAGGACCTCGGGGCCCCCGATCTCGTGGATCGTGCTCTCCGTGCCGGAGAGGTCCGCGGCGCCGGCCAGAAATGCCGCAACGTCGTCGAGCGCAACGAAGGCATGCCGTGCCCGGCCCGACCCCGGCACGAGCGCCAGACCGTGCCTCTCGATCAGGTGGCCGACCATTCCCAGAAAGGCCTTCGAAAACCAGAAGGGACGGCGCAGCGTGTGCGACTCGGCCCCGCGCAGAGGGATGGAGCTGCCCATCAGGGCGAACCAGTCGTCCATGAAGAGGGATCCGCGGAAAATCGTGGACGGGATTCCGCTCTTCTGGATCTCGGCCTCGATCACGCGCTTGATGCGGAATGTCTCGACCCCGAAATCGAGTGGAGTGACGGGAACCGACATGAAGACCAGCCGGCGCACGCCGGTGCTTCGGCACGCCCCGATCAGGTTCCGATAGCCGCGCTCCTCCGTCTCCTCGAAGCTCGCGGGGCCCCTCGGAACGACGGCATTGGCCGTCGCCACGACCGTCTCCACTCCCCGGCAGGCTGCCTCGAGGCTCCCCGCATCGCGCAGGTCGCCGAAGGCCAGCTCCGCCCCGGATCCCTCGAGCGCGCCGCGCGGCGAGACCGGCCGCACGAAGGCGCGGATCGCGTGCCCCGAGGCTCTGAGCTGAAGGACGACCGCGGTCCCGAGCTGCCCGCTCGCTCCGACGACGAGGACGCTGCCCACCGCGTCTACTCCTCGATCTCGACGGCGAAGTCGGGGGCGAGCCTCAGGCGCAGGTGGACGACGCGACAGGGCCACCTCTCGCGGCCGATGCGATCGGAAACGCGCCGCCAGATCCAGACGGCGAGGTTCTCGGCGGTCGGCGGCACCTTCTCGAACTCGGGCACGTCGAAGTTCAGGTTGCGGTGATCGAGCGGCCGGTCGACCTCCTCCTTGAGGACGCGATCGAGGTCCGTGAGGTTCACGACCATGCCGGTCTCGGGGTCCGCTTCGCCGACGACGGCGACCTCGAGGTCGTAGTTGTGGCCATACCCGTGAGGCCCTTCGTCGCCGTACGTGGCGCGGTTCTTCTCGGCGCTCCACGCGGGCCGCCAGAGACTGCGGCCCGCATTGAAATGGATCGTGCGCGAGAGCCGGATCATCGTCGCTCGTCGAAGATCTTACCGGGATTCAGGAGTCCCTCGGGATCGAAGATGGCCTTGACGGCCTTCATCGCCGCGAGCACCTCGGCCGAGTGGCGCAAGCTCAGGTAGCCGCGCTGGGTCAGGCCCACGCCGTGCTCGCCGGTGATGGTGCCACCGAGCGTCACGACGGCGCGGAAGATCTCCTCGATTGCTGCCTCGCGCTCGCGCAACCACCGCTCGTGCTGCCCGGGCGGCTGGACGAGATTGACGTGGATGTTGCCGTCGGCCGCGTGGCCGTAACAGATCGCGGTGAGATGGCGCCGGGCGGCGATCTCGCGGACGGCACCGAGCAGCTCCTGCATCCGCGCCCGCGGCACGGTGCAATCCTCCTCCGCATAGGGACCGAGCCGCTTGACCGCATCCCCCACCGCGCGGCGCAGTCTCCAGAAGTCCCGCTGCTCCCGCTCCGTCATCGCGACGCGAACCTCCGCGGCCCCCGCCGCGAGAAGCCGCTCCCCCGTACGCTCGGCGTCGCGGGCGACGGAATCCCCGTCGAAGCCATCCACTTCAACGAAGAGATGCGCATCGGCCTCGGCAGGCAACCCGAGCCCGAGCGATTGCGCCGAGACCTCGGCGGCCCGGCGCTCGAGGAATTCGCAGGCCGACGGCTCGGCGCCGTCGGCGTAGAGCCGCGAGACCGCGGACAGCGCCGTGGCCTCGCTCGCGAACGACGCCCACAGCAGCCGGCGGTGCGAAGGCAGCGGAAGCAGCCGAAGCGTCGCCTGCGTCACGACGCCGAGGGTGCCCTCGCTGCCCACGAAGAGCGATACCAGGTCGTATCCGGCGACGTCCTTGCGGTTCTTGCCCCCGAGAGCGAGTACCGCGCCGCCCGGGACGACGACCCGCAGCCCGGATACGTAGCGGCCCGTCGTCCCGTACTTCGCCGCCCGCGGCCCCCCCGCGTTCTCGGCGATGTTGCCGCCGAGCGTGCAGGAGCCCCGGGAGGAGGGGTCGGGCGGATAGAAGAGACCGGCCTCCTCGGCCGCACCCTGCAGCGCCTCCGTGACCACGCCCGGCTCGACGACGGCGTAGAGGTTCTGGCGGTCGATCTCGAGGATCCGGCTCATGGCGCGCAGGTCGAGGGCGACGCCACCGCGGATCGCGAGGGCGCCGCCAGACAGCCCGGTCAGCGCCCCCTGCGGCGTCACCGGGAACCGCAGCTCCCGCGCGGCGGCGAGCAAAGCACGGACCTCTTCCTCCGAACGAGGCCGAACCACGAGCTCCGGAACGGCGCGCAGGTCCTCGGTCTCGTCGTGCGCGTGGGCAGCGAGGGATTCCGTGTCGGCGCTCAGGGTTTCCGCCGGCAAACGGCGGGAGAGCGCTTCGGCGAGCCCTTCCGCGGTCACGGCGCAAAACTAGCACGGAAGGCGATGCCATCCCGAGGAGCCAGGCACCGCAGTGGCGCACCGTGACCGGAGAGGGATCCCTCGCTCCGCTCGGAATGACAGGAGTGAGACCGCGACTCGAGGAGCGGCGCACGAGCCTGTGTCATCCCGACGAGCGTGAGCGACGAGGGATCCCTTTTCCCCAGCCGCAGTCAGACCTGGCCCCCTCGGGCCTCTGGCCCCCGGGATGACGAGAGGCATTAGAATCCCCCGGCACTCTGACGAACCGAGGACCGATCATGAACCTCTACTCGAGCCCCACCGAGATCGTGAGCGCCCTGAAACAGTCGGGCACGGTGCGCCACGACGGCGGGCTCGTGGTCGTGAACGCCGCGCGTTTCCGGGCGGAAATGATCGACGCGCTGGTCTGGACGGCCGTCTTCGGCCCGCCCGAGGCGCAGGCCGTGGCGCGACGTTGCATCCGCGAGGCCGCCGAGTCGCTCGGCATTCTCCCCGCGTCGATCCTTCCTCTCTACGAGGCGCGCGGCCGCGGAGAATTCTCCGGATTCACGGTGCCCGCGATCAACGTGCGCATGATGTCCTACGACACGGCTCGGGCGGCGTGCCGCGCGGCCGCGGCCATCGAGGCCGGCGCCGTCATCTTCGAGATCGCGCGCAGCGAGATGGGCTACACCGAACAGAGGCCGGCCGAATACGCGGCCGTCATCCTCGCCGCCGCGATTCGCGAGGGCTGGGAGGGCCCGTTGTTCCTCCAGGGCGACCACTTCCAGACGAACCCCAGAAAGATGAAGGAAGGCGCCGAGAAGGAGATCGGCGCGATCGAGGCCCTCATCGAGGAAGCGATCCCGGCCGGATTTCTGCAGATCGACATCGACACCTCGACCCTGGTCGACCTGTCGAAGGCTACGCTGGAAGAGCAGCAGCGGGTCAACGCCGATCTCTGCGCCCGGTTCACGAAGTTCATCCGCGCCCACGAACCCAGGGCCATGCCGATCTCGATCGGCGGCGAGATCGGCGAAGTCGGCAAGGAGAACTCGACCCCCGAAGAGTTCCGCGCCTACATGGACCTCTACAAGAGGGCTCTCGGGCAAGGCCCCGGGCTCGCGAAGGTTTCCGTGCAGACGGGCTCCTCGCATGGCGGCGTGGTCGGGCCGGATGGCACCGTCCAGCGGGTCGCGATCGACTTCAACGTCATTCGGGCGATCTCGAAGGTCGCCCGCGAGGAGTACGGCCTCGCTGGCGCCGTCCAGCACGGCGCCTCAACGCTTCCCCCCGAGTACTTCGGCCACTTCCCCGACAACGACTGCGCGGAGATTCACCTCGCCACCGACTTCATGAACACGGTTTACGACCACCCGGCCTTCCCCCATCCCCTGAAGCGCGAAATCGAGCGCTGGCTCGACGAGAATGCCGGCGACGAGCGCAAGAGGGGCGAGACGCAGGAGCAGTTCCTCTACAAGACGCGCAAGAAGGCCATCGGCCCCTACAAGGAACGCGTCTGGAACCTGCCCGAGGGGACCCGCGGTGCGATTCGCGACACGCTCGAAAAGAAGTTCGCCTTCCTCTTCGGGAAGCTGCGCGTGCACGGCACCCGGGCGATCGTCGGCAAGTACATCAAGCCGCTATCGGTGCACGCGGAGGCCCTGGCCACCGGGCCGCGCGGCGCCTTCGTGCGCGACGACCAGGCGGGGGACTGAAGCCCATGGCCGGCAGACGAAAGGCGGACAGGGGGCCCCGTACATCCCGCGCCCCGCATCCCACATCGCCCATCCCGCATCGCGCATCCCGCATCCCGACAAGAATGACCGCCGTCGTCAAGACGAAGGCCGCGCCAGGCAAAGCCGCCACCGAAGTTCGCCAGGTGCCGGTCCCGACTCCCGGCCAGGCCGAGGTCCTCATCCGCGTGACGGCGACCGCGATCTGCGGCTCCGACAAGCACATCTACCAGTGGGACGCCTCGATGGCCGGGATGTTCCAGCCGCCGCGGATCTACGGCCACGAATTCTGCGGCGAGATCGTCGCGTTCGGGCCCGGCGGAAAAAGGCCGCACCTCGAGGAGGGGCAGTACGTATCGGCCGAGATGCACGTGACCTGCGGCGCATGCCGATCGTGCCGCACCGGCCAGCGCCACATTTGCGAGAACACCCGGATCCTCGGAGTGCACGGCGACGGATGTTTCGCGCAATACGTCGTCGTTCCGGCCTTCAACGTCGTGCCCCTCGACCGGGCCATGATCCCGCCGAAGGTCGGTGCCTTCCTCGACGCCCTCGGCAATGCCGTGCATACGACCCAGGTCGCGGACCTGTCCGGCAAGTCCGTCGCCGTGCTCGGCTACGGCCCGATCGGCGCGATGTGCGCTGAGATCGCGCGCATCTCGGGAGCCGCCCGGATCGCGATCACCGAGGTCAACGGCCTGGCCGCCGCGCACGCGCGCAGGTGGGCGAAGGCGCGCGACTTGTCGCAGGTCACCGTGATCGAACTGCCCCGCACGAAGGATCCGGTCGGAAGCCTGCGCGAGGCGATGGGCGGCGGCGCCGACGTCGTCCTCGAGCTCTCCGGCGCCGAGCCTTCGATCAATCTCGGCCTCGCGGCCGCCCGCCGCGGTGCGGTCCTCTCGATGCTCGGGATCCCCCGGGACAAGGCCGTCACCATTCGCGACTACACCAACGACTTCGTGTTCAAGGGACTCACGATCCACGCGATCATCGGCCGCCGCATCTTCGACACCTGGATCAAGATGCTCGATCTCTTCCGCGCCGGCCTCGACGTCGAAGACCTGGTCACCAACGAATTCGAGGGGCTCGAGGAGTTCCACGAGGCCATGGAGCTTCTGGACGACCGCCGCGCGATGAAAGTCGTCTTCTACCCGAACGGGAGGGTATAGGGGCCGCCGCGCTTGTCGCGACGGCCCCCCGGTCGCGCCTACTGCTTGTCGTAGACTCCGCTGTTCTTCACCACTTTGCCCCCCGAATCGCCGGTCGTGTTGACGGTGCGGGTCTTGCCGTCGGCCGAGACGACGATCTCGCCGGTCAGGGTTACCTTGCCGCCCTTCTTGGCGATCAGGAACAGCGTGTGCTCGTTCTTTCGCTCGTAGGAGCGGGAGTCGGAGTTCGGATCGCCCGTGACCGGGTAGTCCTTGCCGTCGAACTTGCCCGTCCACTCGTTGTGCACGGCCTTGCCATCCTTGTCGACGCCGTCCACCGTGACCTTGACCATGTCGCCCGCGGGAGCGTAGACGACGGTGTTGTTCTTGGTCGCCCCGGGGCTGAATTTCGACTTGGCCTCGTTGAGCTTCCAGGTTCCCATGTTCGGGTCCGCGGCCAGGCACAGACCCACGCCAGCAAAAAACACTGCCAGAGACGCCAGGATCGTACGCTTTCTCATGTCTCTCCCTCCATTGTTCGAAGCCGCTCTTGGATTCGAATCGCTGGGGCGCATTCTATGCTGCCCTCCCCCGGTCGCGGGGGGCGAGCCCTCGTCGAGTTGGGATAGATTCCTTCGCAGCCGAGTTGGCCAAGACGGAGACCTCATGCCCACGAGCAAGCCCCCGACGCCCGATCCCAACGTCGAGCTGACCGAGCGCCGGATCGCCGAGTTCGCAGTCGAGGAATCGCGCCTCTCGAACGTGGCGTACCGCTTTCAGCTCGTCCCGCGCGAGCGAGTCTGGAAGAACTGGGACCGGACCGAGTTCGAGCCGAACCACTTTCGGGTCGTCGGCCTCGCCGGCGTCTGCCTGAAGCGGGACGAGGGCGACAAGGCTCACCGCTCGGCCTCCCGCGCCCTCGAGGAGGTCGATGGCATCCTCTTTACGGTCGAAGAACCGGCAGACTCGATCGTCGTGCGCGGCGTGACGGGAACCATGGAATTCGTACGGACGCCGACGCTCTGCGCGGAAATCATGGCGGGAACGCCCGCGGCGTTCGACCGGGCGCTCGCCGCGCTTGAAACGGCATTCCCCGGCGGCCGCGTTGCCGGCAAGATCGTGTCCGAGCAGAAGTGATGCGCCTCGTCGATCATCTCGCCGCCCAGATGGCGGAGCTCCGCAAGGCCGGCACCTACAAGGAGGAGCTGGTCCTCCAGTCGGCGCAGGGACCCCGTGTGCGGGTCAACGGGCGCGAGGTCGTCATGCTGACCTCCAACAACTACCTCGGCTTCGCCAACCACCCGCGCATTCGCGAGGCGCAGAAGAAGGCCGTCGATCGCTGGGGCGCCGGCCTCGGATCGGTCCGCTTCATCTGCGGAACGCAGGAGCTCCACCATGAGCTGGAGGCCGAGATCTCCTCCTTCTTCGGGACCGACGCCACGATCCTCTACATGACGTGCTGGGCGGCCAACGAGGGCCTCTTCGCTGCCATTCTCGACGAGGCGGACGGGCTTTACTCCGACGAGCTGAACCACGCCTCGATCATCGACGGCGTGCGGCTATCGAAGGCAAAGCGCTTCCGTACGCCCCACGGCGACCTCGCGAGCCTGGACCGGATGTTCGGGGAAGACACCGCCTCGCGCTTCAAGCTCTACATCACCGACGGCGTCTTTTCCATGGAGGGCGAGGAGGCGAATCTGCCCGAGGTCGTGCGGATCTGCGAGAAACAGGGCGTCACGCTCGCCGTGGACGATTCCCATGCGACGGGGGTCCTCGGCCGGACCGGCCGCGGCACGGCCGAAGAGCAGGGCGTCTTTGATCGCATTCCCATCACGACCGGAACGCTCGGCAAGGCCATGGGATCGGCCGCCGGCGGCTTCGTCACGGGACCGAAAGCAGTCGTCGAAACGCTCCGGCAGAGGAGTCGCACGTATCTCTTTTCGAACTCGCTGCCGCCCGCCGTCGCCGGTGGGGCCCTCGAGGCGTTCCGTATGCTGAAGGAGGACCCCGCGCCGGTCGCGAAGCTGCGCGACAACGCGCGCTACTACCGCAAGGCAATCGCCGAGGCCGGGTTCACGATCCCGCACGGCACCCACCCGATCGTGCCCGTCATCGTCGGCGAAACCGCCAAGGCCCTGGCCATGGGCAAGGCTCTCCTCGAGGAGGGCGTGTACGTCTCCGGGTTCGGCTTCCCGGTCGTGCCGCAGGGCCAGGCGCGCCTGCGGTGCCAGGTTTCCGCGGCGCACGAACGCGCGGACCTCGACCGGGCCGTGGAGGCCTTCCAGAAGGTCGGGAAGCAGTTCGGCGTCATCTGACGGGAACACCGGCGCCGGTCATCTGTCATCCCGAGGATTGAAGCAACGAGGGATCCTTTTCGAGCGGCGGCGCGGCATGGAAAGGGATCCCTCGCTTCGCTCGGGATGACAAGCGCTTGCAAGAGGCTCGCCGTACCGGGGTCTACGCCTCCAATTTCTTCCTCGCGTTGCTGACCAGCAGGTAGCACAGGAGGCCGAAGACCGCGGCGCAGAAGATGTCCCCTCCAATGCCGTTCTTGAAATCCGGGAAGAACTTCGCACCGAGATCGAGCTTGTCGATGAGCGTCGGGTTCTCCATGTGGAGCACGGAGTCGCCGACGAAGGCGACCAGGGCGATGAGCACGCCCCCGAGCGAGCCTCCGGCGACGAGACCGGTCGAGTAGAGCATCCCGGAAGACAACTCGCTCTCCTCTCCGCTGCGCTTCGTCATCTTGTCGGCGAGAGCCTTCATCATGCCGCCGATCCAGATCGGGAACGTCGTCGAGAGCGGGAGGTAGGCGCCGACGGCCCAGGAGAGTGCGTGGGCGCCCGCCATCTGCGCCATGAACGCGAGGAAGACACCGACGAGGACGGGCGCCCAGGGCAGGTTGTTGGCGAGCAGTCCCTTGATGATCGTCGCCATCAGCGTCGCCTGGGGCGCGGCCAGCTTGGGTCCGCCGATGCCGTGCGCCTCGCCCATCGCATACGTCTTGTCGAGCAGGAAGAGCGTTCCGCCGATGACGAGGGTCGAGGTCAGCACGCCGATGATGAAGCCGATCTGCTGGCGGCGCGGCGTCGCACCGACGAGGTACCCGGTCTTCAGGTCCTGCGAGGTCGCGCCGGCATTGGCGGCTGCGACGCAGACGATCGCGCCGATGCAGAGGGCCACCGACTGGTACACGTCGCCCGTGCGCCCGAGCGCCACGAAGACGACGCACGTGGCCATGATCGTCGCGATCGTCATCCCGGAGATCGGGTTGGACGAGGTGCCGATGATGCCGACGATCCGCGACGAAACCGTGACGAAGAAGAAGCCGAACACCACGACGAGCAGCCCCATCATCAGCGAACCCGGAAAGGGGCCATGCGGAAAGCCCGGCAGGACCGTAATGATGAGCGCGAGCGCCAGCGACCCGAGCACGACGAGCCCCATGCCGAGATCCCGTTCCGTGCGCACGGCACTCTTCGCCTCGCCGCCCTTGCCGAAGGATTTGACCGACTCCCGAAAGGCCGAAACGATCGTCGGCAGCGTCTTGATGAGCGTCATCACGCCCGCGCAGGCCACTGCACCCGCGCCGATGTAGCGGACGTAGGCGCGGTAGATCCACTCCGCGTGCGAGTGACCGGCCATCCAGGCGTCCGTGAAGCCGAGGTTCTTCAGGTCCTGAACGATGCGTCCTTCCGCGACGAAAATGGAGATCAGCGGTATCAGGGCGAGCCACGACAGCACGCCGCCCGAGGCGAGCTCGCCGGCAATGCGGGGCCCGATGATGTAACCCAGGCCCAGATACTCCGGCGTGACGTCGCACGAGAGGGTCGCGTCGGGAATCTTGCCGTCCTTGCCGGTCCGGAACCAGGTCGCGGTCTCCCGCCACAGTCCCAGGATTCCGTAGAGGAACTTGTAGAGCATCGCGACGCCGACGCCCTTGAACACCATGCGGGCCAGATCGCCGCCCTTCTCGCCGGCGATCAGCACGTCGGCGCAGGCCACGCCCTCCGGGTACTTCAGGTTCCCGTGCTCCTTGACGATGAGCGCTCGCCGCAGCGGGATCATGAAGAGGACGCCGAGCGTGCCTCCGACGGCCGACAGAACGAAGATGGTGACGTACTTGAAGTATTCGGCGCCGTCGGCGAGGAAGAGCAGCGCCGGCATCGTGAAGACCACGCCGGCCGCGACCGACTCGCCCGCCGAGCCGATGGTCTGGACCATGTTGTTCTCGAGGATCGTGGACTTGCCCAGCTTCTTGAAGACCGCGATCGCGAGGACCGCGATCGGCACCGAGGCGGACACCGTGAGGCCCGCGCGCAGAGCCAGGTACACCGTCGCTGCGCCGAACACGACGCCGAAGAAGATGCCGAGCAGAATCGCCTTGGGCGTGAACTCGGGGATGTCCTGCTCGGGCGAGACGTAGGGACGGAACTCCGAGCCGGACGAGCCTTCGTGCGCCATGCGACCTCCGCTCTTTGTGTCTTGGCCTGCCGGGCCGGGATTATATGCGCGCGCCTCGCCGGCGAGGCGCGACCCGAGTGCTATGATTTTTTCGCGAGACCCATGCCGAAGCTGCTGGCCGCGCTGCTCGGGACCCTGCTCGTGGCGGCGCCGCCGGCCACCGGCGCTACCCTTGCGGGCAAGGTCGTCCTCGTCGAAAACGGCACGGACCGCATCGATGCCGGCAACGCGGTCGTCTGGATCGAAGGGACCGGCCACGGCCCGGGTACGCCGCCCAGGTTCGAGATGAAGCAGGCGTCCAAGCGATTTCTGCCCCGCGTTCTCGTGGTCCAGGCCGGCGCCACCGTCGACTTTCCGAACGCCGACCCGATCTACCACAACGTCTTCTCCGTCTCGGGCGCCAACCGGTTCGATCTCGGTCTCTACCGTAGCGGCGCCGCCAAGGCGAAGAAGTTCGATGAACCGGGTCTCGTACGTGTGTACTGCAACATCCATCCTCAGATGATCGGCTTCGTCATGGTGGTCGACTCGGCCTTCGCCGCCGTCACGGGGTCGGACGGCGCGTTCCGATTCGAGGGCGTGCCGCCAGGCGCGTACGTCGTGAAGGCGTGGCACGAGGAGGGCAGCGAGGTCGCCCAACCGGTCACGGTCAAGGCCTCGACCGAGCCGCTCGTGCTGCACATCGACGTCTCGGGATTCCGGGCCGAGCCGCACAAGAACAAGTACGGCAAGGAATACCCTCCCAACTCCGCCGACGCGACCGATGAGCGCTACTGAGGCTCCCGGGGCGGCCGGGGTGACCTCGGGGGAGCTGCGGCTGCGCGGCCTGAAACTCCCTCCTCCCGAACCACCCAAGTTCTCGCTGACCCTTCGCATCTTCCTGATGGCGGCGCTGCTCATCTTCATCGCCGTCGGCGGGGCCGTTGCCGTGTCGGCGTATCGCGCCCATGCCGTGGCGGACGCCAAGATCGCAGAGGACCTGAAGAAGTCCGGCCCGGCCTGGGAGACGTTCGAGAAGAACCGCTATGAGGACCTCAAGCGCTCCCTCGCGGTCGTCGTCAACAACGCCGGAACGATCTCGATGATGTCGACCCTCGTGCCCGGAACGGGGCAGCCGGACCCCGCCACGGTCTTCGACACCTTGAAGCGCGAGCAGGCCTCGAGCGCGCGGGCGGACTTCCTCATCGCGACGACACCCCGGGGAATCGCGCTCGCCCGTACGGACCGTCCCCTTCCCTATTCGGCCGACCTTTCCTCGGTGCCGACGATCGCCGGCGCGCTGCAGGGCGGGTCGACCGAGGGCATCTGGCTCTCGGGCGGGCGCCTGTACAACGTCGTCGCGGCGCCCGTGCTGGAGGGAGGCACGCGGCTGACCGGAGTCATCGCGGCCGCGTTCCAGATCAACGACGAGGTTGCCCGCAGTCTCGAACAGCTCCTCAACGCGCAGGTCGTCTTCCTGGCCGACGCGGCTCGCCCATCCGACCCTGCACGCGCCGCGCTCGCCGCCTCCACGATGGGGCCGATCGCCTCCGCCGCCCTGGCGGCGATACAGCGCCGGGATGACCTCCTGCAGTCGGTCCTGCGGAAGGGCCGGACGGTGGGACCCCTCGCCCTCGAGGTCGGCGGAGAGGCCTACCTCGCCTACCTGCTCCCGATCCGCTCTTCCGCGGGCGAGCTCGTCGGAGCTGCCGTGGCCCTGCGCAGCCGCGAACGGGAGCTCGCGGCCTTCCACCAGATCCAGAACACGCAGATCCTCGTCGGGCTCGCGGCCCTCGTCGTCGCCTTCATTCTGTCGTTCATCTTCGCCCGGCGGATCACCGGACCCATCAACCGGCTCGTCGCAGCGACCGAGGAAGTCCGCGTCGGCAACCTCGGCGCGACCGGCTTGCCGGTCGAATCGCGCGACGAGATCGGCATCCTCGCCCGCTCGTTCCGCGCGATGCTCGAGGAGCTCAAGGAGAAGGCCGCCCTCGAGCAATACGTCGCGTCGCTCACGATGAAGATCGGCGAGGAGGCGGAGACGGTCGCGATGCGGGTGACCGCCGGGGTCGCGGCCGCGGGAGGCGAGCCGAAGGTCGGCGAAGTCTTCGCGAACCGCTACGAGATTCAGGGAGTCCTGGGCCGGGGCGGCATGGGCGTCGTCTACCGCGCCCACGATCGCGACCTCGACGATGCCGTGGCGATCAAGACCCTGCGCAACGAGGCGCTCTCGGCCGACCCGACGCTGCTCGACCGGTTCAAGCAGGAGATTCGCCTCGCCCGGCGAATCACGCATCCGAACATCTTGCGGACCCATGACCTCGGCGAAACGGGAAAGCTGCGCTATCTCTCGATGGAGCTCGTCAAGGGACTGACCCTCAAGCAGCTCGTCGAGGCGGGCGACATCCTGCCGACGCCCGTCGGTCTGCGCATCGCCAAGCAGATCTGCGCGGGCCTGGCCGCGGCCCATGAGGTCGGCGTCATCCACCGCGACATCAAGCCGCAGAACATCATCATCGAGGCGACGGGCGGCCTGAAGATCATGGACTTCGGCATCGCGCGGCTCAAGGAAGAGCGCGGCATGACCGCGGAGGGGACGGTCGTCGGCACGCCCGACTATATGTCGCCCGAGCAGGCGCGCGGCCTCACCCTCGACTTTCGTTCCGACATCTACTCGACCGGCGTGGTGCTCTACGAGGTCTTCACCGGCACGCTCCCCTTCGAAGGCGATACGCCCCTCGCGGTCGTCCTCAAGCACATCCAGGAGAACCCGCCGTCGCCGCAGGCGCGCAATCCGAAGATCGATCCCAAGATCTCCCGGATCGTCCTGAAGTGCATGGAGAAGGACCCGAAGGACCGCTTCCAGAGCGTCAACGAGCTCTACGAGGCGCTGACGAGGGTGACCGGGTAGTCGTGAGTCGTGAGTCGGCGATCTCGGCGGGACGGATCCTCGGATTCGCCGCCCTCCTCGGGACGGCCTCGGCCCCGGCACAGGAGCAACCGCAGTATTTCGAGGAGCCTGCGGCAAAGCCCCACTTCGCCCTTCAGTGGGATGCCATCGCGAGCTACGACCACATCGATCACTTCCAGTACTACCCCTCCATCACACGGGGGCGCTTCGAGGCGCGACCGCAACTTGACTTCCTGGCCTCGAAAAGCCTCCAGCTGGGTCTGCGCGTGTCGCTCAACTACGGCACCGAACCCAACATCGACAACGCGCTCTACGAAGACAACTGGATCTCGCGCGCGGCCTATTTCGACCGCTATTTCCTGAAGTGGACGCCCGGGGCATGGACGTTCCAGGCCGGCGCCTTCGCGCTGCCCGTGATCGCAAGCCCGATGCTCTGGGACCGCTACAACATCCAGACTCCCGGCGCCGCCCTCTCGTACGTCGATCGGCTCGGGCCGGCGTCGACCCTCACGTTCAACGCCGCGGGGTTCTACAGCCCGCAGCACTATCGCGACGAGTCGATCATCGGCGTCGGTCAGGTCGTCTGGGACTCCGGCGAGCCGAGCCGCCTCGCGGTGCAGGCAGCGGCGTCTTTCTGGAACTTCGACATGCGCGACATCGACCCGCAGTACTTCCGGCAAAACCGCGTCCGACTCGTCAACGGGCGACTCGATTACACGTCGAAGTTCGAGCTGGCCGACCTGCTGCGTGAAGTTCGAGTTCCCGGTGGCCGGATTTCCCGTCACGGTGAGCCTGGACTTCATCCACAACTTCGGCGTCGTCGGCCCCGGCCCCAACGCCTACGAAGCCGGCCTCACCGTCGGGACGGTCGGAACGCCCCGGACCGCGCGCGTCTTCTTCGCCTACCAGTACATCGGGCGGGACGCTCTGGTCGGCGCCTACAACACCGACGAGTGGTGGTGGCACACCTGGGCCGAGGGCTACCGATTCGGCGCCTCGTACACGATCCTGCCGCAGGTCTACGTGCAACCTGCCGTGGTCTTCCAGCGCCGACTCGACTACGACTACTGGATCAACCGGGTGACCGTCAGCCTCGTGAAGATGTTCTGATTCCGCGCCCTCCGTCGTAATAGAATCGACCAGCCCATGAGCAAGACCCTCATCGCCTGCGTCGAGGACCTGTTCTTCCGCTCGAAGATCGAGGCAACCGCCCGTCATCTGAACACGCCGGTCCGCTTCGTCGGAGTCCGGGAGCTCGCGAAGGCCTGCGCGGCCAAGGACGCGGCGGCCGTCCTGATCGAGCTTTCCAACGGCACCTCGATCGGGGCCGTGCGCGAACTGCGGCGCGCGAGGACGACCGAGGCGCTGCCCGTCATTGGCTTCCTTTCTCACGTGGACAAGGACCTCGCGAAGGAGGCCGAGTCGGCGGGCGTCTCCCGCGTCATGCCGCGCAGCCAGTTCTCCGAGACGCTTCCGGACCTGCTCATGGACCTGCTCGCCCCCGGCACCAAGCGCGAGATGCAGGAAGAGCCGGAGCTCCCGGACGAGTAGACGCCCAAAGAGGCGCACAATGGATCCGGTGCGCTCTCCGAAACGCATCCTCGCGGACTGGTTCGTGTCTCGGCTGACTCAGCCGCGAAAGCGCTATCACCGCTTCGTCTACAACGAGCCCGCACGGCTCAAGGCGACGATCCGGCCCGGAGACGTGCTGCTCGTCGACGGCAACCAGCGGATCTCCCAGGCCATCAAGTACCTGACGATGTCGTCGTGGTCGCACAGCGCCCTCTACGTGGGCGACGCCATGCTGCGACGCGACGCCGCGACCCGCGCCGACATCCAGCGGCGGTTCGGCCGCGAGGCCAAGCACCTCGTTGTCGAGGCGCTCGTCGACAAGGGAGTCATCGTGTCGCCGCTCGTCAAGTACATCGACTCCAACATCCGCATCTGCCGGCCCGCGGGCCTCAAGCTCGAGGACCTCGCGATCGTCCTCGATCACGTCATCGCGCGCATCGGCCTGCAGTACGACCGCCGCAATTTCTGGGACCTCACCCGCTACCTGCTCCCCTTTCAGATGATTCCGGCCGAGCTGCGCGAGGATGCGCTCCACTTCGGCAGCGGGCGGGAGACGGAGACAATCTGTTCGTCGCTTCTGGCCGAGGCTTTCGACAAGGTCCGCTTTCCGATCCTCCCGGTGCCCGTGAGGCATAAGCCGTCCACGGCGGGCGAGCGCCTGCGTCAGCAGATCCTCGGCCGACCCACGCGCCGCGCCTGGAGCGGCCTGTTGCGGGCGCGGCACCCGACGCTCTGCGTGCCCCGGGACTTCGACCTGTCGCCCTACTTCGAGATCGTGAAGTTCAACGCGCGCGACGTCGAGGGCTTCGACTACCGGCGTCTCGAGTGGGAGGAGCGGGGCTGACGGCGCCGTGCGGGGGGTCGGCCGCGAGGTAATAGAATGCCGGCGGCTCATGAAGACCGGTAAGCCGCCGGGCCGCAGCGGGATGGCCCCTCTCGTTCTCGAACTCGTCCACCCATATCGTGGCTGGCTCACGATCATCTTTCTCGCGATGCTCGTCGAGACCGCGATGAGCCTGGCCGGCCCCTGGCCGCTCAAGATCGTGATCGACAGCGTGGTCGGGCACCATCCCCTTCCGCACTGGATCGTGCGCCTGCTCGGCATCGGAGTCGCCGACCACAAGATGGCGCTCGCCGCGGCGGCCGGCGTCGGACTCGTGGTGATCGCGGTGCTCGGCTCGGCCGCGACCTACATCGACAACTACTACACCGAGAGCGTCGGGCAATACGTAGCGAACGACCTCCGGATGCGCATGTACCACCACCTCGACCGCCTCTCGCTCGGGTACTACGACAAGCAGCAGACCGGCAATCTGCTGTCCACCATCACGACGGACATCACGACGATCCAGAACTTCGCTTCGGGGGCCACTCTCGGGATCGCCGTGGACCTCCTGACGATCGTCGGCATGCTCGGCTTGATGTTCTGGCTCAACTTCGATTTCGCTCTCATCGCCGTCGGCGTCACTCCGTTCCTGCTGCTCTTCGTCATGCGGTTCAAGAAGGCGGTCAAGAAGGCGACGCACGAGGTCCGGCACCGGCAGAGCGACATCGTCGCCGTCGTGCAGGAGGGGCTCGAGTCGATGCGGGTCGTCAAGGCCTATGGGCGCGAACAGCTCGAGGAGGAACGCCTCAAGCAAGCCAGCCAGGCCGCCGTCGATGCAGCGTTGAAGGCTCGACGGATCAAGTCGGTGCTGTCGCCCGTCGTCACCGTGGTCGTCTCGTTCTGTACGGCGTTCGTTCTCTACCGTGGCGCGTCGCTCATTCTGCGGGACGCCATGACGATCGGAGCCCTCACCGTCTTCCTCTCGTATCTCAACAAGTTCTTCAAGCCCGTGCAGGACCTCGCCAAGATGACCAACAGCATCGCGCAGGCGGCCGTGGGGGTCGAGCGCGTCCAGACGATCCTCGCCGCGGACGAGATGATTCTGGAGCGCCCCGACGCGCGCGAACCCGGAGCCGGTGAAGGGCGAGATCACGTTCGACAAGGTCGCGTTCTCCTACAAGCCCGACTCCGCCGGTCCTCAAGGAGATCACCTTCACGATCAAGCCGGGCCAGCTCGTCGGGTTCGTCGGAGCGACGGGGGGCGGAAAGTCGACCGTCGCGAGCCTGATTCCGAGGTTCTACGATGCAACGGCGGGCCGAGTGCTCATCGACGGCGTGGACGTCCGCGACTACAAGCTCAAGCCCCTGCGCAACCAGATCGGCTGCGTTCTCCAGGACACGGTCCTCTTTGCGGGGACGATCGCCGAGAACATCGCGTACGGCCGGCCGGGGGCGACGCGCGAGGACGTCGTGGCGGCGGCGAAGCTCGCCAACGCCGACGAATTCATCGCGAAGATGCCCACGGGCTACGACAGCGAGGTCGGCGAACGCGGGATGACCCTTTCGGGAGGCCAGCGGCAGCGCATCGGCATCGCCCGTGCGATCATTCGAAACTCGCCCATCCTGATCCTCGACGAGCCCACGGCGGCCCTCGACACCGAGTCGGAGAAGGTCGTCATGGAGGCCCTCGAGCGGCTCATGAAGGGCCGCACGGCCATCGCAATCGCGCATCGCCTGAGCACGATTCGCGACGCCGACAAGATCGTCGTCTTCAAAGACGGCGTCGTCGCGGAGCAGGGCACGCACGACGAGCTGCTCAAGCTCGGCGGGCTCTACGCCGAGCTGTACCACGTCCAGTTCCCCTCGACGCCCGCTGCGCCTTCCGCCACGGGCCCGAAAAGCTGACAGGAAAAGGAGTTTTTCATGTCCTCGCGCTCCCTCATCGTGCTTCCCGACGACGCCGCGACGCCGATCCTCGAGGCGATCGCCGGGGCCAGCAAGTCGCTCCGGGTCAAGATGTTCGTCTTCTCGGACCCGGCTCTCGTGGACGCCGTCATCGACGCCCACCGGCGCGGCGTGAAGGTGCGGGTCATGCTCAACCCGGAGCGGCGCAGCGGCGAGGAGGACAACGAGGCGACGCGCAAGAAGCTGGAAAAGGCCGGCGTCGAGGTGAAGGACAGCAATCCGGCCGTGGACCTCACGCACGAGAAGTCCATGGTCGTGGACGAGGCCGTGGCCTTCGTCAAGTCGCTCAACTGGGCGACCAAGAACCTGACCGAGACGCGCGACTACGCCGTCGTCACGAACCACAAGCACGAGGTCGACGAGATCGTCGACTGCTTCGAGGCCGACTGGAACCGCAGGAAATTCGAGCCGGGCCCCAAGCCGCACCTGATCTGGTGCCCGATCAACGGACGGGATCGGATCGCGCAGTTCATCGACGAGGCCAAGCACACCCTGTTCGTCCAGAACGAGCGCTACCAGGACGCCGTCATCCTCGAGCGCCTCGTGCGGGCCGCCCGGCGCGGCGTCAAGGTCCACGTCATGGCGCGGCCTCCCCACGCGCTCAAGGAAGCCAAGCTGGTCGAAGGGGTCGGCGGTCTGCGGATCCTGGACGACGTCGGCATCAAGATTCACAAGCTGAAGGGTCTGAAGCTCCACGGCAAGATGCTGCTCGCCGACGGGGTTGCGGCCATCGTGGGTTCGATCAACCTCGCCCCCGGCAGCTTCGACAGCCGCCGCGAGCTTGCCATCGAGGTGCGCGACAGCGAGGTCGTCGACCGCCTGCACAAGATCGCCAAGCAAGACTGGGAGAACTCGCACCCGATGGACCTTTCGGACGAGGGGCTCATGGCGGACCTCGAGGACCGCACGGAGGACGCCGCCGAAAAGCTCGCCCTGGAAACGGAGAAGAAGAAGAAGAAGAAGGAGAAGTAGGGCGGCTCCGGCTACGGGGGCACCCCGGAGGCCGCGCCCTTACGGACCGACGGAGCGGCCGCCCGACAGGATCCCGTTGACGGCCTCGACCCTCTTCTCGAGGACGCGGCGGAGCTTGCCGACCTCGGCGTCGGCCGCCGCGAAGCGCACGCTGTCTCCCTGAAACTCGAAGCGCAGGACCGCATCGCGGTCCTCGGCGACGAGGCCGAGCAGCCCCGCCCGGTACGCCCGCATCCATTCCGGTGACGGCTCGCCGTCGAGTCGGATCCGGAAGTACGTCTTTCCGTCGGCCGAGGGGCCCTCGCGAAAAGGCTGGTCCGGAGAAAGCCACACGCGGTGGGTGGCCGGCGCCTCCCCGGGGCGGCGGCGCATGGGGCGGCGGTGCTGGGGTCGTCTCATGAGCGGCCGGATTCTGTCATGTTTCGGCCCGGCAGTGCCAGGCCATCCCGGCCACTCAAAAGGTCCCCGCGCTCACGATCGTGAACTGATCCGGTTGGACCCGCCGGGCGAAGGCGGCGTCGGCCTGCTCCCGCACGATGGCCGCGACCTTCGCGGGGAACTCGTCGAGGTAGGACACCCCGAATCCGTAGTAGATCGCGGCGTCGAGGGCCGTCGCCATTCCCGAGTTCGACCCCAGGTCCACCTTGAATCGCCCGATCCGCGAGCTCTTCTCCTCGGCAAGCTCCTTCTCCGTCATCCCGCCGCGCACGAACGCGCGGATCTCGTCGAGGGTCGAGGCCAGGGCCGCGTCGCGACTCTCGGGACGGACGGTCAGGCTGACCACGAAAGGGCCTGCCACGTGGGCGGCGGAGAAGCTCGAATGGATGCCGTACGTCAGCCCCTCGGTGTCGCGCACGCGCACGCCCAGTCGCGAGGTCAACGACGACTGGCCGAGCGCCGAGTTGGCGAGGGAGCAGGCGAGATAGTCCGGGTCCGTGCGCGTGAGGTCCGAGGGCAGCGCGAGCACGACGTCGGCGCTCGCCTTGTCGGGGAGGATGACCGTGGTCGAGAGCGGCGATGGATCCGGGACCGCTGGCTTCGGGATCGCCGCCACGGGACCGGTTTTCCAGGACCCCAGCGCAGCCTCGAGCCGGTCGAGAACCTTGTCTGCCTCGACATCTCCGACGACGATCAAGACGAGCGACGCCGCCCCGTAGCGCTCCTCGTAGAAGGCGGCCAGGTCGGCCCGGTCGAGCGCCTCGACCCGCTCTGTACGCTCTTCGGCGGTCAGCCGGTGCAGCGGGTGCCCGGGCGGATAGATGCGGCGCAGCGCCTCCTCGTGTGCCCGAACCGAGGTCTGCTCGTTCTGCTGCCGGATCGATCCGACGAGCCGCTTCTTCTCCTTGTCGAGCTCCTCGGCGGGGAACGCCGGCATTCGCAGAACCTCGACGAGGGCGTCGAGCAGCACGTCGGCGTCGCGCGAGAGCGCCCCGCCCGAGATGTCCACGCCGGCCGGATCCGCGGCATCGGAAGAGAAGGAGAGGCTCGCCGCACGGCTCTCCAGATCCTCGGCGAGCTGGAGCTTGGTGCGGCGCGCCGTTCCCTTCGTCAGCTCCCCGGCGGCGACGGACGCGATCATCCGCCGGTCCGGGGGCGCATAGAGGCGGCCTGCCAGGAGGGAGCCCGCAAGCGCGAGTGTCGGGTTGAACCGGTTCTCGAGAACGTAGAGACGTGCACCGTTTCCAAGAGTGCGGTGCCGTACGGCCTCCGCGAACGGAATTCGGCGCTGCACGGGGGGCGTCACGGCTCCCCATCCTCGTCGCTGGCGGGCACGCCCGCGGCGGGGGGCTTCGGAATGTACAGCCCCACGGTCAGCGCGTCGTCGACCAGATAGGTCCGCGCGACGCGCCGCACGTTCTCGGCCGTGACCCTGCGAATCGCAGCCGGATAGTCCGCGTACCACTCCCAGTCGGCGACCGCGATCGCCTCGGACAGCGACGCCGCGATCTGGTCGGTCGAATCCCGGTCGTAAATCACCTCGGCTTCGATTTGTGTGCGCGCCTTCTCGCACTCGGCCTCCGTCACGGAGTCGGCGGCGACGCGAGCAGCCTCCTGCCGGATCACCGACTCGACCCCGGACAGCTCGACACCCGGCCGCACCGGCGCGAACACCGAAAAGAGGGCGGGGTCGCGCAGCTGCCAGGCCACGACCGTCACCGAGAGCGCCAGGCTCTTCTCCACGAGGGCCTGGTGGAGACGCCCGGTGATCCCGCCGCCCAGGATGTTTCCCAGGACCGCCAGAGCCGGCGTGTCGGCGTGCCGCGCCGCGACCGTCCGCCACGAGAGGCCGCACCACGCGACCTGGCCCGCGCGCCGCACGATGAACCGGCGCTCGCCCTCCTGCGGAGGCTCGACCGTGTATACGGCCGGAATCGGCTGCGGCGAGGCCGGCAGCGGGCCAAAGTGGCGACCGATCGCCGCGAGGGCGTCGGCCTCCTCGAAGTCCCCGATGAGCATCGCGGTCGCATTGTTCGGGTAGTAGAACGTGTCGTAGAACTCGCGCAGGCGCGCCGTCGAGACCCCCTCGATGTCGGTCTTCCAACCGATCGTGGGATGGTGATACGGGTGCTCGCGAAACGCCGTCGCGAACGAGTGCTTGTAGAGGACCTGGAACGGCGAGTTCTCCCCTCGCTCGAACTCGTTGCGTACCACGGTCATCTCCGGAACCCGATCCTCGTCCCGCAGCAGCGCCCGCCGCATCCGCGAGGCCTCGATCGCGAGCGCGGTTTCGAGCTGGTCCGAGGGGACCGTCTCGTAGTAGTTCGTGCGATCGAACCAGGTGGTCGCGTTGAACCGCGCGCCCAGCGCCTCGAGGACCGCGGCCACCGCGGTTCCTTTGGCACGATCGAACTCGGGCGTGCCCTTGAACATGAGGTGCTCGAGCAGGTGGGTCGAGCCCGTGTGACCGACCGCCTCGTTGCGGCTGCCGACGTGATAGACGACCGCGAACGTCAGCACCGGGGCGACCCGATTCGCGAGCAGCAGGACCCGCAGGCCGTTGGACCTCAGCCGGAACTCCCGTAACCCGGCCTTCTCCTTGACGAAGTCGAACCCGTCCGCCGCGTTTCGGGTCTCGGATTTCGGATTTCGGATCGAAGCCCCGGGCTCTCGGCTCAAGCTATCGTCCGCCCGCCACGTCTTCGGCCCCGTCGACACCGATCACGTTGCCGCTGACCCACGCCCCGCCCTCGCCGCAGAGCGCGACGAGCGCACGGGCGACGTCCGCGGGTACGGTCAGGCGGCCCGCGGGGTGCATCGCGGAGACGCGCTCGATCATGGCCTGGTTGCCCGGGATCTTGCGCAGGGCGGGCGTGTCCGTCACACCCGCGCGCAGGGCATTGACCGCCACGCGGTGGGGAGCCAGCTCCACGGCGAGTTGCCGCACGTACGATTCGAGGGCGGATTTCGCGGCCGACACGGCCCCGTACGCCGGCCAGACGATGTGGTCTCCGGCGGAAGTCATCGCGAAAATGCGCGCTCCGGGCGAGAGCAGCTTCGCGAAGAAGAGGTCCTGCGTCCAGTAAACGAGCGAGTTCGCCATGACGTCGAGCGTCATCTCGATCTGCGGCCTGGCGATCGCATTCTCGCGCGGCTCGGCGAAGAAGGGCTTGAGCGTCCCGAACGCCAGGGAGTGCAACAGCACCGACACGCGCGCCTCGGCAGGCTCGCCGCCGCAGGTCTTCTGGATCGCGGCCACGACCTCGGCGCGCTTCTCGTCGTCGGCGGCGTTGGCGTTGAAGAATTCGGCGCGGCGGCCCGCGGCGCGGACCTCCTCGACGATCCGATCCGCGTTCGGCTGCGTGCTCTTGCGGTCCAGGTGGACGCCGAAGATGTTCCATCCGGCCCTCGCCAGCGCGAGCGAGCAGGCCTCTCCGAATCCGGAGGAGGCGCCCAGAACGAGGGCCCAGCGGGTGCGGCTTTCGGCGACCAAAGCGGCGGGAATCTTAGCACCGCGGGGGGTAGACTCGCGCCAGCCGTGACCGACGCTCCGCGCGCAATCGTCCCCGGCGCCGGGAGGGCCCTCGCGGCAGTCCTGCTGCTGCTGATCGCCGTGATCTGGCTCGAGCCCGCAGGCTCGGGCCTCGCCGAGCCCGACGAGACGCGCTATGCCGAGATCCCGCGCGAGATGCTCGCCGCGGGAGACCTCGTCGTCCCGCGCCTGAACGGCGTTCCGTACTTCGAGAAACCGCCCCTGCTCTATTGGGCCAACGCCGCGGCATTCCGGATCTTCGGTGAGACGCCCTGGGCGGCGCGGCTGCCGACGCGCCTGGCGGGCCTCGGCACCCTGATTCTCGTCGTCCTCGCGGCCTCGCGGCGCGGGCGCGCGGCGGGTCTCTCCGCCGGCATCCTGCTGCTCGCGTCTCCCATCGGATTCCTCATGGCGCGCACCAACCTGACGGACGGGCCGCTCACCTTCTTCCTGACCGCCACTCTCCTCGCCGGCCGGGCCGCCGTCCTGCGACGCGAGCAGAGCCGCCCCTGGGCGGCACTGGCGGCGCTCGCCGGCGCCGCCGCCGCCGCCGCGTTTCTTACGAAGGGGCTCATCGCCCTCGTATTGCCCGGCGCGATCCTCCTGATCTGGGGGCTGGCGACGGGCCGCCTTCTCCCGCTGTTGCGGGCGCTCGTCGTCTCCCCCGCGCCGCTGGTCTTCGTGGCGCTCGCGCTTCCCTGGTTCCTCGCGGTCGAGCCGCGCCATCCGGGCTTCCTCCGGTTCTTCTTCATCCACGAGCACTTTCAACGGTTCGCGACGCGGACCGCACGACGCCCCGGCCCGATCTACTACTTCGTTCCGGTCTTCCTCGTCGGATTCCTGCCGGGCGTGCCGTTCTTCTTCTCGGGGGCGCGCCGGGCCTGGAGGCGCGAGGAGGACGGGTTCTTTTTTTTCGTCTGGTTCGCCGTCGTTTTCGCCTTCTTCTCGCTCTCGCAGAGCAAGCTGCCCCCGTACCTCTTCCCCGCGATTCCCGCCGCCGCGGTCCTTGCGTCCCTGGGCCTGCCCGCGGCCGGTCCGAGGCGGCCCTGGATCATCCAGGCGACGCTGGCAACCGTACTCGCCGTCGCACTGGCGCTCAACCCGATGTTGCGGGCCGAGGCCGTGCGCCATGGCCTCGGCGCACTCGTCGCACCGGTTCTCGCGAGCCTCGTCGTCGCGTCGTGGGCCGCCGTGCTGCTCTCCGAACGCTCGGCCGGCCTCGCCCTGACGGCCGTGGCCCTGGGCTGGGCGGCCCTCTCCGGAGGCGTCGTGTTCGGATGGCCGCAGATCTCCCGCGCGCGGTTCACGACCGACCTGGCCCGGACCGCCCGAGCTGCCGCCGCATCCGTCGGCGCGCCGATCGTCGGCTACCGGGATTACCTGAACGGCGTCTCGTGGGAGCTCAAGACACCGCTTCCGGTCGCCGGCTACCGGGGCGAGCTCGAGCCCGACTTCGAGCCGCGGGAGGACGTTCGCGAAAATCTCTTCTGGAGCGAGGAGAAATTCTGGGCGCACTGGAGGAGCGGAAGGCCGCTGGTCGTCCTCGTTCGCGCTCGGGACGTGCCGGTCCTGACGGGAGCCGATCCGCCGGCGCGCATCCTGAACGAGGTGGAAAATCACGCCATCGTCGCGAATTTCCCGAGGTGAACGGCCAGGCCTGCAATCCCGGGCAGCAGACTCGGCCCCTCCGTCAGCCCGGAACGAGCGGCCTTGTCATCCCGAGGCGCGAAGCGACGAGGGATCCCTTTCGAGTCACGGTATGGCTAAGAAAGGGATCCCTCGCTTCGCTCGGGATGACAAGACGTGGATCGACGGTCACCGGTGGCGCTTGCTCCGCCCGGACCAGGGTCAGGGAATGTAGCCCTTGATCGTGCGGGCCGTGACGCCCGGCCTTGCGACCGCGACCGTGACCGCGCGGTATTCACCGTCCGGCTTCTGCGAGTCGGTGCGGAAGGCCACGATGTACTGCGAGCGCAGCTCCTCCTCGATCCGCTTGGTGACCTCACCGATCTTCGAGGCGTTGCCGAGGTGGAAGACCTCGCCGCCCGACTCGTGGGCGATCTCGTTGATCTCCCGGCGAATGCCGAAGTCGGTGATCGGGATCCCGACCGCGATGAAGTAGATCGGCGACCCGGCCGAACGCGCGTACCGCAGCAGGGTCGCGTAGTCGACGTGCGAGTGGTTGTCGGCGCCGTCCGTCACGACGATGAGGGCCTTGCGCCCCTGCAGCGTGCGGAACTGGTAGAGGCCGAGGACCACGGAGTCGTAGAGCGCGGTCGCGCCGCGCGCCGACGTGTCGCGGCACGCGCGCTGCAGGGCGATCGAGTCGCCCGTCAGCTCCTGGATCATGCGGGGCTGCTCCCGAAACTCGATGACGAAGCCCTTGTCCTTCTCGCGGATCAGCCCCCGGAAGAGCTCCGCCGACGCTTCGTGCACGAAGGGCATGGATTTCTCCATCGAGCCCGACCCGTCCACGACGACACCAATCGTCAGCGGCAGCTTCTCCGCGATCTCGAAGCCCGTGACCGTCTGGGGCCGGCCGTCTTCCTGGATCGAGAAGTCGCCCTCGGAGAGGCCCTTGACGAAGTGATTCTCCTTGTCGATGGCGGAGACGTGAAGCTGCACGACGTCGACCCGCACGTTTTCGATCGCCGTCGAGGGCCCCTGGACGAAACGGATGTCGTTGGCCTCTTTGCCGTCCTCGGCAATCGCCGTCGCCCGCAGATAGCTCGCCTTCGTGTAGTCGGTGAACGGGATCGTCACCTCGTAGGGGCCCGAGGAGGCCCAGCTCTTGAGCCGCTTGTCGTCGAGATAGAGCTCGACCTGCTTGGCGACGCCGCCGCCGATCGACTGGACCGCGACCTTGACGCGCACCTTCCCGCCTGCCGCGTCCGGTTCCGGCAGGATCTTCACCGCGAGGCGCGCCGAGCCCTGGTTGATCGCCCACGCGTCCTCGTCGACGACGCGGCCTGTCGAGTCGTAGCCGACGGCGCGCACCGTCTGCTTGCGCGGGACGTCGCCGAGATCGATCTCGACGGAATAGGGTGGCCTCGAGCGCCGCACGATCAACTTGTCCTCGAGGTAGAACTCGACCTTCGTGATCGGCGGGGAGACATCCGCCTCCAGGCGCAGCAGCCCGATGGGCGCCTCGCGCGAGGGAGGCAGGATCTTCAGCTTGGACTCGCCGGAGGCGGAGGTCGCCGATCCGGCCTCGTCGGCGATCACGATGGCCTCGGCCGAAGGCAGCGTGGACGCCTCGGCGGGCGCCATGTCCAGGGAGAACTGAGCGCCGACCTCCGGAACCGACAGGTCGATCGACGCTTCGCCCACTTCCCGCCCCCCCGGGGCCACGAGGGTCAGCGAAAGCTTGTACGAGCCGGGCTCGATCGACCGTAGAAAGGCGTACTGGAACGTGACCTTCTCCGAGAGCTCGCCCGAGACCGGATACTTGAATGCCTGCACGATGTCTTCTCCGCGCGCGAAGGTGCCCCGGAGCTCACCCGAGAAGCTCGTCAAACCCCGTTTGGCGGCCGCCATGGAGAGCTCTGGCGCCCGCAGCCGGAAGCGCACGACTGTCTTGACGCCCGCCATTCCGAGGTACTCGGCCGTGACGAAGAGCGGGAACTTCCCGCCGGGCGTGGAGATTTCCGTCTGCCGCGACTGCGCGGAGGCCACGGCGGACTGGACCGCCAGCAGGGTTATGAGGGCCACGCGAAAGGGTCTGTATCTCATGGTCAAGTCCACGAACCTCGCCGCCCTATTCCGGAATTCCCGCCGGTTTGGCACGAAGCGAACCGTTCGAGTCTCCCTGTGGCTCCGAAAGGGATCCCTCGCTACGCTCGGGATGACAGAAGGTACAGCCCCGCTCGACGAGGGACCGACCGTCATTTGTCATCCCGAGGGGCGAACCGGCGAGGGATCCCTTTCGAGTACCCGTGTCGCTAAGAAAGGGATCCGTCGGGCCCTAGCGAGCGCTCGGAATGACGGCAGGCAGTGCTCGACTCGACGATGGACATCGCCTCCAAACCATCAAAAAAGCCGACCACCGCATCGCGAAAATCCGCGGGCGTGCGCAGCTCGGATATCCTCATGCGCAGGGCGCGGCCGTGGGGTAGGCCGCTGGTGTACCACCCCGTCATCGTGCGCAGCTTGTGCAGCGCCTCCTTCGGATCCGCCGCCATCTGCTCGATGGCCGCAAAGTGCGCGAGCATCAGATCGCGCCGCTCCGTCAGCGTCGCTTCTCGCGCGGGGCGGCCCGCGAGGCGGTCCGCGATCTGCCGGAATATCCAGGGGTTTTTCATCGTCGCCCGCCCGATCATGACCGCGTCGCACCCGGTCTCGGCAAAGAGGGCCAGCGCATCGTCGGGAGACGCCACGTCCCCGTTGCCGATGACCGGGATCGCGAGGTGGCGCCTCAACTCCGCGATGCGCAGCCGGTCGGCCTGTCCCGTATACATCTGCCGCGCGGTGCGCGCATGCATGGCCACGGCTGCGACGCCCTCGTCCTCGCACATCTTGCCGAGATCGAGGAAGCTCATCCGCCGGTCGTCGAGACCCAGGCGGAACTTCACGGTCAGCGGTATCGAGAGGCGCTTCTTGACGGAGCGGACGATCTCGCGCGCGAGCGGAAGATCACCCATCAGCGCCGCCCCGGCGCACCCCTTCAGGACCTTGTTCGCGGGGCAGCCCATGTTGATGTCGCAAACGTCCGGCGCCAGCCCCTCGACGATGTCGGCGGCCGCGGCCATGCGCTCCGCGTCCGAGCCGTAGATCTGGATCGAGAGCGGCCGCTCCTCGTCGGAAAACAGGAGTTTGCGCAGCTGCCGGGCGTTGCCCCGCGTGATCGCCTCCGAGGAGATGAACTCCATGGTCACCAGGCCCACGCCGCCGATGCGCCGCAGCATCAGCCGATACGCGTGATCCGTGATGCCCGCCATCGGGGCGAGCACGAGCGGCGGATCGATGCGGACGCAACCCAGAGTCAACATGCGGTCGGTAATTCTAACGTTTGCGCCGTCCCCGCGCCCCGCATGCGCCTGGCCCGCGAACGCTACTTCAGCAGCTCCTGGTAGCTCTTCACTTCCGTGTACCCGGCCGGCTTCTCGAAGAGGTCCGGGTCGGCGCCGATGCGCACGTCGAGAAGCTCGGTGGTCGTGAAAGGCTGATACTCGTCGGCCTGGTCCTTCTTCGCATGGGCGATCTTGACGACGAGCTTCTCGAGGTCCCGCGCCACCCAGATCGTGACGATGTCGCCCGAAGGCAACGTCATCCGCCAACGGTCGCACGGGTGGAGGCCGTGGGAATCGTCCGCCATCCGATGGATCTCGCCGCCGAACCGGTCGGCATAGGCCTGGGGATCGAACCCGGGCCCCAGCGGGTACCCCGGAACGATCTCGTCGCTCGGCTCCCAGGCGCTCTCCATGAGCTTCTTCGTCGCCGGCCGGACCTGCCAGATCTTCTTCAGGTCCGGCCGCATGATCTTGACGAGCGGCGCGCCGTCCATGGTCGCCTCGACGCGCCGCGACGCGCCGCGCACGGCGACCTCGAAACGCTCCTCCTTCGAGAACGTGAGCGTCGCGCGGTAGCCGTCCCTCGTGACGGTCTTCAACCCGCCGCCGCAGGCAAGCGCGACGAGCAGCGTCGCGAGGAGCGCCCCGCGCCGGGCGGCGGTCATGAGCCGCTCGGGATGAGGATGAGCGTCTCCTGCGGCGTACCGAGCGGCTCGCTCCCGGTTTCCGTCACGAGGTAGTCCTCCTCGAGGCCGAACCCGACCTTGCCTCCCATCATCCACGGCAGCTCCACCTCGAGCGCCGGCTCGATGGCGAAGGTCTGGTCCTTCTCGATCGCGTAGCCTCCGAGCTTGCCGTAGCGGTCGGGCCACGCCGGCGCGAGGGTGGGGCCGAGGTCGTGTGTGTACGTACCGATCGCGTGGCCCGTGGCGTGCTGGAACTCCTCGTAGCCCGCGCCGGTCACGACGCGCCGCGCCGCCGTATCCACGGCAGTGCCCGTGGCGCCCGGCTTGAGCGCCGTGGCCGCCGCCCGGTTGGCCGCCTTCACGGTATCGAAGGCCGTCTGCACCTCCAGCGGCGCCCGCGTCTCGCCGGGGCGCAGCACGTACGCGAGGCGCTGAATGTCGGTCTTGTATCCGTCCTCGTCCACGCCCGAGTCGATGCGGATGACGGATCCGGGCAGGATCACCGTCTCGGCGGCGGCCGAGTGGCCACGGGCGAGGCCCGCCATGACATTCGGGTCCTGATCGTCCTCCCAGGAGGCGCCGAGCCCCATTTCCCGGCGCTTCTTGCGAATGAATTCCGCGACGTCCTTCTCGGTCGTCTTGCCCGGCACGACCACCGCCGCCGACAGCGCCTCGGCCAGGATCTCCTCCGTCTTCTTCACGGCCTCGCGCAGCTTCGCGATCTCGGCGGGGGTCTTCTTGCTCCGAAACGAGATGAGCAGTGCTTCGGCCGAGACGAGACGCTTGGCGTAATCCGGCCCGAGTGTGTCGCGCAGCCACTGGAGGCTGCCAGCCGTGAGGCCGTCGGCCAGAGGCTCCTCGCGCGACATGTTGACGGCGATCGTCTTCGGATTGAGGGTCTCGATCTCGGTCTTGAGTGCGGGCCCTGCGCCCTCCTTGCCGTACGGGACGACGCGCGTGTAGAGACCCGACTTCTCGAAGGTCTCGGTGTCGTAGCTCGCGACGATCGCCACGCGCTCGAGGTGATCGCCCTTGTCCATGAACAGGCACGCGGCGCGCCCCACGGCATGATCCGCCGCGACGTCGAAGGCAACCGGGTCGACCGTGCCCTCGCGCGTCACGACGAGCCAGGCGTCCACACCGGTACGCCGCAGCGACGCGACGAGGTAGCGATCGATGCGATCCTTGCGCGAGCGCTCCTTGAGGGGCCCCTGCGGCGCAGGCGGGGTGGGAGTGCGCCGGGGCGCGGGCCGCCCGCTCGGCGGCGTCACCACGAGGGCGGACAGGAGAACGGCTATCAGTTTCATCGGCGCAACTTTAGCAGGCCGACCCTCTGCCATAATCCGCCGCCATGACGTGGTGGGAATCCTGGTTCGGCGAGGAGTACCTCGACCTCTACCCGCACCGCGACCTGCCCTCGGCCCGCCGGGAAGCGGCCTTCGCGCTTACCCATCTGCCTCCCCACCCGACCCCGCTGCTCGACCTGTGCTGCGGGTCCGGGCGGCACGCGCTCCCCCTCGCGGAGGCGGGCTTTCCCTCGATCGGCCTCGACTACTCCGCCCCCCTCCTCGATCTGGCGCGCCGGCGCGAGCGGCACCTGCTCCTGGTCCGCGGCGACATGCGCCGTCTGCCCTTTGCGGATGCGTCGTTCCGCGCGATCGTCAACTTCTTCACGAGCTTCGGCTACTTTCTCGGCGAGGCGGAAAATTCGGCGGTCGTCGCGGAGATCGAGCGCGTCCTCCAGCCGGGCGGCGCCTTCCTGTGCGACACGTTCTCGCGCGACTACGTCCTGAAGCGCCTCGTCCCGGAGGAGCGCAGGTCCTGTGGCGAGAAGGAGTACCGCATTCGACGCTCCTGGGACGCGGCCACCGCGCGCCTCGAGAAGGAGATCGAGGTGCGCCGCGCCGGCTCGGTCGAGATCTTCCGCGAGAGCGTGCGTGCGTACGCGGCCGAGGAGCTCGTCGCGCTGCTCGCGGGCGCGGGCCTGCGGGTCGCCTCGATCTGGGGCGATTTCGACGAGACCGCGGTCGGACCCGAGTCGCCGCGTCTGATCGTCCTCGCGCGGAAACCCGAGAGGCCTTCGTGATCCCGTACTCGAAGTACCCCGGCCTGTCGCCGCTCTTTCTCGATTTCCTCGCAGGCCTGCCGTCCTTCTACCCCGATCCGCCCACGATCGAGGCGGCCGCCGCCCGAGGGCGGGAGCTGCTCGCTGCGGGTCGCCCCGCACGCGTTCCGGCCTCCGCCTTTCGATGTCGCGGCACCGAGGCGCAACACATGGCCGGGGAGCTCGCCGCCGGACGCGCCGTCGCCGTCTCGGCCGGCCAACAGGTGGGCCTCTTCACGGGGCCCCTTTTCACGCTCGTCAAAGCCTTCGATGCCATCCGCCTCGCGCGCGAGCTGTCAAGGCAAGGCGTGCCCGCGGTCCCGGTGTTCTGGGCGCTGACCGACGACCACGATCTGCAGGAGATCGCGCAAACGGCGCGGCCCACGCCCGAGGGCGCCCAGTCCCTCGTGCTCGAGGGGGCCGACCGCCAGAATCGTCAGCCGGTCGGAAAGCTGCCCATCCCCGCGACGGTCGGCGCCATCGTCGAGGCCTTCCGGCCGGATGTCCGGGACGAGGAAGGCGCTCGGATGCTGGAGGCGGCGGCTGCCCGGAGCTCTCCGGGAACCTCCTACGGCGAAGCGTTCGTCGAAACGCTCCTCGACCTCGTCGCCCCGCGCCCGCTGCTCGTCATCGAGCCGCTCGCCGACGCGGTGCGGGCACCCACCGTCGCGCTCTTCCTCGAGGCGGTGCGAAACTCCGACGCCCTGCGCCGGGCCCTCTCTCAAACCGAGGCGCGGCTTCGCGCGGAAGGCCGGCCCGTGCCGGCTCCGGTTCCGGAGGGGTTCTCCTTCTTCACCATCGACGGCCAGGGCCGCCGGCGCATCGAGGACCCGCGGGGCGCCGCATCCCGCGTCGAGTCGGGAGAGGCCTATCCTTCGGCGGACGTCATAACCCGGCCGGTCCTGAAGTCGTACCTGTTCCCGATGGCCGCGAGCGTCCTCGGCGCGGCGGAGATCGCCTATCACGCGCAGAGCCTGCCGCTCTTCGAGCTGTTCGGCGTCACGCCCCCCGTGCTCATCCCCCGCACGCACCTGGTCCTGAGGGGCCCGGCCGAGCGGCGGCTGGCCGAACAGCTCGGCATCGCCGAAGAGGACCTGCTCCTGCCGCCGCCCGAGCCCGATACCACGCCAGTGCCGGAAGCCGGGGAAGTCGAGACCGCCGCGCAGGCCGCCGACGTCAGCCTGAAGGCCCTCGCGGCGCCGCTCGAGAAGCTCGATGCCTCGCTCTCGGGCGCTCTCGACACGGCCCGAAAGAAGATCGCGTACCAGTTCGAGCAGCTCGCCGACCGCGCGCGCAAGGCGGTCGAGCGCAGGGGCAGTGTCGCCGGAAACCGGCGCAAGCGGCTCGCGCTCGCGCTCGCACCCGGAGGAATCCCGGCCGAGCGCGTGTACCCGCCGCTGTCCACGATCCTGGGCTGGGGACGGGGATCGCTCGAAGCGATCGAACGCGCCGCCGGCAACTCGACCGCGGGTGCCGTCGTCGTGGACCTCGGGGTCGAAGAAGGAGGTTCCGCGCATGCCCGTTGACGTGCTCGCGATCGGCGCCCATCCCGACGACATCGAGCTGACGTGCGGCGGCACGCTCGCGCAGCTCAAGGCCCGCGGCCACCGCTTCGGCATCCTGGATTTGACCCGCGGCGAGATGGGCACGCGGGGCACTCCGGAAATCCGGGCCGCGGAGGCGCGCCGCGCAGCCGAGATTCTCGGCGCCGAGTTTCGCGAGTCGCTCGATCTCGGCGACGGTGGTCTCGGTCGGGCCCGCGAACACGAGCTCGCCGTCATCGACGTCATCCGCCGGGAGAAACCGCGAATCCTGTTCGCTCCCTATCCCGACGACCGGCACCCCGATCACCGGCGTGCCGGGCAACTGGTCATGGACGCCGCGTTCTACGCGGGCCTGCGGAGGCTCGAGACCGGCCACCCCGCGCACCGCCCCCAGCAGACGATCCACTTCTCCACCTTCGAGGAGCATCCGCCCGACTTCGTCGTGGACGTGACGCCGTTCATCGAGACCCGCCGCGCCGCCATGCGCGCCTTCGCGAGCCAGTATCACGACGCGAAGTCGGCCGAGCCGCAGACCCTCCTGTCCCAGAAAGATTTCCTCGACATGGTCGAGGCGCGGGCGCGGCAGCACGGGGCGCTCATCGGCGTCGAGTTCGGCGAGGGGTTCACCTCCCGGCGCCCGCCGCGGGTGGACGACCTCGTCCAGGCGTTTTCCGGATTCGAGGCGGGGTTCTGATGAGCACGCCGCAGTGAAGATCGGAATCACCTGCTATCCCACTTTCGGGGGAAGCGGCGTCGTCGCAACCGAGCTCGGCATCGCGCTCGCAGCGCGCGGCGACGAGGTGCACTTCATCTCGTATGCCCTGCCCTCGCGGCTCGATCTGCCCCTCCCGCGCGTGCACTTCCACGAGGTCGTCGCGCCGTCGTATCCACTGTTCGTGTCGCCGCCCTACACGCTCGCGCTCGCGACGAAGATGGCCGAGGTGGCCGCGCGCGCCCGCCTGGACCTGTTGCACGTGCACTACGCACTGCCGCATGCGATCTCCGCCATCCTCGCGCGCGAGATGGGAAACGGCAACGGCGTCCCGCTCAAGGTCGTCACGACGCTGCACGGGACCGACATCACGATCGTCGGCCAGGACCGCTCCTACCTGCCGATCACCCGCTGGGGCATCGAGAAGAGCGACGCGGTCACGGCGGTCTCGCACTATCTGCGGGACGTGACGATCAAGGAGTTCGGCGTGCAGCGCCCGATCGAGGTCGTCCCCAACTTCATCGACCCGCGTCAGTATCGGCCCGACGGAGCATCGGGCTTCGCGCGCGCCCTGGCGCAGGACGGCGAGGCCCTCATCGTCCACGTCTCCAATTTCCGGCCGGTTAAAAGGATCGCCGACGTGCTCGCGACCTTCGACCGGATCCGCCGCCGCGTTCCCGCGCGCCTCCTGCTGGTCGGGGACGGCCCCGAGCGGTCGCTCGCCGAGCGCCTCGCGCGCGACGGCGGGTTCGAGGAAGCGACCACGTTTCTCGGCAACGTCGCCGCCGTCGAGGCGATCCTTCCCGCCGCACGCCTGATGCTGCTCCCCTCGGACGCGGAGTCCTTCGGCCTCGCCGCACTCGAGGCGATGGCCTGCGGAGTTCCCGTGATCGGGACCGCTGCGGGCGGGCTCCCCGAGGTCGTCGAGGAGGGCGTGAACGGTTTCCTGCTGCCGGTCGGGGACGTGGAGGGCATGGCCCGACGGGCCCTGGAGCTGCTCGGCGACGGCGGGCTCTGGCAGCGATTCTCCGCCGCATCCCGGCGCCGGGCCGAGCGCGACTTCCCGACGGACAAACTCGTGGAGCGCTACCGCGCGCTGTACTCCAAGACGCTATCGGGGTGAAGGGCCAGGCCGACGAGCGGAGCGTTCCGTCGTCCAAGGGGCGCGGCGAGGTCCGGGAGAAGGGATCGCGGTTCTTCGGCTTCGCGGCACGGGCCAGAACCGCCCACGAAGCCGAGGAGATCCTCCAGACGCTGCGCCGCGAGTACCACGACGCGACGCACGTGGCCTTCGCCTGGCGTATCGGGAGCCCGCCGTCCGCGGCGTGGCGGTCCTCCGACGCGGGCGAGCCGGCCGGGACCGCCGGCAGGCCGATCGCGGGCGCGATCGCGGGCTCGGGCCTGACGGATGTACTCGTCGCGGTCGTCCGCTACTACGGCGGCACGAAGCTCGGCACCGGAGGGCTCGCCCGCGCATACCGCCTCGCGGCCGCGCGCGCCCTCGCGGCCGCCGGCAACGAGCCGGTTTACGAGACGGTCACGGTCGAGGTGCGCTGCCCCCATGGGAAGACGGGAGCCGTGCGCCGGCTGCTCGATCCGCCTTCCGTGCGGATCGCCTCGGAGCGCTTCGATCCGGACCCGGTCCTGTCGATCGTGGTGCGCCGCTCGCGCCTGGCGGCTTTCCGGACGGCGCTCGACGCGGCGCGGATTCCCTATGTCTGTCATCCCGAGGACCTCGGGCCCGAGGGATCCCTTTCCTAGCCGCTCCATGACCTGAGAGGGATCCCTCGCTTCGCTCGGAATGCCAGATGACCAGAGTCAGGCAGGTGGCGGGCCGGCGAGAGCCCTGAGTCCCGCTTCGCGCTCTTGCTTCGTGCAGAAGGCGGCGTGCCAGGCGTTGCCGGCCAGAACGCGAATCTCCTCCTCGGAAAGGCCCAACCGCTCCCTCGCGAACCGGTATTCCCCACGCGTGCTGGTCCCGAACAGGACCGGATCGTCGGCCGACAGCGTGACGCGGACGCCGGCCGCGAGCAGCGTCGTGAGCGGATGGACGCCTCCTGGGGCGACGGCGCCAGTGCGCAGATTGCTGGTCGGCGCCACGCAGAGAACCGTCTCCTCGGAGGCCAGCCGCTCGAGCAATCCCGGGTCTCCGGTCGCGCCGATGCCGTGATCCAGCCGGTCGGGTCGCAACGCGTCGAGGACCTCGCGCACCGCTTGCGGCCCTGCCCATTCCCCCGAGTGCGCCGACGTGCGCAGGCCGAGCGAGCGCGCCCGCAGATAGATCCCGCCAAACGCCGCCGCCGGCACGGCGTTCTCGTCGCCACCCATGCCGAAGCCGACGATGGAAGCCAGCGGCCGGCGCTCGTAGAGATCGAGCACCCGGTCCGCCGACTCGGGTCCCCAATGTCGCACCGCGTCGAGCAGAATGCGGCAAAGAATTCCGCGCGTCTCGAGCGATTCGCGCAACCCCAGATCGATGGCCTCCAGACAGTCCCCGGCGTCGAGCCCGTATCGCGAAAAGATCTCGGGGGAGACGTAGATCTCGGCATAGCCCACGCCGTCGGACGAGAGGAAGTCCGCGACCGCCAGTGCCGCGGCCAGGTAGTCCTCGGGCCCGCGGAAGAGGCTGCAGACCTCGGCAAAGAGGCGCAGGAAGCCGGAAGCGTCGGCGATCGAGGCACGAGCGGCCTCGAAGGCGCCCGGGGCCGCGAAGGGGTGCCCCACCCGGCGGGCCAGTCGCGAGACCTCGGCCGGAGGCAGGCAGCCCTCGAAGTGGAGGTGGCAGTCGGCCAGCAAGGGGTCGTCCTGAGCCGAGAGTGGTGCATCCCGATTCCCCATCATGAATTCACCATTCCCAATTGCGGATCCTCAGCTCACAATTCCCTTCAACTCTATATGCGCGCCGCCCGCCTCCTCGCCCTCTTTCTCGACGTCCTCGTCTGCGCGGTCTCGGCCGACATCGTCGGGCTCGCTCTGACCGCGATCGTCTGGCGCTTCCTTCCGGCCGCGCGGGCCACCATCCCCTGGATCTGGACGGTCCTCGGGGTAGCCGCCACGCTGGCATTTCTCCTGCGCGATGCCGGGGGCGGGCGGGCGCGGCGCTGGTTGGCGCTCGAGATCCAACGCACGGACGGAAGCGCGCCGGGACCCTGGGCCTCGATCCGCCGCAACCTGCCCCTGCTCGTGCCGGGATGGAACCTCGTAGACGCCTGGCCCCTGCTTTCCGACGGCCACAGCCCGCGCCGGTGCGATCGCGGCGCCGGCACCCGTATGTTGCGGATAACATGAGACATGGCGTTCGGTCGGGGGCCGGGCTGCGGAGTCGGTGAACCTTTTGTCCCCCGTTCCGTTAGTTAGGTCGGATGAGACACCGTAAGGCTTTGTCTGCCCTGGTCCTGCTGGCGCTCGCCGCGCCCCTCCTTGCAGGCCAGGAGGAGATCTTCGAGAAATCGTACTCGACCGAGGGGATCGTCAAGATCTCGGTCGAGAACGTCAACGGGCACATCGAAGCCACGGCCTGGGCGAAGCCCTACTTCAAGCTGAAGGCGACCAAGACGGCCACCGGGAGCCGGGCGGACGAGACTCTGCGCCTGACCGAGATTCGCGTCAAGAAGGTCGGGGACGAGATCAAGGTCGAGACCGTCAACCCGAAACGGCGGCGCCTCTTCGGCTTCCTCGACTTCGGCAGCTCGGGAGCGCACGTGGATTACGAGCTGCAAATCCCGGCGGCCACTCAAGTCCACTTCGAGACCTGCAACGGCAAGGTCGCCGCGACGGGCTTCACGGGCAACCTCTCGGGCGACGCCGTCAACGGTTCCATCGAGCTTCTGGAGATCGAGGGCCCCACCAGCGCGACCACGGTCAATGGCTCGATCCGGCTCGCGTTCAAGGGTCCGTTGAAGAAGAGCCGAATCGAGACGGTCAACGGCTCCATCGACGTGGCCTTCGACAAGAACTCTTCGGTGAAATACGACCTCGAGACGGTCAACGGCCACATCGAAGGGGACTTCGAGATGCCCGTCGAGGGCAAGTTCGGCCCGAAGGAAGCGCGCGGCAGCTACAACGGTGGCACCGAGGCGCTCCACTGCGAAACGGTCAACGGCACCATCCGGCTGCGCACGAAGTAAGGGTCCTGACCCTCCGGGAGGGCGAGCGCGATGAGCGACCTGATTCCCTTTGCCGCGGCCTGCGCTGTTGCGTTTTCCTTCCTCCTTCTCGCCCCTCTCGGTCTCTCGACCGGGCTCTGGGGCGCCGGCAGACTCCTGAAAGTGCAGCTCGCGGCGTCTCCACCCCGTTGGGCGGACCTGCGCTCCCATGCCCGCTTCGCCGCGCTCTGGTCCATCCTCGGCTTCGTTCCTCTCGCGGCGCTCGTGCGGATGGCGGGGCCGGCCGAACCTCGATTCCCGTGGGCGTTCGCCGGATTCGGCGTCGCGGCGTTTCTGCTGGCCTTTCGTTCGCGGAGACTCGCGTCGGATCCTCCCGGGGGGCGGCTGGCCTGGGCCGGCCTCGAGGCGCTCCTCGTGGCCGAGGGCTTCCTCCTCTTCGAAGGTGCGCTAGACCTCACCCGGGCGTTCTCGTCCGCCGCAGTCTAGGAGCCGCAAGCCGCGGCGCGCAGGCGGTATTCTTGGCCACATGACCGCTGAGGGGACCTCTCCGGCGCGCCCCTGGCTGCTCGTCCTCGCCTACCTGTCCATCCTTGGCTTCCTCGTCCTGCTGGCGACGCGGGACCGCGAGGCCCGCTGGCACGCGCGAAACGGCCTCCTGCTCTTCGCGGCCGTCGCCGCCACCGGCGGCGTCGCGACGATTATCGGGATACTCGCTCCGTCGCTCGCCTGCCTCTATGCGGTGGCGATGCTCATCGTCTCGACGCTCTACGTGCTGATCGTCGTGCTGGCGGTCGTCAAGGCGCTGCAGGGGCAGCGGCTGATGATCCCGGGAATCTCGACCTATGCAAGCCGCCTCTCGGCATCCGACTGAAGCAGGGGCCGGGGCGCGACGCCGGCCTTCGCGCATCGCGCCGCTGCTGGCCGCCGTGATCGGATTCGCGGTCGGAGACGCGATGCGGCCGCCCACGACACAGGCGAGCGCCCGTCTCGCCTTGGGAGCCATCGATGTGTACCGCGCCACCGTGTCGCCGGTGCTCGGCCGGACCGGCCTCATCGCCTGTCGCTTCGAGCCGACCTGCTCGGCCTACGGCCGCGAGGCGATCGAACGCTACGGTTCCCCGCGGGGATTCGCGCTGGCCGCCGGGCGGATCCTGCGGTGTCACCCCTGGGCGAAGGGCGGATACGACCCCGTTCCCTGAAGCGCCTCCTTGCGGGGACTCGTTCTACGGGCTCTGCCGCTGCCCGACGAAGGCGAACGCGTCCTGCGTCCGGTTGTCCAGCGTGTAGGCGGCGGCGAGGATTCCGCCCGACGGCACGACCGTTCCCTCCCTGACCGCCACCGTGATTCGCAGGCCGTCCTTCAAGGGCGCGGCGACGGTCACCAGGTCCTGGCCGAGTCGCACCAGAGATCCCGGCGCGACACTGTATTCCTGCGTGCCGCCGATGATCTCGCTCGTCGTCGGGTCGATGACGCGCACTTCCACCGGCAGGGTCACGCCGGAGGTGTTCGTCAGATCGACGTTGGTGCGGAAGTTCGGGTCGCCCGAGTTCATGCCGAAGATCTGCAGCACGTGGACCGTGTCATCGGCGCCATCCCGGGCACCCATGGACTCGGCTTGCGGAACTGCCGCCAGAAAGAATCCGTAGGTGCCCGTGGGCGAGAAGGTGTAGATGCGCCCTGCGCCCAGGATCGGGTTGTCCGAACGCCACTCCACCGAGCCGACGACGCCATCCCCGGCCGGGATGGTCGCGAGGGTTACGTCCGCGAGGAAGCGAGTCTCGCGCGGGGCGAGCGTGAGGGGGCTCGACGAAATGGCCGGCAGGGCGGATTGGCCGCTTCCCACGGCGGGGTGCAGCACCAGGGTCACGGTCGCGCTCGAGGACGCATCCGGATTGAACAACCACACGTCCATCCGGAAGAGGGAGCCGCCGAGCCCGGCGACTCTGCCGCCCGTGATGAACCATCCGTTGGTGGTCGAAGGCGAGTACGCCGCCTGCGCAAGACCGGCGGAAAGAAGCAGAGCCGCGCAGGCGCTCAGGGTGAGACGGCGGTTCATGGGACCTCCTGCACGAACCGACGCCGGAGTTGGCGAGGAGGTTTACGCCGCGCTCATCTCAAATCCCGACATTCGAATCTTGAAGTGGTGCCGTCGGCCGGACTCGAACCGGCATGGGTTGCCCCATACGCCCCTCAAACGTACGTGTCTACCAATTCCACCACGACGGCACGGCGGAGAGATTCTAAGGCTTTGCGGGGCTCTGCGTGGAGGGCGGGACGGCCGCCGGCGCGGTCTGGCTGGAGGACTGAGCCGGTTGCGCCGGCGCAGGCTGTCCCGGCGGCACGGGCGCGGGGGCCTTCTGCGCCGCCGGCACGGGGGGAAGCTTCTGGATCACCGACGACTTGGGCCTGGCCTCGATGATCGAGAGCAGCATGGAGATCACGACGAAGCCGACGAAGGCTCCGGTGGTCAGCTTGTGCAGAAAGGTCGTCGCGCCCCGAGCGCCGAACGCGGTCTGGCTCGAGCCGCCTCCGAAGGCACCGGCGATGTCCGCGCCCTTGCCCTGTTGGAGAAGGACCACCAGGATCAGGAAGAAGCAGATGACGACGTAGACGGTGACCAGGGCGATGTACACGGAACCTCCACGAAAAGGGGCGGAAGTCTACGCGCCCGGACGGGGGGCGTCAAGCGCGGGCGATGGCCTCGAACGAAGAGGCCGCCAGGCTCGCCCCGCCGACGAGAAACCCATCCATACCCGATCCGTACAGAAGCGCCCCCGCATTTTCCGGGGAGACGGATCCGCCGTAGAGAATGCGCAGCTTCGAACGGCTCGGGAGCAGCTCGGTGATGTGGACCCGTGCGGATGCCGCGTCTTCGGCCGTCGCGGCGCGCCCGGTCCCGATCGCCCAGACCGGCTCGTAGGCGACCACGAGCGCCGCGCCGGCCGGGTCTTTTCGAAGGGCCTCGATCTGGCGAACCAGAGTCGTCGCAGTCAAGCCCGCGTCGCGCTCCTGCGCGCTCTCGCCGACACAGTAAATGGGAGTGAGCCCCGCCTCGCGGCAGCGCGCGAGCTTGCCCGCCAGAACCGTCCCGTCCTCGGCAAAGAGGCGCCGCCTCTCGGAGTGACCCACGATCGCGTACTTGCAGCCTGCATCGGCCGCCATCGCCGCGGACACCTCACCGGTGAACGCTCCCGCCGCTTCGACGGCCACGTCCTGGCAGGCGAGCGACCATCGCCCTCGCTCGTCTGCGGCCGCGTCGAGCGCGGTCAGGGGCGGCGCGAGCACGAGTTCCGCGCCCGGGATCCCGTCGCCGATGCGCGCCGAGAGCTCGGCGGCGAAGGCGTGTGCCTGCGCGCGCGTCTTGTGCATCTTCCAGTTGGCGACGAAGAGCTTCATGGCAATGCGGTCAGGCCCCCAGCGCATCGACCCCTGGAAGTCTCCCCTCCGCCAGGAATTCGAGCGAAGCCCCGCCGCCCGTGGAGACGTGCGTGAATTTCTCCGCGACGCCGGCCGCGTGCGCCGCCTGGACGCTCTCCCCGCCTCCGACGACCGTGATGGCCGAAAGACCAGCGACGATGCGGGCCACGCCCATGGTCCCCTTGTCGAACGGCGGTTTCTCGAAGACGCCCATCGGGCCGTTCCAGAAGACCGTCTTCGCCGGCGCGAGCAGGCGCGCAAACTGCTCGAGCGTCTTCGGGCCGATGTCGAGGGCCATGAGGTCGCCGGGGATCTTGTTCACGGCGACGGTCCGCGCCCCCGTTCCGTCGTCCGGGGATTTCGCGACCAGGAAATCCGAAGGCAGCGCGATCATCTTGCCCGCTTCCTTGCAGAAGTCGAGGATCTCGCGCGCGAGCGCCACCTTGTCCTCCTCGAGCAGGGAGCGGCCGACGGGAAGGCCGATCGCCCGCACGAAGTGGTTCGCCATGCCGCCTCCGACGAGCAGAATGTCCGCACGCCGCGAGAGCACCCGCAGGGTGTCGATCTTTCCCGAGATCTTCGCGCCGCCGAGAATCGCCGCGAACGGCCGCTCCGGCTCGAGCAGCCGCGAGAGCTCCCGCACCTCTTTCTCGAGCAGCAGTCCCGCACCTTTCTCCTCGACCAGTTCCGGGACGCCGACGATGGAGGCATGGGCGCGATGCGCCGCGCCGAAGGCATCGTCCACATACGCGTCGGCCAGCGCGGCCAGCGCCCGCGCAAACTCCGGGTCGTTGCCCTCCTCGCCCGCGTGGAAGCGGAGGTTCTCGAGGAGAAGCACCTCGCCCGGCTCGAGGGCATCGGCGGCCCTGGCGGCTTCGGGCCCGACGCAGTCTTCGACGAATCGCACGGGCTTGCCGAGGCGCTCGGCGAATCGCACGGCGACCGGGGCGAGCGACAGCTCCGGCTTTCTCTGGCCCTTCGCCTTGCCGAGGTGCGACGCGCAAATCACCCGGGCGCCCCGCTCCAGAGCCAGGCGCACGGTCGGCAGAGTCTCGACGATGCGCGTGTCGTCGGCGACCGCGCCGCCTTCCAGGGGCACGTTGAAGTCGACCCGCAGGAAGAGCCGGCGCCCCCGGAGTTTCAGATCGCGGATGGATTTCATCGGCCCGGTAGAATAGCGCAGTGAAACGGTGGCTGGCTGCGGCCCTCCTCGCCCTGGCGGCGGCCGCGCCGTCGGCCGCGGAGTTCCCCCAGGTATCGCTCGGGTCCGGCGGTGCCGTGGCCGCCGAGGAGGGCGTGGCGGCGCAGGTGGGCATCGACATCCTCCGCAAGGGGGGCAACGCCGCCGACGCCGCCGTTGCCGTGGCCTTCGCCCTGGCCGTGACGTGGCCCGAGGCCGGAAACATCGGCGGCGGAGGGTTCTGGATCTCGCGCAACGCGAAGGGAGCGGTTCTCACCGTCGACTTTCGGGAGATCGCTCCCCGGGCCGCACGGCGCGATCTCTTCTTCGGCTCGCCCGGTTCCTCGGCCTCCCCGACGGCAGGCCCGCTCGCCTCGGGCGTCCCGGGTTCCGTCGCGGGCCTGGCCCTCGCCCAGCGCCGCGCCGGCCGCCTCCCGTGGAAGACGGTCGTGGAGCCGGCCGTGCGTCTGGCACGTGACGGCTTTCCCATGACCGCCAACATCGCCGAGTCGATCGCGGCAGAGCGCGAGCACCTGGCCAAGGACCCCGAGACCGCCCGCATCTTCCTGCCGTCCGGGGCCGCCCCGGTGCCGGGCTCGATCTTCCAGCAACCACAGCTCGGAAAGACGCTCGAGGCCATTCGCGACCGGGCCGAGGACGGCTTCTACCGCGGCGAGATCGCCCGCGACATTGCGGACGGCCAGAAGCGGATCGGCGGCCTCATCACGCGCGGCGACCTCGCCCGTTACGAGGCAAAGGTCCGGCCGCCGCTGCGGTTCTCCTTCCTCGGCGCCGAGATTCTCACGACGCGTGCACCCTCGGCGGGGCCCGTGCTCGCGGAGATGGCGCTGGCTGCGGAGCGCGTCGCCACCCGGCTGAGCAGCGGCGGCGCGGTTCGGATGCACTGGCTCGCCGAGATCGAAAAGCGCGCGTTCCGCGATCGCAACCAGCTCCTGGGCGACCCCGCCTTCCCCGGGATCGACGAAATGCCGTTCACCGACCCGCGGAGGATCCAGCGACTGGTCGCTTCGATCCATCCGGATACGTGCGACTCCTTCCGCGGACCTCGCCCGAGTCTTCCCGGAAAAACCGACCACCACGCATTTCTCGGTGGTCGACGGCGAGGGCATGGTGGTCTCGGTGACGACGACGTTGAACGATTCGTTCGGGAACGGCCGCGTCGCGCCGGGCCTCGGCTTCCTCATGAACAACGAGATGGACGACTTCTCGACGCGGCCCGGCCAGAAGAACATGTACGGCCTGGTGCAGGGCGAGGTCAACGCCGTCGCGCCGGGCAAGCGGATGCTCTCGTCCATGTGCCCGTCCATCGCGGTCATCCCCAAGCGCGGCGTCTTCGCCTGGGGAACGCCCGGCGGGTCCACCATCCCGACGACGAATCTGCAGGTGCTCCTCGGCCTCGTCCTGAGTGCCGAGCCCCTCGCGACCGCCGTCGCGGCTCCCCGATTTCACCAGCAGGACATTCCCGACGTCGTCGAGGTGGAGCCGGGCGGATTCGACGCCGCGTGGATCGCCGCCCTCCAGGCCATGGGCCATGCGACGAAGGAAAGCGCGCGGGACCCCGTTCCCGGAAAGATCGGCCGCGTGCACGCGGTCGCCGCTCTGTCCGGCGGCAGGACGGAGGCCGTGGCGGATCCGCGTCGACACGGCGCCGGCCTCGTCGTGCGCCCGACGCCATGACCCAGCCCGCGATCTTCCGCCCCCTGTACCGCGACGGGCTTGCGCTGCGCCTGCTCGACCAGCGCCTCTTGCCGGCCGAGGAAGTCTGGCTGACGCTCGAGCGCGCGCCGGAGATCGCCCTGGCGATTCGGGACATGGCCGTTCGCGGCGCGCCGGCGATCGGGGTCGCGGCGGCGTACGGCGCCGCATTCTCGATGCGCAGCGGCGCCTCGACGCCGGCCGCCGAGCGCTTCACGACCGCGCGCCGCCTGCTCGCCGCGACGCGCCCGACGGCCGTGAACCTCTTCGCCGCGCTCGAACGCATGGAGCGGCGCTTCGCGCCAATCTCGGCGGCGGCGCCCGAAGCCATCGAGGCGGCGCTGATCGCCGAGGCGGACGCCGTCGCGGCCGAGGACATCGCGGCCTGCCTCGCCATCGGCGCTTTCGGCGCGCCTCTGCTGCAGGGCGACAGGAACGTTCTGACACACTGCAACGCCGGCGCCCTCGCTACGGCCGGCTACGGCACGGCCCTCGGCGTCATCCGGGGCGCCGTCGCCCAGGGCAAGACCATCCGCGTGCTCGCCTGCGAGACGCGGCCGTTTCTGCAGGGGGCGCGGCTGACGGCGTGGGAGCTCGCCCGCGACGGGATCGCCGTCGAGCTCATCACGGACAGCATGGCCGGCCATTTCCTCTCGCGCGGCGGAATCGAAGCCGTCGTGGTCGGCGCCGATCGCATCGCGGCGAACGGGGACGTGGCCAACAAGGTCGGCACCTACTCCCTGGCGGTCCTCGCGAAAGAGAACGGCGTCCCGTTCTACGTCGCCGCCCCCACGACGACGGTTGATCTCGCCTGCCCGGACGGCGCCGCCATCCCCATCGAGGAGCGCTCCGCCTCCGAAGTCCTCGCATTCGCCGGCCGATCGGTCGCGCCGGCGGGCGTCTCGGCCCGCCACGTCGCCTTCGACGTCACCCCGGCGCGCTACATCACCGCCATCGTTACCGAACGCGGGGTGTGCCGGCCCCCGTACCCGCAATCGTTGCGGGAGGCGGTTCACCGCCCCGCCCCGCCCGCGTGAACGTTCTCGGAATCGAGACCTCTTGCGACGAGACGTCCGTCGCGGTGCTCGACGGCGAAGGCCGCGTGCGCTCGAACGTCGTCTCCTCCCAGATGCAGGCTCACGCCCCCTACGGCGGCGTCGTGCCCGAGGTCGCGGCCCGGGCGCACCTCGAAAACCTTCCCTCCGTCCTCGAGGAGGCGCTCGCCCTGGCCGCCGTGCGCCTCGAAGACGTCGACCTCGTCGCGGCGACCGCGGGACCGGGCCTGATCGGTGCGCTGCTCGTCGGACTCTCGGCGGCCAGGGCTCTCGCCTTCGCGCGCGGGATTCCGCTCGTCGCGGTCAATCATCTCGAGGGCCATCTGTTCTCGGCATTCCTCCGTCCGGGCGGCGTCGCGCCGCTTGCCGTCGAGTATCCCTTCCACGGCCTCGTCGTCTCCGGCGGCCACGCGGAGCTCGTGCGCGTCGAGGACGGCGTCGATCGTCCCGCTCGCCCGGACCCGCGACGACGCGCCGGGCGAGGCCTTCGACAAGATTGCCCGGCGCGCGGGTCTCGGATACCCGGGTGGGCCGGTCATCGACCGGATCGCCGCGCGCGGCCACGGCGACCGCCACCCGTTCGCCATCGGCCGCGCCGGGGACGGCTCTCGCGACTTCTCCTTCTCGGGGCTCAAGACGGCCATGTTGCGCGAGCTCGGCAAGCGCGGCATCGACGGATCTTCGCTCGACCCCGAGCGCCTCGATCCCGGCCTCGTCGACCTGCTCGCCTCCTTCCAGCACGCCATCGTCGCCGCCCTGCTCGATCGCGTGGCCGCCGTCCACGCCGACGAGGGCGTGCGCGCGCTCGCCCTTTCCGGAGGGGTCGCGGCCAACACGGAGTTGCGCTCGACCCTGGCGCAGTGGGGGCAGGCCGAAGGCGTTCCGGTCTACCTGCCGGACCGTTCGTTCACGACCGACAATGCGGCCATGATCGCGTGGGCGGGCCTGCTGCGGTTCCGGCAGAAGGGTCCGGAACCGCCCGATCGGGCCCAGGCACGTTCGCGCTGGCCGCTGGGTTCCTGAACAGAAAACGCGGTGGAGGGCCTTTCCGCTCGCGGCGCGAATAGTCTCCCGACCGAAGGGAGGGAGGAGGTTCGCGCCGCGGGAGCGAAGCGCTGCGAGGGACCAGGCCTGCGGTCGAGCGCGCATCCGCGCGAGCCGCAAGCCGGTGCGCCCGAAGGGCGCAGGCCCCCGAGCAAGCGAAGCGACGGTCATGTATCATCCCCCGTTCGCCGATGACCGATCCCCGCTTCATCCGAAACTTCTCGATCGTGGCGCACATCGACCACGGCAAGACGACGCTGTCGGACCGGATCCTGCAGCGCTGCAACGCCGTGACCGCCCGCGAGATGCACGAGCAGATGCTCGACGACATGGACCTCGAGAAGGAGCGGGGCATCACGATCAAGGCCCGAGCCGTGACGCTGCGTTACACCGCGAACGACGGACAGGACTACGTCCTGAACCTGATCGACACGCCCGGCCACGTCGATTTTTCCTACGAGGTCTCGCGCTCGCTCGCCGCCTGCGAAGGCGCGGTGCTCGTCGTGGACGCCACGCAGGGCGTCGAGGCGCAGACGCTCGCCAACGCCTACCTGGCCACCCACCACAACCTCGTCATCGTGCCGGTCATCAACAAGATCGACCTGCCCTCGGCCGAGCCGGAAAAGGCGCGCGAGCAGATCGAGCAGGTCGTGGGCATTCCGGCCGACGATGCGGTGTTGACGTCCGCGAAGATGGGCGTGGGCATCGACGAGCTGCTCGAACGGATCGTGCGCGACGTGCCGCCCCCGCAGGGTGATCCGAATGCTCCGCTCAAGGCGCTCCTCTTCGACTCCTGGTACGACCCCTATCGGGGCGTGACCTCGCTCGTGCGCATCGTCGACGGCCGGCTCGAGAAGCGCATGAAGATCAAGGCGATGGGCACCGGCCTCGAGACCGACGTCGAGGCGCTCGGCGTCTTCCGGCCGCAGCCCGAGGACGTTCCGGCCCTTTCGGTCGGCGAGGTCGGGTCTTTCTGGGGGAACATCAAGGACCTGCACTCGACGCGGATCGGCGACACGATCACCGAGGTCCATCGCCCGACCGCGGAGGCCCTGCCGGGCTTCGCCGAGGCCAAGCCCATGGTCTTCGCGGGCCTCTTTCCCACGGACGCGGACGCCTACGCCAACCTGCGCGACGCCATGGAGAAGCTGCGGCTGAACGACGCCTCCTTCTCCTTCGAGCCGGAGAATTCGACGGCGCTCGGCTTCGGCTTTCGGTGCGGCTTCCTCGGCCTGCTGCACATGGAGATCGTCCAGGAGCGTCTCGAGCGCGAGTTCGATCTCGATCTGATCACCACCGCGCCCGGGGTCAACTACCGCGTGACCACCACCAGCGGAGAGGTCCTCGAGATCGTGAATCCCAATCACCTGCCGGCCGCGAACCACATCGAGCGGGTCGAGGAGCCGTACATCACGGCGACGATCATCACGCGCGACGAGTTCCTCGGCGGGCTCCTGAAGCTCTGCGAGGAGCGGCATGGGACCCAGAAATCGCTCGAGTACCTGGCCGCGAACCGTGTCGTTCTCGTTTACGACTTCCCCCTGAACGAGGTGGTGCTCGATTTCTACGACAAGCTGAAGTCGATCTCCAAGGGCTACGCCTCGTTCGACTACGAGTTCTCGGGCTACCGCGAGGGAGACCTGATCAAGCTCGACCTGCTCGTCAACGGAGACCCGGTCGACGCCCTGTCCCTGATCGTCCACCGGGACCAGGCGGCCGTCAAGGGCCGGCTGCTCGCCGCGAAGATGAAGGAGATCATCCCGAGGCAGATGTTCGAGGTCGTCATCCAGGCCGCCATCGGCTCCAAGATCATCGCGCGTGAGCAGGTGTCGGCGATTCGCAAGAACGTGCTCGCCAAGTGCTACGGAGGCGACATCACCCGAAAGAGGAAGCTGCTCGAAAAACAGAAGGAGGGCAAGAAACGCATGAAGAGGGTGGGCCGCGTGGACATCCCGCAGGAAGCGTTTCTGGCCGTGCTGAAAGTCGAATGAAAGAAACGACCTCGCCCGACGCACCGGCCGACGTCCGGCCCCATTCCGCCGCGCGCGAATGGTACGAGTCCCTGCTGGTAGCCGGAATCTTCGTGCTCTTCGTGCGCACGTTCGTCGTCCAGACGTACCAGGTGCCGACCGGCTCGATGGAGCGCACCATCCTCGTCGGCGACCACTTGCTCGTCAACAAGTTCGCCTTCGCGCCGCGCCTGCCCGCTCTGGCCCGCTTCCTGCCGTACCGCGACGTCCATCCCGGCGACATCGTGGTCTTCAAGAAGCCCGGGGACGACCTCAACCCCGGTAACGTCCTCGTCAAGCGCGCGGTCGCCCGGGGCGGCGACACGGTGCAGGTTCGGGACAAGCGGCTCTTCGTCAATGGACGGCCGGAAGAGCGCGCCTCGATTCAGCACATCGATCCGGAGACGTACCCCGACAGCCCCGCCGTCCCCGACATGGCACGCCGGCGCGATCAATTCGGCCCCTTCCCGGTGCCGCCCGATTCCTTCTTCGGCATGGGGGACAACCGCGACAACTCGCTCGACAGCCGCTACTGGGGCGCGATCCCCCGGGGCAACATCTTCGGGCGCCCGGTGGTCCTCTACTGGTCCTACGAGGCGGAACCGAACTCCCACATCTGGCGGGGGCCGGTAGCCAAGATCCAACAGCTCGCCGACGTCGTGGTCCACTTCTTCTCGAGGACCCGCTGGGACCGCATGTTCACGGTGGTGCGCTGACGGACGGGGCGCCGGCCCGCTCCACCGGCCTTCCCCTCCGACCGCGTGTGGACCCCGTGGCGGCTGCGGTCGTCTTCGCCCTGTTCGCCCGCACGTTTCTGTTCCAGGCCTTCGCCGTGCCGAGCCCGTCGATGGAAAAGACCGTCCTCACGGGCGATCGCCTTCTCGTCAACAAGTTCCTCTTCGCCGCGCGCGGCGGCGTTCTGGCGAAGGTCCTTCCCGCCCGGGGTGTACGACGCGGCGACGTCGTGGTCTTTCGATTTCCCGAGGACCCGACGCGCGACTTCATCAAACGCGTCGTCGCGCTTCCGGGCGAGTCCGTGATGATCCGGGACAAGAGGGTCTTCGTCGACGGCCGGCTCCTCGACGAGCCCTACGCCTTTCATGCCGACGACAACGTGTGGCCCGACGAAGCGAGCGTGCCCCGGAACCGCAGGCGTCGCGACCAGCTCTCCCCACGCACCGTTGCTCCCGGCTCGTACTTCGTCATGGGCGACAACCGCGACGACTCGAACGACAGCCGCTTCTGGGGCGCCGTTCCCGCCGCGAACCTCGAGGGGCGCGCGCTGTTCGTCTACTGGTCTGTGCCGCCGCGCTCGAACGGGGCTGGAGGCGGCGCGCCCGCGACGCTACGCCGACCCCTCGATGCTCTCGCGCGAACACGCTGGGACCGCACCTTTCTGCCGGTGCGCTAGCCGAACGCCGGAGGTCCGACGGCGTCGAATCGGGTTAGAATCACTCCGGAAACTCTTGAAGGAGCGGACATGAGACGGACCCGGAGCGCCCGAGGGGGCGCAAACGTCGGATGCATCGTGTGGCTCGTCATTCTGGGATTCGTCGGCTACGTCCTGTACAAGGTCGTGCCCGTCAAGATCGCCTCCTCGGAGTTCTATGACGCGATGCAGGAGCAGGCCGCATTCGGGTCCATCAAGGACCCGAAGTTCATCGAGTTCGAGATCCTTCGCAAGGCCGACGAGCTGAAGCTGCCGATCAAGAAGGATCAGCTCAAGATCACGAAATCCCGCGAGGCCATCACGGTCGAGGCGCACTACGAGATCACGATCGACTTCTTCAGCGGCACCTACAAGTACGTCTGGAAGTTCGACCCCGTGGTCGTCCGGCCGTTGTTCGCGGTGTAAGGAGCCGTCCGCCGTCAGCTCCCGGCTTTCCGCCGGGCAAGGGGCCCGTGCGAGGTCCCGCTGGCTGCGGGCCGTCGAAAGGCGATGGGTAACGACCCGGCGACACTCTCGATTTCGCAGGTCGCCCGGCGCACGGCGATTCCGGTCACGACGCTGCGATTCTACGAACGGGAGCTCCGGGGTCTCTTCCACATCCGCAAGACGGCCGGAGGCCACCGGAGGTATGGCGAGGCGGACGTGGATCGATTCGCCACGGTCCGAAGGCTCTCGGAGGCCGGGGGCCTGGGCCTCGCGGAGATCCGCCGTGCCCTCACCTCCCGAGGGGACGCCGAGGCGCTGCGCGAGCAGATGGAGCGCATTCTCGCCTCCCGCTCCGCCGAGGCCGACGCCGTCGAGAGCCTCGAGCGCCGTGTCTCCGAGCTCGAGCGCCGCATCGCCGAGATCGGCACCGCGCCTCCACGGCGCCGGAGATGGCTGCGAGGCCCCGGGTGAGGAATTTTCGGCCCCGGAGCGCCCTTTCGAGAGGCTTGAGGAGGCAATTCCCGATGACGAAGTCCGTGCGCACCCTTTTCCTGTTGCTCGTTGCGGCGTTGGCGGCCGGGCCCCTGCGGGCCGACGGGCCCGCGATCGGCGCGCCCGCCCCGTCCTTTCAGCTGACGACCATCGACGGCAAGCCCTTTTCGCTGGCCGAGGCCGAGAAGGCGAACTCGCTCGTGGTCCTCGCCTTCATCTCGACCCAGTGCCCCTACTCGAACGCCTACAACGACCGGATGCGCGACACGGCCAACGCGTATGCGAAGAAGGGCGTGCTGTTCGTCGGCATCAACAGCAATTCGACCGAGACGGTCCAGGATGCCGTGGACCACGCCAGGAAACACGGCCACACCTTCACGATCCTCAAGGACCCGGGCAACAAGGTCGCGGACCTCTACGACGCCCGGCGCACGCCGGAGGTTTTCGTGATCGATCAGAGCGGCAGGCTCGTCTACCACGGGCGCATCGACGAGAATTACGAGGACGCGAGCAAGGTCACCTCCCCCGATCTGAAGAACGCCCTCGACCAGCTGCTCGCCGGCCAGCCCGTGGCGAAGGCGGAGACGAAGGCCTTCGGCTGCACCATCAAGAGAGCGTGAGAGCCGTGGGGGCGTCATCCCGAGGAGCGCAGCGACGAGGGGTCCCCTTCCGAGCCGCGCCATGACTCGAAAGGAATCCTTCGCCGCGCTCGGGATGACAGGGCGGTGCCGATCGGCCGCGGTGGCAGTTCTCGCCCTTTTCGTTCCGCTCGCCCTTGCGTCGGCGGCCGTTGCCGCGGACGCGTCGCGCCTGGCCGGCGAAGTGAACGCGAAGGGGCTCGCACAGGCCATCGCCCGGGAGAAGGGAAAGGTCGTCCTCGTCAACTTCTGGGCGACATGGTGCGTGCCCTGCCGCGAGGAGTTCCCCGACCTCGTCCACCTCGAGAGGAGCTATCGGAACAGCGGACTGCGAGTGATTGGCGTTTCGACCGACCTCACGAGGGACCTGCCGGCGGTCGAGAAATTCCTGGCGAGCAACGGTCCCGACTTCCCGAACTACCGCAAGGCGAGCGGCGGAGACGACCAGGACTTCATCGAGAGCGTGGACCCCAAGTGGGGCGGAGAGCTGCCGTTCTCGGTGCTCTACGGCCGCGACGGGAAGAGGCTCCGGACCCTTTCGGGCAAGCAATCGTCGGCGGATTTCGAGCGCGCCGTGAACGCGCTCCTGCGGTAACACTCGAGGCCCTTGCTCTCCGGCGGTGACAACGGGTTCCATGGCCGGACGGACGGGGTTCCTGCTCCGTACCAAATGACAGTCTGCGGATTGGACCGAGATTTGCTACTGTTGAGGCTGGCATCCGGGAAAGCCCGAGAAGGAGAAACGATTCCATGACAAAAGCTGACCGCCCTGGTTCTCTGCCGCTGCCACCGTGGGGGCCGCGCCCCTTCTTGCGCAGGTCCCGTCGTCGAGAAGCCCACGTGCCGTTTCCCGGCCCGCCGCTTCCGCCGCGGTTAGGCCCGCGGCCGCGCAACCGGCCGCCACGGGAACCACCTATTCGGCCCAGCTCAACATCGTCACCAGTCTTCAGGGATCGTCGCTTTTCAAGACCTCGGTCGACGTCACGAACAACACCAGCACCGATGGCGTGATCGCAACTCTCCAGTACTGCTACTCCTACAATGGCGCCTTCCAGGGCTGTACGTCCGCCCAGACGCTCGCGCCGCTCTTTGCACTCGACGACTTCCACACCGACGACATCGTGGGATACCTCGGCTCCACGCCGGGCGTCCTCGTACCGGGGGCAGACACGGCCTCCTTTGGTACTCTCCTCGTCACCTTTTCGAACCTGCCCTCCGCGCAAGGCTGGGAGGGGACCGTCACGGCGCGGACCTACAGCCCGTATGATCAGAGCAACCCGTCGCTCGGCACCGTGGCGAGCGCCTATCCCGCCTCGCTTTTCTTCGAATCGGCCGCCCACTCGCTGGTCGGACTGGTTCGCGACACCATTGCCGCGCCCACCGCCGCGGGAGCGCTGCGCTCGAACATCGGCATCACGAATACGGCGCTCGTCAACACGAACCCCGTCATCGTGTCGCTCCAGTTCTACGACGCGACCCAGGGCAGCGCGACCAACGGCCAGCTCGTGGGGAGCTTCACGATCCCGCATGCCCTGGCGGCGGGAGAGGTCTTCCAGCTCAACAACATCTGGGCGACCCTCGGGATCCCTGCGAACGTCCAGAGCTGTGTGGCCTTTGCCGACGTCCAGAGTGCGACCGGCAACGAGCGCATCGAGGGGTACATCGCGATTCTCGACAACGGCACGAAGGACAATGCCTTCTTCGAGATGAAGTGCTCTGCGGGCTGCGGCTTCTAAAGATACCGCCCGAGCGCTTCCCGGCAACCCCTCAGATCCGGCTGGGCCGCACGCCGCCCGCGGCGATGTCGCGCCGCAGGTGCTTGCCCTCGAACTGGATGCGGTCGGCGGCCTCGTAGGCCCGGGCCGCCGCCTCGGTCATGGACGCGCCGAGTGCCGTGACGACGAAGACGCGCCCGCCGGCAGTCACGAGTCGGTCCCCGTCGCGCGCGGTTCCCGCGTGGAAGATCTCGACGCCCGGCATCCGCGCCGCTTCGGCGAGCCCCGTGATCGGTCTGCCGCGCTCATGGTTGCCGGGATAGCCGCCTGCGCAGAGGACCACGCCCACGCACGCCTCGTTTTTGACCTCGAGGGGCATGAAGCGATCGAGCCCTCCGCGCGTGGCCGCCACCAGGACGTCCGCCATGTCGGTGGTCAGGCGAGGCAGGATGACCTCGGTCTCCGGGTCGCCGAACCTTGCGTTGTACTCCAGCACCCTTGGGCCGTTGTCGGTGATCATCAGCCCCGCGTACAGCACGCCCTGAAATGCCCGGCCCTCGGCCTGGAGGCCGCGCAGGGTGGGCCACAGGATCTCCTTCAGGACCTGAGAGGCGGTCTCAGCGTTCAGGACCCCGGCCGGCGAGTGCGCTCCCATTCCGCCGGTGTTCGGGCCGCGATCGCCGTCGTAGACCTTCTTGTAGTCGCGGGCGGTCGGCAGGGGAACGGCCACCTGGCCGTCGAAGATCGCGAGAAAAGACGCCTCCTGCCCGCGCAGGAACTCCTCGACGATGATCCGATCGCCGGCCGCGCCGAAGACCCGCTCCTGGAAGAAGAGCCTGAGGGCCCGTTCCGCGTCCTCGCCGGACTCGATGATGAGCACGCCCTTGCCGCCCGCGAGGCCATCCGCCTTGAGAACGACCGGAAACCCGAAGCGCTGGATCGCCGCCCGCGCCTCCTCGGACGTCTGGCAGACCATCGCGTCGGCGGTCGGGATGCCGTGGCGCCGGAAGAATTCCTTCGAGAACACCTTCGAGGATTCGATCTGCGCGGCCAGGCGCGTCGGGCCGAAGATCGGAAGCTCACGCTTCTGGAACTCGTCCACGATGCCGAGCGAAAGTGGCAACTCGGGCCCGACGACCGTCAGATCGACGTGCAGCCTCTCGGCCAGATCGGCGATCTCGACCGTGTCTCCCGGGGACACCGGAATGCAATCGGCGACCTCCGCAATGCCGGGGTTGCCCGGCGCACAGAAGATCTCCTCGACCAGCGGGCTGCGGTGGAGTGCCCAGCACAGGGCATGCTCGCGGCCGCCTCCGCCGATGACGAGGATTTTCATGCGGCGGCATTGTATCGCCGCTCGGCCGTGCGAGAGCCCTCAGCGGGCCGGGGCGGCAGGGCGTCGCCGCTTGCGTCCGGAGCCCTTCCTGCGCACCTTCTGTTCCCGTTCGTCGGACGCTTCGTGCACGGCCAGCGGCAGCACCTCGAATCGCGCGTGGCGACCCGGCAGGGCGATCAGAGTCTCGAGCGAGCCATGGGGCTCGAGCACGAGGCCGAATCGGCCTCGTTCGCGGATGGCCCGATCACCGTCGAGGGCGCGCGCCTCGAATCGCATTACCGGCGTCTCCCGCCGAACAACTGTGACAGCGATTTCACAGCTGTCGCTGCTGCAGTCATTAGTAGCGACTAACTTGATCTTATATGTGCCCGAGGTGTCGGCCGTGAAACAAAGCAATCCGTTTTCAAACGAACCAAGGCTGGTAACTACGGAGGAGGCGTTTTGAACGGCGACCGGAGCGCAGATCTTCTCGGCGCCGCAGGTCAAAAACGGCGGCAACTCGACCGGACAGACGACCGTCGGCTTTGGCATCAACACGACCTGAACCCTGACATCACAGGCAGTCTTTCCGCACTTGTTGACACCCAAAACGTGAAACAGGTACTCTCCAGAAGTATCGGGCGTGAAGCAGAGTGAACCATCAGACCAGGTCGCGCCGGCCGAGGATTCTACCGAATCGGCTCCCTGAATCGGAACGGATATGCAAATCCGCTCAGGCATGCAGAGTGTATACTTGGGCGTTTCGGTAAGACATGTGATCACCGGCTTTGCACCCACCGTAACTTGAACTTCAATGTGGCAAGTGTCGGCGCCACAAGCGTTGCGAACGACGGCTACAAAACGATAAACACCCGATGTATCCGCTTGGAAACACATGTTGCCGTTGGCGAATTTGGCTCCGGCAGCGGTCATCTGGCCGACTCCGCGCGCAGCCATAACCAAGCAAACTTCTCCTGGAGAACAGAGATTGATCTTATATGGCTCCGGTGGGCAGATGATTGAAGGGGGCTGTCCAAAGCCTACATTTACGGTCACCTGGCAGGACTGCGTTCCGGCCGAGTCATATGCGATGACCTCAAATGGGTAAACCCCGGCGGTCACGGCGCTAAAGCACAGTTTGCCATCGGACCACTGGGCAGATGCGCTGCCGGTTACTTTCACCGAGTCCGCTCCCAGGATCGGGAGATCAACACAGACTTGACCTGCTTGGTCAGCGCAGTAGTCGATTGCACCAGCGGGACAGGTAATTGCGGCCTGGCCAAACCCCGCTACAGGGAAGAGGCACACAGCAGCCAGCGTCAGAAACGCCCTCCCTAGGGCGTAGACGAACAAAGAACGATCCTTAGCAATAGACTTCATTGACGTTCTCCTTATTGAATTCAAATTTTCAAGACTATCAACCTAATTGAGGCGGAGCCCGGTTCGCAGCACGCCGAGAAATGGGCGCGCGAAGTATAACATCCCTAAAGCTTGATTTTGGCCCGAACAGGCAATTCAATCAACAAAAAACTTCCTCTTTCGTGCAGCCTGAGCGAAGTTCCATGTGTATGAAGCCTACGGCCCTGGCCCTTCGGCAGGACCCAACCAACTAATGATTAAATTTATGAGAGCTTGATGACCCACTTGTTGAAATATAGCCCGAGTTTTGCGGTCCGAGTTGTCCTCTTGATTCTGGTTTCCGGTCCACTCATGTCGTTGCTGTTCATTCAGAGTATTCCACCGGGCGATCATTTGTGGGGGGAGTCTCTTAATGCCGGGCACGCTGTTCTCTTTGGTGTTATTGCCGGGATGCTGCTGTGGACTCTGAAAGCGAAGTCTCGTTTTGTTGAGCTCTCAGTTCTGCGCCAGTTCTTGACGGTGGGAGTGACTATCGAGATTCTGGGAATATCGACCGAGTTCATTCAACCCTACTTTAATCGGGACTGCGAATTGGGAGATACTATGCGGTGCGGTGTTGGAGTGTTCATGTTTCTATCGGTGTTGGCCATTTTCAATCACCGACTCGATGCGGCTCGCCGCAGGATCGGCCGAAGAGTGAGTTCTATTCTTCTCACCATCACGATCCTGGCCCTGATCGGCGTGTCGATTCCCGCGGATAGCTGGGCGCTGGCCTATCTGCACCGCGCCCGAGCGTTTCCGGTGGTCGCGTCCTATGATTCGTGGTTGTCCAGAAAATTTGTCTTGATGGTGGATGCTCGCCTGACACCAACTCCACCACCTTCCGGTTGGGTCGATGAAAGACCGGAAACGTGCGGCCTGGTACGTTTTATCCGGGCCGTTGGCCCGGACTTACGGTGCAGGAAGTTGAGCCTGATTGGCGGGGATTTGACTCGCTGACCCTGAACGTTTTTTCGGAGTTGGACACTGCGGTTGTGCTGGCTCTTCGCGTTGATGATCGCCAGCATGACTACAGCTATGGCGACAGGTTCAACAAAGCGCTTAAGGTCAGACCCGGTTTCAATCACCTAAGCATATCTCTGGCCGAAATCGAGCGGGCGCCCAGACGACGGAAGCTGGACCTCAGCGCCGTGGCCAGACTTCTAATATTTGCAACCACCCCTAAGGATTCATTCGCCCTGTACTTCAGCCCAATTACGCTCAAGCGCTGACCAAAGGGCTTATCGACAAAAAAAGGGGCTTTCCGGAAGGAAAGCCCCTGACATTCAATGACCACACAAAGCTACGGACAGACCGGCGCAGGGCCCGCGCCCGTCAGGAACTTGACCATGCAAGCCAATGCCGAGGTCGACAATTCCCACTCCGTTGACATTGGCATTGGCGCCATTCGTGGAATTCACCACAAATCCACCTCCACTAAGGTAGTTCACGAGCGCCGATAGGTCGCCAAGGTCGACGCGCGAGTCGCCGTTTACGTCTCCCGGGCGGCAGAGAGTCACTTCGCCAGAATACAGATACGGCTGGTAAGTGCCGCCAACGCTATTGAAACTGGGAGTGACCTGCGAGAATCCGGCCTGGATAGCCCCAAGCGTGATTGGACTGGAGCCTCCCGTGGGAGTGGTGGAAACGGTGCAGTAGAGCCGAAGAATCGTTCCAGCGCCAGGATCCAGAGGAGGCTGTGTTGGGGAAGCCGCTAGTCGGTAATAGCCCTGCTGGCCGTAGTCGGGGTCATAATAACCCCATCCGTTAGCCTGCAGGCCGGCGGTCCTGAATCCGACCGTCGATGCAGAGTCTATATACAGCCCCGCGGGTCCAGACCATGTAATGGGAACATCAATTTGATTCAACGGGAGATAATTTCTGGCGTAGACGTCTACCGTCACGGGTTTCCCCGGCAATCCGTTCGCCCTGGCTACTCCCATCGTATCGGCATAAACGGCGACGAGATTGTAGGCCGTCGTCGCATGAACGCCGTCAGCACATTGGAGGCTAAGGCCAACCGAGACCGGGATTGGTAAAGGTATGGGTCGGGGCGGCAACGGAAGAAGTAGTGCTGTCTCCGAAATTCCATGTGTACGCAGTCGGGGACAAGGCCGTCTGGCATCCAAAGGAGACCGTCATCGGAGCGGCGCCTAGCACGGTATCCGCGGTGATGGCTACTCGGCCCCGGTAATTCACATAAGTCGCATTATAACCGATTTGGTCGCAGTTATAGGGGATTTTCGCGTAGCCGTATTCGCCCCAGTTGGGTCCCCACGAATTGCGCATGATCCACACACCGGGCCCCTGGGTATCATCCCAGCCGACAAGCACCACGGCGTGGTTGATGCTGGCAGCGCCGCAGGAATTGAGGATGCCACCAGAGTAAGCCTGGAACGCGTTGTCGACAGCTACCGCCACCGACACCGGGCCGTTATCCATAATCGCTTGCTTTATCTGCGTCACGGTTGGATAGCCATATTGTGGACCAATGTACGACCATCCATCCAGCCTATAGTCATGTGGATAGGGGCAGGCGCAAGCCAAGTCCGCTGCCTTATAGCGATCGTTTACCTCGAGGATCTAACCATACCACCACCGGTCCGGAGTGTTGTACTCCATATCATGTACCCACCAGCCGCCGGCACAACTGTAGCCATGCACATTGCAGCTAATTAGCCATTGTTCGGACAGGTCAACATCAACGCCATCCTTGATCTTAATGGCGCACTCGAATGCCCCGGTAGTGGCAAACGCCCAGCAGCTCCCACAGCTCAACTGGTTTCTGATCGGCGGCATGCCGCCCGGGATCTGGTTGCGCCAGTCAAACGATGCCGGCAGAGCCAACGCCGTTGCCCCACGGGACCGCGTGTCATCAAAAGGAGCTCCTTGACGCCAGTTGGCCGGCTCTTTCAGCCCGCAGAGCTGATCGATGTCATACTCGGTAGCAGGGTTCTGGCTGACCGTGAATGTCCAGCCCTGAACTTTTGCCTCAGCCTGAAGGCTGTCGATCTGAGTCTTAGATAGTCTTGCAAGTACTTCGCCCGGGGCAAAGAGAAGAGTAAGAGCCAATAGCGCTGTACAACCGGCGATCACCGGCCGCGTGATTTTGAGCAACCGAAGCATCGATGTCTCCTCAGTTTGTAGTGTCCTGGAGATGGCGGCTGGGTCGGGGTGAGCCGTTAGACGCGGTCCAGACCACGAATTTGAGGGGTACCTTCTACCATCTTCCTACCATAATAATATAGACGAAAGCAGACAAACGCCAACAAAAAAAACCAAATAGGAGCAGTCAATTTGGTTGGCCACATCTTCTGCGCCGAATCGCCGTCCCGAGATTAGCTCTTGCCGTCAGTGACTTTATGCGGTAAGCTGGGTCGCAAACCGAGTCGTCGGACATTGCCGATGGCCAAGAGGCCGCAACCGCCCGAAAGAGGATAATCGAATCTATGTCGACAACTGTGAATCAGATGGTTGAACCTCAGAGCGCTCAACGGGAGGGACTGATTGGACAGCTGACCAGCCTTCCCCGGTCGTACTGGATGGTCAACATCATGGAGATTCTTGAGCGTCTCGCCTATTATGGCGTCCGCGTCGTCGTTCCCATCTACATTGCCAGTCCGACAGCCCCGGCGGATTGCACTTCAGCAACGCGGAGAAGGGCACGATTTTCGGCGTGTGGGCGGTCGTGCAATCGCTGCTTCCGCTGTTCACCGGTGGCTTCGCGGATCGCTATGGTTCGAAAGAAGACGATCGTTGCGTCGATCGCGCTGAAGGCGTAGGGTACCTCTTGATGGCGACGCAGCGCTAGTTCGGCGGGTTCCTGGTGGGGTGTCTCATCCTCGCGGTTGGGACCGCCGTCTTCAACCCGGGTGTCGGGGACAATGTGTCGATCGCTGTCCAAAAAGAACGCCGGGGTTGGATGGGGCATGTTCTATTGGCTCGTCAACGTCGGCGGGTTTCTCGGTCCGCCGCTGGCGGGTTTTCTGTTCGTCATTTCCTGGCAAGGGGTGTTCTCTGGTGCGCGGTGATCGTGTTGCTGAATTTGTTGATGCTTTTCACTTACGAAGAAGGGTTCCCACCGGGGGTGAGCAGACCGGCGGCCCAGTGAAGATCATGGTCACGACTTTCGCAGCTTCTCAACCTGCGCCTGGCTCTCGTTTGTTTTGATCGCCCGGCTTCTGGGTGATGTTCATGCAGCTCTACGATCGCTTGCCGAACTTCATCGAGGAGTGGGTCGACAGCTCCGGTATCGTTGCGGCGCTGCAATTGAATCCTGGAAGCCTCCAGGCCACCTCGTCGCGCGGTTTGCAGTTGTCTCAGGAGTGGATGATCAATTTGGACTCCGGTGATCTGTCGCGGTCGTTGATGTTTCCTGGCTGGTTTCACGGCGCGCCGTTGACCTCGATCTTTGTCGGCATCATTGGTGGACCGGTGGGGTTGATTATGTCCGGCGTCACGATGTCAGGGTGGGTGTGTATGACGGGCATTTTCGTCTTCGCCGTCGGGGAGATGGTGGCGTCACCCAAGATGAACGAGTATTTGGGCGTGATCGCGCCCGAGGGACAAAAGGGTCTTTACATGGGGTATGCCAACATCCCCTTGGCTGTAGGCTGGGGTTTTGGTTCCTGGTTTGGCGGCCGGATCTATGAGACCATGGGGGAGAAGGCGAGTTTTGCCATGAAATACCTGGCCACGCAGTTCAACATCACCGACGTACCCCGAACCGAGGCCATGAACAAATTGATGGAAGTCACCAAGCTAAGTTCTTCCGATGCCACCAACCTGCTGTGGGCGAACTATCACCCGTATCGCCCGTGGTTTATTTTCGCGGCTATCGGAATTGCATCCGCGATCGGGATGTACTTCTATGGTCGATGGGTCAAAAAGTTTGAAGCGGCCGATGTGTGATTAGCGCCGAGCGAAGATTATCTGGAATTCAGGAGAGCTGCCGGGAAGCGGCGGCTCTTCTTGTATGTCCGCAGTCGACTGACCCAGCTCCGCCTGGTACGCC
>CAWERV010000029.1:0-101645 GCA_963811425.1 uncultured Acidobacteriota bacterium
ACTTCCGGGTTCTGCGAGAACATGAAGGATCCTTCTATCGGGGCGAACGGGCTGTCGGGCAAGAGGGCTGACGGGCTAACGGGGCTCGGTGAAGATCGTGCGATGCCAGGGCTTGCGGGCCGCCCCGGTGATGTCCATGGAGACGTGCTTGACGTTCGTGTACTCCTCGAACGAGTAGTCGGACATGTCCTTGCCGAAGCCGGACTGCTTGTACCCACCGTGTGGCATCTCGCTGACGATCGGAATGTGGTCGTTGATCCAGACGCAGCCGGCCCTGATCTCGCGCGAGGCGCGCAGGCCACGGAAGATGTCGGTGGTCCACGCGGATGCGGCCAGCCCGTAGATCGTGTCGTTGGCGAGGGCCAGGCCCTCGTCGTCGGAGTCGAACGGCAGGACGACCAGGACGGGCCCGAAGATCTCGTCCTTGGCGATCTCGGAGTCATGCGCGACATCAGTGACGAGGGTCGGCCGGTAGAAGACCACCGTTGCCGAGGTCACCGCCCGGGATGACCCCCCAGCGGCGATAGTGGCTCCGTAGCCGCGCGCCCTCTCGACGAAGCCAGCGACCGCCTGCTGCTGTCGTACCGAGACCAGCGGACCCAGATCCGTCGCCGGGTCCATGGGATCACCCAGTCGAATCCCGTCGAACAGCTCGGCGGTCAGGGCCACGAAAGCGTCGTAGAGCGGCCACTGGACGTAAGCGCGGGTCGCCGCCGTGCAGTCCTGACCGGTGTTGATCAACGACCCGGCGACCGCTCCGTGGGCAGCAGCCTCCAGGTCGGCGTCGTCGAACACGACGAACGGCGCCTTGCCACCGAGCTCGAGATGAACGCGCTTGACGGTCCGGGTGGCGATCTCCATGACCCGCTGGCCGACAGGTGTGGAGCCGGTGAACGAGACCATGGAGACGCGGGGGTCGCCGATGAGCGCCTCGCCCACATTGCGGCCGGCTCCCATCACGACGTTGACCACACCCGCGGGGATGCCGGCGGCCACGCAGTCCTCGGCCAGCATGAGCGAAGTGATCGGCGTCATCTCCGCGGGCTTGAGCACGATGGTGTTGCCGGCCGAGATGGCCGGGAGGATCTTCCACATCGCCATCTGCAGCGGGTAGTTCCAGGGGGCGATCGACCCGACAACTCCGATGGGCTCACGCCGGATCATCGAGGTGTGGACGCCGTCCCACTCGGCGGCGGCCTTGCCCTCGAGATGACGGGCCGCGCCCGCGAAGAAGGACACGTTGTCGATCGAGCCCGGGACGTCGAACTCCGTGGTCAGCCGGATCGGCTTGCCCGTCTGACGGGTTTCGGCCTCGGCGTACTCCCGGGCCCTGCGGTCGAGGATCGCCGCAAGCCGCACCAGGCACGCTGACCGCTCTGCCGGCGTCGCGCGCGACCAGTCGCCGAAGGCGTCGGCGGCTGCGCCTACCGCAGCCTCGACGTCGGCGACACCGGCGATGTCCATCCGCTCGACGACGCTCCCGTCGGCGGGATTCGTGATGTCGAAGGTCTCCCCGGACGTGCCCGGACGGAATCGGCCACCGGAGAAGACGGCATCAGTCACGAACGGGACCTCCTCGATGGACAGGCGGGGGCCAGCAGATGGCCGGAGTGTCTCGGCATACAAACACGGATTCCACGGTGAAGCAAGGGTTTCAATCCGAAAAACTAGGTAAATGATCCCGATAGCCGTGGATATCGTTGTCAACCCGGCAATCTGGTACGGGTGTCCCCCGCATGTCCCCTAGACGCCGCGCAACGTCGGGCCGACCTTCGCCGCCGCCGCGAGAGCGGTGATGACGTGCTGGAGCTGATCGGCGTCGTGCTCATCGAGGACCCCGGTGGTGACCCGGATGTGGTTGCTGGGCGTGCCGGTGACCATGAACGGAGCCCCCGGCGATACCCGAAGCCCCATGGCCGCCAGCGCGATGATCGCGGCACGCTCGTCCGCCACCTCCACCCACGCATTGATGCCGTCACCCGTGGTGCTGGTCACGCCCTCACCCGCCAGGCCGGCGCGCACCGCCAGGCTGCGCATGGCGTAGATGGAGCGGGCCCGGGTTACCGCCGCGATCGCCGACGGATCGGTGAGCAGTTCGACGAGGACGGCCTGAATGAGGCGGCTGGTCCAGCCGGGCCCGAGCATGCGCCGCGAGACCAGCGGGTCGATGACGTCCGCGGATCCGCCCACCGCTGCGATGCGCAGGTCGGGGCCGTGCGACTTTGAGTAGCTGCGAATGTGCACGGTGCGATCGGGCAGGTGGCGGCCTAGGCTGACGTCCTGACCTGTGGCGATGTCGCCGGAGTGGTCGTCCTCGACGACCAGCGAGCGGTGCGGCTCCAAGATGGCGGCGAGCTCGGCACATCTGTGAGCACTCATGCTCACACCCGTGGGGTTCTGCGCTCGGGGCTGCACGAAGACGGCCACCGGATCGCTGTCCAGGGCAGCCTGCAACGACGCTGGGGTGATGCCTTCATCGTCGAGCCCGACCGGGACGATCTCGGCTCCGCTGCGTTCGAGGAGGTCGATGAGCGGTGGGAAGCCGGGGTTCTCCATGACGACTCGGTCGCCGAGGCGCACGATCTGGTCGACGACGCGCGACAGGGCGTCAAGAGCACCGTCGACGACGGTGAGCCGCGATGGCGGAAAGGGCCAGCTCGACCGCAGTAGCGCATCGAGCTCGGGGATGACCGGGTCGTCCAGGTAGCTCGTGGTCCACGAGCGGGACTTCCCCAGAACCCGCTCGAGCGCCTCCTTCAAAGGCGGCAGCAGCGCCGGGTCGGGCGTCCCGGTCGACAGGTTCATTCCCTCGGCGAGGGGCGCTCCGCCGATGCCCAGGTAGCGGGTGGGCCGGGTGGGCTCAACGGTGTCCTGGACGAACGTGCCGGCGCGGCCACGTGCCCGAATGGCTCCCACCGCGGCCAGCGCCTGCCAGGCCTCGCTGACGGTTGCGGGACTGACGCGCAGTTCCTTGGCCAGATCGCGGACGGTAGGAAGGCGATCGCCGGTGGACAGCCGCCCGGCCCTGATGAGGCGGTGGACGGCTGCGGCGATGCCCTTCGGGCTGCGATCCAGGACCGAGCCGGCGACCAGCGCGATCATCGGGTCAGGCTCGGGGTCCTCGGGCACCACGCTCAGTGGCATGTGCCCCTCCCGCCCCGTCCCCCGCGCGATCTCGTCGCCGCAGGATTTTTGTAGAAACGCCGTTGTAACACATTGGAAAGTGTCTAAGGTCCAGAATCACAGAAAACCACAGTCGACCCCGCCGCGCGCGGCATGACCCGCGGCGAGAAGGAGGAACGCATGACCGTCGTTCGCGCGGCCCTGGTGCAGACCAACTGGACCGGTGACAAGGAGTCGATGATCCTCGCGCACGAGCAGTACGCCCGCGACGCGGCCGCACAGGGTGCGCAGGTCATCTGCTTCCAGGAGCTCTTCTACGGGCCCTACTTCTGCCAGGTGCAGGACAAGCAGTACTACGAGTACGCCGAGTCGATCCCCGGCCCGACGACCGAGCGGTTCCAGGCGATCGCCAAGGAACTCGGCCTGGTGATGATCCTGCCGATGTACGAGCAGGAGCAGCCCGGAGTCCTCTACAACACCGCTGCCGTCGTCGATGCCGACGGCACGTACCTCGGCAAGTACCGCAAGCACGCACATCCCGCACGTGAAGGGCTTCTGGGAGAAGTTCTACTTCCGTCCGGGCAACGGCGGGTACCCCGTCTTCGACACCGCCGTCGGCAAGATCGGCGTGTACATCTGCTACGACCGCCACTTCCCGGAGGGCTGGCGAGCCTTGGGGCTGAACGGCGCGCAGATCGTGTTCAACCCCTCAGCGACCTCGCGTGGCCTCTCGCAGTACCTGTGGAGCATCGAGCAGCCGGCCGCGGCGGTGGCCAACGAGTACTACGTCGGCGCCATCAACCGGGTCGGCATCGAGGATCTCGGCGACGACGACTTCTACGGGCAGTCGTACTTCGTCGATCCGGAGGGCAACTATGTGGGCGAGAAGGGCGACCCCTACCAGCCCGAGCTGATCATCCGCGATCTCGACATGGACCTCCTGACCGAAGTCCGCAATCGTTGGCAGTTCTACCGCGACCGTCGCCCGGATGCCTACGACGACCTGGTCCGGCCGTAGCCAGTCCCGAAGGGAGCCATTCATGACCATACTCATCACCAACGGCACCGTCGTCACGGCCCAGGGCAGCATGCAGGCCGACGTGCTTGTCGACGGCGAGACCATCGCCGCCGTTCTGGCCCCGGGCTCGACCGCGCTCGGCTCGGACCTGGCGGCGAGCGCCGAGCAGGTCATCGACGCCACCGGCAAGCGGCGCCGCCCAGTCTTCGCCACAGATCCACACCACCATCAATGCGGTCCTAACGAGAGATCGCGATTCGTCTTGGCCCGCTCATTGGCCCTCTGGAGTTGTACCTGGCTGAAAATCGGACGCTGCACCCTGAAGCCATCGGAGAGTTTCTTGCTCCGACGCTACTGGCAGGTCCGGAGCCATGACGAAAACACATCAGCCAAGTGTCGATCCCTTTGGGGTTAGGTTGACTATCACAAATACTGAGCGCGTGGCCGCAAAGAAGAGCGGAAGAGCGCGTCGTCTGCGCTGGCGCCAGAGCAGGAAGACGTCTCGCGGGTGTCAGGGTGGTAGATCCGGCGGGATCGGTCAGAGAGAAGTCCCGCGCCCGGTACACCTCTTCCATCCCACCTGCGCCAAGCGCCGACAGGATCTCGTAGAAGCCGAGACGAGTCCCGACCGAGAGCGTCATCGGATGTGTGAAGGAGAATTCTACGCCTGCCGGACACTCCCCCTTCTTCGTCCGATCTCTCGCTTTCCTTGCAGGCGTGTTTCGACAAGAGCGTGAGGACGAAGAAGGTAGTCCGTCATTGAGAGACCGTAACGCTCCGCAGCGACGATCTCCTCACTTCTGCCGGGGCCGTGACGAGAATGTTCATCCGCTCCGTCTTGCCGAGCACCTTTTGAATCTCCCGATGCGGAATTCGTCTGACTGGCTTCCCGACGTCGGCCATTACGCTGCCCTCTCTTCCCCGTCTTCTCCAACCGTCGGATCACGTCGGCCGGAGCCTTCTTCGACCATCCAAACGAGTCACCCCTCGTCCGAAAACTCGTGCGCTGACAACGTTTAGACGCCATCGAAGACCTGTCCGGTCCTGTCCGTGGGACCTCGGCACCTGTCCTCCCGGGCAGGAAATCGCGATACCATTACAGGTTCCGCTGGACTTTGCCGGGGCCGGCCCCCGGGTCGCAGCGATCGAAGGGCGGCTCGGAACGAAGGAGGCTCCCATGGGGGTCCGTGATCGGTCGAATTGGCTTGGATGGCCCGATTCCCGGATTGGTGCCGAGTCAAGGTTCGGCGAGGCCGTCCGGGAAGGCGAGACGGTGCTCTGTCTCGACTGCCTCGTCACCTTCAGCGTCCGGAACCGGACGTGCCCCAAGTGCGGCGGCGAGCAGTTCTGGCTGATGGCCAAGTGGATGCAGGCCCCAGTCCGCACGCGCCCGGTCGCCGTTCCGTTCCCGGAGGAACGCGTCGCCCGGGGGCCGGCGCACCTCCGACACGCGAGCTGAGGCCCCGGCCGGGACCGCGCCGCCGGTCTGCACGGGTCTGTCCTCGTGGACGGCTTCTATGCGCCGGCCGGCTACGCGCCGGCCTGGATCCGGGAAGGAACGCAAGGGCACAGTCAGGACCAGCCGGGGAGAGCCTCGTCCCGTAAGTCCTGTAATTCATGGCTGTGGGGGAGGGAATCGAACCCCCAACCTTCCGGTTAACAGCCGGACGTTGTACCAATTCAACTACCCCACAGCAGCCGCGACCATCATATCGGTGGAAGGAACGGAATCATGCGTCGCGCCAGCGATTCGGGGATCGCGGCGAGGGCGTTCCGGATCTCATCCGGCCGGTAGCGCTGCGAGAAGTGCGTGAGCACGACCGCCTCGTTGCGGAAGAGATCGGCGCGGGCAAGTATGTCAGCCAGGTGGATGTGCGCGTACTCGCGCGCTCTCTCGAGGTCTTCCGGCAGGAGGAACGAGCATTCGAGCAGGAGCACGCGCGCGGCAAAGAGTTCCGGACAGGCCTCGAAGATCTCCTCGCCGCAGTCGCCAGGGTATGCGAGGAGCGGAATCTCCTCCCGGCGCGTCACGGGAATCCCCCTGGCGCGAAGCGCTGCGATTTCCTCTCCAGGCCGACCGACGAACTCGTCCAGGAGCTTCTGCCGAACCTCCGAGAACAGGTAGCCGACCGTCGGCACCCGGTGCCGACCCGGCAGGACGATCAGCTCGAGGTCGTTGCGCAGGCGAATGCGGTCTCCCGGTGACGCCGGTACGATCTCCACGCCGTAGTCGATCTGCTCGAGACGCTCCGCCGCCTCGACCCACCGCGCGACGTGCGGCAGGGCTTCGGCCGGGACGAAGACGCGAGCCCCAGGAAGCCCTGCGAGCCGGCGCCGTGAAGCATGGTGTGCGAGCCCGGCCATGTGGTCGAGATGCCCGTGCGTGACACACACCGTCGCGTAGCCGACGACATCCTCCGGGGCGCGGCCGAACTCGAGCAGCGTCCGAAATCCCGGCAGCTTGTAGAAGGACTCGTGACCCGCAATCGAGACGCCCTCGATCTCGATCCCCGCGGCCTCGACGCGCACCCGCCCTCGCCCCTCGGGATAGTCGCCCGCCATGCCGGCGAGAGTACCGCGGGAGAAGCCGCCCCCCGAAGGGGTTCACTCTGAGGCGAAGGAACCGTTCATCGCGGAAGAGTCAATGGCGCGAGCGAGGCTGGTAAAGGTCCCTTGCTCGGCAATCTCCTTCGCCGACTGGAGGAAACCGGTCCAGGCTGCTCGGGCCAACGCCCCGCCGACGCTGATCCGCCGCACTCCGGCCGCCGCGAGCTCGGCCACGGTGGCGAAGTCGCTGCCGACCAGCACGTTCACGGGCTTCGGGGCGACGGCCCGGACCACGGCCGCGATGTCGGTGCCCGTGCGAATGCCCGGCGCATAGAGACAATCGGCCCCCGCTTCGGCATAGGCCGTCAGCCGGCGAATCGTCTCGACGAGATCGGGGCGTCCCGCGATGAATCCCTCGGATCGGCCGGTGAGCAGAATGCCCTTCCCAGTGCGATCGATCGCCCGTCGCGCCGCTCGAATTCGGTCGACGGCGAGCGCGACATCGAAGAGCGGCCTGGAAGCAACGCCCGTCGAATCTTCGATCGAGATGCCGGCGATTCCGGTTGCCGTCGCCGCCGCGACATTCTCGCCCACCTCGGCCGGCTCGATCGCAAAGCCGCCTTCGAAGTCGGCGTTGACCGGCACCTCGACGCCGTGCGCGATCGAGCGAATGTGTGCCAGCGCCTCGTCCAACGTCACGTGATTGTCGGGCCTGCCCAGGGACCAGGCAAACCCGGAGCTCGTCGTGGCGAGCGCCGGGTATCCGAGGCGGGCGAGCAGGCGTGCGCTGCCGAGATCCCAGGGATTGGGCATCACGAAACAACCGGATTCGTGGAGCCGGCGAAATTGCCGACAGCGATCGTCGCTCGGGTTTGGCATCCCGCGACGATACCGCGCCACGACCGCACGCGGGGCGGACCCCTCCGTTCTTAGCGGAGGTGGACGAATCCGAGAACGATGACCGCCCCGACGCAGAGACCCGCCACCGCGGCGAGCACCAGCCGGACACCCGAAAAGATCCCTCGCATGCTCATGACTCGACTCCCCTTCGGGAGATGACAAGGTGCAGAGGTCGTGCCACGCCTCCGGGTGCAGCGCTAAGCTCCGTCAGGACAAGGGTCTGGCGGCCCGCGGGCGGAGCAGGCGCGGCGCCGAAAATGGGCAGTCGTTACTCCCGGTGACAGCTAGGCTAGAGCCGAAATGCGTGTCAGCCTCTTCGACTACGACTTGCCCGCGGACCGGATCGCCCAGGAAGCGCGACCGCGGGGCACGAGCCGGCTGCTCGTACTCGACCGCAAGACAGGGTCGGTGTCGCACCGCCGCTTCGCCGAGCTTCCGCAGCTGCTCCTGCCGGGCGACCTGCTCGTGCGCAACGACGTCCGCGTGCGCCCGGCCCGCCTCTTCGGCCGCGACGCGGAGGGCCGGATCGTCGAGATCTTCATCCTTCGTAACGAGGATGAGAACGGAGCGCGATGGCAGGCGCTCGCAAAGCCCGGGCGAAGGGCCAAACGCGGACAGGTGATCCGATTCGAAAACGATCTCGCAGCCACCATCCTCGAGGTGCATGACGACGGCAGCCGCACGGTGGCCTTCGACAGTCCGCTCGACGACGCCCTCCTCGAGCGGATCGGCCGCACTCCCCTGCCTCCGTACATTCATCGCGAGCCCGGCGCGGAGGACCGTCCGGCCGACCGCGCCGCGTATCAGACCGTGTTCGCGCGGGAACCGCTCGCCGTCGCTGCCCCGACGGCCGGCCTCCACTTCACCGAGGAGATCTTCGAAAGGCTGCTCGCTCGGGGCGTGGAGATCGCGGACCTGACACTCGCCGTCGGCGCGGGGACCTTCAAGCCAGTCACGGCGGAGGACACCGGGAGTCACGTCCTGCCGCCCGAAGACGTCATGATCCCCGCCACGACGCGAACTGCGCTCGCGCGGGCCGGGGCCGAGGGCCGCCGCGTGGTCGCTGTCGGCACGACGGTCGCGCGTTCCCTCGAAGCCGCCGCGCGCCGCGTGGGCGACCCGGAGACCGGCCAGCTGCTCTTTGCGACCGATCTCTTCATCACCCCGGGCTTCGAGTTTCGGGCGGTGGACGCCCTGCTCACGAACTTCCACCTGCCGCGCTCGACCCTGCTCATGCTCGTCAGCGCGTTTGCCGGCCGCGAGCGCATCCTGGCTGCCTACGCGGAGGCGGTCCGGGAAGGCTATCTCTTCTATTCCTTCGGCGACGCCATGCTCATCGCCTGAACCGGGCTCTCCCGACCGATAGAATGGCCGCCCCATGAAGCTTCCCGCGGTCCGATGGGTGGGCTACCCCGCGGCCGTCCTGGTCGTCCTCGCAACGATCGGGCTGCTCCGGCTCTTTCCGCAGCTGACGGAGTCGTCCGTCGCTCTGCTGCTTCTGCTCGCCGTATTTCTCTGCGCCTCCGTGTGGCAGAGCGGACCGGGACTGCTCGCCGCGATCCTCGCGACGCTGGGGTTCAACTTCTTCTTCCTGCCGCCTCTCTACACCTTCACGATCGCGGACCCGCGCAACGTCGCGGCACTCTTCGTTTTCCTCGTGTCCGGCCTGCTCATCGGCCGCCTCTCGGCGCTCTCGCGTCGGCGCCTCGAGCTGCTCGAAGCCGAGCGGCGCGACCTCATCGCCTTGACCCAGCTCTCGCAGGGATTCCTCTCCGATACCAACCGGGAGACGCTCTTCGGCGTAGCCGCGGACCGTCTGCGCCAGGCCCTCCAATGCGAGGAAGTCGCCTTACTCCTGGCCGACGAGAAGGGCGAGCTCGTCGCAACGGGTCGAGACCGGGAAAGCCTCCTTTCGCGACGACATTGCCGTGCTCGTCTATCGGCAGGGGAATTCGGCGGCTTATCCGTCCGACCTCGGCGGCACCGACATCTACCTTCCGATCCCGGTCGGGCTCCAGCGAGCCGGAGTTCTGGTGGCCCGCGGCCTCCGCTCGAGCGAACGCATGGCCGAGGCGTGCGCCCTTCTGCTCGGGCTCGCCGTGGAGCGAGAACGATTCCTGCGCCTGGCCCGCACTGCGGAGGAAACGCGCACGAGCGAACAGATGAAGTCGACCCTGCTCGCGCAACTGGCGCACGACCTGAAGACGCCGGTCGCCGCGGCTCGCGGCGCGATCGAGAACTGGGAGAACGCCAGCGGAGGAACCGAGGCCTCGCGGCTCGCGCGCGCCCAACTGGACGCCCTCGGACGGCGGATCGGCGAGCTGATGGACCTCGTCCGGCTCGATTCGGGAACGGCGCGGCCACGGCCCGAGCGCGTCACCTGCGGCGAGATCGTGGAGGCCGCGGTGGCGCGCTTTGGCGATGCGCTGGCCGGCCACGCCCTCTTTCTCGAGCCTCCCCCTCCCCACCTCGCCGTCGAAGTCGACCCGGCGCAGCTGACGGAGGCGCTCGGGCACGGCCTCGAGAACGCCGCCCGGTACTCGCCACAGGGCTCCACCATCCGGGTATCCGTGGCCGCGGACGGCCAGGACGTGTTCTTCCGGGTCGGCGACCAGGGAAAGGGCGTACCCGCTTCCGAGCGGGAGCACGTCTTCGACCGGTTCGTCCGCCTCGAAAATGGCAAGGAGGTCGAGGGCAGCGGCCTCGGCCTCTCGATTGCCCGCAGCCTCGTCGAGCTCAACGGCGGCCGACTGAGGCTCGGTGAAGCGGAAGGCGGCGGCGCCCTCTTCGAGATCGCCCTGCCGCGGATGGCCGAGTGAGCCGAGTCCTCGTCGCCGACGACGAACCCGCCATCCGCAAGGTCGTTCGCGACGCTCTGGAGCGCGAGGGGCACGACGTCGTCACCTCGATCGACGGCCAGGAAGCGCTCGAGATGTTCGAGGAGGGCACGTTCGACCTCGTCGTGACGGATCTCGCCATGCCCCGCGTGGACGGCCTCGAACTCGTCCAGGAGGTCCGCCGCCGTTCCCCGGTCCCAATCCTCGTCCTCACGGTCCGCGGCGACGAGCGCGAGAAGGTGCGCCTGCTCGACCTCGGCGCCGACGACTACGTCACGAAGCCCTTCGGCATCGCCGAGCTTGTCGCTCGAGCGCGAGCGCTGCTGCGGCGCGGCGAGTCCGCCCGCGGCCCCGCGGTCACGCGCTGGGGCGACATCGAGGTCGAGCCCGAGGCCCGGCTGGTGCGCAAGGCGGGCCGCCCCGTGCACCTGACGCCGCTCGAGTTTTCGATCCTCGCAACTCTGCTGAAGAAGCCGGGCGCCGTCTGGACCCACCGCCAGCTGATGGCCGAGGTCTGGGGCACGACCGCGGGTGTCACCAACGACACACTTCGTGTTCACATGGGTGGCCTGCGCCGAAAGCTCGAAGACGACCCCAACCGCCCGCGCTGGTTTGTTACGGAACCGTGGGTGGGGTACCGCTTTTCCCCGGAATGACCGGATAAGTACTTCCGTAAGAGACGCTTCCCTCTTTCGAAATTCTTTCGGCGGCCTTCCGGACTTCTTTCCGGTCCCGGCAGGATGCTGCCTCCCATGAGCGAGAAACGGAAAGCGATCGTGTTCGCCGGGCTGGCGATCTTCGTGCTACTCGGGGGTTGCCTCGTGGCGCTCTTTCTGCCGAGATTCCAGGTCGCCATCGTCGTGGCCTCCTTCATCGGATACGTCGCCTGCACTCGGCGCGCCCTGGTCTTATGCCGGGCCGACGAGCTCGTGTTCGAACCGAGGAATTCCGGAGCCCGGGAGCAGGCGGCGCGAGCGGCGTTGCGGGCCCGCACGCTGAACGCGACCCCCCCCGTTGCCTCCTCCGGATCCGCACGACGCGCGCAACCCGCCTACCCGCGACCCGTGGAAGGAACCCGCTGACCGATCTCGCCGATCGCTGCTTCTGAGCCTCGATAGGAAACGATCATGTCTTCCTCGATTCTTTCGGCCACCTTCCGGACTTCTTCCCTCCTCGAAAGCCATGCTCCCGTCATGCAAGACGGACGGAAAGCGAAGGTCTACGCCGCCCTGGGAATCATCGTGCTCGTCGGTGGCTGCCTGGTGGCGTCGTTGTTGCCGACCTGGGAGGTACCGCTGGTCGCGGCCTCGTTCGTGGGATACGTATTGCTCACGCGGCGCGCGCTGGCTCTGTGGAAAATCGACGAAAAGGTGTTCGAGCATCGGAAGACGCCCCGGCCCACGAAGAGCGATGCCGCGAAGGTCGGCGCAGCGGCCGCCCTGTTTACGGCGGTGGCCGCATCGGCTCTGGCGCAGCAGACCATCTTCAACGTTCCGTCGGCCGACGTCCTCGACAAGGGCAAGACCTATCTCGAGGCCGACGCGCTCGGGCGCCCCCAGGACCCGAGCTTCGGATTCTTCACGATGCGGGGCGTCTACGGCTTCGGGTCGAACATCGAGGCGGGCGCGAACTTCGGCGGATTCGCAGCTTCTGGCCGCTCGGTTCCCTTCGTAACCGTCAACGCCAAGTGGCAGCCCTGGCATGACGACAAGCTCGCGTTCACGACGGGCGCGTTTGGTCTCTTCTATCTCCGGGGCTCCCGGGACGGCAACGCCGCGGCCCTCTGGTACGGTGAGGCGTCATACAAGCTGACCGCCACCACGCGCCTGACGGCCGGAGGCTACTGGGCCTCCTCCGGCTACGCTGCGCCGGACCCGCAGGCCGGCGCCGTCATGGGCTTCGAACAGAAGATCAACGATCATCTGAATCTCATCGCCGACTGGTTCAGCGGGGACAACGCGCTCGGCTACTTCACACCCGGTGTCTCCGTGCCCCTGGGAGACTGGACGATCTACGCCGGCTACTCGCTCAAGAACGGCAACTCGAAGGGCAATGCCATTCTGGTCGAGCTCGGCTTCACATTCTGAGGAGAACAGCCATGTGGGATCTGCTCTTTCTCGCGGTCTCGATCCTCCTGTTCTGGGTCTCTATCGTCTACACGCGACGCTGCGACAGGGTCTGAGGAGGACGTCATGGGATGGGAAGACGTGCTGGGTCTCGTCGCGACCGTGGGACTGCTCTGGTACCTGCTCTGGGCCATGCTCCGAGCGGAGAAGGTTTGACGCCATGACGACGATCAACGCTCTGGAAATCCTCGTGTACCTGGCGATCATCGTCGCGATCACCCCGATCCTCGGCGGCTACATGAAGCGGGTCTTCTCGGGAGAGCGGACCTTCCTCGACCCGGTCTTGCGGCCGCTCGAGCGCGGGATCTACCGGATCTGCGGCGTCGACGCCGCGCAGGATCAGGACTGGATTGCGTGGACCGTGACGATGCTCATCGTCAACGGCGCCTCGCTGGTGATCCTGTATGCGATGCAACGGCTGCAGGGGTTGCTGCCCTTCAACCCGAACGGTTTCGGCGCAGTCTCGCCCGACTCTTCGTGGAACACGGCGGTCTCGTTCACGACGAACACCAACTGGCAGGGATATTCCGGTGAGAGCACGATGTCGCACTTCACCCAGATGGCCGGCCTCGCCCTCCACAACTTCCTGTCGGCGGCGACGGGAATCGCGATCGCGGTGGCCGTGATCCGCGGCATCGCGCGCGAGAAGGCCAAGGGCATCGGGAACTTCTGGCAGGACTGCACGCGTGCCATTCTCTGGGTTCTGCTCCCGATCTCGTTCGTGGGCGCGCTCTTCCTCGTCTCCCGGGGCGTGGTGCAGAACTTTCAGGCCGACGTCACGGTGAAGACCGTGGAGGGAGCCGAGCAAAAGATCTCCCAGGGACCCGTAGCCTCCCAGGAGGCCATCAAGGAGCTGGGAACCAACGGGGGCGGATTCTTCAACGCCAATTCGGCGCACCCCTACGAGAACCCGACGCCCGGCACCAATTTCCTCGAGATGCTCCTGATCTTCTCGATCGGCGCGGGCCTGACCAATACCCTCGGCCGGATGACCGGATCCGTGAAGCACGGCTGGGCGGTCTTCGGCGCGATGGCCCTCATGTTCCTGGTCGGCGCCTTCGTCGCCGAGATCGCCGAGCAGAAGGGCAATCCGATTCACCAGAAGCTCGGCGTGGCGGCCCTCCCGACGGCCGGGGGGACCGGCGGCAACATGGAGGGCAAGGAGGTCCGCTTCGGGATCGGGGACTCCGCCCTCTTCGCGACGATCACGACGGACGCCTCCTGCGGAGCCATCAACTCCTGGCACGATTCGTTCACCCCCATCGGCGGCCTCGTCCCGCTGGCCAACATCGCCTCCGGGGAAATCATCGTCGGCGGCGTCGGCGCCGGTCTCTACGGGATGTTTCTGTTCATCGTCCTCTCCGTTTTCATCGCGGGGCTCATGGTCGGCCGAACGCCCGAGTACCTGGGCAAGAAGATCGAAGCGCACGAGGTCAAGCTCGCGATGCTCTCGGTCCTGATCCTGACCCTCTGCATCCTCGGCTTCAGCGCCGCGGCCTCGGTGCTCCCGGCCGGACTGTCGTCGCTCAACAACAAGGGGCCCCATGGGTTCTCCGAGATTCTCTACGCCTTTACGTCGGGGGCCGGCAATAACGGATCCGCGTTCGCGGGCTTGAACGCCAACACGCTCTTTTACAACGTGACCCTGGGCTTCGACATGTTCTTCGGCCGCTTCTTCATGCTGATCCCGCTTCTCGGGATCGCCGGCTCCCTCGCGGCCAAGAAGAAAGTGCCCGAGTCCGCCGGAACGTTCCCGGTCACGGGCCCGCTCTTCTCGATTCTGCTCGTCAGCGTCATCCTGATCGTGGGAGCGCTGACCTTCTTTCCCGCCTTCTCGCTCGGCCCGATCGTGGAGCAGCTGCTGATGAAGGCCGGAACCCTGTTTTAAGGAGGATGCAGTGGCCCAACCTCGACGCACCGCCCTCTTCGACAGCGCGATCGTCCGTGCCGCGATCCGCGACTCGTTCCGCAAGCTCGCCCCGCGCGTGCAGGCGCAGAACCCGGTCATGTTCGTCGTGCTGGTCGGAGCGGTCCTGGTCAGCGTCCTGCTGGTCCGCGACGTCGGCCGGGGCAAGGACGTCCTCTTCAACCTGCAGATCGCGATCTGGCTCTGGTTCACGCTGCTCTTTGCGAACTTCGCCGAGGCGATGGCCGAGGGACGCGGCAAAGCCCAGGCGGCCGCCCTGCGGCGGGGGCGCACCGAGACGATGGCGCGCCGAGTAACGCGCAGGGGCGAAGAATCCGTCCCGGCCACGAGCCTCCGGAAGGGAGACCGCGTGGTCGTCGAAGCCGGGCAGGTGATCCCGGGCGACGGTACCGTCGTCGAGGGCATCGCCTCCGTGGACGAATCCGCCATCACGGGTGAATCCGCGCCCGTCATCCGCGAGTCCGGAGGCGACCGGTCGGCCGTCACGGGGGGAACGCGGGTCCTCTCGGACCACATCGTCGTCGAGGTCACGTCCAACCCGGGCGAGACCTTCCTCGACCGGATGATCGCCCTCGTCGAGGGCGCCTCCCGCCAGAAGACCCCCAATGAGATCGCACTCTCGATCCTCCTGGCGGGGCTGACGATCGTGTTCCTCATCGCCACCGTGACCCTGCGGCCCTTCGCCCTCTATGCCCGGGGGACGGCGAGCACGCCTGTCCTCATCGCGTTGCTCGTCTGCCTGATCCCGACGACGATCGGTGGGCTGCTCTCCGCCATCGGAATCGCCGGCATGGACCGCGTCCTTCAGCACAACGTCCTCGCGATGTCGGGCCGCGCGGTCGAGGCGGCCGGGGACGTCAACGTCCTGCTGCTCGACAAGACGGGGACGATCACGCTCGGCAACCGCCAGGCCACCGAGTTCTTCCCCGCCCCCCACGTGCACCCGGGAGATCTGGCCGAAGGCGCACAGCTTTCGTCGCTCTCCGACGAGACGCCGGAGGGGCGCTCGATCGTGATCCTCGCCAAGGAGAAGTTCGGCCTGCGGGCACGCCGCATGGAGGGCATGAAGTTCATCCCTTTCTCGGCCCAGACCCGCATGTCGGGCGTGGATTTCAACGGGCGGCGCATCCGAAAGGGAGCCGGGGATTCGGTGGCGGACTGGGTCCGCGAAGAGGGAGGGGCGATCGACCCGACCGTGTCGGATCTCCTCAACAAGATCTCGGCCGAGGGCGCCACCCCGCTCCTCGTGGCCGACGGGTCACGCGTGCTCGGCGTGGTCGCTCTCCGCGACGTGGTCAAGGCCGGCATGAAGGACCGCTTCGACCGGCTGCGGGCCATGGGAATCAAGACCATCATGATCACCGGCGACAATCCGCTGACCGCGGCTGCGATTGCGCGCGAGGCCGGCGTGGACGACTTCCTCGCCCAGGCGACCCCCGAGCAGAAACTGGCCCTCATCCGCAAGGAGCAGGAGGGTGGCAACCTCGTGGCCATGACGGGTGACGGCACCAACGACGCGCCCGCCCTCGCGCAGGCGGACGTCGGCGTGGCGATGAACACCGGCACCCAGGCGGCGCGCGAGGCGGGCAACATGGTCGACCTCGACTCCAATCCCACGAAGCTCATCGAGATCGTCGAGATCGGGAAGCAACTGCTGATGACCCGCGGGTCGTTGACGACCTTCTCCATCGCCAACGACGTCGCCAAGTACTTCGCGATCCTGCCCGCGATGTTCGCCGCGACCTACCCGGCCCTGAACGCCCTCAACATCATGCGCCTCGGCAACCCGAAGTCCGCGATCCTCTCTGCCGTCATTTTCAACGCCCTGATCATCATCGCCCTCATTCCGCTGGCCCTCCGGGGCGTCAAATACCGCCCGCTGGGGGCCGCCCGAATCCTCACCCGCAACCTCTGGATCTACGGCGTCGGTGGGATCGTCGTGCCGTTTCTCGGCATCAAGCTGATTGACTGGGTCGTCCTGGCCCTGCATCTGGCCTGAGGGGGGAAACTCATGAAACTCGCTCTTCGCTCGACTCTCTACGTCCTCGTCTTGACCGTCCTGCTCGGAGGCGTGTACCCCGCGGCCGTCACCGCCGTCTCACGCCTCTTCTGGAAGGACAAGGCCAACGGCTCCTTCGTCACCACGAACGGCCGGGTCGTCGGCTCGGAGCTCATCGGCCAGAACTTCAAAGGCGCCGGATATCTCCATCCCCGTCCCTCGGCGGCCGGCAAGGACGGCTACGACGCCACCGCCTCGGGGGGAACGAACAAGGGGCCGACGGACGCGGACCTCGCAAAGGCGATCGGCGCCGCGGTTGCCGTGGCGCGGGAGGACCGCCCGGGCGACACGGGCCCCGTCCCCGCGGACCTGGTGACCACCTCGGCGTCCGGATTCGATCCGCACGTCTCCCCCGACACCGCACTGTGGCAGGCCGCGCGCATCGCGAAGGCCCGGGGGGTGAGGGAGGAGCAGGTGGCCGAGGTCATCCGCCGGCACGTCGAACCGCGAACGCTGTGGCTGCTCGGCGAGCCGCGCGTCAACGTGCTGCTGACGAACCTCGACCTCGATCGCGCCTTTCCGGCCCGCCCTTAGAATTGACATCATGCCGCAGGAAGACAGTCGGCGCACGTCCCCGGACGTATTCCTTCGGCTTCTCGAGAAGTCCCGGCGCGGCAAGCTCAAGATCTACATCGGCCACGCGGCGGGTGTGGGCAAGACCTACCAGATGCTCGAGGACGCCCAGGCCCTCCGCAAGCAGGGCGTGGACGTCGTCGTTGGGCTCGTGGAAACGCACGGCCGGGCGGAGACGACGGAGAGGATCGGCGGGCTCGAGATCATTCCTCGCCGGGTCATCCCGTACAAGGGCAAGAACCTCGAGGAAATGGACCTTCCGGCAATCCTGCGCCGCAAGCCCGAAGTCGTCATCGTGGACGAGCTCGCTCACACCAACGTCCTGGGAGCCGAAAACGCCAAACGGTACGAGGACGTCGAGGACCTCCTGGACGCCGGCATCTCCGTCATGACGGCCGTGAACATCCAGCACTTCGAGTCGCTCCAGGACATCGTGTCGCGGGTGACGGGCGTGGACGTGCAGGAGCGCGTCCCCGACCGCCTTCTGCGCCAGGCCGACGCGCTCGTCAACGTGGACCTTCCGTCGGAGGAGCTGCGCGAGAGGCTACGGGCCGGAAAGATCTACCCGGCGGAGAGAATCGGACCGGCCCTCGAGAACTTCTTCACCGAGGAGAATCTCGCGTCGCTGCGGGAGCTCGCAATGCGCCAGATCGCCGACCGCCTCGAGGCCGAGCGCCGCGGGCCGCATGCGACCACCCAGACGGAACCCGTCGGCACGAAGGCGATGGTCGCGATGTCGTCGAATCCCGAGACGACCCGGCTGCTGCTGCGGCGGGCGTCGGCCCTTGTCGGCAAGCTCAACACGAACTGGTTCGCCGTCTACGTCCGCACGCCCCGGGACAGCCCGCAGCGGATGTCCGCCCGCGAGCACCGGCTCCTCTCCGAGAACGTGACGCTCGCCATGGAACTCGGCGCCAAGGTCGTCTGGCTGTCCTCGGAGAACGTCGCGCAAGAGCTGCTGCGCTTTGCCCGGGAGCACGGCATCACGCTGGCCATCTTCGGCAAGACCCGCCGGCCGTGGTGGATGGACCTGGTGCGAAGCAGCCCCATCGAGGCCTTTGCCGCCGCGGGTACGGGGATCGACGTCTACGAGATCGAGACGGAGGGCCGCCCGGAGACCTCCCGGGCCTGACTCCCGGCGGAGTCGAGCAGGCCGCGCAGGCTGCGCGTGTGCGCCGGCGTGGTGCCGCAGCAGCCTCCGACGATGCGCGCGCCCAGACCGATCCAGTCGGAAGCCCGGGCCGCATAATCGTCGGGGGCGAGCTCCTCCGTGAAGCTCCATCCCGGGCCGTCCGCCGGGAGGCCGAGATTGCCATACGCGCAGAAGCGGGTCCCTGCGGCCGCGGCAGCGGCAAGCCGCGCGAGGCTCACTGCCACTTTGGCGGCGGGGACGCAGTTGACTCCGATCCCATCCGGCTCGAGAGCGCCGAGGGCCCTCGCGGCGTCTTCGACGGCCTCGCCCGAGAGCAGCCGATGCTGGCCATCCGTGACCAGGGAGACGATGACGGGAACTCCGGTCATCTTCGCGGCGCGAACGGCGGATGCCGCCTCGCGAATGGAATTGTGGGTCTCGGCGAGAATCACGTCGACGCCCGCGTCGGCGAGAAACCGCGCCTGGGCGACATGCTCGCGCTCCAGGGCTTCCGCGTCCGGGGCGAGGTCCGGCCGGTAGCAGTCCTCGAGCGGGGAAAGCGAGCCCGCGACGAACACCTCGCGGCCCGGAGTCGCGGCGGCCTGGTGCGCCAGGCGCACCGCCAGCGCCGTGAGCTCGCCGGAGCGGGCCTCGAGCCCGGCCCTGGCGAGGGTGCGCGCGTGCGTGCGAAAAGTGTTGGCGGTGAGAATGTCGGCACCCGCGGCCACCTCGTCGCAGTGGATCGTCCAGACGAGCTCGGGGTCGTCGATGAGGGCCCGGGCGCTCCAGAGCGGCAGGGTCGTTTTCGCGTCGCGCCGCTGCAGCTCGGTCCCCATCGCCGCATCGAGCAAGAGGGGTGTGCCCGACCCCAGACGCTCCCGGAACCGCCTGGAAAGGACTCCCATCTTTTAGAGTTTAACTGACTCCTTGTCTTAAAAAAATAAGGCCAGAGTCGCCTCTGGACTTATTATATTCGGAAACTATCGACGAGGCGACTCCCTCCTCAGTACGTCTCCAGGTACTTCTCGGTCTCCCACGGCTGGACGCGCGAGATGTACTCCGCCCACTCGCCCCGCTTGGCCTCCAGGAAATGCGACAGGATGTGCTCGCCGAGCGCCTCGGTGATGACGTCGTCCTTCTCCAGATTGTCGAGCGCCTCGGAGAGATTGGCCGGAAGCTGGTCGATCCGGAGGCGCCGCTTCTCGCGCTCGCTCATCTTGAAGATGTTCCGGTCGACCGGCTCGCCCGGATCCATCCGGTTCTTCACGCCGTCCAGACCGGCCGCGAGCATGACGCTGAAGGCCAGGTACGGGTTGCAGGAAGGATCGGGCATCCGCACCTCGATGCGAGTCCCCATGCCCCGGCGGGCCGGAACGCGCACGAGCGGCGAGCGGTTGCGCATGGACCAGGCCACGTTGATCGGCGCCTCGTAACCCGGCACCAGGCGCTTGTAGGAGTTGACCAGGGGATTGGTGATCGCCACGAAGCCGCGGGCGTGGCGCAGGATGCCGCCCGTGTAGTGCATCGCGGTCTTCGAAAGCTGGTACTTCGCCTTGGCGTCGTAGAAGACGTTGTTGCCCTTCTTGTCCAGGAAGGACTGATGAACGTGCATGCCCGAACCGTTGATGCCGTAAATCGGCTTCGGCATGAACGTCGCGTGGAGGCCGTGGTCCATGGCGACCTTCTTGACGATGAAGCGGAAGGTCGAGACCCGGTCCGCGGTCGTCACGGCTTCGGCGTACTTGAAGTCGATCTCGTGCTGGCCGGCAGCGACCTCGTGATGGGCGGCCTCGACCTCGAAGCCCATCTGCTCGAGGGCGAGAACGATGTCCCGGCGCGCCTCCTCGCCCCGATCCACCGGCGTCAGATCGAAATACGCGCCCTCGTCGTGGGTGTCCACGATGGGATCGCCGTTGCCGTCGCGGCGGAAGAGGAAGAACTCGGCCTCGGGCCCCGTCACGAGCGTGTAGCCGGCGGCGTCGGCCCGGTCCATCTGCTTCTTCAACGTCATGCGCGGGCAGCCTGCGAAGGGAGTTCCCTCCGGGTTGTAGACGTCGCAGATGAGCCGGCCGACCTTCTGCCCGTTCGAATGCGCCCAGGGGTAGATCGCGAAGGAATTGAGATCGGGAACCAGGTTCATGTCGGACTCTTCGATCCGGGTGAATCCCTCGATCGACGACCCGTCGAACTGGATCTCGCCGTCGAGCGCCTTGGAGAACTGCGAGCTCGGAAGCTCGACGTTCTTGATCACGCCGAAGATGTCGGTGAACTGCAGGCGCATGAAGCGGACGTTCTCGGCCTCGCATACCTTGAGAATCTCGGCCTTCGAAAGACCCGGGCCCGCCGCGTTGAATTTCAAGACCTTGCCTCTTGCCATCCTGTCCCCCTTTGTTTGACGTTGGAGCAGGATTCTACGGTCATTTTCGCAAGAATCAAGGTCCAATTTGCCAAATGATCGTAAAAAGTGGCTCCTAGTGCACAGTTTTGTGTGCATGGCGCCGTCGACTGTGCCGGGACCGGCGACCTCGCACATCCCGCGTCCCCGCTACAATCGGCTCGTGACAACCGGCCGCTGGCCCAGCCGGGACGAAGCCCGCGCCCTGCTCTTCGAGTTCACGCAGTCCGATGCCCTGCGCAAGCACGGCCGGGCCGTCGAAGAGGCCATGCGGGCCTGCGCGCGACGGGCCGGCGTGACGGACCCGGCCGAGATCGAGCGGTGGGGCATCGTCGGCATGCTCCACGACTTCGACTACGAGCAAAACCCCACCGAGGACACGCACCTGCACGTCGGGGGCCGAATCCTGCGAGAGCGGGGATATGCCGAGGAGATGGTGGAGACCATCCAATCCCACGCCGATTACATGAAGATCCCCAGGGACACGCCCATGAAGAGAGCCATCTACGCCTGCGACGAGCTCGTGGGCTTCATCGGGGCCTGCGTGAAGGTACGACCGACCAAGAAGATCGCCGACCTCCCCGCATCCTCCGTGGTCAAACGATTGAAGGACAAGGCTTTCGCCCGCTCGGTGGACCGGTCCTACGTGTACGGCGGGGCCGAGGCCATCGGGGTGCCGCTGGAGGAGCACATCGGCTTCCTCATCGACGCCCTCAGGCCCATCGCCGAGGAGATCGGCCTCTGAAGGAGTCGGACGGACGCGAGGATCTGGTATAAATATCGCTCCCCTTTTGGAGCCAAAACCGCTGTCTTACAAGGACTTGCTTCTATGAGCACCGTCGAAGCGATCTCTCCACGCACGATCCGCGCGCGTTCGATCCAGAAGGATCTCGACGGTGAGGCGCTGCGCGCCCTCGCCCGCGCGGGGGAAACGACGACCGAGTACGGCTCGCCGGTCTACGCCACCCGGATCAAGAATCGCTCGGCGAAGAAGACGTATGTCGTCGCCGACGTCCCGGTCGGCGTGATGCAGCAGCCGATCGAGGCTGCCCGCGCCCTGGAAAAAATTCGCGAGGTCCAGGAGGCGCTCGCGAAGATGGATCTGATCCAGGTGGACCGCCGCATGGGGATGAGCCCCGACGTGCCGATCCGCTGCCGCCTCTTCGTGCCGAAAGAATACGCCCGGATCGCCTACATGTGGCACAACATGCTCTTTCCGTCCGACTCCTCGACGGATCCGGATTTCATTTCGGTCTACGTCCCCGACTGGCCCGAGACCTTCATCTTCTGCGATGTGGATCAGGGCTACACCTACATCCTCGGCACCGACTATCCCGGCGAAGCGAAGAAGTCGATGCTGCGGCAGGCCATGTACTGGATCAAGCGCAAGGGAGGCCTCGGGCTCCACGCCGGCTCCAAGATCCTCCGGGTCAACGGGCCCGGCGGAAAGCTCCGCGACGTGGGGTTTCTCCTCTTCGGGCTGTCCGGGACCGGCAAGACGACGCTGACGCTGCACGACCACGGCCTCGAGGCGCCCGAGAAGGCCATCATCAAGCAGGACGACGTCGTGCTGCTGACGAAGGACGGCCGCGCGTTCGGAACCGAGGACGGCTTCTACATCAAGACCGAGGGGCTCGAGCCCTCACAGACGGTTCTCTGGGGCGCCGCCACGCACCCCACGGCTGCGTACGAGAACATCAAGGTCGGGCCCGACGGCAAGGTGGATTTTCTCGACACCTCACTGACCTCGAACGGGCGGGGCGTGGTCCTGCGCCGCTACATCCAGGGCTCGGGCGACGGCATCGACCTCGAGAAGGCCAACAAGATCGTCTTCATCACGCGCCGCAACGACGTCGTCCCGGTTTGCGCGCGCCTGACCTCGGAGCAGGCCGCCGCGTACTTCATGCTCGGCGAATCGATCGAGACCTCGGCCGGAGACCCGACGAAGGCTGGCCAGGCCAAGCGCGAGGTCGGGACGAACCCGTTCATCGTGGGGCCCGAGGCGCAGGAAGGAAACCGGGTCCTGCAGATCCTCCGCGAGAACCCGGACATGCATGCCTACATCCTGAACACCGGATCGATCGGCGCGAAGCCCGGCTCGGCAGGCGAGAAGATCACGATCAAGATCTCGACGGAGATCATGAAGCAGATCGCCAAGGAAGGGATCCGCTGGGAGAAGGACCCCGACTGGGGCTACGAAGTGCCGAAGGAAGTTCCCGGGATCGACCTCGGCAAGTACGACCCCCGCCGGCACTACTCCGCGGCCGAGTACGCCGCGCTCATCGACAAGCTTCGCGCCGAGCGGCGCGAGTGGCTCGCGAAATTCCCGGGCCTCGACCCCGTGATTCCGAAGGCAGTCGAAAAGGTCGGCTAGAGAAGGCCGGCGCGGCGCCGAAAGGGATCCCTCGGGCCTCCCTGTGTCATCCCGAGCGAAGCGAGCGATCCCTTTCCTAGCTGCACCGTGACTCGAAAGGGATCCCTACGGGCCTTCCTGTGTCATCCCGAGCGAAGCGAGGGATCCCTTTCCTGGCTGCACCGTGGCTCCAAAGGGATCCCTCGGGCCTTCGGCCCTCGGGATGACGGGCGACGGCGCTTCGCGCTTCGCCCGTCACTCCCCGAGATAGGCCTCTTTGACCTTCGGGTTCGCCGCGACCTCGGCGGAGGACCCCTGAAGGGCGACGCGTCCGGTCTCGAGGACGTAGGCGCGCTTCGAGTGTCTCAGAGCGGCGTTGGCGTTCTGTTCGACGAGCAGGACCGGCGTGCCGGTCCGGTGAATGGCCTCGATCGCCTCGAAGATCGCGTGGACGACGATCGGCGCGAGCCCGAGCGACGGCTCGTCGAGCAGCAGCAGCGCGGGGCTTCGCCATCAGCGCCCGGCCGATCGCGAGCATCTGCTGCTCGCCGCCGGAAAGCGTTCCTGCGGTCTGCTGGAGCCGCTCCTTCAGCCGCGGGAAGAGCGCGTAGACCTTCTCGAAATCGGCCGCGACCCCGCCGTCCTTGCGCGCGTAGGCGCCCATCTCGAGGTTCTCCTGCACGGACAGGTTCGCGAAGATGCTGCGCCCCTCCGGCACCATGGACCAGCCCTTCGCGCACCAGCCGGTGCGTCGGCGTGGACCGCGTCGGCTCGCCGCGGTAGCGGACCTGCCCTCCGGCCACCGGTATGAGGCCCATGATCGCTCGCAAGGTCGTGGTCTTGCCGGCGCCGTTGGCGCCGATCAGCGTGACGATCTCGCCCTCGGAGAGGGTCAGCGACACGCCTTCAGAGCCTGGATTGCTCCGTAGGAGACCGTGAGGTCCTCGACCTCGAGGATCGCCGTCACGCTCCCCCCAGGTAGGCTTCGATGACCTTGGGATCCCGCTGGATCTCGGCCGGCGTGCCAACGGCGATCGTCGCGCCGTAGTCGAGCACGTGCACCGTCTCGCAGATTCCCATCACGACCTTCATGTTGTGCTCGACCAGCAGGATCGCCATCCCGAAGCGATCGCGCACCCAGCGGATCAGGTCCATCAACTCGTTCGACTCGTGCGGGTTCATGCCGGCCGCCGGCTCGTCGAGCAGGAGCAGCCGGGGCGCGGTCGCCATGGCGCGCGCGATCTCGAGGCGCCGCTGGCTGCCGTAAGGCAGGTTCTTCGCGCGTTCCCCCGCGAGGTGGTCGAGCTTGAAGATCTTCAGGAGCTCCCGGCTCTCGCGGTCGACCCGCTCCTCTTCCGCCCGGTGGGCCGGCGTGCGCAGGACCGCGGTCGTCAGGGTCGTCGCCTGCCGGCAGTCGAACGCGACCTTCACGTTGTCCAGGACCGACATCTCGCCGAAGAGACGGATGTTCTGGAACGTGCGCGCGATCCCGCGCCGCGTGATCCGCCCGCACCGCTCGCCGGCGATCGGGTTGTTCTCGAAGACGATCTCGCCGGAGGTCGGCGTGTAGACACCCGTGATGACGTTGAAGACCGTGGTCTTCCCGGCCCCGTTCGGCCCGATCAGCCCATAGAGCTGGCCCGATGCGATGGAGAGGTCGAGCTCGTTGACGGCGAAGAGGCCGCCGAACCGCATCGTCACGCGCGAGAGCTTCAGGATCCCCATGCTCCGCCTGCTATGCGCCTTCCTGGGTCCCCGGCGCGCCGCCAATCGAGCGACGCCGCTTCGTCACGGAAGGTGACGAACTCCTCGTGCCGCCAGGATTCCCTGGGGCCGCACGATCATGAGCACGATCAGGAGGAGCGCGAAGAGCACCATGCGGTACTGCGCGAACTGGCGCAGCCCCTCGGTCAGGCCGATGAGCAGCACGGCGCCGAAGCACCGAGCCGGTGATCGAGCCGAGGCCGCCGAGCACGATCATGACGATGATCTCGAAGGAGCGCAGAAAGGTGAACGATTCTGCGGGTGGATGTACATCAGGTAGTGGGCGAAGAGGCCGCCCGGCGACCCCGGCCAGGCGGACGCGACACCACGAAGGCGAGGACCTTGTAGCCCGGTGGTGTCGACGCCCATGGCCTCGGCCGCGACCTCGTCCTCGCGGATGGCGAGCGAGTGCCCGGCCGAAGGAGGAGTGGACGATCGCGGCAGACGACCAGGATGGTCACCACGGCGACAGAGCGTAGATCCAGAAGAAGTTTGTGAGCTCGGGATCGCCCGGAAGCCGCGGGCGCCGCCCACGGCATCGAATGTTCTCGATGACGACGCGGATGATCTCGCCGAAGCCGAGCGTCACGATGGCGAGGTAGTCGCCCTGCAGGCGCAGCGACGGAACGCCGACGAGGAGTCCCGCGATCGCGGCGACAGCGCCACCGATCGAGAGGGCCAGCAGCAGCGACGGTGCCGTCCTGGGCCACCGGACGGCAGGCCGAGGATCGCGCGCAGCCGGCCGCCGGCGGTCACCGTGAAGTAGGCGGCGGCGTAAGCCACCGACGGCCATGAATCCCGCGTGGCCGATCGAGAACTGGCCCGTGAAGCCGTTGATGAGGTTCAGGCTCACCGCCAGGGTGATGTTGATCCCCGCCAGACACGAGCACCTGGAGAAAGTACGGCGGCATCGCGAGGCCCGGGATGAGCGACCCGGCGAAGAGGCCCTCGAGGACGAGCAACCCTGCGCAGATCCCCGCTGCCGCGAGGAGCCCCTTCACACCTTCTCCTTCGTGAACCCGGCCGAGCAGGCCCTGCGGCCGCAGGATCAGCACGAGGATGAGGATCCCGAAGGCGATCGCGTCGCGATAGGCCGAGGAGAGGTAGCCGACCACCATGACCTCGGACATGCCGATGAGCAGCCCTCCCAGCACGGCGCCCGGCACGTTCCCGATGCCTCCGAGCACGGCAGCCACGAAGGCCTTGAGGCCCGTAGCATGATCCCCATGACCGGAGTCGATCTTCGGGATCTGCATCCGCATGAGCACCGCCGGCCGCCGCGGCCAGGGCCGATCCGAGCGCGAAGGTGACCGCGATGATCCGGTCCGTCGAGATGCCCATCAGCTTGGCGGCATCCAGACTGAAGGACACGGCGCGCATGGCCTTGCCGGTCCGCGTCTTCATGATGAAGAAGCGAAGCAGGATCATCAGCAGGACCGACACCACGATCACCGTGATCTGCTCGCTCGTCAGGCGCACGCCGGCGACCAGGAAGTCCGCGTGGGGAGCGAGCGACGGAAAGAACTTCGGGTCCGGCCCGAACACGAGCTGCGCCACGTTCTCGAGGAAGAGCGACACGCCGATGGCCGTGATGAGCAGCGTCAGCCTCGCCTCCCGCCGCACGGGCCGGTAGGCGAACCGCTCGATCAGGATCCCGAACGCCGCGCAGGCGAGCCATGGACCCGAGCATCACCATGAGCGCGGACGTGACCGACGGCCCGAGGCCGCTGGAGCCGCCGCGACAGGTAGTAGCCGACGTAGGCGCCGACCATGTAGACGTCGCCGTGCGCGAAGTTGATCAGCCGCAGCACGCCGTACACCATGGTGTACCCGAGCGCGATCAGGGCGTAGATCGACCCGAGCGACAGGCCGTTGACCAGTTGCTGGAGGAAAGTGGTCATTGTCGAGCTGTCAGCCGTCAGCCTTCAGCTGTCAGCCCCCGGGGCCCGCTTACAGCTTCACCGCTTCGGGCTTGATGGTCTCGACGAGGAGGCACTTCCCGTTTTCGACCTTGAGGATCACCGCCGGCTTCACCGCGTTGCGGTCGGCATTGATCGTGATGTTGCCGGTCACGCCCGGGAAATCCTTCGTCGCGGCGAGCGCGTCCCGGACCTTCGGGCCGTCCGTGGAACCCGCCCGCTGGATGGCGTCCGCGAGCACCCGTGCGGCGTCGTAGCCGAGCGCGGCGAGCGCGTCCGGAACGCACGCCGTACTTCGCCTTGTAGTCTGCGACGAATTTCTGGACCGCCGGATTCGGGTCGTCGGTCGAATAGTGGTTCGAGAAGTAGCAGCCGTTCAGGGCGGTGCCGCCGATCTCCCAGAGCTTGGGCGAGTCCCAGCCGTCGCCGCCGAGCAACGGCACCGTGATGCCGAGCTCCCGGGCCTGGTGCACGATCGTGCCGACCTCCGTGTAGTAGCCGGGCACGTAGATCGCCTCGGGGTTGGCTCGCCTTGATCGCGGTCAGTTGCGCGCTTGAAATCCGAGTCGCCCTGGCTGAAGCGACTGTTCGTCGACCACCTCTCCGCCGAGCTGTCGGAACGTCTGCCGGAAGAACGTCGGCGAGGCCGACCGAGTAGTCGCTGCCGCACGTCCACCAGGATGGCGACCTTCTTGAGCTTCAGCGTGTCGGCCGCGAACTTCGCCATGACCGTCGCCCTGGAAGGGATCGATGAAGCAGACGCGAAAGATGTAGTCGCCCACCTGCGTCACCCGGGGATTGGTCGAGGAGGGGGAGACCATCGGAACCTGGTTCGACTGGCAGATCGGCGCCGCGGCCAGCGAGTGCGAGGACGCCACGTGGCCGATGACGGCCGAGACTCCGTTCTGGTTGATCAGCTTCGTGACGACGGTGCCGGCCTCTTCGGGCTTGCACTGGTCGTCCTCGACGAGCAGCTTGACCTGCTTGCCGTTGATCCCGCCCTTCTTGTTGATCTCCTCGAAGGCGAGCTCGGAGCCGTTCTTGGTGGAAATACCGAAGGTCGCGATGCCGCCCGTCAGCGAGCCGTACTCGCCGACGACGATCTCCTTCTGGGATCCCTTCGTGCCGCAGGCCAGCGCGCCGGCCAGAAACGCCGCCAGACAGGCCGCGACCGTGAAACGGAACCTCAACATCCTGACCTCCTCGTCTCCGGGTTACGGAAGAACGGCGTATTCTTTCGCAGAGGGGGACGAAAAGTCAAAACATCCTTTGACTCAATGGCTTAAGCTAGAATCGGCCCCCGAGAAACGAGAGAGAGGCACCTTCATCAGCGACACCCGCATCCCCGTCCCCGACACGCACCCCCACGCGCCGCGCTCCCCGTCCCCGGAGCCGGCCCCTCGCATTCGCCCCCGCGCCGAGCACCCGATCTCGCGATCGCGCATAGACCCCGACGCGCTCAAGGTCCTCTACCGGCTGCAGGGCGCCGGCCAGAAGGCGTACCTGGTCGGCGGCAGCGTGCGGGATCTCCTGCTGTCCCGCGTCCCGAAGGACTTCGACATCGGCACCGACGCCCATCCCGCGACGCTGCGCAAGCTCTTCCGCAACTGCCGGATGATCGGCCGCCGTTTCCGGCTCGCCCACATCCTCTTTGCCAACGGCAAAGTCGTCGAGGTCGCCACCTTTCGCCGGCCGCCCGACCCGGTCCTCGACGGACAGGGGCGCGAGCTGCTCCAGACCTCCGACAACACGTTCGGGACGCCTCGCCAGGACGCGATGCGGCGCGACTTCACGATCAACGGCCTCTTCTACGACATCTCGGATCATTCGGTCATCGACTACGTCGGCGGCCTCGACGATCTCGAGGCCGGCCTCGTACGCACCATCGGCGACCCGGACATCCGATTTCAGGAGGACCCCGTCCGAATGATGCGCGCCGTCGAGTTCGCGAGCCGCCTCGGCTTCGCGATCACGCCCGATGCGTACGAGGCGATCCTGCGCCATCGCAAGGAGATCGTGAAGTCGGCTCCGCCGCGCGTGACCGAGGAGCTCGCGCAGGCGCTGCGGGGCGGGCACGCCCTGCCGACCCTGCTCCTGATGCGCGAGGTGGGACTGCTCGATGCGCTGCTGCCGGAGCTCGCATCGGTCCTGCGGCAGATCGACCCGGACCATGCCCACGGCACCGGCCATCTCTTCTGGGCCCTGCTCGACGTCCTCGATGCGGAGCGCCGCCGCGGCCGCATCTTCGACGACGCTGTGCTCTTCGCCCTGGTCTACCTGCCGATCGTGCGGGCCCGCGTGCGTGACACCGCTCCCGACGGCGAGCCCGACCCCGGGCGGCTGGCGGTGATCATCGAGGACGTCGTCTCCCCGCTCGCCCTGCGCATGTCCCTTCCGCGGGCTGCGACCGATCGGATCAAACAGGGGCTCGGGATCGTCGGCAAGCTCTCGCACCGGCCGGATGCGAAGGTCGCGACGCGGCGCCTGGCCCTGCGCGAGGCCTTCGGGACGGCCCTCGACATCTTCGAGCTGACGTCGATGGCCACCGGCCGGGGCCAGGACCTCGTGCGCGAGTGGCGGGCGGTGCAGGCGCGCATCGAGCGGGCGCGAGCGAGCGGCGAGATCCCCGCCCCTCCCCCTCCGCCTCCCCGGAGGCGACGCCGCGGGGGCCGAAGGCGCCGGCCTCCGGCGTAACGGGCAGCCGCCCGTCACCCGCGGAGCGAAGCAACGAGGGATCCCTCTCGAGTCTCGGTGCGGCTTCCAAGGGATCCCTCGCTCCGCTCGGGATGGCCGGATTCGAAATAGAATCCGGCCATGTTCCTCTCCTCCAACTTCCTCGGCATCCCACCGGAGGAGAACACGCTCGAGAAGAGCAAGGTCGTCGTCCTTCCCTGCCCCTACGAGCGCACCGTCTCGTACGGCGTGGGAACCAAGAACGGCCCCGCCGCGATCCTCGAGGCCTCGCATTACGTGGAGCTCTATGACGACGAGCTCGACGAGGAGGTCCACCGGATCGGCGTCCACACCCTCCCCGCCTGGTTGCCCGAGGACATGGAGCCGGAGGCCTGTGTTGCGGGGCTGGAGAGAGTGGTGGCGGATCTGCTTGCCGGCGGCCGCTTCGTCCTGACGCTTGGCGGCGAGCACTCGATTGCGCCGGGCCCGATCCGCGCGCACCGGGCGGTATTCCCCAACATGTCCATCCTGCACTTCGACGCGCACGGCGATCTGCGCGACGAGTACGAGGGACAGAAGTACTCGCATGCCTGCGCCGCGCGGCGCTGGGTCGAGCTCGGGATCCCCTCGGTGCACGTCGGGATCCGCTCGATCTCGCGGGAGGAGATCGACTACGTCCGGCAGAGCGGCACGATGATCGTGTCCAACCGGGAGATGCACCGCTCCGACGCCTGGATGGAGAGGGCCCTGCGCCGCCTGACCGGGGACGTCTACGTGACCTTCGACGTGGACTTCTTCGACGGATCGCTCGTCCCCGCCACGGGCACGCCCGAGCCCGGGGGCGGGACCTACGACCAGGCCCTGTCGATCCTCCGGCGGGTCGCCTCCGAGCGCAGGATCGTGGGCGCCGACATCGTCGAGCACGCCCCTCTCGCCGGCAATCGGGCCCCGGACTTCATGATCGCCAAGCTCGCCTACAAGCTGCTGGGATACGCCTTTTTTCCGAAGAAGGCGGCAAGCCCGGTCCTGTCGCCAGGATAAGCTCCCTTGTTTCAGCGACTTCCAGAAGCTCCCGTCCTCGCCGGCTCGCGAACATTCCGCGCCGAGCTGCGTCTTGTCCGGTTGAGGGCAGCGTGAGCACGATCGACGAAAAAGAGCTGGTCGCGCGCTGCCGAGACGGCAACGACGACGCCTGGAGGGACTTGGTGGATCGGTTCGGCCAGAAGGTCTACGCCATCGCCTACCATTTCACGATGAAGCGGGAGGACGCCGAAGAGCTGTCCCAGGAGATCTTTCTGAAGCTCTTCGAGAACCTCCACCGGTACGACGGCGGGTTCCCCCTGGTGGCCTGGATCCTCTCGGTCTCCCGCAATCTCTGCATCGACCGCTACCGCCGGCGCAAGCGCGAGAAGTCCTTCCGCTTCGTCTCGGACGACGCCGTAACCGTACTTCTGAAATCCGAGGACGATCCGGCGAGCATGGCCCTGAAGAAGGAGCGCACGAAGCTGCTGTTTTCGGCGCTCGCCGAGGTCCCGGAGGACCTGGCCGAGATCCTCATCCTGCGGGATCTGAACGGCCTGGCCTACGACGAGATCGGCAAGGCCCTCGAGCTCCCGGAGGGGACGGTCAAGTCCCGTCTCTTCCGGGCGCGGGCCGAGGTGGCGAAAAAGATTCGCGAGCGCCACGAGAACAAGGGCGCCGCGGGAGCGTTCGCGACCCTGGCGGTCGCGGCGGCGGGGCTGGTATGAGCTGCCGCGAGATGGAGCGCCTCTTCGTCGCGGGCGCGTCGAGCGCCGAACACGAGGCGCACAGGAAGAGCTGCGCCGAGTGCACGCGCCTCGGGAGCGAGGCCGACGAGGCTCTGGTTCTGACGACCGGGCTTCAAGCTCCGTCCTGGTCTCCGAGCCTTCGCCGCGCCCTTCTCGAGATTCCGCGGCAGACCGTCTCGTGCGAGGGTGCCGATGCGCTCGTCGCGAGCGCCCTCGAGGCAGAGATCGCTCCCGCGGACGAGAAACGCCTCCAGAACCACCTCGCGCGGTGCGAGGGCTGCACGGCCGCCGCGGGCGCCCTCTACGCGATGCGAGACCTCGCGGCACCCCAGCCGCCGCCGTGGCTCGCGACGCGGCTTTCCGCGGCACGTCCCCGAAGAGAGAGGAAGTCGTTCTGGCGCAGGGCGCTTTCCGGAAAGATGGTCATCGCGTACGCCTACGCGGCCGCGCTCGTCGTGATGCTGCTCGGCCTGAACCCGACCGCCGTGGCGCGCCGGACGGGGTTCGCGAGCCTCGGCGTGAGCACGCGCAGCGCCGTCACGGTCGCGCAGAGCTCGATCGGCGATCGGCTCGGCGCCGTACAGGAGAAGACCCTGCGCACGCTCACGGCATGGCGGGGACGCCTGGGTGGCTACGGCCGGGCGGCCGTCATGAACGCGATCGCGATCGTCTGGAAGCCCGAGCCGAAGAAGACGCCCAATCGCCCCCGCCTCGGCAAGGAGGGCGGCGCCGCCGCATCGTCGGAAGCGTTTCAACTGGCAGGCGACTGCAACCCGGAACCTTTCCCCCCCCGATTTCGTGTGTAAGAGCGACAGGAAGACGAGGAGACACCCATGAACGACAACGCCACTTCACAGCCTGCCGCTTCGCCGATGCCCGCCGCGGCGCCGGCGGCGACTGCGCCGCCTCCGGTCATGATCCCGCCGCCGCTGATCGTGGACCACAAGTCCCCCGCGCTGGCCGGATTCCTCTCGATGTTTCCGGGGCTGGGCCATCTGTACCTTGGCCTCTACCAGCGCGCATTCGCGGTGGGCGGCGCGTTCATCCTGGGAATCGCGCTGACCTCGCACGGAAGCGGCGGCGAGTTCTTCGGACCGCTCATCGCGTTCGTCTGGTTCTTCGCGATCATCGACGCCGTAAGGCAGGCCAAGGCGATCAACCGTGGCCAGCTCGCCGAGTCCGGGTTCGCCGGTCCGGCGCAGCTCAAGGCGGCCGCCGGCACGGGCTCGCTGACGTGGGGCGTGATCCTCGTCGGCCTTGGCACGCTCTGGATCATCGACCGCTACTTCGAGATCGACTGGTCGTTCATGTCGGAGTGGGGCGGCCCGGCCGCGTTCATCCTGCTCGGCGTCATCCTGATCGTGAGCCACATTCGCAAGGGCCGGCGCGAGAACGAGTCCGGAGCCGGGATGCCGCCCCGGAGTTCCTAGGCTCCCGGCCCATCCTGAACAGCCCGGTCCATCCCGAGCAAGCCCTGTCATCCCGAGCGCAGCGAGGGATCCCTTTGAAGTCACCGTACAGCTCGATAGGGATCCCTCGTCGCCCCGCTCCTCGGGCTGACAGGCCCGCAGAGCCTCAGCGGATCGTGGCCAGCTCCTCGACGTAGTCCACGAACGAGCGCGCGGCCCCGTCGATCCCCTGGATCTTCGGGTTCGTCGAGTCGATGACGTAGTACTCGTCGGGCGCGTGCGCGCCGTTGCCGTGCCCGAGACCGAAGTGGCCGGCAGCCAGATGCAGGGGTTCACCCGTGAAGACGTAGCCCGGCCAGGAACCGGCGTTGCGCGGCCACAGGACCGGCGAGATGCCCGCCCGCTGCAACACGGCTTCCTCGGCCCGAATGAGCGCCGCGTCGCGCGGCGTGGACGTCGGGTCGTAGCCGCCCGTCATCTGGACCTCGATGTCGCCGTAGCCGTGTTTGGCCAGGTGCGCCTTGAGGGCCGAAAACGCGTCCGCAGCCTTCATGTCCGGTACGAGCCGCAGGTCGAGCTTGGCGACGGCCTTGTGCGGCAGGATCGTCTTCCCGCCCGGCCCCGTATAGCCGCCCACGAGCCCCTCGATGTTGACGGTCGGGAGCGAGACGAGATTCTCGAGCGCCTGCCGCCAGCCCGCGTCGCCCGACCAATGCGAGACGCCGAGCTGCTTGCGCGCCAGCGCCTCGTCCAGGCGCCTGGCCGCCTCGTCGACCATGGCTCTTTCGGCGGGCGACAGCGGCCGCGCCCCGTTGGCGAAGCCCTCGATCGCCGGAGCGTTGCCGTCGGGCGAGACCAGCGTGGCGAGCCCCAGCACGAGGTGCCACGCGGGACTGTCGAGGCGTGCCTTGTTGCTCGAATGGACGTCGCGGATGGGGCCCCGCCCCCACTTCTCGCCGCTCGCGGTGAGCTCGCATTCGACCACGCCCTTGGCGCCGAGCGAGATCATCACCACGCCGTCCAGCCCCTGCATCGCCGACGGCATGAACACGCCCGAGCAGCGCGACAGGGCCGCGGCGACGTCGGGCCGCCGCACGATCTCCGGGAAGTGGGGCGATCCGATCTCCTCCTCGCCCTCGGCCACGAGCACGAGATTGACGGGGAGCTTCCGGCCCGCGCCGCGGTAGGCGTGCAGCGCCGCGAGAAACGCGGCCTCCGGGCCCTTCTGGTTGACGGCGCCGCGGCCGACCACCACGCGGCCGAGGTCCGGCTTCTCGATGAGCGCTGCTTCCCAGGGCGGCGAGGACCATTCCGCGGGGTCCGCCTGCTTGACGTCGTACATGAAGTAGATCCCGACGGTCCGCGTGGCGCCGGCATCCAGCGTTGCGAACACACCCGGCTGACCGGAAGTCGGAACCTTCTCGGCGTGCTGGAACCCCGCCTCGGTCAGAAACCGGATCAGCAGCTCGCATCCCTCGGACATTCCGCGCCCCTCGGCCGCGATCGAAGGCTGCCGAATCCACTCCTGCAACCGGCGGACGGCCTCGTCGTGGCGCTTGCCGACCTCGGCACGCACCGCGTCGACTCCCGGCGACGCGCCTCGAAGGGTCGGTGAAATGGCGAGCGTCGCGGCTCCGGCCGCGACTTCCTGGAGAAAAGTGCGTCGGTTCATGGCGCAAGCTTACAACCGTCACTGCGGCCAGGCCATGTCATCCCCAGGAAAGCAATCCAACGTGTCATCCCGAGGAGCGCAGCGACGAGGGATCCCTTTCTTAGCCGCAGCGTGACTCGAAAGGGATCCCTCGGTCCCTGCCGGGCCCTCGGGATGACAGGGGAAGAGCCCGGCTCGACGAGACGCAATTCGGCTTCCGGTCATCCCGACGTAGCCGAAAGGCCCTACCGCCGCTTGAAGTACTTCTCGAGGTCCTCCTCGGTCATCGACAACACCACCGGCCTCCCGTGCGGGCACGTGAAGCGGTCCTGCGTCTTCGCCCAGTCGGAGACGAGGTGCCGGATCTCCTCGGGCGCGAGGTGGTAGCGGATCGTCACGGCCGAACGGCAGGCCAGACTCGCGGCGAGACGGTCGCGCCGCAGGGCGGCGTCGGCCGTGCCGGCCTCCGTGAGCGCCGCGAGCGCTACCCGGAGCGTCTCTGCCGGCTCCCGGTCCGTGGCCTCCGCGGGCAGTGCCGCGATCGCCCACGACCGGCCCGACATCGGCTCGACCTCGAAGCCGGCCGCCGAGAGATCCTCGATCCGCGCCGCCAGCGTCTCGCTCTCCTCGGGCGTTGCCTCGAAGAGCACCCTCAGCAGAAGACGCTGCGAGAGGACCCGCCCGGAGGCCACGCGATCCCGGATCCGCTCGTAGAGGGTGCGCTCGTGCGCGGCGTGCTGATCGATCACGAGCAGCCCCTCGGGTCCGCTGGCAAGGATGAAGGACTCCCGGTGCTGGCCGATCGGGACGATGTCAGGAACCCGCTTCTCCGCGGGCGGCGCGGGCGGCGCCGGTCCCGGGGCTGGCACGGGCGGCGCCGGTACGCCTACCGGCGAACCGCCGGGCGTCACCGCGAAGGGATCCCGGTAGGGCGCCGCTGGCTCCGCAACGAGAGAACGGGAGGGGACGGGGCGAAGGCGCCGTTCCTCCTTGCCGGCCAGCAGGGCCGAATTGAGCGCGTGATACACGAGTCGAAACGCGGTCGCTGCGTCCGCAAAGCGCACCTGCGTCTTGGCGGGCGACACGTTGACGTCGACGGCGCCCGGCTCGGCCGTCAGGAACAGGAACACTCCGGGATGGCGATCGATCCGGATCGCGTCGCGCGAGGCTTGCATGATGGCGCGGGCGAGCGCCCGGTCTTCGACGGGCCGGCCGTTGACGAAGAGATTCTGGTAACGGCGGCTCGGAAACGTCACCGCCCCGCGCGTCGCGTACCCGGAGAGGCGTAGAGGCCCCGACTTTGCCTCGAACGCCTCGAGCTCGCCGAGCGTGGCGCGGCCGAAGATCTGGAGGATTCGGGCGCCGCGATCGACCGCCGAGGGCGCGTCGAGAGTCTCGCGCCCGTTGGACCGTAGGGAAAACGCGACGGCCGGATTGCCGAGCGCCGCCTTCGTCACCGCCACTGCCGCCGCGCGCGCCTCCGCCTCGGGAGAGGCGAGAAACTTGCGCCGCGCCGGCGTCTTCGAGAAGAGGCCCTCGACGAGCACGTCGGTCCCGCGCGGACGCCCGGCCGGTTCCTCGGCGACGGGCCCCCCGTGCTCGATCCGCAGGCGGATCGCCTCGGGCGAGGAGCCGTCGGAAGTCGTCAGCGTGAGACTGGAAACCGACGCGATGGACGGCAGCGCCTCGCCGCGAAACCCGTAGGTCGCCACCCGCGCGAGGTCCGTGTCGGTCGAGATCTTGGACGTGGCGTGCCGCTCGAGGCACAGGCGCGCGTCCTCCGCGGACATTCCGGATCCGTCGTCGCGCACGAGGATCCGGTCGATCCCGCCCCCGTCGATCTCGACGTCGACCCGCGAAGCGCCGGCGTCGAGGGCGTTCTCGACGAGCTCCTTGACCGCCGACGCCGGCCGCTCGACCACCTCTCCGGCGGCGATGCGGTCGATGACCGGACTCTCGAGGCGATGGATCCTCGGCACGGCCGAAGTGTATCGCCCGCACTCCGCGCCGGATAGAATCCCGGAAGAGCTTCGGAACTCGACGAAAGGAAACCCTGAGCCTCGCGCCTGGCACCCGCCTTGGTCCCTATGAGGTCGTCGCGCCGATCGGCGCAGGCGGCATGGGCGAGGTGTACCGGGCGAAGGACCCGCGGCTCGGCCGGGACGTCGCGATCAAGGTCCTGCCCCCCTCGTTTTCGACCGACGCCGACCGGCTGCGGCGATTCGAGCAGGAGGCCAAGGCCGCCGGAGTCCTGAATCACCCGAACATCACGGCCGTCTACGACATCGGATCCCACGACGGAGCTCCTTACGTCGTCCAGGAGCTGCTCGAGGGGGAGACGCTGCGCCAGGCGCTGGCGGCCGGAGGCCTTTCGCATCGCACCGCGATCGATCACGCCATCCAGATCGCGCAAGGCCTCGCCGCCGCGCACGACAAGGGGATCGTCCATCGGGACCTGAAGCCCGAGAACCTCTTCGTCACGAAAGACGGCCGCGTCAAGATCCTCGACTTCGGCCTGGCGAAACTGACGCAGGTCGAGACCGCCGCCGGCGCAACGAACCTTCCGACCGTCGCATCGGCGACCGAGCCCGGAATCGTCATGGGCACGCTCGGCTACATGTCGCCCGAACAGGTCAAGGGGAAGCCGGCCGACGCGAGGAGCGACATCTTCGCGTTCGGGGCGATCCTCTACGAGATGCTGTCGGGCAAGCGCGCCTTTCACGCCGATTCGGTCGGAGAGACGATGGCCGCGATCCTGAAAGAGGATCCGCCGGACCTCGCCGTCACCAACCAGAGCGTCAGTCCGGGCCTCGAGCGCATCCTGCGCCACTGCCTCGAGAAGAACCCCGAGCGCAGGTTCCAGTCCGCCTCCGACATTGCGTTCGCCCTCGAGGCGCTGTCGGGCCTTCCGACGGCGAGCGGTGCCGCGCGGGCGACAGACGCCATCCGCACGCGCCGCTCGAACGCCGGAGCGTTCGTTGCGACGGGACTCGGGCTGCTCGTCGTGGCGCTCCTCGCGGGAAACTGGTTCGCGAGCGGCAGGGGCCCCTCCCTTCCCACTTTCCAGTGCCTCACCTACCGGCGCGGCTTCATCAGCAACGCCCGTTTCGCCCCGGACGGCCAGACCATTCTCTACAGCGCCGACTGGGACGGGGCGCCCTCCCGAATTTTCTCCACCCGCCCCGGGGGCCGAGAGTCCACCGTGTTGCCTTTGCCGAGCGCGCAGCTTCTCTCCGTCTCCTCCCGGGGCGAGCTGGCCATCCTGCTCGACCCGAAGGTCGACTACAACCTCTACGTTCGCCGTGGGACGCTCGCGGTCGTGCCGCTTTCCGGAGGATCCCCCCGCGAGGTCCTGCGGGAAGTGCGCTACGCCGATTGGAGCCCCGACGGAAAGGATCTCGCCGTCGTCCGACAGGCCGGAGCGAAATACACTCTGGAGTATCCGCCCGGCCGACCCTTGTACGAGAGCTCGGCCTGGATCCTGTCTCCGCGCGTCTCGCCTCGCGGCGATCGGATCGCTTTCTACGAAGGCCTGCCCTTCAACGACTACTCGCTCTCGGTGATCGATTCCCAGAAGAGGAAGGCCGTGCTCGGCCCTCTCCTGCCCGACTGGTGGAGCGCCTCCTGGTCGCCGGACGGCGACGAGCTCTGGTTCGCCGCAGCCAATCGCGACTCGGACGAGATTCCCATCCTGGCGTCCGACCTCTCGGGCCGGCGGCGCCTCCTCGACCGCGGGCCGACGACCTCCGATCTCGCAGACGTGTCGCGAGACGGGAGGGCTCTGATCGTGGTCATCGACCAGCAGGAATGGGCGGGCGGCCTCCTCTCGGGTCGGAACGCCGAGGCTCGTCTCGTGAACCGAACGGACCTGCGGATGGTCGACATCTCCGAAGACGGCCGACTGCTCGTCCTGCGAGACGCCCCGATCGCGGGCACGCCGAGCGTTTGGATTGCCAGGGGGGACGACTCGCCGCCCGTGCGGCTGGGCGAGGGTGTGGCGCACGGCCTCTCCGCCGACGGAGCCTGGGTGCTCGCGAGCGCGCAAGGCAAACTCGTCGCCCTCCCGACGGCCGCCGGAGCGCCGCGACCGATCACCGAAAGTTTCTTCGAAGCCATCCGGTGGGCGAGCTGGTTTCGCGACGGAAAGCGAGTCCTCGTCTGGGGGCAGGCGAAGGGCGGCAAGACCGGGATCTTCGTCGTCGATCCGGGTGGACGGGAACCGCGACGCATCGCCCCCGAAGGCTACGAGCTCGTCTCCGCGGGCAACGCCGTGTCGCCGGACGGGCGTCTGTTGGTTGCGCGCTCGCTCGAGAACCAGATCATGCTCTGTCCGGTCGACGGAAGCACGCCGCGCCCCGTCCCGGGGCTCGAGGGACCCTATGCTCCGGTTCAGTGGTCGGCGGACGGCAAGAGCTTTTACGTCCTCCGATATGGCGAGATCCCGGCAAGGGTGGAAAGGATCGACGCCGAGACAGGCCGCGCGACGCTCTGGAGAGAGCTCGCGCCGCCCGACACGACGGGCCAGGCCGTGCGCGCCGTGGTGATGACGCCCGACGCGAAGTACTACGCCTACTCGTGCCAGCAGTATCTGACGACGCTGTATCTCGTCGAGAACCTCGACTCCTGGCGAAGACCGACGTTCCGGTCACGCCTGTTCGGTCGCACCCCCTGACGGGGCGGACTCAGTGCTTGTAGACCACACGGCCGCCGACGACCGTGACGTCGACCTCGATCTTGTCGATCTCCTCGGGCTCGATGAAGAACAGGTTCTCCGAGAGCACGACGAAATCTCCGAGCTTTCCGACCTCGAGCGAGCCCTTCTCCTTGTCCTCGAATCCCGCGTAGGCCGCCGAGACGGTGTAGGCCCGCAGGGCCTCCTCGGGCTCGATCTTCTGCTCGGGCACCCAGCCTTTCGGCTGCTTCCCGTCGATCGTGCGGCGCGTCACGGCCGCGGCGATGCCGAGAATGGGCGAGAGCGGCGCGACGTCCCAGTCCGATCCGAACGCCAGCGTGGCGCGGTCGTTCAGGAGCGTCCGGAAGGCGTAGGTCGTCGCGGAGCGATCCTTGCCGAGCTTGCGGTCTGCCCAGCGGCCGTCGTCGATGGCGTGGTAGGGCTGCATCGAGGCGATCACACCGAGCTCCGCGAAACGCGGGATATCCGCGGCGCGCAGGTGCTGCGCGTGCTCGATGCGAAACCGGCGATCGCGCGGACCGTTCTTCTTCTCGACTCGCGCGTAGAGGTCGAGCAGCTCCGCGTTGGCGCGGTCGCCGATCGCGTGGACCTCCACCTGCAGCCCGGCCTTGTCCGCGGCGGCGACGCGCTCCTCGAAGGCCGCCAGCGGAATCGCCTGGGCCGCGTAGACGCCGCTGTTGCCGGGCTCGTCGACGAACGGCGCGAACATCAGCGCCGTGCCGGCCCCGAGGGCTCCGTCCATGAAGCCCTTGACGCCTCCCACCCGCAGCCACTGGTCGTTCTTCATGGTCGTCTGGAGCTCTCTTGCCTTCTCCCAGTCCGCGAGGGGCAGACGGTAGTTGACGCGAACCGTCAGCTCGCCGGCGTCGCGCAGCGTGCCCCAGGCCGCCAGGTCGCCATCGTCGCCGGGCAGGTCCTGGACCGACGTGACACCGACCTTCGCCGCGAGTTTCATCGCGGCGCGCAGCCCCGCGACGAGCTCCGCCTGCGTCCGGGCCGGCCGGAACTTCCACACGAGATCCATCGCGGAGTCCTTGAGAACGCCGGTCGGCTCGCCTTTCTCGTCCTTGACGATCACCCCGCCTGGCGGGTCGGGGGTCTCGCGGGTGATGCCGGCGACCTTCAGGGCGAGGCTGTTGCAGACCATCATGTGGCCGTCCTGCCGCGAGAGACAGGTCGGGTGATCGCCCGTCGCCGGGTCGAGGGTGGCTTTCGTCGGCAGGTGCGGCGGCGACCACTGCTCGTGGTCCCAGGCGCCGTCGGTCAACCACTCGCCGGCGGGCCGGGTCTTCGCGTAGGCAGCGACCATGCTCGTAAACTCGGCCTCGTTCTTCGTCTTGCGCAGGTCGAGGGCGAGCAGATCGAGCCCGCCCATGGTCATGTGCGTGTGGCAGTCGATGAAGCCGGGCACGACGCGGCGCCACTTGCCGTCGAGAACGACGGTATTCGGGCCCTTGAAAGCCTTGATCGCCTTCTCCGTTCCCACGGCCACGACGCGGCCTCCGCGGATGGCGAGCGCCTCGGCCTCCGGGTTCTTCGGGTCGCCCGTCCAGATCTTGGCCGAGAGGAGGATGAGATCGGCCGGCTCCGGTGCGGGCGTTGCCGCGAAGGCTGCGATCATCAGTATGGTTGCGAACATGGGCCCCTCCCAGGTTTCATCTCTAGCCTACCCGGTCGCAGGACCCGCCCTGTCCTCACCAGCGCAGGCTCTGTCATCCCGAGCGCAGCGAGGGATCCCTTTCCTCGCTGCACCTTGACTCGAAAGGGATCCCTCGGGCCTTCGGCCCTCGGGATGACAAGGAGGCCTTCGGCCCTCGGAGGATGACCAGGACGCCCTCTGCCCTCGCGATGACGAAGGCCGCCGGCCCTCGGGACAAGGCCGCTTCTTGCGTGACGGGCTCCCTCATGCCGTGGAGGACGTCCCGATACTCTTCTCCGCGAGCGATGCCCGGGCGGCCGCGAGGCGGGCGACCGGAACGCGGAAGGGCGAGCAGGAAACGTAGTCGAGACCGACGCGGTTGAAGAACTCGATCGAGCGGGGGTCGCCGCCGTGCTCGCCGCAGATCCCGACCTTGAGCCGGGGCTTGACCTCGCGGCCACGCTGCGTGCCGATCTTCACGAGCTCGCCCACACCGTACTGATCGAGGCTGGCAAACGGGTCCTCGGGCAGGATCCCCTCGTTGATGTAGACGGGAAGAAACGTGCCCATGTCGTCGCGTGAATAGCCGTACGTCATCTGGGTGAGGTCGTTGGTTCCGAAGGAGAAGAAATCGCAGTTCAGGGCGATGCGGTTCGCGCGCAGCGCCGCGCGCGGCACCTCGATCATCGTCCCGATCTTGCACGAGACCGCCACGCCCGTCTCGGCCGTGACGGTCTTCATGGCCTCCTCGACGAGAATTCGCAGCCGCTCGAACTCCCCGCGTGCGCCCACGAGCGGAATCATGATCTCGGGATTCGGATGGAGCCCTTCCCGGGTCGCCGCCGCGGCCGCCTCGAAGATGGCGCGGACCTGCATCTCGTAGATCTCGGGATTGGTGATGCCGAGGCGGCAACCTCGGTGGCCGAGCATCGGGTTCGTCTCCTTCAACGCGTGCGTGCGCTCCCGGATCTTGTCGATGGAGACGCCGAGCTCGGTCGCCGTCGTCCGCATCGTCTCGTCGTCGTGCGGGAGGAACTCGTGCAGCGGCGGGTCGAGGAGGCGAATCGTCACGGGTCGCTCTCCCATTTCCCGGAAGATGCCCAGAAAATCCTCGCGCTGCATGGGGAGGATCTTCGCGAGCGCGGCGCGCCGCTCGGCGAGCGTCTCGGCGAGAATCATCTCGCGCACCGCGACGATGCGCCGGGGCTCGAAGAACATGTGCTCGGTGCGACAGAGACCGATTCCCTCGGCGCCGAAGGCGCGCGCGATGTGCGCATCGGTCGGCGTATCGGCGTTGGCCCGGACGCCGAGGCGGCGACGGGCGTCGGCCCACTCCAGGATGCGCGTGAACGCGCGATGGACCGTCGATTGCTCGGGCCGGATCGTTCCCTCCACGACCACTTGCAGAACTTCCGACGGCTGCGTGGGGAGCTTGCCCAGGATCACCTCGCCGGCCGTGCCATCGATCGAAATCCAGTCGCCTTCGGCGGCCCTCAGGCCTTTCGAGCGGATCTCCCCGTGCGCATGGTCGACGGTGATCTCCCCCGCGCCGACGATGCAGGTGCGGCCCATCCCGCGGGCGACGACCGCGGCGTGCGATGTCGCTCCCCCGCGCGTCGTCAGGATCCCGACCGCAGCGTGCATGCCGGCAATGTCCTCCGGCGAGGTCTCCTCGCGCACGAGGACGACGGCTTCGCCCTTGCCGGCCATCGCCACGGCGTGCTGGGCCGTGAGCGCGATCCGGCCGCACGCGGCGCCCGGTCCCGCGGGCAGGCCCTTGCCGAGCAGCCGTCCCTCCTTGACCGCCGCAGACTTCTCTTTCGCCGGGAAGATGGGTGCGAGCAGCTGCACGAGCTGCTCCGGCTCGACGCGGGCGACCGCCTCGTCGGCGTCGATCAGCCCCTCGTCCACCATGTCCGTCGCGATCCGCACGGCGGCAAAGCCCGTGCGTTTGCCGTTGCGCGTCTGGAGGACGTAGAGCTTTCCTTCCTCGATCGTGAACTCGAGGTCCTGCATGTCGCGGAAGCGCTTCTCGAGCCGCTCGCGCACGAGCTGCAGTTCCGCGTAGGCCTTCGGCATCGTCTCCTCGAGCGACAGTCCCGAGCCGTCGGCGTTCAACGGCCGGGGCGTCCGGACACCGGCAACGACGTCCTCGCCCTGCGCGTTCGGCAGGAACTCGCCGTAGAACTTTCGTTCGCCGCTCGCCGGGTCGCGCGTGAAGGCCACCCCGGTCGCCGAGGAGTCGCCACGGTTGCCGAACACCATTGCCTGGACGTTGACTGCCGTTCCCCAGTCGTCGGGGATGTGGTGGAGCTTGCGATACGTCTTGGCGCGCTCGTTGTCCCAGGAGCGGAAGACCGCGCCGATCGCACCCCAGAGCTGCTCGCGCGGGTCGTCGGGGAAATCGTGACCCGTGCGCTGCCGCACGATGGCCTCGTCGCGCCGCACGATCTCCGCGAGGTCGGCCGCCGTCAGCTCCAGGTCGGAGGTGGCGCCGCGCGCCCTCTTGACCTCCTGCATCGCCTTCTCGAACTCGTGCCGTGGGACGCGCAGCACGACGTCGCCGTACATCTCCAGGAAGCGCCGGCGGCAATCGAACGCGAACCGGTCGCCGGACGCCTTCGAAAGGCCCTGGATGGTCCGTGAATTCAGGCCGAGGTTCAGAATCGTGTCCATCATGCCCGGCATCGAGGACCGCGCCCCCGAGCGGACCGAGACGAGCAGCAGGTTCTCCGGATCGCCGAAGCGTTTATCCGCGTCGTGCTCGAGCCGGACGAGCGCCGACTCGACCTCCGCGCGAATGCCGTCGAGCGAGGCGCCACGCGAGACGTCGGCACACACCGAGGTCTCGATCGTGAAGCCGGGCGGCACCGGGATGCCGAGGGCCGTCATCTCCGCGAGGCCCGCCCCCTTGCCGCCCAGAGTCTCTTTGCCGAGGCCGGCGCCCTCGGCGACCCCGTTTCCGAACGAGAAGACGCGTTTCATTTTTCCACCACGATTTCCGAAAAGTCCGCCAGGCTCGAGAACTCCCTCTGGATCGAGGCGAGCAGGGCCAGGCGGTTCCTGCGCAGATCTTCCTCGGGACAGTTCACGAGCACGTCGACGAAGAAACGGTCGAGCGACGGAGCGATCGAGGCGATCGTCTCCATGGCCTCGCGATAGTGGCGCTCGGCGACGAAGCCGGCGATCGCCTGCCGCGCCTGCAGGAAGTCGGTGGCCAGCACGCGCTCGGCCTCCTCGCGGTAGAGCTCGGGCGATGGTTCGCCGTGAGCCTCGGTGCCGACGATGTTGCGGATCCGCTTGAATGCCTGGACGAGCGTCCGGAAGTCCATGTGCCGCCGCGCGTCGGAGAGGGCGCGCGCCCGGTCCGCGGCATCCGCGAAGTCCCACACGCCGACGTTCAGGACGGCCGAGATTTCGTCGTAGGCGTGGCCGCGCCGCTCGAGGAGACTCCGGAGGCGCTCGGCAAAGAACCGTCCGAGCTCCTCGACGGTTTCCTCGTCGCCGCGCCCCGGCAGCTCGGGCGGGAGCAGAGAAAGGGCCTTGCGCGCGACGGGCCGCCAGTCCGTGCGCCAGTTACGCGACATCGCGATCGAGACCACGCCGAGCGCCGCGCGACGCAGGCCGTACGGGTCCTTCGATCCGGTGGGCACGAGCCCGACCCGGAAGAGGCCGCAGAGAGAGTCGAACCGGTCGGCCAGAGAGAATCGCGCCCACCGCTTCCCGCGGCGGGTCGTCGGAGCCCGAAGCCGGCCGGTACTGGTCGTAGACCGCCTTCCAGACGGCATCCGGGTAGCGCTCGCGCCGCGCGTAGATGCCCCCCATGATCCCCTGGAGATCCGTGAACTCCTTGACGACGTGCGTCGTCAGGTCGGCCTTGGACAGCAGCGCCGCCGTCCGGACCGTCTCGACGAGGTCGGCGCGTCCCGTCCGCAGGGCGATCGCCTCGGCCAGGTCCTGGATGCGGGCGGTCTTCTGGCGATAGTCGCCGAGGCGGTCCTGGAAGGTGAGGCGCGAGAGTCGTGGCAGCCGCGCCTCGAGGCGCTCCTTCACATCCTCCTCGAAGAAGAACCGCGCGTCCGCCAGTCGGGCGTTCAAGACCCACTCGCTGCCCTTGGCGATGAAGCCCTTGCGGTCCTCGGCGTTGTCCATGACCGCGATGAAATGCGGCAGGAGACCCGAGGGCCCCCGCACGGGAAGGTACTTCTGGTGGGTGCGCATCGCCGTGACCGCGATCTCCTCGGGAATCTCGAGAAACTCCGGGGCGAAGGAGCCGCGCACGAGCCCCGGCCACTCGACGAGGTCGGCCAGCGTGTTCGCGAGGTCGGCGTGCGCCTCGATCGAACCACCGACCTCGGCCGCGAGCTTGCGCGCCCGCTCGAGAATCAGGATGCGGCGCGCCTCGCCGTCCGGTTCGACGAACGCCCTGCGCAGTTTCGCGAGGTAGTCGTCGGGCCCCGTGACGACGATCTCTCCGTCCGAAAGAACACGGTGGCCGAGCGTCCGGTCGCTCGCGGGTACGCCGTAGAGCTCCATCGGAACGACCCGCCCGCCGAACAGGGCGAGGACGCCCCGGACCGGCCGGACGAAGGAACGCTCTCCGGCCCCCCAGCGCATGGTCTTCGGGAATCCGAGCTCCGCGACCACCCGCGGCACGATCTCGGCGAGCACCTCGGAGGCGCTGCGGCCGGCCACGGTCTTTCGCGCGGCGACGGTCTTTCCCCGCGGCGCATCCACGACGACGAGATCCGCGACGTCCACCTTCTGCGCCCGGGCGAAACCCTCGGCCGCCTTCGTGGGTCTTCCATCGGCGTCGAAGGCATTGGCCGCGGGCGGCCCCAGCACCTCGACCGCGCGATCCTCCTGGCGGGCGGGCAGCCCCCGCACGATGGCGGCCAGGCGCCGCGGCGTTGCGTAGGACTCGGCCGCAGACGCGGGCGTGAGCCCCTCCTGCGCCAGCGCATCGGAGAGGCGCCGGGCGAGCTCCAGCCGCGCCGGCAGGAGCGCCGACGCCGGGATCTCCTCCGTCCGGATCTCGAAGATGAAGTCTTGTGCGCTCACTCGGGGTGGTTTCGCCGCCGGCCCCTACGCCGGCGGCAGCGGGAAATCGAAGCCCTCAAACGGCCGCCGGCTCCGGCTCCGAGAGCGGGAACCGAGACCCTTCCTTTCCAGAAACGTACGCCCGCGCACAGGCGCAGGCGAGCTCGCGAATCCTCCGCACGATGCCCACGCGGTCGGTCGCCGAGACCGCCCCCCGCGCATCGAGCATGTTGAACTGGTGGGAGCAGACGAGCGTGGCCTCGTAGGCCGGCAGCACCAGGCCCGCCTCGAGGCAACGCTTCGCCTCCTGTTCATGGCGGTTCAGCATCAGCGCCGCGAGCTCCGCATCGGCCGTCTCGAAGTCGTACTTCGAGAGTTCCACCTCGTCGCGGCGCCGCACCTGCCCGTACGAGAGCGTGTCGTTCCACATCACGTCGAAGACGGAATTGACCTTCGAGAGGAACATCGCGATCCGCTCGAGCCCGTAGGTGATCTCGGCCGTCACCGGAGCGAGGTCGATCCCACCGGCCTGCTGAAAGTACGTGAACTGCGTGATCTCCATCCCGTCCATCACGACCTGCCAGCCCACACCCCACGCACCGAGTGTGGGCGATTCCCAGTTGTCCTCCTCGAAGCGCACATCGTGCTCCGCCAGCACCACACCCAGCCTTTCGAGGCTTCGCAGGTACATCTCCTGGACGTTCTCCGGCGAGGGCTTCAGGACGACCTGCAGCTGCATGTGCTTGCCGAGGCGCATCGGGTTCTCCCCGTAGCGCCCGTCCGCAGGCCGGCGCGAGGGCTGCACGTAGGCGCAACGCCAGGGATCCGACCCGAGCACGCGCAGAAACGTCGCCGGATGCATCGTCCCGGCACCCACGGGTAGGTCGTAGGGTTGCTCGATCAGGCACCCCTCCCCCTCCCAGAACGCGGTCAGCTCTCGGATGAGCTTCTGAAGGGTGAACGGGCCGGAGCGCTCCGAGAGCGACTCGACGAAGTGGGCGTCATGCTTCATGTGGGATTCGGAGGGAAGGCCGCGGCGACTGGGCACGAGAGAGGACCTCCTCGAATAACACTGACCGCAGTTTATCCCAGCCGGTGCTGCCAATCGCCCAAAGCGGCCGTAACGCCTTTGTCCCAGCAGGAATTACACGCTCAGGGCCATCAAGTGCCCGTCCGGCCCTTCCGCACGGTCTCCCCTCGATCCGGGGGCCTCGAGACTCGCGGCTCTGCTGGGGCGGCAGTCCAGAGGGCTCGACGAGCGAACTAGCTCAGCACTTCAGCCAGGACCCGCTGCGACTTCAGCTCGTGGCCGAGGAAATGCCTGCGGGCAAGACGGGCAACGCGCGCGATCTCCGCGAGGCCTGCAGGCCGCGCGGCCGGATCGAGGGGCGCGGAGAGAAAGCCGGCGAGCGTGCGGTGCGCGTCGGCGGTCAGCCGCAGCGTCTCGCCCTGGATGCACTCGGGGCCGACGAAACCCGGGCGGCGCTCGTCGTAGAGGAGCGGCCCCGTGGCCTCGAGCTCGCGGCCGCAGCCGGCGCACTCCCGGGGGGCCGGGAAGAGGCCCGAGAGCTTGAGGACCCAGACGTCGAAATAGGCGGCGGCGAGGGCGGCCGGGGCGCCGGCAAAGAGCGCGTCCATCGCATGACGAGCCAGACGATAGAACGGCTCGGCCGGATCGGACTCAGAGACGAACGTCTCGAGGCTCTCGGCGAGGGTCGAGAGCAGAAGGCCCTTCTCCAGGTCGCTCGCCAGCGGAAAGGAGGGCCGGATCGGATCGACCGCATTGATCGAGACGAGATCGCGCCCCTCCTTTTCGTAGTAGACGACGCGGGCCTCGGTCATCGGCTCGAGGGCCCCGGAGAACACGCTCTTCGGGCGGCGTGCTCCCTTGGCCACGCCGCGCTTCTTTCCGAACTCTCGGGTCAGGAAGGAGACGATGCGGTCGGTTTCTTTCAGCGCATAGGTTCCGAGGATGAAGGAGTCGGAGGAGTGGAGACGCACGCAGCGATTATGATGAGGACCGGGTCGAGCAGGCATCCTAATAAAATTAGGCGATATATAAAATAACCCGAATAAAATATGGATTCCGGCAAGAAGCCCCGACTCAACAGCGGCGTCATCGCGCTCGGCTGGGTTTCGTTTCTCTCGGACGTCGCCTCCGACATGATCTACCCGCTGCTTCCGGACTTCCTGACGCGAACGCTCAACGCGGGCCCGGCGGCGATCGGCCTGATCGAGGGCGTCGCCGAGGCAACCGCCTCGTTCATGAAGATGCTGTCCGGCTGGTGGTCGGACCGGCTGCGGCGCCGCAAGCCGATGGTCGTCGCCGGCTACTCCCTCGCGGCCGTCGTACGACCGCTCGTCGGCCTCGCCTCGGCATGGGGCCAGGTGCTTGCCATCCGATTCGCGGACCGTGTGGGAAAGGGCATCCGTACCTCGCCGCGCGACGCTTTGCTGGCGGACATGGTCGAACCGGAAAACCGCGGCCGCGCCTTCGGGCTGCAGCGCGCGATGGACAATGCCGGCGCGGTCGCAGGCCCGCTGCTCGCCGCCGTGCTCCTGAAGTTCGTCTTCGAGGACGAGCGGCCGGTCTTCCTGCTCGCCGCGATCCCCGGCCTCGCCGCCGTTGCGCTGCTCGTCATCAGGCTCCAGGAAAGGCCGCGCGAGCGCGCGAGCGGCATCGTCCTGGCGTCGGCCGCGGGGCCGCTGCCGCGGCGGCTCTGGATCGCGATCGGCATCTTCGCGACGTTCACGCTGGCGAGCTCCACGGATGCCTTCCTGCTCCTGCGGGCGCGCGACAACGGGCTCGCCGTCTGGCAACTCCCGCTGCTGTGGGCCTTCTTCCATGCGGTCAAGGCGGCAGCCGGCGTGCCAGGCGGAATCCTTTCCGACAGGCTCGGGCGCGTGAGAACGATCATCGCCGGATGGCTCGTCTACGCGATCTCCTACATCGGCTTCGCCTACCTGACGGGCCCGACGCAGATCTGGGGCCTCTTTGCCTTTTACGCACTCTTCTACGCCCTGACCGAGGGGGCCGAACGCGCCCTCGTCGCCGATCTCGCCCCTCCGGAGCTTCGCGGCCGGGCGTTCGGCGCGTTTCACGCGAGCGTTGGCTTGGCCGCGCTCCCGGCCTCGGTGCTCTTCGGCGTCTGGTGGAAGCTCTTCGGGCCGCACGCTGCCTTCCTGATCGGGGCGGGGATCGCGTTCGCAGCGACGGGCGCGCTGGCGCTCTTCGGTCTGCGGCAGGCGCCGGTAAGCCGTGGCTAAGCTGATAGCATTTGACGCGGGGGTGAGTCGATGGGCCCCGTCTGGCGGCTGATCAAGGGACAGAAGGACCTGTGCCACCGCTGTGGCAAGGAGATCCTCGATTTTCCGGCAGTGGGACGGGTCGTCGACTTCCAGTTCCGCGCCGAGGAAAAGTACTGCTGGGAGTGTTATCGATACCTGACGCCCTTCGTCGACGACATCGCGCCCGAGTCCCAGGATCCCTTTCAGCCGGTGACGAAGCCCGCCATCCCGTGAGCGACCTCGCTTCCTCCTTCCGCGGATCCGCGCTCGCGCCGGTCGCGGACAAGGTCCTCGCGGGCGAGCGTCTCTCCTTCGAGGACGGCGTGGCGCTCTTCGCCACTCGCGACTTGCTCGGCCTCGGACGCCTGGCGAACCACGTCCGCGAAGAGCGCCACGGCAACCTGGCCTTCTACAACGTCAACCGGTATCTCAACCCGACGAATCTCTGCTGGGTGGACTGCGCCCTCTGCGCCTGGGCGAAAAAGGTCAACGAGCCGGGCGGCTACGAGATGGCGATCGAGGAATGCGTGGCCGAAGCCGGCAAGGGCTACAGCGAGTCGGTCACCGAGTTCCACATCGTGGGGGGACTGCATCCGACCTGGCCGTTCGAGTACTACACGAGACTCCTGCGGGCTCTCAAAGAGCGCTTTCCCGGCGTGCACCTCAAGGCATGGACCATGGTCGAGCTCGACTGGATCGCGCAGGTCGGCAAACGATCGCTGCCCGATGCGATCCGGGAGCTGCACGAGGCCGGCATGGACTCCTGCCCCGGCGGCGGCGCCGAGATCTTCGCCCGGCGCGTGCGCGACATCATCTGCACCAACAAGATCTCGGGCGAGCGCTGGCTCGACGTCGCGCGCGAGTGCCATCGCCAGGGGATCCGCACCAACGCGACCATGCTCTACGGGCATGTCGAGACGGCCGAGGAGCGGGTAGACCATCTCCTGCGCCTGCGCGCGTTGCAGGACGAGACGGGGGGCATTCCGGGCCTCATTCCCCTCGCATTTCATCCCGAGAACACGCCGCTCGCGCACCTGCCGCCTTCGACCGGCCAGCTCGATCTGCGTGTCATCGCGGCGGCACGGCTGCTGCTCGACAACATCCCCCACATCAAGGCCTACTGGATCCAGATCGGGACGAAGCTCGCCCAGGTCGCGCTCTTCTTCGGCGCCGACGACCTGGTCGGAACGGTCGTTGACGAGACCATCACGCACGCGGCCGGCGCGACGACGGCCTCGGGCCTGACCCGCACGGACTTCGAGCGGATCATCCGCGAATCCGGCCGCGAGCCGTTCGAGCGCGATTCCGAGTACCGGCGCGTGGTGAGGGCCGAAGGGGGTCAGGTCTGCAAAGGTGTGAATTTGAGCACTGGCCCGACTACGGCCTCGACCGACCTCAAACTCACACTCTTGGAGACCTGACCCCACTAACGATTCGTCGTGACCGCGCTGTCGGTTGAGACGGAGAACTTCCTGTAGTCGCTGTACTCGAAGAAGGCGTCGACGCGCCCGCCGAAGAAAAGAAGCACCTTCGCGGCGCCGGTGAATCGGGCCTCGGCCGGAAGCCAGATCTCGCCGTTGACCTTGCGGCGATGGAAATAGGTGGTTGCTCCTTTCTGGAGGCGCACAACGCCCGCCGGCCCCACCCCCAGGTTGTCGAGCAGCGTCGCCTCGATGCGCACGAGCTGCTTGTCCGTTTCGTCCACCCAGGCTCGGCCCGCAACCTTCTGCAGGAACTTCCCGCCCGTCGTGGCCGCTTTGTAGCCGGGGCGCGGCGCAAAGGTCACGAGGATCGTCGAGTGCCCGTCGACCTGTTCGCGGCCGAGAAGCGCGACGTCGTAGATCCGGGGGAGCTCCTCGACCACGCGCTCCTCCTCGCGCCGGGCGGCGTCCTCGCCGGCGCGATCGCGCTCGGCCTTCTCGGCTCTGGCCTCCTGCCTGCGGTCCTCGTCCGCGAGCTCCTTGTCCGAAACGGGCACCCCGTCCCGCTCGACGAGGCGGCGGTACATCTTCCCGGGCTCGAGGGAGGGATACACCTCGAAGGTCTCGGTCTTCGTCTTTTTGAGCGCACCCTTGCCGTTGAACCGGCGCTCGGTGCGCCGTTCGGTGAAGGTGTATTGCTCGAGAAGCAGCCGATCGCTGCGCAGGTTCTGGCGCACTTCCTCGATGAAGACGTTCGCCTCCGGAAGCGGAACCGGCGGCTCGTCGCCCGCCGCCGCACCGCCGAAAGCAACGCAGGCCGCTGCGAAGGCCGCCGACCGTGCCAACCTCGACATCACACTCCGAAACAGTCCTCGCGTCTGCATATAATCCCGACGTCGGGGCGCTCGGCTCGCCCGGAGGGAGACGCCATGGGTCAGGGGTTCGCCGCTTCGTCGATTGGCCGCAAGGTGGTCATGGCCGTCACGGGCCTGATTCTCTTCGGGTTTGTCCTCGGCCACATGGTGGGCAACCTGCAGGTCTATCTCGGGCCGGAGGCGCTCAACCACTACGGCGTCTTTCTGCGGCAGCTTCTCCATGGAGCGGGGCTCTGGATCGTCCGCGCGGTCATGCTTGCGGCGGTTTCGCTGCACATCTGGTCGGCGACGTCCCTGACGCTCGAGAGTCGCCGGGCGCGGCCGGTGGGCTACCAGGAGACGAAGTGGAAGGAGTCGACCTACGCCTCGCGCACCATGCGCTGGGGCGGCGTGATCCTCCTGCTCTTCGTGATCTACCACCTGCTGCACCTGACGACGGGCACGGTGCACCCGAGCTTCATCGAGGGCGACGTGTACCACAATTTCGTCGCTGGCTTTCGAAGCGTCCCGGTTTCGCTCTTCTACATTTTCGCGATGGTGGCCCTCGGCCTGCACCTGCGCCACGGCGTGTGGAGCATGTTCCAGACGCTCGGCGTTTCCCACCCGCGCTACATTCGGATGGCTCACGTCGGGGCCTGGATCTTCGCCGTCGTCATCGTCGTCGGCAACATTTCCTTCCCGATCGCGGTCCTGGCCGGGATCGTGAAGTAGTCGGAGGCAAGACGTGGAGCTCAAGTCCAACATCCCGGCCGGGCCGCTCGAGAAGAAGTGGGAGAGGCATCGCTTCGAGATGAAGCTCGTCAACCCGGCCAACAAGCGCAAGTACACGGTGATCATGGTGGGTTCGGGTCTGGCGGGAGCGGGCGGCGCGGCGTCGATGGCGGAGCTTGGCTACAAGGTCAAGTGCTTCTGCTACCAGGACTCGCCCCGCCGGGCGCACTCGATCGCGGCGCAGGGCGGCATCAACGCGGCCAAGAACTACCACAACGACGGGGACTCGGTCTTTCGTCTCTTCTACGACACGGTCAAGGGGGGCGACTTCCGCGCGCGGGAGGCCAACGTCTACAGGTTGGCCGAGGTCTCGGTCAACATCATCGACCAGTGTGTCGCGCAGGGGGTTCCCTTCGCGCGGGAGTACGGCGGGCTGCTGGACAACCGCTCGTTTGGCGGGGCGCAGGTGTCGCGGACGTTCTACGCGCGCGGCCAGACCGGCCAGCAGCTGCTGCTCGGCGCCTACCAGGCGCTGGAACGGCAGATCGGCCTCGGCTCGGTCGAGATGTTCTCACGCCACGAGATGCAGGAGCTGATCATCGTCGATGGCCGCGCGCGCGGCATCGTGGTGCGCGACATGGTCTCGGGCGAGGTCGAGACACACCTTGGGGACGCCGTGTGCCTGGCCACCGGCGGCTACGGCAACGTCTTCAACCTGGCGACGTATGCCAAGGGCTGCAACGGCACGGCAATCTGGCGGGCGTACAAGAAGGGCGCGGCCTTCGCCAACCCGTGTTTCACGCAGATCCACCCGACCTGCATCCCGGTCACGGGGGAGTACCAGTCGAAGCTGACCCTGATGAGCGAGTCGCTGCGTAACGACGGGCGGATCTGGGTGCCCAAGGCCAAGGGCGACAAGCGCGCGCCGGGCGAGATTCCCGAAGCCGAGCGCGACTATTACCTGGAGCGGATGTACCCGAGCTTCGGCAACCTCGCGCCCCGCGACATCTCCTCGCGCGCCGCCAAGCGCGTCTGCGACGAGGGACGCGGCGTCGGCCCGACCGGCCTCGGCGTGTACCTCGACTTCCAGGACGCGATCCAGAGGCTCGGCAAGAACAAGATCGAGGAGAAGTACGGCAACCTCTTCGAGATGTACGAGCGCATCACCGACGAAAACCCGTACCGGGTGCCGATGCGCATCTACCCCGCCACGCACTACACGATGGGCGGCCTCTGGGTGGACTACGACCTGATGAGCACGATCCCCGGCCTCTTCGTCCTCGGCGAGGCGAATTTCTCCGACCACGGCGCCAACCGCCTCGGCGCCTCGGCCCTGATGCAGGGCCTGGCCGACGGGTACTTCGTCATCCCCTATACCATCGGCAATTACCTGGCGCGGGAGAAGTTCGCGGCCGTCCCGAGCGACCACACCGAGGTCCGCGCCGCCGAGGTGGCCGTGGCCGAGCGCACGAGGCGTCTGCTCTCGGTCGGCGGCAAGCGCACCGTGACCTCGTTCCACCGTGAGCTCGGCAAGATCATGTGGGAACACTGCGGAATGGCGAGGGACAGGAAGGGCCTCGAGCACGGCATGGGAAAGATCCCGGGCCTGCGCGAGGAGTTCTGGAGGAACGTCACCGTCCCCGGCTCGGGCGCGGAGTTGAACCAGTCGCTGGAGGCCGCCGGCCGGGTCGCGGACTTCCTCGAGTTGGGCGAGCTCATGTGCCTCGACGCGCTCGAGCGCGACGAGTCCTGTGGCTCCCACTTCCGCACGGAGCACCAGATGCCCGACGGCGAGGCAAAGAGGAACGACGAGAAGTTCTGCCACGTCGCCGCGTGGGAGTACACGGGCGACGGGACGAAGCCCAACCGGCACGTCGAGCCGTTGGTCTACGAGAACGTGGAACTGGCCGTACGGAGCTACAAATGAACCTGACGCTCAAGGTCTGGCGCCAGAAGGACGCGAAGGCGAAGGGCGGCTTCGTCACGTACGCGGCCAACGACGTCAGCGAAGAGATGTCCTTCCTCGAGATGCTCGACGTCGTCAACGAGGGGCTCATCCAGAAGGGCGAGGAGCCGATCGCCTTCGATCACGACTGCCGGGAGGGCATCTGCGGGACCTGCGGCGTCGTGATCAACGGCCGGGCCCACGGACCACGGGCGAAGACGACGGCCTGCCAGCTCCACATGCGCAGCTTCCGTGACGGCGACACGCTGACGATCGAGCCCTGGCGGGCGGAGGCCTTTCCCGTCGTCCGGGACCTCGTCGTCGACCGCGGCGCCTTCGATCGGATCATCGCGGCCGGCGGCTTCGTCTCGGTCCCGACCGGGGGCGCACCCGACGGCAACGCCATCCCGATTCCCAAGGAGAACGCCGACCTGGCGATGGACGCGGCCGCCTGCATCGGCTGCGGCGCCTGCGTGGCCGCGTGCCCCAACGCCTCCGCCATGCTCTTCGTCGGCGCCAAAATTTCCCAGCTCGCCCTGCTCCCGCAGGGACAGCCCGAGCGCATGGACCGTGTCCGCAACATGGTCGCGCAGATGGACGCGGAAGGTTTCGGCACCTGCACCAACCATGGCGAATGCGAGGCCGCCTGCCCCAAGGGCATCCGCGTCGAGTTCATCGCCCGCATGAACGCCGATTTCGTCAAGGCGAGCGCCACGTCCGGACGCCGGGCATCCGGCGCGGGCGACGGGGGCGCGGGCTAGGAGACCCCTTGCCGATGTTCGCGCCGCGCTGCTCGAGCAGAGCCCGAAGTATCGAGCGGTGGCAGCGATTCTCGTCCTCGCAATAGCATCCCACGGCGAAGTTCGCCCCGTGGGAGACGGCCGCGAGCAGATCGAGGACCCGGCCCGCGTCTGGCCTGCGCATCTCCGTCCGAAACCGCCTCACGAACGACCGCCACTGCGCGTCGGTTTTCGCCTCTCGTGCCGCCCCGACGAGCCCCTCGGACGGAGACAGGAGCGCCAGCCACACGTCGTAGAAATCGCGGGAGGCAAACTCGCCCTTCGGCACGCCTCGCGGTGGCCGCCGTACCGTCCCGATCCGAGGCCCCTCTCCCATTGCGCGAGCCGATCCGAGCTGAACGATCCGAATCGCCATGGCTCTACCCTCAGCCGATCGGCCCGCCGACCGTGTGCGCAAGCATACGCCGCTTCGTGCCTGCCGCCCTGCGATAGCATCTTCCGGTGACCGAGAGAACGAAGACCCGCACCGAGTCCGACACCATGGGCAGGGTGGAGGTGCCCGCCGATCGGTACTGGGGCGCACAGACCCAACGCTCGCTCGAGCACTTCAAGATCGGCGACGAACGCTTCCCGCGCGAGTTGATCCGGGCGTTCGGCATCCTCAAGAAGGCCTGCGCGGTCGTCAACGCCGAGCTCGGGCTGGCCGCCGAGAAGGTCCGGGCCATCGTCCAGGCCGCCGACGAAGTGATCGCGGGCAAGCTCGACGAGCACTTTCCGCTCGTCGTCTGGCAAACCGGCAGCGGCACCCAGACGAACATGAACGTCAACGAGGTCATCGCCAACCGCGCGATCGAGATCGCCGGCGGCGTGATGGGCTCGAAGAAGCCCGTCCATCCCGAACGACGACGTCAACCGCGAGCCAGTCGTCGAACGACACCTTCCCGACGGCCATGCACATCGCGGCCGTCGAGCAGATCCGAGCACCGCTGTTCCCGCGCGTCGCGACGCTGCGCGACGACGCTGGACGCGCAAGGCGAAGGCGTTCGCGGACATCGTCAAGATCGGCCGCACGCATCTGATGGACGCGATGCCGCTGACCCTCGGCCAGGAGATCTCGGGCTAGGTCGCCCAGCTCGACCACGGCCTCGAGCACCATCGAGGAGGCGCTTGCCGCCATCTGCTACGAGCTCGCGCTCGGCGGCACGGCGGTCGGCACCGGCCTGAACGCGCCATCCGAGTTCGCGGAGCCGGTCGCGGCGCGAGATTGCCGGCTCACCGGCCTGCCCTTCGTGACGGCGCCGAACAAGTTCGAGGCCCTCGCCGCGTCACGACGCGCTCGTCTGCGCGCACGGCGCCTCAAGACGCTCGCTGCGGCGCTGATGAAGATCGCCAACGACGTGCGCTGGCTGGCGTCCGGTCCCCGCTCGCGGCCTCGGCGAGATTCGCGATTCCGGAGAACGAGCCCGGCATCTCGATCATGCCGGGCAAGGTGAACCCGACGCAGTCCGAGGCGATGACGATGGTTTGCGCCCAGGTCATCGGCAACGACGTCGCCATCAACATCGGCGGCGCCTCCGGCAACTTCGAGCTGAACGTCTTCAAGCCGCTCATCATCTCACAACGTCCTGCAGCTCGATCCGGCTGCTGGCCGACGCCTGCGCAGTCCTTCGACGACCATTGCGCGCGCGGCATCGAGCCCGAACCGCGGGCGGATCGCGCGAGCACGTCGACGCATCGCTCATGCTGGTGACGGCGCTCAACCCGCACATCGGCTACGACAAGGCGGCCAAGATCGCCAAGAAGGCCCACAAGGACGGCACGACGCTGAAGGAGGCCGCGCTCGCCCTCGGCCACCTCACGGCCGAGGAGTTCGACCGCGAGGTCCGGCCCGAGAAGATGATCGGGCCCGACGAGTAGGCGACTGGCCGATGGGCGCCGCGGACCTCCCGATCTTCCAGTGGCCGACCGGCCACATTCTGCTCGTATCGGTCGTCCGCCTCGGGCTGGCCGCGCTGCTGGGCGCGGTGATCGGCCTGCAGCGCGAGCGCGTTCACAGCACGGCCGGACTGCGCACGCACATGCTCGTCAGCCTCGGCGCGGCGTTCTTCGTGCTCGCGGCGATCGAGGCCGGGGAGAGCGCCTCGGACGTCAGCCGCGTCATTCAGGGGCTGGTGGCGGGCGTGGGCTTTCTCGGCGCGGGGGCGATCCTGAAGCTCGGTGAGCGGGGAGAGGTGCACGGCTTGACCACCGCGGCGAGCATCTGGCTGACGGCGGCCGTCGGCACCGGATCGGGCCTCGGCCACATCTGGCTGCCGATTCTCGGCGCCCTCTTCGGCTGGTTCGTCCTCGGGCCCATCGGCTCGCTCGAAAGGCGGCTGCCCCCGGGACGTCCCCCGGGCGCCTGAGTCGGCCGCGGCGGGCTTGAGGAGGCGGGCGAGGGCACGTCCGGCTCCCTCGTTCGACGTCATGCGTGCCGGGCCGCGAGCTTCGCGACCGTCGTCAAGTTGCGGAATGTCACCGGCATGCCCAGCGTCTTCTCGAGCAGGGCGCCCGAGTACACAGACCCCATCATGCGCTTGCGGCACAGCCAGTAGACCTCTCGGCCCCGGACTTCGAACGCGTCGGTCTCGCTCTTCATCGCCGACAACTTCCTTCGCGCCTCCGCACTCGGGGCGTCCGCACCGAATCCGACGTACATCGCAGCCCCCTTTGCGCTCAGCATGACGTCGCCGAAGGGCCTGTACCGGGCGATGATGGCGAGCTCGGCCGGCGAACGCAGGAACGCCGGCACGCCGTACCCCAGGGCTTCGCGCAGCTGGTCGGCGATCCGGGCCTCGAGCATCTTCGGGCTACGCGAGGGCGACGTGAAGAGGACGTTGCCGCTCGCGATGAACGTCTCGACCCGTGAGAACCCGATCTCTTCGAAGAGCAGTTGGAGCCGATCCATCTTGACCGTGCGGCCGCCCACGTTGATGGCTCGCAGGAAGGCAACGTATCGCGGCATGTCCCTCAGGCCTCTTTCCCGCCGTGCGCGTCAGTCCGTCAAGGCCGTCAGCGGCACCGGGCCGCTCGACCGGGCGTCGCCCGTCACCGCTCGCCGCACCGAGCTCGCCTGGCCGAGGTGATAGGCGGCATGCGCACAGAGGTGGATGAGGAACCGGTCGGTGCGGAGCCGTAAGCCGTTCACGGGCTCGGGGTAGTCGGACCGCAGACGCTCCTCCGAGACATTGGGCAGAACATCCCGGACGGCCGCGATCGCAGCCCGGATCTCCCTCTTTACGTCGTCTCGCGAGCCTGTGCGCCGGCCGAACTCCAGATCCCGGTTGCGGACGTACGCGCTGCCGCCGAGCACCGCACCCACGAAATGCCGGAGGTTCCCAGAGACGTGGAGGGCGAGGTTACCGGCCGAATTCGACATTCCCGGGCTCGTGCGCCAGATGCTCGAATCGTCCGGAAAGAGGTCGAGCTCTCGCTCGAAGGTTTCGAGCTCCCGAACGAGCACGAGGCCGAGGTCGTATCCCAGATCGGGCATGGCTTCTCCCTCTCTCGCGGTCGCTCTCAGGTCGTCAGGCGCGACAGGAGCCGCGGCGCCAGCGCGTAATTGAGCTGGACGAGCACGATGAAGCCGATGCTCCAGTAGGTGCCGAAGACACACAGCGCCGCGCCGAAGGCGTAGAGCGACTGGGCCACGACGATGCGGCGCTCCACCGCCCGGAAGACGTCCGCCGTGGCGCCTTCCCGCGCCAGCCCGGCCCGCGCCACGTAGCGCCAGCTCGCGAAGAGCGCGACGCCGAGCAGCAGCACGTTGGCCCAGTAGACCAGAAGCGCGACGCGAAACGTGATGAAGTCGGACAGCAGCTCGGTCGAGAACGGCATGACCGCGACCAGGGCCAGGAACGCCAGGTGGCACCAAGCCAGCTGGCGGTCGGCGCGCCCGAGAAAGTTCAGCTGGGTCTGCTGACCCACCCAGAAGATCCCGAGAGTCAGGAAGCTCAGCAGGTAGGTGACCACGCGCGGCATGAGGGCGCACAGCGCGCGCCACAGATCCGCATTGGTGTGGATCGGCTCGTGCGGGGGAACGTGGATCTCGAGGACGATCAGCGTCATCGCGATCGCGAAGAGCCCGTCGGAGAGGGCCGCCAGGCGCTCGACGTCGCGGCCCGCGATCTCGTTGTACGTCGCCGTCATCGCGCGGATCCGGCCCCTGCGCCGGAGCCCGAGACCGCCCTGCGTATGCGGGCGAGCTGGGCGAGATGAACGAGATCGTGTCCCGCATGGAGCCGCATGAGCTCGCCGAGACTCTCCGGGCCCCGCTCCGCATGCAGGCCGACGCGCTCCCGCTCCTGCGCCGTCGTCCGCTCGAGCAGCCGCACGTTGGCGCGCCTCAGGGCCGTGAACTCGGCGAGCGCCGCGGAGGCATCGGTGTCGGCGCGATGCAGCTGTTTCATCCAGAGATCCTGGTCGTATCCGGCCAGCGTCGGCCGATCGTGCGCCAGGATCATGCGGAATCGAAATCCGCCGACCAGATCCGAATCTCCGAGGTGCTGCACGACCTGGCACATGGACCATTTTCCCGGCCTTTCGGGAGTCGCCACCTCCGCCGGCGAGAGCTCGGTCAGCGCGGCCCCGAGCGCGGACGGCATGTCGCTCAGGACCTCGAGCGGGTCGCGGGAACCGAGAGCGGCAAGGATCGCGGCAATGTAGGCCTGCGCCTGGTCCCGGGCGGCCGAGGCGGGATATCGGAGCTCGGACACTGCCTTACCCGAGCGTCGCGACGAGGATGGCCTTGATCGTATGCATGCGGTTCTCGGCCTGATCGAACACGACCGAGGCGGGCGACTCGAACACGTCGTCGGCAACCTCGAGACCCTCCATCCCGAACTTCTTGTAGAGCTCTTCGCCTTTCGTCGTCGCGCGGTTGTGGAACGCCGGCAGGCAGTGCATGAACTTCGCCCGCGGGTTGCCCGTCGCCTGCATGAGCGCGCCGGTCACGCGGTACTTCTTCAGGAGTTCGATGCGCTCGGCCCACTTCTCGGCGGCCTCCCCCATCGAGACCCACACGTCCGTGTGGAGGAAGTCGCAGCCCCGGACGGCCTCGTTCGGGTCTTCGGCGAGGGTGATTCGCGCGCCCGATTCCTTCGCGAGCTCCCGGGCTCTCGCAACAACCGGAGCGGCCGGCCAGAGGGGCTTCGGCGCGCAGAGGCGCACATCCATCCCCATCCGCGCCCCGACGAGCAGCAGCGAGTTGCCCATGTTGTTGCGCGCATCCCCGAGATAGCAGTAGCCGATCTCGTGGAGCGGCTTGTCCGAGTGCTCCTCCATCGTCAGCAGGTCCGCCAGCACCTGGGTCGGGTGCGACTCGTCCGTCAGGCCGTTGTAAATGGGGACCCCCGCGTGCTTCGCGAGCTCCTCGACGACCGTCTGCTGGAACCCGCGGTACTCGATCGCGTCGTACATGCGGCCGAGGACGCGCGCCGTGTCTGCGATCGACTCCTTGTGGCCGATCTGGGAGCCCGAGGGATCGAGGTAGGTGACCCCCATTCCCTGATCGTACGCCGCGACCTCGAAGGCGCAGCGGGTGCGGGTCGAGGTCTTCTCGAAGATGAGGCAGAGGTTCTTGCCGCGCAGCCGCGGGACTTCCGTGCCCGCGTACTTGGCGCGCTTCAGGTCCCTCGAAAGATCCAGCAGAAATCGGATCTCCTCGCGGGAGAAATCGGACATCTCCAGGACGCTGCGCCGACGAAGGTTCACGGGCATGCCTTCATTCTCTCCTGATCTCCGGCTCTCGACCAGTCGTCCCCATTCCGGATTTCGATGGCGGGACGCCGGTGATTTCGTCGGCCTCCGCGGTCGCCGCATCGACGGCCACGGCGACCGTGCGGGCAGCCTCCGCATCCGACATCGCCTCCGGAATCGGAAACGGCTCGCCGTAGACGACGACGTTCCGCGAAAAAGGATAGGGCACCAGATAGCGATCCCAGGACCCCATGAATCGGCCCCGCCGGCTGGAGGCGCCGACCGGCACGATCCAGCCGCCCGTGAGTCTGGCCAGCTGCACGACACCCGGCTGCACGACCCGTGGCGGCCCCTTCGGCCCGTCGACTGTCATCGCGGACGGGCGCCCCGACCGGACCTCGCGGACCATGCCCTTGAGCGCCCCCATCCCTCCCCGGGTCGTCGACCCGCGCACGACGGCCCAGCCGTTCCGCTCGAGCCAGAGGGCGATGATCTCCCCGTCCTTCGACCGGGAGGCCATCGTGACCACGCCCTCCCGGTTGTGCGACTGGATGGGGAGGAACATCCGTCCGTGCCAGAGTGCATAGAGAACCGGGATGCCCCGCTCCTGCAGCGCCTCGACGCGCTCGAAGTGTACACGCTCGATGCGTATCGTCGCGCGCAGGGAACCGACGATCGCCCCGACCAGCCGGGCGAGGACGCGCGGACCGATCACGCCCCCCGCTTACTCGGTCGGCAGGTGGCGGGCGGCAAAATGCGCCGCAACCTTTTCGTAGACCCGCGGGATGACCTCGGGAACCGACTTGACGCCCTTCGTGAAGACGGCGATCACGAAATCGGCGCCGTTCGGCAGGACGACCCGCCCGACGAGATGATGGAAGTCGTAGGCGTCGCCCGACTTCGCCCAGAGCCGGCTGCCCTTGGGCAGGCTCTGGCCGGCCAGTCGCGCGTCCTCGAGCTCGTCGTCCTCGAGCGGCTTGACCCCGGTGATCTCGCGGGACAGGAGGGCGAGCATCTCGTCCGTGAAGGACGGACCGGCCATCTCGCCCATCACGATCTCCTTGAAGATCCGGGCGGTCTCGGAGACCGTCATGCGGTTGCGGTTCTTGCCGCCGTCCCGAAATACCTGCTCGCGGCCGTACGCGTCTTCGCAAAAGGTCTTCTGGTTTGCATTCAGGTCCTTGTATCCGCGGGCCCGAAAAAAAGCGTTGACGGCGTTGCGCCGCTCCTTCCACCTCTCCCACTCGCGCGGGTCGGCGATCTCGGGGCCCGAGGTCGTCCCCGTGATCGTGTCGACCACGAGCCCGGTCGCGTCGTTCGACGACACCGTGATCATGTCGTGCACCGCGCGCGCCAGTTCCGGGCTGTCGGCGAGCTTGCCCGACTCCTTCTGGGATTCGCAGACTGCGAGGAAACAGATCTTCACGACCGAACACGGGTAGAACGACGCATCGCCGCGGTACGCGCCGGCCGGGAACGAGGACACCGGCGTCGGATCGGTCACGTCGATCACGGCAAGCGCGAGCCCGTCCGGCGTCAGGCCCGCCCTGGCGAACTCCGCCACCGTCTCGGCCGCGACCGTCGCGAGAAAGGCGTCGAGCTCCGGAGAAGGCACGACCTTCGCGATCGGCGGGCGCTTCGGCGGGACCTGGCCGGCCACCACGAGAGCCGGGAGGAGCAGGAGGAGCGGGGCGAGACGCTTCAGGGGCGGGCTCCCGGCGAGCCGGGAAAGGCGAGTGTGGCCGCCGGCCGCGGCAGTGCGGCTTCGCGACGGCGTCGCGCGCGCACGACCATGAGGATCATCCCGCCGACCATTCCGAAGGGCATCCCGACCATCAGGAGGATCGACCAGTACATCCCCCTCCACATCGAGGAGGACCCCGGCTTGTCCGCGTTCGACGCAGCGTCCTTGCACAGCGGGCACGCCGCAGCGAGCGCGGGTAGCAGCAGCGCCGCCAGAAGGACCAGAGCAGCGATCCGGACGACGGGTTTCATGGGCGTCACCTTACCCGAATCGGCCCGGGAGGGTAAAGCCGGTAGAGCATCACGTAGATCACGACACCCGTCACCGAGACGTAGAGCCAGAGCGGAAACGTCCAGCGCGCGAGCCTCCGGTGCTGCGCGTCCCGCCTCCGGAGGCCCAGGAACAGGGTTCGCAGGACGAGGGGCACGATCGCGGCCGCCAGGATGGTGTGCGTGATCAGGATCGCGAAATAGAGGGTCCGCACCGGACCCTGCCCCGTGAACCGCACAGACCCGACGCGCGCGTGGTAGACGAGGTAGCACACGAGGAATACGGTGGAAACGGCCGCCGCCGCCAGCATGAACGAGCGGTGCCGCTCGACCTCGTGGTTGCGAATCGCCCGATACGCCAGCACGAGCAGGACGGTCGACGTCGCGTTCAGCGTCGCGTTGACGACCGGCAGATCCGTGATTTCCAAGATCCGGTCTTATCCCGTATCCCGTATCCCGTATCCCGTATCCCGTATCCCGTATCCCGTATCCCGTATCCCGTATCCCGTCTAAATCAAATACACGATCGCAAAGAGCAGGATCCACACCAGGTCCACGAAATGCCAGTACAACCCCAGTGTCTCGATCCCGAGGTGATGCTCCGGCGTGTACTTGCCGAGAAACGCCTTGCCCGTGCACCAGGCGATGCAGACCACGCCGCAGAAGACGTGGAAGCCGTGGAAGCCGGTCATCGTGTAGAAGGTCGAGCCGAAGAGGGAGACGTGCGGGTTGAACCCCTCGTGGAGCAGATGCCGATACTCGAACACCTGGACGGAAAGGAAGATCGATCCTCCCAACAGGGTCAGGCACAGGAAGAGCTTCATCTTCCGAACGTCGCCCCGCTGCACCCACTCGAGCGCCTTGACCATCGTCACTGACGAGCAAATCAGGATGAACGTGTTCGCGGCGGTCAGCCATATGTTCAGCGTCAACTTGGGGTCGGGCCACGTGGATCCGAACCGCAGCACGATGTACGAGCCGATGAGGCCCGTGAAGAACATGACCTCGGAGCAGAGGAAGATCCACATTCCCATCTTGTCGTGGGGAATGCCCGTCGCGGTGCGATCCTCCTCCGCATGCGGGTCGAACGTCATCGCTTCGGCGTGCTCCATCCGTCAGCTCCGTCCTCTCAAGTCCGACTTCCGAATTTCCGTCACGGCCTCGGCAGCACCAGTTCACTGATACCGACCGAGACCAGGATCACTCCGAGGATCAGGGTTGAAGCGAAGAGGATGCCCATGGTTTTCCGTTCGAACTTCAAGTGCATGAAGTACAGGGCGACGAGGATGGCCTTGATGACCGCCATCCCCACGATGCCGCCGGCGAGAACGAGCCTGGAGTGGTGCGGCAGGATCGCCCAGCCGATCTCGACGATGGTGAGCCCGAGCAGCCACCAGAAGATGGCCATGTAGTTGGGAATCGTGTGTCCGTCGCTCGTCATGGCGTCTCCCTCAATCTCAGTGTGCGCGCGAGAGGATGAACAGGATCGACCCGGCAAACAGGGAAACCGCCAGCGCCACCAGAAGCCACAGAAGGCGCCGATTCGCGGAAAATGCCGCGCTCATCGATCGAACACCATCAGTCCGAGCAGCAACGGCAGGTACAGGACGGACGCGAGAAAGAGGCGTCGCGCGGATCCGACCGAACGGTTCCAGCCGAACGCGAGGGCGCACAGGAGAAAGGCAATCCCGAGCGCGAGCGCACCCCAGAGGTACCCCTTCCCCGCCGCGGCGAGCAGTCCCGCCAGGAGCGTCACGGGAAGCAACGCCGTGGCGTACAGGACCGCCTGGCGGCCCGTCGAGGATCCGTCCCGATCAGTGACCGCGAGCATGGGAAATCCACCTCGGGCGTAGTCCTCGCGGTAGAGCCAGCCGATGGCGAGAAAGTGCGGCAGCTGCCAGAGAAAGAGGATCGCGAAGAGGCCCCATCCCGCCGGCCCGAGGCTGCCCCGCGCCGCGGCCCAGCCCATCAGCGGCGGCAACGCGCCCGGAACGGCGCCGACCACGGTGCACAGCGACGTCACGCGCTTCAACGGCGTGTACGCGAGGACGTACGAAGCGAGCGAGGCCGCCCCCAGCAGGAGGGTCAGCGCGTTCACCGCCGCGAGGAGAACGAGCCCCACCACGGAGATCCCGATTCCGAAGGCCAGGGCGTCGCCAGGCGCGACGCGGCCCGCCGGCAGCGGCCGCCCCTTCGTCCGCTCCATCCGGGCGTCCGCGTCCCGCTCGAGGAACTGGTTCAGGGTCGATGCCCCGCCGCAGAGGAGCGCCGTGCCCGCCATGAACACCAGGAAGCCCCAGGCCGGCAGGGACGATCCGCCTCCGACGGCATAGCCGACCGCCGCGGTGACCAGAACGAGCGACGTGATCCGTGGCTTCGTCAACTCGACGAAATCCAACGCCCGGGAGGGCGAGACGGCCAGGCCGGCGGCAGGAGCTACTTCCACGCGGCAGCCCTCCCCGCCGCCGCGGGGCGGATCGGCACGACGTTGTCCGCGCGGCGCCGCACGGAGAGCGCGGAGATTCCGAAGGCGAGGGTCGATCCCAGAAGCAGAGCCCCGGTGGCGACGTGCGCCGTGGCGATCGCCACCGACTTGCCCGAGAGGACGGTCGCCGCGCCAAGGACGATCTGGGTCGTGACGAGCGCCGCCAGCCACAGCGAGACGCCCTCGAGCCCCCGCCGGCCCGACGCAAACGCGCGCACCGCGCAAATCGCCACGAGGACGGCGACGGCCAGCGCGATCACCCGGTGCGCGAAGTGAATCGCAACCGGGAAGGTGTCGAGGGGCGGAAGGACCCGGCCGAGCGCCAGCGGGAAGTCCGGGATCGCGAGGCCCGCCTTCGTATGGCGCATGACGGCGCCGACGACGAGCTGCAGGAAGACGGCGCCGGCGGTGACCGCCGCGATCCGCGCGACGGGCTCGCCGGCGAAGGCGAGGCGCAGGCTCGTCGGCGCCCGGTCCTTCCAGCGCGGCGAGGTCACGACGGCGAGCGCGACGGTCAGGCTGAAGAACGTCTGCGCGAGGCAGGCGTGCGCCACCGAGACCGCGGGCGGAAGCAGAAGGAGCACGGTCAGGCCGCCGAGCACGCCCTGCGCCACGACGGCGGCGAGCGCCAGGTATCCGAGCCGGCGCACCCAGCGACGCGTTTCGCGCCGCGCGAGCCACGCGGTGAGGAGGATCGTCAGCATCCCGACCGTCGAGGCGATCAGTCGGTGCGTGTGCTCGAAGCGGATCCCGCCCACCCACTTCGAGATCGGGAACGTGAACATGTTCTGCCCGTACGTGGTCGGCCAGTCGGGCACCGACAGCCCCGACTCCGTCGAAGTGACGAGCCCGCCGGCGACGATCAAGAGTAGCGTCGCCGCCGCCGTCAGGACGGCGAAGCGGTGGAGGCCGGTGTTCGCGCGGCCGCCCCGGGCGAAGGCCGTCTCAGGCATGTGCCTTCGCGGCGGCGGGGCCCGCCGGATCGCTCTGCGGCCAGTAGTCGGAACCGTGGCCCGGGACGCTGAACTCGTAGGGTCCGCGGTAGACGGTCGGGACGCGCCCGACGAAGTTCTCGTGGGGTGGCGGCGAGGCCGTCTGCCACTCAAGCGTGTTGGCATGCCACGGGTTCGGTCCGGCGAGCTTTCCCCGGCGCATCGAGAGGAAGAAGTTCACGACGAGGATGACCTGCGCCGCGCCCAGAACGAAGAGCGAAATCGTCATCATCTGGTTCATCGGCTGCAGGCCCTTCAGGTGGGTGTACTGCGTGTAATCGTAGATACGCCGCGGCATCCCGCGCATCCCGAGGAAGTGCATCGGCAGGAACACCAGGTTGAAGGTGACGAACGTGAGGAACCAGTGAATCCTGCCCCACGTCTCGTTCATCATCCGCCCGAACATCTTCGGGTACCAGAAATACAGACCGGCGAAGGCCCCGAAGAGCGAGCCCCCGAAGAGCACGTAGTGGATGTGCCCGACGATGAAGTACGTGTCGTGGATGAAGATGTCCACCGGCGTGGAGGCCATGAAGACGCCCGACAGCCCGCCGATGACGAACATCGACACGAAGGACAGGGCGTTCAGCATCGGGGTGCTGAAGCGGATGCTGCCGCCCCACAGCGTCCCCAGCCAGTTGAAGGTCTTGATGGCCGAGGGCACCGCGATGACCATGGTCGAGATCATGAAGGTCGTCCCCAGGATCGGGTTCATGCCGCTCTGGAACATGTGGTGGCCCCACACGATGAACCCCAGACCCGCGATCCCGCACATCGAGTACGCCATGGCGCGGTAGCCGAAGATGGGCTTGCGCGAGAAGACGGGCAGGATCTCCGACGTAATGCCCATCGCGGGCAGGATCATGATGTAGACCTCGGGGTGCCCGAAGAACCAGAAGAGGTGCTGCCAGAGGAGCACCTGCCCGCCCCCGGCGTTGGTCCACGGCTGGCCCGAGACGATCAGGCCGGCCGGCAGGAAGAACGTCGTTCCAAGCGTGCGGTCGAAGAGCAGCATGATGAGCGCGGCCGAGAGCACGGGCAATGCCAGCAGGAGCAGCAGCGCCGTGATGAAGAGCGACCATACCGTCAGCGGCAGCCGGAAAAAGCTCATACCCGGCGCCCGCATGTTGATGATCGTCGTCAGGAAATTCACCGCCGTCAGCAGCGACGACAACCCCAGGATCAGCAGCGAGATCAGCCAGAGGGTCTGGCCCTTCGGCTGGATCGCCGAGAGCGGCGCGTACGACGTCCATCCGCCCGCGGCCGCGCCCCCCGTCACGAAGAAGGACCAGATGATGATGACCGCGGCCGGCACGGCCACCCAGAAGGACATCATGTTGAGCTTCGGGAAGGCCATGTCGCGCGCGCCGATCTGGATCGGAACGACGAAGTTGCCGAACGCGCCGATCAGGATCGGCATGATCGCGAAGAAGATCATGATCGTGGCGTGCATGGTGAAGAGCGAGTTGTAGTACTCCGGAAGCATCAGCCCGCCCGGCATTCCCTCCGGCGCGAGCTTGCCCATGAAGGGCAGCGCGCGGCCCGGCCACGCCAGCTGATACCGCACGAGTGTCGCGAGCAGGCCTCCGATCACGAGCATGAACAGCGCGTAGAAGAGGTACTGCTTGCCGATCACCTTGTGGTCGAGCGAGAAGATGTACTTGCGCCAGAAGGACGTCGGCGCCGCGTGGACGCCGGGGTGATGGACCTCCAGCGGTTTGGCGACCGTGCTCAAGAACTGCCTCCCTTTTCCGGCACCGCGGGGGCGGGCTTCTGCTCGGCCGCTTGCTCCGCCGCCTGCTCCGCCAGCCACTTCTGGTAGTCCTCCGGGGTGTCGACCGTGACGAATCCCTTCATCCGGAAGTGACCCAGCCCGCAGAGCTCGGCGCAGGCGATCTCCCAGTGTCCGACGCGATTGCCCTCGAACCAGATGTGGGTCTTCATGCCTGGCACGGCGTCCTGCTTGACACGGAACTCCGGCAGGAAGAAGGAGTGGATGACGTCCTTCGAGGTCAGCTCGACGACGACGGGCTTACCCACTGGGAAGTGCAGCTGGTTGAGCGTGATGATGTCGTCCGGCGTGCCGAACTTGCCGTCGGCGCCCGGATATCGGAAGTTCCAGGCAAACTGCTCGCCGGTGACCTGGATCTGGAGCGCGTCGTGGGGCATCTCTTCCTTGATCTCGTCCCAGATCCGGCGCGAGAGAAGCGCCAGCATCACGCAGATCAACGCCGGAACGATCGTCCAGACGACTTCGAGACGGTTGTTCCCGTGCGTGTAGTGCGCCGGCTGGCCCTCGCGATGCCGGTACCTCCAGAGGAAATAGAGGAGGATCGCCTCGACGATGACGAAGACCACGCCCGTGATCCACATGATCAGGTGGAACATGCCGTCGATCTTGGGCGCGTAGGTCGAGGCCTGCTCGGGCAGCGACATCCAGAATGGCCACGCGCTGGCAGAGCCCGGCAACAGACCCGCGACCAAAAAGAAAAGCGCCGGCCGGAGGGCCCGGACGGCGCGAGGAACAGGTTTTTTGCTCTTCACGGCTGCTTAGACTATCGAACTATCCCTCGAAACTATCCCTTGAAGTTGAAGTCGACCGTCTTCGGCTCGCTGCCGGTCACCGTCACGTTCTGGGTCTGGGTGCCGTACTTCTCGTGCCAGGCCTCGATGACGTAGTTCCCGGGCGGCAGGTTCTTGATCTCGAAGGCACCCTGGTCGTTGGTCACCGCGAAGAACGGGTGGGTGAAAACACCCGTGTACGCGCCCATCCACTTGTGCACGTCGCACTTGAACCGAATCGGCGACTCCGGGGTGTCGAACTTCTTGATCGTTTCCATGCCCTTAAACGGTTGACCGATGTTGAACTCGGCGTTCTTTTTCGGGAGGGCGTGGATGTTGTGGAGCGTCCCGTCGCTGTTGAGGACCTTGAGCGGCTGGCCCGCCTGCATCCCGAAGACGTGCGGCCGATACTGACAGCCATGCTGGTCGAGCGTGATCGGCTCGGTCGGCGTCGGGTAGGTCCCGGTGACACCTTCCTTGACGTAGACGAGCACCCACTCCAGCGTCTTGTTCGGATTGACGACGACCTCCTGCTCGTACACGGGCTCCTTGTGCTCGGATTTGCAGAAGGCGTCCGCGTCCATCTTGATCGCGGCCATCTGGGGCGCGGCGCCCTCGAAATTGACCTTGCCGGTCACGGTCGCGCCGCCGGCGGCGGGTGCTGCGGCGGGAGCAGCGGCCGGAGCGGCCGCTGAGGTCGCGGGGGCGGAGGCCGTCTTGGCCGTCCCCTCGTCCTCCATCAACGCATCCTCGTCCTTCTTGCCGCCGCAGGCCATCAGGGACAGGGACGCCGTCGTCGCCACGAGCAGAAACAGGGCACGCTTCAACATCGAAAACACTCCTTCTGGATTATCCGCCGGAGCCCCCGGGGACGGCCTGGCTGTCTCGAAGCGCTCCCGAAGGCGGCGGGATCATATCGGAGCCGCGCGCGCCTTTTCAAGCGCCGGCCGATGGCCGCAAGGCCCGGCGGCGAGTGGTATCGTGCGCGAAGGCCGTGCCGACCACGATCGCCGCCGAAAACCTCGAAAAGTCCTTCTCGGGGGCACCGCTTTTCTCCGGCCTCTCCTTCACGGTCGCCCGCGGGCTCGTCGCCGTGTCGGGAAAGAACGGAAGCGGCAAGACCACGCTGCTCAAGATTCTGGCCGGCCTCGCCCGGCCGACCGCCGGGCGCCTGCGCGTCGAACGCGAGGCCGGCCGCACGCTGCCGAGCGCCGAGCGCCGCCTCGCCGTCGGCTGGGCGGGACCGGATCTCTCTCTGTACCGCGAGCTGACCGCGGTCGAGAACCTGTTGTTCTTCCGGAAAGCGGCCGGCCGCGAGGCAAGCCCCGACGACGCACGGCGCCGGCTGCTGGAGGTCGGCCTCTCCCGGGACGCGATCGAGCGGCGCGTCGAGGAGTTCTCGACCGGCATGACGCAGCGGCTGCGGATCGCCTTCGCCCGCCTCTTCGATCCTGACATCCTCCTGCTCGACGAGCCCATGGCGGGGCTCGACCTCGAAGGCCGCGACACGGTCCACCGCGTGGTCGCCACGGCGCGCGAGCGGGGTGCGGTCATCCTAGCGTCGAACGACGAAAGAGACTTCGCGCATCCCGAGCAGAGAATCGAGCTCGGGGTCGAGGGTCGAGCGTCGGTGGCCGGGAGCCCGAAGCCGTGAGTGCTGCCTCGAGGACCTGGGCAGTCTGCGCGAAGGATGCCACGCAGGAGCTGCGGCGCCGTGTGGCAATCGTGGCCGTCTTCTTCTTCGCTGTGACGGCACTGGCTCTCGTGTCGTTCGCGATCGGGCCCTTCGGGCTGCACGAGGAGGACCGCCCGCCCCTGCAGGCGGCGCTTCTGTGGATCATCCTTTTCTTCGCAGCCGCGACCGGGCTGCCGCGGGCGTTCGTCGCGGAGGAGGAGGCGGGCACCGGCCTCGCCCTGCGCAAGACCGTTCCGGCCACGATCGTGCTCGCCGGAAAGAGCCTCTTCAACCTGGTCCTCTTCCTCGCGATGGCGGCCGTCGCGATCCCGGGGTTCCTCATCCTGCTCGACTGGAAGGCGGGGTCTGCCGCCGGCATCGCGGCGACGATGCTCGTGGGCGGCTACGGCCTGGCCGTCGTCTCGACCTTTCTCTCGGCCCTCGTGGCCCGCGCCGGCCAGCGCAACGTGCTCTTCGTGCTCATCGCCTTTCCGCTCATCCTGCCGCTGCTTCTGATGGCGATCGCGGCCACGATCGAGGCGACGCACGGCGGCATCCCCTGGACGCCCCTGCGCGTGATGATCGCCTACGACGGGGCCGCGACCGGCGCCGCGTATATGCTGGCGGAGGTGGCGTGGGAGGATTGAGGGCGATTTCGGATCTCGAATTTCGAGATCCGGACATGGAGCCGAGATGAAGTTCCTGAAATGGCTTCTTCTCCCGTACATGGCCGCGGTGATCGCGGCGGCGTTCCTGTGGCCGGAACCCGCAAAGGGCTTCATCGGCGAGTCCTCGCGCATCGTCTTCTTCCACGTGCCCTGCGCGTGGACCTCGACGCTCGCGTTCATCGTGGCCGCGGCCTATTCGCTCGCCTATCTCGTCCAGCGCAATCCCTGGCACGACGACGTCGCGGCGGCGGCGGTTCGCATCGGACTGCTGTTCGGAATCCTGACGCTCGTCACCGGGTCGCTCTTCGCCAACGTCATGTGGGGCTCCTGGTGGAACTGGGATCCGCGCGAGTCCTCGTACCTCCTGCTCGTCTTTCTCTACGCCGCCTACCTCTTCCTGCGCTCGGCCGTGGACGATCCCGAGCGCCGGCCGAGGATCGCGGCCGCCTACGCTCTCTTTGCCGCTGTGCTCATGCCATTTCTCACTTTCGTCGCACCTCGAATCACGGCCTCCCTCCACCCCCAGACGGTCATCAACCCGCAGGGCAAGATCCTCATGGACAGTCCCACCCGGGTGGTCTTTTTCGGCGCCCTGGCGGGCTTTTCGGGCCTCTTTCTCTGGATGCTGGGGCTCGAAGCCCGGACGGCACGGCTGGCGAGGCGGGTTAGCCTCACAAAAGGGTCGCCCGCCCCATAGCGTCCGCGACGAAACGAGTCTACCGACGCTCTTGCCGACTGGATCTCGATTCGAGAGCCGTGCCGGGGCCGCCCCGACGAACTTAGGTTAGTTATCGAACTCCGGTGTCGATATCCATATCGACGCGGACGGTCTGTTTCGAAACAACCTCGAATGGTCGCGGTTTCGAGCGAAGATGACCGCGAGCGCGCCCTTGCACATCCAAAACATAATCGCCTGGCGGCAATGCGGCCCGATAGTTTCCCTCCGCATTCGCGGCCACCCGGGCGATTTCCTTCTTCCCGTCCCGGCTCAAGATGAGCAGCGGGTATTGGGCATAGTCCTCAGCCGTGATCGCAGAAGCGTCTCCATCCGCGAGATCGACTTCCTTGGGCGAAAAAATCTTCAGATGCCCTTCCAGGAAGCCCGGCGGCGCGGCATTGACCGATGCCGTGCAGGCCAGAACCAGAGACAGGCACGCCGGAATCAGGTTCTTGAAGAATGATGCCATTGCCGAAAAACAAACGGGCGGGATAGATTTTTCACTACCCCGCCCGTAAGCCTGATCCCCCTTAGGGCAGTATGAGCTGCCAGGCGCTCCTGCCGTGCGTCGCGGCGAAGAGCTTCCGTGCACCCGGAACGATCGTGAGGCCCGCGACCTCGACCATGGGAAGACCGGTGCCGGCGACTTCCCAGTCGGCAGAGCCGCTCGGAAGCCGCAGGACGCCCCAGTCATTCGAGACATAGAGGTCGCCGTTCGAATCTGCCGCAATGCCCGTCGCCGGGAAGTCCGGGAACGCCGTCGCTCCCGACCCATCGAGGCTGATCCACGTCGCGCTCGGGCCTGCCGGGTTGTACGTCACCGAGAACACGTGGCCCGGCGTTGTCGGGGTCAGCGAGCTGTAGCTCGAGTACGAGATCCAAGCGTGATTCGGGTTAATGGGGTCGACAGAGATACCGCTGACGAATCTACCCGGACTGTTCGCAGCGAGCGAATCGAGCCGCGTGAATGTGACGGCGGTATTCGTAGCGTTATCAGCGTTCTTCGAGATGAAGACACGCCCCGCCGTTGTCGCCGCCCACAATGTCGCCGTGTCAGTCGTGTCGCGTGCGACAGCCGCCACGTTCCCACCCGAACGAGTGGTTCCGCGGTAGTCTGCCACGTTTGCTGTCAGGTTCGTTGCGCCAGCCGGCCCGATGCGAACGAAGTCACCGCAGGCGGGATTCGCGCCCGAGGTCGTGAATTCCGGGCAGTTCACTTCGAGGAACGCCTGGTTGCCGGCCCAATCCTGAGTCCGCCAGACGCTCAGAGAGCCCTGGAAGATCGTCCCTGCACTGACAGGGTCGGCGATGATGGGAGCGTAGAACTGAGCACTCTCCCCGCTGGCCACGATCGGGCCGCTCGCGATGACCCACTTCAACGGGTCGCCGTTCTGGAAGTTCACATCGTGAAAATTCGACGTGAACGAATTGAACCGGAACGCCGAGATGCCCACGTCGAATCCCGACTGACCGCCATCGCCGTAAATGACCTGTGGCCACACTGTCGTGGAGCCTGTCGTTTGAAACGTGCCGTTATCTTGCGTGCCGCCCATCAGGTTCTTGGAGTTCGATGGGTCAACCGAGACGCTTTGGAATTGCAGCGTCGAGAGACCGTCATTGTAGGTCGTGTAGAGGTTCGTCGGGACCTGGGACAGGAGCTGCTGGCACAAAGCGAGATTCGCGCCGGTGAGGCCGCGGAACGAGCTGCACTGATAGGAAATGTCGGTGAAGCTGCCGCTCGAGCGAATCAAGCCGCCATCCGTGCCGAAGAACGCGGCGTCGGTGCCCGGCACCTCGACGATCGCGTGCGAGTCCGGGTGCTGACCATTCGGCGCGACAGGATTCGGCTGACAGCAGGTGTTTGACGGAGTCGGGTTCGTCGTCGCGTCCCACGTCATATCGGTAAACGACGCACCCGCATCGGCCGAGCGGATGAACGCGCGGCCGTTGTTCGTGAAGCCATAGCTGCCGTAGTCGTAGGAACCACCCAGGTACACCACGTCGGGCTTGCCGGGGGGCGAGTAAACGACGTTGTCATACCAGCACTGACCCGTGCAGTAGTTGATGTTTTGCGTCGTGGTCAGGTCCACGAAGGCCGGTACAGCGGCAGCGGCGTCGTCGGTGCGATAGAAGCGCGCTGCAGGGGCCCCGGCATTTCCATCGCCCACATACATCCGAGTCTTGCCGTTCGACAACTTCGTGACGGCGAATTCAGCACGGTCGGTGTTCTGTCCTGAATTGAGCGCGGTCTTGATCTGCGTCCAGCTCACGCCGCCATCGATCGAGCGCCAGACGCCCCCTTTGGTGTTGGCAGGGATAGCGTTGTTTTGCGGGAAAGCAGCCGCGTAGATCGTACCCGCAGTGCTCGGGTCAAGTTCGACGTGGTTGACGCCGCGCGTCGAACCAAAGCTCGACTGGACGATTCCTGCGCTACCCGCAAGCGTCGGGTTCAAGCAAATGTCCTGGTAGTTGAGCAGCGTGAAGTTTGCGCCGCCGTCCGTGGACTTCCATAGTCCGTAGGGCGGAAGGCCGGGAGCAAGCGAGACGGCGCCCCCGCTCAAGACGGAACTAATGCCACGCACGCCGCGGGCGGACGAGACGTAGAGAACATTCGGGTGGCTCGGGTCGACGACGATGGAAGAAATGGCGCGGCCGTCAAACGCGGGCCCGCTGTATGCAGGCGCGTTCTGAACACCGCCAACGCCAAACAAAGCGCCGCAGTCGACTCCTGACCCCGTCGGAACGCTCGTATTCGCGGCGAGGTGCGTCCACGTGTTGCCGCCATCGGTTGATTTGTAGATTCCGAAGCCGGCCTCCGAATCGGCCGATGCGTTGGGCTCACCGGTCCCGGCGTAGATCGTCTTCCCCGTCGGGTCGGTCGGATCGATGACCAATGTTCCGATCGCATTGGTGGCGAAGCTGCCGGAGATGAATTCCCACTTTTGGGAAGGGTTCGTGTGGAGCGCGTGGTCCGTTTTCCAGATACCGCCCCCCGCTGCCGCGAGATAGAGGTAGCAGTGGCCCTGGCCGCAGTTCGGTGCGATGGCAAGGGCAGTCACGCGACCGGACGTCGTGTACGGCGCGCCACTAAAAGTCAGAACATCGGGGAAGTTTGCCGAGCTCGGGCCGATGAGCGTCCACGTGCCCACATTCTTCTTGTTCTTCTTCGCCTTCCCCCACGCGTTCTGCGCGCTCGAGGTCAAGTTGAACGGGATATACGCGGCCGGGAAGGCGCGATTCGCGTAATCCTCTTCCGTTGCGGCCATCGGCCCGCCCTCTCGTTCCGGGCCAGGCATCATCATCTTGTTTCTGAACTTCTCGGCGTCTTCCCGGCTGACCTTGTTGACTGCCCTAGTCTTGCCGCCTGATTTTCCCACCGGCGACGGGCCTGATCGGTTCATCGTGACGACAGCCAGTGCAGCGGCGGCCGATAACGTCAACGCACCCGCGATACGCCAGGGTTTCATATGTTTACCTCCGTAGAGCATTGAGTGGTGCTCGCCACGTGTTCAAGCGTCGCCCAACGGCGGCGCAAATCAGGTTCTTTCGAGCGAAGCCGGCGGAGGACGGGCGTGGACGAATCGTTGAGCACCCCCGCCCGCGTGGCTCGCGGCATGACGAAGAAGTCGCTCTTCCCGCCTCCGCATCACGACCCTCCCGGGAATACCACTGGCCGGCCACCCTATCCCCCTATACGACCGCCGTCAAGCTCGTTTCCATGACGCTCGGATGGGGTCAGGGCCCAACCGCTCCAAAAGCCGCGCCTGATGCGTTTAGATCAGGCGTGGCGCACCTGTCCTCGACAACAGTTGCTCCGGGATGCCAAGGAGGGAGAGACTAGGGTCATGACGAGCCTCGGGTATCTCGCTGCCGTGAACGTCGTGATCTGGGTGGGCCTCTTTGCCTACCTCTGGCGGCTCGACCGGCGCCTGGCGCAAAAGGAGCGCGCGCGATGAAACGTGGATATTGGGTCGCGGCCGTCCTGACGCTCGCCTTCGTCGGCTTCGGCCTGACGGCATTCCAGAAGACGCTCACTCCATACCTCTCCTTCGACGAGGCGAAGAAGGCCCGCGGCGTGGTCCAGGTGATGGGCGCCCTCGACAAGGAGAGCGACCGCTACGACGCCACGAGCGAGCAGCTCGCCTTCGAGCTCGTCGATCCCAACGGCCGCCGGATGCCCGTCGTCTACCGCGGAGTCCGGCCGGGCAACTTCAAGGACGCCATCTCCATCGTCGCGATCGGCCGCTATCGCGAGGGCCACATCGAAGCCGAGAAACTTCTCGTGAAGTGCCCGTCGAAGTACCAGGGCGCCGAAGTCGAGAAGGCGTACGCGTCCAAACCCGCCCCGGGCAAAGCGTCCTGATGTACGTCTGGCCCGGCGTCGCCGCGATCTGGAGCGCTCTGTTCGCCGGTCTGGCATCGGCGATCACGTATCTGCGGGTCGACCGAGGGCGCAAGGACCTGTTGCCGCTGGCCCGAACCCTCTACACGGCCTTTGCGGTCTCGGTCGTGGCCGCGGCGGCGATCCTGATGACGCTCCTCTTGCAGCACCGCTTCGACGTCGCCTACGTCAACTCGTACTCGAGCCTGGATCTGCCGCTGCACTTCCAGATCTCGACATTCTGGGCCGGCCAGGAGGGATCGTTCCTTCTCTGGTGCTTCTGGGGGTCGCTCATCGGCCTCTTCGTGTGGAGGAGCGCCAAGGAGCAGGAAGCCCCGGTGATGGTCGTCTATCTGGCGACCTTCCTCGGGATCATCGCGATCCTCTGCAAGCAGAGCCCGTTCAAGCTCCTGCCGCCGCCCGCGCCCGTGGACGGCGTGGGCCTGAATCCCCTGCTCCAGGACCCGTGGATGGTCATCCATCCGCCCGTGATGTTCACGGGCTTCGCGTCGCTGTCGGTGCCCTTCGCGTTCGCCATCGCGGCGATGTGGAAGAAGCGCTGGGATGGCTGGATCACACGGGCTCTGCCGTGGGCGCTCCTGACGTTCCTCACGCTCGGCACCGCCATCCTCATGGGCGGCTACTGGGCCTACAAGACGCTCGGCTGGGGCGGCTATTGGGGCTGGGACCCGGTCGAGAACACGAGTCTCGTCCCATGGCTCTTCACCGCCGCCCTGGTTCACGGCATGTTCCTCCAGCGCTCGCGCAAGCGCCACCGCAAGGTCAACCTGATCCTCGCCTGCACGGCGTACGCGGCGATCCTCTACGGCACGTTCCTGACGCGCTCGGGCGTGCTCGCGGACTTCTCGGTCCACTCCTTCATCGACCTCGGCATCACGGGGTGGCTCGTCGGCATCCTCGGCACGTTCATCGCGCTCTCGATCGGGCTGATCGCGTGGCGATGGCGCTCGATCCCGACCGTCGAGGAGAACGAGGCGCCTCTGCTCTCGCGCAGCGTCTTCTTCATCCTCGGGATCGCGGTTTTCTGCGCGCTCGCCGCGGTGATCCTGCTCGGGACCTCGGCTCCCATCCTGACGCGCCTGTCCGGAACGCCGTCGCAGGTCCAGACGAGCTTCTACGGCAAGACCACCACACCCGCGGCGTTCCTGCTGGTGCTCCTCGCCGGCCTGGTGCCGTTCGTCGGCTGGAAGGGCGAGACGGTTTCGGGGCTCTGGAAGAGCGCGCGCCGCTCGCTCGCCGTTGCGGCCGTGCTGACATTCGTCGCCTTCGCCCTCGGCGCCGACAAGCCCGAGACGCTCGTCCTGCTCCTGACGGCATTCTTCGCGGCCGACATGAACCTGCGCGCCGTGATCCGCAAGGCCGGCAACGGCAAGCTCGGAGGGGCCGGCGGGTACCTCGCGCACGTCGGCGTGGGGATCATGCTCGCCGGAATCGTGATTTCCGGCGCTTACGCAAAGTCCCAGCGCGTCACGCTTCCCGTCAACGTCCCGAAGAAGGTCGGCGACACGACGCTGACGTTCCTGCGCGTCGTTCCGGGCATGGGCGACCGCAAGACGGCGATGGAGGTCCGGGTCGAGACCGCGAAGGGCAAGACGTTCTATGCGTATCCCAAGATGTACGAGAACAGCCGCACGGGCCAGCTGATGGTCAATCCCTCGATCCGGAACTCCCCGGTCATGGACCTCTACATCGCACCGCAGCAGTACGACCCGGGCCAGCCGGAGTCGGTGGGGCGGGAAGTGCGTCTCATGAAGGGAACGACCACGAACATCGACGGCACCGCATTCACCTTCCGCGACTTCAACGCCGACCGCTCGGCCATGATGCGCGGCGAGAAGACGGTCCTCGTCTTGACGGATCTGACGATCAATCCCCCCGACGGGTCCCAGCACGACATGACGATCCGCTACGTGTTCCACATGGACGGGCGCGAGGCCGAGGCGCAGGAGCTCGCGATCCCCGGTCTGCCCAACGGAACGGTCCAGGTCCTCGCCGTCTCACCGAACGATGGTGCCGTCGTCCTGCGCCTGCGGGGCGTTTCGAAGAACCCGGCGGACGAATTCCACGCGGCCACCGTCGAATCCCTGTCGATCGACGTAACGCACAAGCCTCTGATCGCCCTCGTCTGGGGCGGCTTCTACGTCATGATGGCCGGCGGCCTGCTCGCCTTCATCAAGCGCTCGCGCGAGGCGCGGCAGGCTGTCCTCGAAGCCTCGCCGAAGCCGGAAGCGTCCCGCACCGACTCCCCCGTCGCGCCCACCGGCCCGGCGCTCCCCGCTCACACGCGGTCATCCCTCCGCCGCTGACGCTTCCGGACCCGGAAGCGGGGAAGCTTCGCGGCGAAGGCACAGAAGGATCCCGAGCGCCCATCCCGCCATCGAGATCGCAAATCCATCAAAACCTGGCCCGGCACTCCCCTGAGCGGGCGGCCCGAGACCCGGCGCACGATGCGTTGGCGAGGCAACATGCGACGCTCAAGCGTTGATCTCCAGCTCCAGCCCATCGGCGCGTAGTGGACGCCGGATCCAACCGCGAGAGTTCACGATTGCAGGACTGACCCCATTTGGACAGCCGATCGGTGGGGTGGTGCTCTCGAGAAGTTGTCGGCTCACTCCCGCCGCACGATGCGCTGGCGGAACCAGATCGTCAGAGGCTCGACGTCCATCTCGGCGCGGGCGACAGCGAGGGTCATCTGCTCGAGCTCCTTGGGCGAGATGGTCGTGTCGTGGTCATTGACGAGCAAGAAGACGATCGCTGCTTGAGCTCCAACACGCTTGTTCCCGTCCACAAAAGCATGGTTCATCACCAGTGAGTGCATGAGAGCAGCCGCTTTGGCTGCCAGATCCGGATAGAGATCCTCTCCTCCAAAGGTCATGGCCGGGCGCGCCGCCGCGGATTCCAGCGCACCACGATCCCGGAGGCCCCCACTGCCGCCGTAGCGCTCGATCTGGAACGCGTGGAGATCGAGGACATGTTCAACGGAGAGGTAGAGCACCGATTACTTCGCGAGCTCGCGGAAGGCTTCATCGTAGCGGCGCGCCACATCCTGGGCGATCCGCTCGAACCGCTTCGTGACCTTCCCGTCCTCGAAGTACTTGATCCCGGGTAGCACCGTGACGGCACGGGTCACCGGATGCACCGAGACCTCCACCGCCTGCCCCTTCTTCAACTTGAACTCGTGCACGACCTCGGCGGGGAGCGTCACAGCCAGCGAGCTCCCGATCTGGACCAGTTTTCGTTCCATATAAGTATTAAATACTAATACCATCGGCCCGTCAAGGCCCGATCTCCATCTCCATCCCGTCGTATGCCGCTGTGACCCGACAGCCGGGAGGGTTGGCAGCGGCCAGATCCGCGAGGACCTCGCCGAGGGCCTCCTGCCCCATCTCGATCGGGCCCTTGCCGAAGTGGGAAAAGACGGCCTGGAGGATCCCATGGCGCGACAGCCAGCCGAGCTGCGCCCGCACCGTGGTATGCCCGATGAGCACGCCGCTCTCGTGCCGCCGCACCAGCGAACCCTTCAGAGTCGAGCCGTCGCCGATGTAGAGATCCGCCGCCGCCAGCGCCGTGTCCGGATCTTCGAAGGCGACGACGTCGCCCGAATACACGACCGTGAAGCGCCCGAGCGCGATCCGTGCGGCGATGCACGGGCAGCGTATCGAGTGGATCACGGGGAACGGCGTCAGGCGGAACGGGCCGATCGCGACGGGCTCCTCCGGCACGAGCACGACACGGTTCAACAGAGGCAGCTCGCGCAGGAGCTCGTGGGTCACGGCAGAGGCGTAGACGGGAACCTGTGTTCCCTCCCAGAGGCCCCAGCCGTGGTCCGGATGCGCGTGCGAGACGAAGACCGCGTCGGGCCGGATCTTCGCGAGCTTTCCCTTGCGGTTCTCTCCGAAGTCGCAGAGAAGGCGGAATCCCTTCGCCTCCAGCACGAATGCCGAATGCCCGAAATGTTCCGCGGACGATTCCTCGACGTAACCTCGCGTTCCGAAGAATTCGAGCCGCACGTCGGTCAGTCTAGAATCATTCGGATGCGTTTCGGCTCTGTTAATCTGGACATCATCGACGGCGGCCGACGTGGTCCCGGAGGCGCAAAAGGGATCCCTCGTCGCTCCGCTTCTCGGGATGACAGGCGGTTTCGCTCTTCACTTGTCATCCCGAGAGCCGTGAGGGCTCCCTTTCGAGCGACAATGCGGCAGAAAAACGGACCCCTCGTCGCTCCTCGGGTTGTCGCGACTTCGGTCGGTTTGCGGAGCCGCCTACGGCCCCGTGGACGCGGCGGCCACGAACACGCCCCAGGTCCGTGCCGGAGGCGTGTCCTTGTCGAACGGCCGTCCGTAGACGAGCTGAAGGAACGCTCCGCCGCCGGAGACCACCCGAAATCCGAAGGTCTGCGTGCCGGCCGCGCCGGGCTTGCCGCCGGCCGCCGGGTCGAACTTCGGATCCCCTGCAGGTCGCAGGACCGAGGGGGCGTTGGCGGAGATCGACCACGAATGGCCCGTCGACGGATTGGCGGGCAGCCTCACCTCCACGACGTCCCCCTGAACGACGAAGATGTCGGAGCCGTTGTCGGGCTGTTCGAGCAGAAGCCCTCGCGGCATCAGCGCCTCCTTCACGACGACGGCCACGCGAAAGAGGCCTCCCGCAGGTGCCTGCGGATCCGCCGCGCTCCGGCACGCAAGGCCGACGCTCGCAGAGCCCGTGGTCGCCGCCCGGAAACGAAACACGGAGCCGCCCGGCGCCGAGGCGCTCTCCGTCCTGAGCACCGCGGCGTCATCGAAGGCCACGCTCCACGAACAGCCCGCCGGGGTCGACAGCTTCACCTCGAGCGTGTCGCCCGGCGCGAGGTTGACCGTGCCGCCGTCGTAGAGGTCCCCGATCGTCACGGTCTGAACCGCTCCCAGACCCGCCCCCGCCACGAGCAGCAGCAAAACGGAAAGAACGACCGTCCGCCCGCGCTCGACGCTCGGCCCTCGACCCGCGACCGCCACTACACTTCCCGCAGCGCCGTCGTGATCTTCAACCGCGCCGCACGGGCCGCCGGGAAGAAGCCGCCGAGCAGCCCCATGGCCAGGGCGAAGCCGAGACCGCCGGCGATCAACTGTGGAGTCATCCGGAAGTTGAAGAGGACCTCCGAGAACGTCCGGAAGTTCATCGTGCCGGTGGGCTGCGTGAGGAACGTGTTGAACACGACGAACGTGAGGACGACGCCGAGGAGCCCGCCTGCCAGGCACAGCATCAGCGCCTCGATCACGAACGCCACGAGGATCGAGCGCCGCGAAAAGCCGATCGCCCGTAAGGTCCCGATCTCGCGCGTCCGGGCCGACACCTGTGCGTACATCGTGTTCATGGCTCCGAAGGCGGCGCCGATCGCCGTGAAGATCCCGACGATGAAGGCCAGGGCCTTGATGGGCGCGCCCGTGATCATCTGCTCGTCGTAATACTTGCGCTCGGTCTTGCCCTCGAGCTTGAGGCGCTGGTCACCTTTGATCGTTTCGATGAACCGGCTGGCCGCATCCGCGTCGGGAAGGCGCACGAAGACGGACGAATAGATGTTGCGCTTGGTCTGCTGCTGGAGATCCGTCACGTCGGTCCAGATCTCCGACTCGTAGGCGCTGCCCCCAGCGTCGAAGAGCCCGACGATGACCCACCGGAAGCTTCCCGTCTTCAGGGTGTCGCCGACCTTCATGCTCGCGAACCGCTTCGCGAGATTCTTCGAAACGATCGCCTCGTTGGTCGCCGCGTTGAACATCCGGCCCTCGATCACTTTCACGCCGGGGCGCGCCTCCATGCCCATGGGGGCCATGCCCCGGACCTGGACGTTCGAGCTCGACTTTCCATCCGACCGGGGCACGTTGATGAGCGTGATCAGCTCCGGCGAGACGTAGGACTTGCCCGCTGCGTTGCGCTCGGTTCCCGGCATCGACTGCATCTGGTCCGCCTGGTCGCGGGTGATGACGCTCTGCATCTCGGCCTGGGAGCCCACCCGCATCGCGACCACGTTGCGCGTGGAGGCCGTCACCGAGAGCGTCCGGGTCACGCCCTGGACGAGCGCGAGCACGCAGAGAAATACGGCGACGACCAAGCCGATGACGAAGGCGGTCATGCCCGTGGAGGTCTTGCGCGCCACCAGGTTTCGGAAGTTGTACTTGAGCGGGATCGCCATCACACCACCTGCCTGAGACCGTCCACGATTCGCCGCTGCGAGGACCGTATGGCGGGCACGAAGCCGGCCAGGACCCCGACGCCGACCGAGATGCCGAATGCGAGCAGCAGGGTGTCGGGCGAGACCCGGAAGTTGATCAGCCAGACGGAGATCGAGGTCTTGTTTCCGGCGGCCACCAGACCCGGAATGAAAAAGTACTTCGCGAGCAGCACGCCGAGAACGCCGCCGAGCAGGGACATCAGAATCGACTCCGAGAGGATGAATCCCAGGATGTGGCCGCGGCCGAAGCCGAGGGTGCGCATCACCGCGATCTCGGTGACGCGCTCCCGGGCCGACATCGCGACGGTGTTGGCGACGATCAGGGTCACCGCGAAGAGAATGATGAGCGAGATGCCGTTGATGAGGAACTTGACGTTTCCCATCATTTCCATGAATTGAAGCTGGAACTGCTTCTCGGTGAGCGTCTTCGTCGGCGCGTCGCTGTTCTCGAACATCTTGTCGATCGCCGCCGCCACGCGCGGGACGTTCTCCCCGCTGTCGACCTTGAGGTAGTAGAGACCCGTGTATTTGTTGGCGCCGAACCAGTTCGACTGGTTGAGGAATTCGTTGTGAAAGAAGATGTTCGACTCGTCCCCCGCGGTGTAGGGACCGATGTAAACGAGCTCCGGGTTCAACGGGATGTAGGTCCCCTTGAGGATGATCCGGTCACCCTTCTTCCAATGGAACTTTTCGGCGATGGTCTTGCCCGCGACGAACCCGTTGCGCGTGGCCTTCCACTCGGCGTTGACTTCCGGGTCGACCTTCGCGTCGTCGAAGATCTTGTCGAAGTAGATGTCGGGATCACAGGTGAGTTGGCCGATCCAGTTCTCGGGCTTGTCGTCCTTGTAGACGCCCCCGAACCAGGTCTCGGGCGACACCGCGACGACACCCGGAATCTGTTCGATTCGCTGGCGCTGCGAGAGGGGCAGGAAGTTGCCGAGCCCGGTGGCGTGCTGGACCACCAGCCGGTTGGCTCCGCGGCCCCCGGATGGGTCGGCCTGCATCGCCTGGAGGAGCGAGGTCAGGATCACGATGAGGACGAGCACCAGGACGATGGAGCTGGCCGTGAGCGTCGTCCGCAGCTTCTTCCGAAAGACGTTCTTCCAGACCAGGTGAAAGTACTTCATGCCTTCCTCATCGAGCCGGTCTGTTCGTCGGCGTGCAGCACACCCTTGTCGAGGTGGACCATGCGGTGGGCTCGCGCCGCGGCCTTGGGGTCGTGTGTGACCATGACGATCGTCTTGCCGAACTCCTCGTTCAACCGCCGAAGCAGCTCCAGGATCTCGTCGCCCGACTTTGCGTCGAGGTCGCCCGTGGGCTCGTCGGCCACCAGGATCTTGGGGTCGGAAACGATGGCCCGCGCGATGGCGACCCGCTGTTCCTGGCCGCCCGAGAGTTGACGGGGGTAGTGATCCATGCGGTCGGACAGGCCGACGATGGACAGGGCCGTCTCGACGTGCCTGCGGCGGTCGGCCTTCTTCAGATTCGTGAGAAGCAGCGGCAGCTCGACGTTCTCGAACGCGGTCAACACCGGCAGCAAGTTATAGAGCTGGAAGATGAAGCCGATCGTGCTCGACCGCCACTTCGCCAGCTCGGTCTGCCCCATCGTGGCGATGTCGCGGGCGGCGACCACGATGCGGCCGCGGGTGGGCTGGTCGATCCCCGCGATCAGATTCAGGAGGGTCGTCTTTCCGGAGCCGGAGGGCCCCATCAGCGCGACGTATTCGCCCTCCGGGATGGCCAGGTCGAGGCCCATGAGGACAGGAATCTCGATCTGGTCTCGCCGGTAAACCTTCTCGACGTGTTCGATCCGAATCAAAGGCTCGGCCATGCTCAGTTCTCCTGTCCTTCGACGCGCACTTTCTCGCCGTCTTTCAATTTCAATCCGCCCGCCAGCGAAACCAAGCGCTCTCCCCCCTGGAGGCCCTGAGTCACTTCGACCTGTCCCTGGACGTCTCCGCCCGCCGTGACGGGTGTGAAGGCGGTCTTGCCGTCGACGATCCGAAAGACTCCGGTCCTGCCGTCCACCGTCGTCAGCGCCGCCTTCGGGATCACGACGCGCGCCCGGGCTTCCTTGCCCTGGGTGGGCTCCGCGGTGAACGCGACGCGCGCCGAGAGATCCGGCAGCACCCGGTCATCGGGATCCAGGAAAGCGACTTTGACGCGCACCGTCGCCTTCTGCCGGTCGGCCGCCGGCACGATCTGCCGCAGCCTCCCGTGGTAGGTCTTGTCCGGAACGGCGTCGAGCGTGATTTCAGCCGGCTGGTTCCTGGCGAGCTTCGAGAGATTGGCTTCGTTGACATCGGCGCCGACGTAGAGGGACGAGAACTCGACGATCGTGGCAATCGCTCCGCCCGAGCCGCCTCCCGAGGGCGAGGAGCCGAAGGGCGACACGGCCTCGCCGACGAAGGCGCGCTTGGCCGTGATCACGCCGGCAAAAGGGGCGCGGATGATCGTGTAGTCGAGCAGGGCCTCGACGTACCGCACGCGCGCATGGGTCGCGGCCTCGTTCGCAACCGCTGCGTCGAGCGCGGACTTCGTGTTGAGCCCCTGGTCGAAGAGACTCTGCTGTCGAATCAGCTCGGCCTGCGCGTTCACCCAGTTGGCCTTTGCCTCCGCCAGCTGCGCGTCGAGGTCCGTCGAGTCCAGGCGCGCGATCACGTCCCCGGTCTTGACCCGCGTGCCCTCGGTCACGTTCAACTCCGTGATCCGGGATGTGATCTTGGGAGAGAGGTCCGCCTTGCGCTCGGCCTCGACGTAGCCCGTCGCTGACAGCACCGTGGTCGCCTGGCCCTCCGTGACGACCGCGGCCGTGACCACCTCGACCTTCCTCGGCCGCAAGCCGCGGCCCGCGAGGGAATAGGCTCCCACTCCGGCCGCGACGACCAGGACGGCCCCGAGAAGAAGCCAGCCGCGAGTTCCGCGGCTGGTCTCCGGCTCGCGCTGGATTCGCAGGGCCGAAAGGTCGGCCGGTCGGGGTGCTTCCTGGCTCATGGTCGTCGGTTTCGAGTGCGCCATTCTATGCCCGACCCTCCGGCCCGGAAGGGCTTATCTCCTTCATGCGGCGGACGGTTCGCCGAAGGGGCGCTCCGTCCTGGTCAGCCGCGGCGCCGACCCCGTGATACGCTTTTGCGCGGAGGTGGGTTATGAGGATCCGCTTGCTTTCGGTGGCGGTGATGCTCGCCTGTGCCTTCTCGCTCCGAGCGGAACAGAAGTTCTATCAGATCGACCTGTCCCCCTCGGGAAAGGTGATCGCGTCGGACTTTCCCGTCGTCAAGGGCACGATGGTCGTCTTTCATGAATACCCGAGCGGAAACCTCGTGAGCATGAAGCGCTCGAACGTCATGAAGGTGACCCAGATCCCGGCAGCGAGCGCTCAGGCGACGAATCTCGCCGAGCAGGTCATTTCCATCGGCAACCTCGCCATGCAGGGTGGCAGCGCCCAGGCGGGGCCGCAGAACGCGCGCACCGTGGGCGCCGCCAAGCAGCCGGGTCTCGGCTCGGGCTTCTACGGCAACGTCGTTCCGGGACAGACGCAGGGAATGCCCAACTCGGCCAACGACAACGTGGTCGGGAAGGACTGGGCCTACGGGCCCGCCAATGCCGTGCAGTCCTCGCCGGGCGCACCGCCGATGATGCCGGCAAACCCGAACCAGCAGTAACCGTCGCGAGAGCTTCGCTCTCGCTCCCGCGACGCTTCTCGACCAGGTCGCTTTGTCATCCCGAGGAGCGCAGCGACGAGGGATCCCTTTAGCAGCTGCGCAGCGACCTGAAAGAGCCGCATTGTGACTTCAAAGGGATCCCTCGGGCCTTCGGCCCTCGGGATGACGCGCCGCGGCGCTTTGCGCTCGGCGCGTCAGATGTGTATCGCGTGGCCGGTGACGGCCTCGGAGGCCTCGTGGATGGCCTCCGAGAGCGTCGGGTGTGCATGGATCGTGTTGACGAGCTCTTCGGACGTCGCCTCGAGCTTCATGGCAGCTCCGGCCTCCGCAATCAGCTCCGTCGCCGCGGGCCCGACGATGTGGACGCCGAGAACCTCGTCATATTTCTTCTCCGCCACGATCTTGACGAAGCCCGAGGCCTGATTGAGTATGCGCGCCTTGCCGATGGCCGAGAACGGGAACTTGCCCACGACGACGTCGTACCCGCGCTCGCGCGCCCGGGCCTCCGTCAGACCGATCGACCCGATCTCGGGCGAGCAGTACGTGCAACCGGGAATCTGATCGTAGTTGATGGGTCGCGGCCCTTTCCCGGCCATGTGCTCGACGGCGACGACGCCCTCCGCGGATGCGAGATGGGCCAGAGCGGGCGTCGCCAGCACGTCGCCGATGGCATAGACGCCCGGAACGTTGGTCCGCATGTTCGCGTCCACCCGGACGTAGCCCTTCTCGGTGGCCACGCCGAGGGCTTCGAGCCCGATTCCGTCGGTGAGCGGCCGGCGCCCGACCGCCATGAGGACCTTTTCGGCGCGAAAGGTCTCGGTCTTGTCCCCGGACGAGCGGGCGATGAGCTCGACCCCGCCCTCCCCCGGAGTGATTCGCTCCACGCGCGTATCGGGATAGATGGCGATGCCCTGCCGCTTGAACGACGCGGCGAGCTCCCGCGAGATCTCCTCGTCCTCGACCGGGACGATCCGCGGCAGGACTTCGATGATCGTCACCCGCGCCCCGAAGCGCGCGTGCATCGAGGCAAACTCGACGCCGACTGCCCCCGAGCCGATCACGACGAGCGACTTCGGCACTTCGGTCAGCTCGAGCATCGAGGTCGAGGAGAGGATGGTCTTGTCGTCGACATCCATTCCGGGCAGCGATCGGGGAGTCGAGCCCGTGGCGATGATCACGTTCTTCGCAACGTAGACCGTCTCGGCGCCGTCGGCCCCGACGACCGCCACGCGCCCGGCCCCGGCGAGCCGGCCGAAACCCGGCGCCACGTCCACCCGGTTCTTCTTCATCAGGTAGGAGATGCCGTTGGTGGACTGGCGGACGATCTTCTCCTTGTGCTTCATCGCGGCCGGCATGTCGAGCCGGACCTCGCGCGCCGCTACGCCGACGTCCGCGCCGTGCCGCGCTTGCTCGAGCAGGTCGGCAGTGTGCAGAAGCGCCTTCGTAGGAATGCAGCCCCACAGCGTGCAGACTCCGCCCAGGCGCGGCTCCTTTTCGACCATCAGGACCGCCAGACCGAGCTGCGCGGCGCGTATGGCAGCCACGTAGCCGCCCGGACCGGAGCCGATGATGACCAGGTCGTAGGACTTGTTGGAGCTCATGGCTTTCCCGTTTCCGTCCTTTCGGGCGCGCTAGCCTATCAGCTTCGACCCGATCCGAAATCCGAACTCCGGAGATCCGACTCCCTCAACTGTTCGTTCCGTCCCCGGGCTTCGTCGGCTCGAGCGCGAACGCGTTGTTGAGGCGATTGAAATAGGCGAACAGGCCGACGACGGCGGCGATCTCGAGGATCTCCCCCTCGTCGAAATGCTCGCGCAGAGTCGCGAAGACGGAGTCCGGCACGCGGTTGGAATCCCGCGTCATCTGCAACCCGAAGCGCAGGGCGACCCTTTCCTTCTCACTGTAGGGGCCATTCTCGAAATCGAGCAGGTTCGCGACCTGCTCCTTCGTGGCACCCGTACGCTCCGCGAGCAGCGTGTGCGAGGCGGCGCAGTACCTGCAGTCGTTCTCGAGCGAGGTCTGCAGGGCGAGCATCTCCTTGAGTTTCAACGGCACGGTGCCCGACCCCATGACTGCAGCGAAGTGCGCGTCCATGGTCGTCAGGAGCCAGGGCCGGTGCGCAAAGACACGGTACATGTTCGGGATGTTGCCGCGCTCCGCGATCTTGCGCTCGAAGGCCTCGCGCGCCGCACCGGCGGCCCGGGACCGCCCGACGAGAGAGATTCGGGACATGAAGCCTCCGTCGCGAGTCGAGTCACCAGCCGTGAGTCGTGACTCGTCGAGAGCAGAACTGTATCGTCAAACTCGGGGCTCATGACTGGCGGCTCACGACTGCAAATAGAATGCCGCCGTGCACCGGATTCGGAGGGCGATCTGGATCGCCGTCGTGGCCGCGACTGCCGCCTGCGGCGGCGAAAAGGCGCCGGAGGCCCAGGGTATCAAGGTCGGCTTCTACGGAGCCCTCACCGGCCCCACCGCTACCTTCGCCATCTCCGGCAGGAACGGGGCGCTGCTGGCGATCGAGCAGATCAACCGCGCCGGGGGCGTGCTGGGGCGCCCGCTGGCTCTCGTAGCCGAGGACGATCGGGGCGAAGCGGCGGAAGCTGCGTCCGTCGTCTCCAAGCTCATCACGCGGGACCATGTCGTCGCCGTGATCGGCGAAAACGCATCGTCGCGGACGCTCGCGGCAGCCCCGATCGCCCAGAGCTATGGGATTCCGATGATCACCCCTTCGTCCACGAACGTCGAGGTGACGAAGAAGGGGGACTACATCTTCCGCGTGTGCTTCATCGATCCCTACCAGGGCAAGGTCCTCGCGGCGTTCGCCCGCAAGAACCTCAGGGCCGAGACGGCGGCGATCCTCATCGACGCACGCAGCGACTACTCGGTCGGCCTCGGTGAGGCGTTCCGGAAGGCCTTCACGGGAATGGGCGGCCGGATCGTCGGCGAGATGAAGTACTCCGAGGGCGACGGCGATTTTTCGGCGCAGCTGACCGCCCTGCGCGATGCGAATTCGGATGTCCTCTTCGTGCCGGGCTACTACACCGACGCCGGCCTCATCGCCCGCCAGGCCAGGACTCTCGGCCTGCGGACGACGCTGCTCGGCGCGGACGGGTGGGACTCGCCCAAGCTCACCGAGATCGGAGGCGACGCGATCGAGGGGGCATACTTCTCGAACCACTACTCGGTGGACGACCCCTCGTCCGCGGTCCGGAGATTCGTCGAAGCATACACCTCGCGATACGGCGCCGAGCCCGACTCGATTGCCGCGACGTCCTACGACGCGGTGCGCATGCTCGCCGATGCGATTACGCGCGCCGGCTCGACCGAGGGCAAGCGGATCCGCGACGCGCTCGCCGCGACCGCGGAGTTCCCAGGGGTCACGGGAACGATCACCATGGACGCCGACCGCAATCCCATCAAGCCGGCCGTCGTTCTCAAGGTCGAGGGCGGCCGGTTCAAGTTCGCCGCCTCGGTCGCTCCCTGACCGGCTAGAACTCGAGGACGAACTCGTCGAACGAGGCCTCGCCCAGGGCGGCCAGCGCCGTCCGCCCGGCGGCGGGGTTCGGGTCGGTCGCCTCGAACAGCTTCGCGTCGCCCGCGGAGACCGAGACCTTCGGCCCCGAGGCCGTCACGGAGTACTTCTCCCACGTCTTCCCCGTGGGCGCCTTGCCCCGCCCGATCTCGGTCGCCTTGCCATCGCGGTAGGACGAAAGCACGGCCTCCCCCGAGGCGGTGTCGACGAGAAGCAGGAGGAGGTTTTTCTCGTCCCTCATGCGAAGAACGAGGCCCGCCCGGCCGGAGCCCTGCTGGATGAACGTCGAGACGATCCCATCCTGGAACGTGTACGTGCGCCGAACGGCGGCGGCGATCGAGTCTGCGGGGCGGTTCTTTTCGACCTGCGACAGTTTGTTCGGCGTGGAGGGGGGGTTCGGGTCGGACAGGACTAACCAGCGTGCCTTCCCCGGCGCCCCGATCACCACGAAGTCGAAGAAGCCCGGGGTCCAGGCGATATGGTCGGAATCGAAGTGATTCCGAACGGTCTCGGCCGGAAGGGTCGGGGCGGCGAGGGCCAGGCCCGCCGCGAGAATAACGAAGTACGCCGTACGCCGCGCGTGCATCACGGCCGCAAAAACGCCCGGCATGCCGTAAAATTCCCGGTCATGGACACAAGCTCCCAGAATCGATCCCGCAGCTACCGGACGGCCCGCGACGGCTTTGCCTTCGTGCTCGACCGGCCCAACGTCGAAAGGCTCAAGGCGATGCCCGACTTCGAGGGCCGCGAGGAGCCGGCCATTGCCGAGGACTTCCTCCGCTCTCGGGCGGAAGCCTGGGTGGACGTTCTCGCGTCGGCCGGGGCCGAGCCCGGCGAAATCCACGTCGAGATCGACCCGCACCAGAAGAAGGCGCGCCTGGCCAAGGCGACGAGGATCTTGATCACGGCCGACATCTGACGAGAGCCGGGGGGAGTCGGGACGGCACCCCTCCTGACTCCTCCACGCGCTCCCCCGACTCCCGGCTAGAAGCTCAGGATCCCGCGGATGCGATTCTCCAGCGCCAGAAACGCCTGGCGTGAATAGGGGTCCACGACCACTCGGATCTCGTTGGGGACAGGAACGTCGTCGGCGATCGAGGCCGCCAGACGGTCTGCTTGTCCGTCGAAGAAGGCCTCGCCGATCTCGTCGTCCGACTTGCCGCGGGATCCCGCCAGCTCGCGAAGTCGCGCGAGGTCCGGCGGATCCAGACGGAGCCGGTAGCCGCGGCACTCCCGGTACAGGGGCTCACGACGGTCCAGCAGGTCCGGCCGCGCCGCAGCAGCCGTCGCCGGTACGCGCTCCTTCGGGCCGTCGGTCAACGTCTGGGCGGCCGGAACCGGCTCGGGCAGCTCCGTTTCCGGGGCGTTGTCGGCCGGCGGCAGTTCCGGATCTTCGTCGTTCATCGTCTCAGCGTCCCGCGAGGACGTTCTTCGAGATCACCATCCGCTGAATCTCGCTCGTCCCCTCGTAGATCGTCGTCACGCGGGCATCTCGATAGTACCGCTCCACCGGATACTCGCTTGGAATACCCGTAGCCCGCCAAAGATCTGCACGGCGCGCGCGGCGATCGCGTTGGCCGCCTCGGTCGCGAAGACCTTGGCCATCGAGGCCTCCTTGGAGCAGCGCACCCCGGGAATCTCGGACAGCAGCGTCGCGCGATAGGTCAGGGCCCGGGCAGCCTCGAGCTTGCACGCGCATGTCCGCGATCTGGAAGGCGATCGCCTCATGCTCCGCCGAGCTTGCGTCCGAAGCTCTCCCGGCTGCGCGCATACTCGACCGAGGCCTCGTAAGCGGCCTGGGCGATGCCGATCCCCTGCGCGGCGATGCCGATCCGGGAGTGGTCGAGTGTCGTCATGGCGATCGTGAAGCCCTCGCCCTCGGCTCCGAGCCGACGACCGACGCCGGAATGCGAAGGTCCTCGAGAAAGAGAGACGCGGTCTTCGAAGAGCGAAGTCCCATCTTGTCCTCCGGCGCGCCGACGCGCAGCCCCCGGTCCTCGGCGCAAACGAGGAAGGCCGTGATGCCGCGCGTGCCGGCCGAGGGATCGGTCATTGCCATGACGACGTACCACTTCGCCTCGCCGGCGTTCGTGATCCACGCCTTGGCGCCGTCGAGGACGTAGGTGCCACCCGTCGCGTGACGGCGCGCGTCTTCTGGTTGGCGGCGTCGGAGCCGGACTGCGGCTCGGTCAGCGCGTACGGCTCCGAGCGCCCGCCCCGACGCGAGCTCCGTGAGAACGCCGGTCTTCTGCTCGTCCGAGCCGAACTTCCAGATGGGATAGCACGACGACCGAGTTGTTCACCGAGACGATCACGGCCGTCGACGCGCAGACGCGGGCGAGCTCTTCGACGACGAGAACGTACGAAAGCATGTCGGCCCCTGCGCCCCCGTACGCCTCCGGGACCATCATGCCCAGGACGCCCAGGCGGCCGAGCTTCTCGAGCACTCTCGCGCGGGAAATCTCCTGGCGGCGCTCGCCTCGGCCACTCGCGGCGCGATCTCCGTCTCCGCGAACTCGCGCACGGCGTCGCGGATACGCGCTCTGGTCCTCCGTCAGCTCGAGGTTCATGCTCGGGCCCGCGGAGATCGGAGGCGCGGAGCCCGGGCCGCCGCCCGGGCCGCGGCCGCGCCGCCGCCGCCGGAAACGGCGCCGACGCTTTCCATCGGCGCTCTGCGGACCCGGCGCCTCCCCGGCAGGCCGCCCGGGGGCCTCCCGGCCGGGCCGGGCGCGCGGGCGCGGGGCCTCGCGACCCGGCAGCACCGCGACGGTCGGTCTCCGGGCGACGGTCCCGCTGCGCGGGTCCACCTCCGCCCGGACGCCGCTCGCCCGCCGGCGGCCGCTCCGTACCCCGTGCGCCTCCGCGGCCCCCGCGGCGCCGGCGGCGCCCCTCGCGACGCGGCTCCGGCGTGTCCGTCCAGCCCTCCTCGAGATGGCGGAAGGTGACGACGATCTCCGGGCGCCGGCGCGTCCGCAGGATGCTGGACGATCCTCGCTCGCAGCGCGCACGCGGGGTCGGCCGTCAGCGTCGGGATGCGCTCGACATCGAAGAGGACCATCCGGGTCCACGCAATGCGCTCGCCGGGATCCGTCCGGCGCCCGAAGCTCCATGACGAAGAGATCGCGCTCGTGGTCGAGCGCGTGCTCGCGGTACTCGAGGTCCGGGAACGCCTCCCGGCAGATTCCTTGAGCAGAGCGAGGTGCTTCTCGCCGCCCTCGAGCGTCTGTTCCATCGAGACCACGCGGTCCCGGAACATGCGTGTCTGGCCCATGTTTATCCGCCGCCCCGCGTCATCCGATCACGAGGCCCGCTGTCGCGAAAGATCTCGCGCGCGATGATCAGTCGGTGGATCTCGCTCGTCCCTTCGTAGATCTCCGTGATGCGCGCGTCGCGGAAGTTGCGCTCGACCGGATATTCCTTCGTGTAGCCATAGCCGCCGTGGATCTGGAGCGCCTTGGTCGTCACGCGCTGCGCCATCTCGGCCGCGAAGAGCTTCGCGATCGGCGGCCTCCATCGAGTACCGTCCGCCGTTCTTCTTCACGCGTCCTTCGCCGCCGCGGCCGGCGCGTGAGGAGGCGGGCGGCGTCGACTCGGTCGCCATGTCGGCGAGGTAGAAGCGGATCACCTGGAATTCGGCGATGGCCTTTCCGAAGGCCTGGCGCGCCTGGGCATACCGGACGGCGGCCTCGAAGGCTTCGGTCGCGATCCCGACCGCCTGTGCGGCGATGCCGATCCGCCCGCCGTCGAGGGTCGCCATCGCGATCTTGAAACCGTCGCCCTCCTCGCCGAGCCGGTCGGCGACCGGCACGCGCACGTCCGTCAGGAAGATCTCGACGGTCCCCGAGGCGTTGACGCCGAGCTTGACCTGGTGCCGGGACCGGTCGAAGCCCGGCGTGATCGCGCGTCCACGAGGAAGGCCGAAATGCCCTTCGCCTTCTTCTCCGGATTCGTCGTGGCGAAGAGAAGGCAGACGTCGGCCGCGTCCCGCAGGTGATGAAGACCTTCTGGCCGGAGATCCGTAGCGGTCCCCGTCGCGGACCGCGCGCGTCTTCTGGTTGCCGGCGTCGGAGCCGGCGTCCGGCTCGGTCAGCGCGAAGCAGCCGAGCTTCTCGCCCTGCGCGAGCGGCGTCGAGGAAACTCCTGCTTCTGCGCCGTCGTTGCCGAATCGTCGATCGGATCGCAGACGAGCGAGTTGTTGACCGAAAGGATGACGCCCGATGTTCGCGCAGACCCGCGAGATCTCCTCGATCACGATGGCGTACGACACCGCGTCCATCCCCGAGCCGCCGTACTCCGTCGGAACGCCGACGCCGGCGAGCCCGAGCTTCCCGGCCTCGGCAAAGGTGTCCCGCGGGAATTCGCCCGACTGGTCGATCGCGGCCGGCCCGCGGACGCACGCGTCTCCTCCGCGAACTCCCGCACCGCGGACTGGAGGAGCCGCTGCTCCTCCGTGAGCTCGAGATTCATGGGAGGCGGAGTATACCGGGATGCCGGAATTCGAATTTTCGAGTTTCGGACTTCGGAATCGAGAGGCGTTCAGGCCCCCGGGCTGGCGAGAAATTCGAGAATGGCGTCGACGTAGTTCGGCCACGAGTTTCTTGCTGCGGCACGGCCGAGGCCGGCCGCGTAGGCGCCGATGCCACGCCCGAGCACGGTCCGGACCGCGGCCGCCAGTGCGCCTGCATCGCCCGACGCGAAGATCTCGCCCGTTACTCCCGGGACGACGATGTCCTTGAGGCTGCCGACCGCCGCCGCCGCCATCGGGCGGCCCGCCGCGATCGCCCGCGCGGCGATGCCGCTGCCCGAGATCTTGCGGTACGGCAGCACGACGCAGTCGCAGGCGGCGAGCCAGTCCGCCATCTCCTCTTCGGAGACGTACGCATCCTTCCAGAAGAGGGCCTCGCGCACGGGGCTCGATCGCGCCCGACGGGCAAGGTCCGCGGCGTCGGGAAACACCTCGCCGACGACCGCGATCGAGGCCCCGGCCGTCCGGACGATCTCGGGCGCCGCATCCAGAAGGACGTCGACACCCTTGTAGCGCCGGACGAGACCGAGAAACAGCACCAGCGGGCCGGCGATGCCGAGTCGGCGGCGCGCTTCCTCTCGCGACGCCGTCTCCATCGGGCCGATCGGGTGCGGCACGACGAGCGTCGGTCTCTGCGGTGCGAGGCGCGCGAGCCTTTCCCGGTCCTCGTGCGCGTGGACGATGAAGGCGTCCGCGGACAGAAAGGCGCCGAGGGAGAGAAAGCGCTTGCCGGCCCCGTCCTCGTGGTCCTGCACGTTGTGGCAGATAAGGACGCGCCGTGCCCGAGGTGCCAGGCGCGCCAGCCGGCGCAGCACGGCACGCACGGGAATGCCCCAGAATGCGGTCCACCACGGCACGAGAATCCCGAGGAGGTCGAGCTGGTGCTGCGCCAGCACGTCGACGTCTCCGACTGCGTCGTGCTCGGTGTTCCGGACGACCGCTTCGGCGAGCGGGTGGTGCGCCGTCGCCGGCGACAGATGCGGGAACGACGCTCGACGGCGCGCGAGTCGAGCGAAGCCGATCTCGACGCGTGGTGCCGGCCGCGCCTGGCCGGGTACAAGAAGCCGCGCCGGTTCGTGTTCGTCGACACCATGCGCCGCTCCCCGGCGGGCAAGGCCGACTACCGCTACCTGAAGGATCTCGCCGTCGAGGAAGCCGGCTCGTAAGCGCTCAGCTGGCAACTGACCCTTCAGCCGGCAACCATCGTCTGGTCGCGACCCGGCACGCTTGGCGGCGTACAGGGCGGAGTCCGCGGCGGCGACGAGCTCGTCGGCGACGCTGGCGTGGTCGGGAATGGTCGCGACACCGGCGCTGAGCGTCACCGTGGAGGGGATCCGCGGCCATCGACGAAGGCCGCACGCACCCGCTCCGCGACCCGCACCGCGTCCGATGCGGAGCAGTCGGGGAGCACGACCGCGAACTCGTCGCCGCCGAGGCGGGCCGCGAGGTCGGACGCCTTGGTACGCCGGGCCAGCGCGTCGGCGACCGTCCGGAGCACCACGTCGCCGGCCGGGTGGCCGAGCTCGTCGTTGACCGTCTTGAAGTGGTCGACGTCGAACACGAGGAGGCTCACGGGCCGCTCGGCCCGGGCCGAGCGCGGGACCTCGAGAGCGAGCGTCTCCTCGAGGAGGCGCCGGTTGGCGAGCCCGGTGAGGTGGTCGCGGGTGGCGAGGAGCTCGACCTCGTCGAGCAGCGCCCGGTGGCGCAGCGCCAGCGCGGCGTGCACGGCCTCCTGCTCGAGCGTCCGGAGGGTCATCGTCGCGGATGCGGGCCCGGCGGCGCGGTCCCCATTCGGCGGCGAGGACGCCGTCGCTGCGATCCGTCGGCGCCGATCGGGACCATCACGACGTTGACGGCGCCCGGGAGCAGGCCGCCCAGCCGGTCGTCGTCGAGCGAACGCTTCAAGGAGGAGGAACCGGTGCGCAGCACGCGCGTCGCCATCGGACCGAGGGGGCTCGTCGGTCGCGAGCACCGCCGCGGCGCGGTGGAACCCGAGTCGTTCGCAGACGTGCCCGCTGAGCGCGTCGAGCAGCTCGCGAACGCCCCGCGCACGTTCGATCGAGGCGTCCAGCTCGACGAGCGCCGCGAGGTGTTCGCGCGCCTGCCCGACGACGCGGTCGCGTACGGCGCAGAGGCCGGCGACCGCGACCGCGTAGCCGACGAACGCGCCCGCCGCGATCGCGAGGTCGGTGCGGTTGATCGACCGCGCCGCCGTGCGGATGCCGGCGGTGTCGACCGCACCGGCGATCCCGACGAACAGCGCGCACCAGACGCCGAGCTCGATCCCCTCGAGCCGCGACGCGAGGAGCGTCACCGCGGCGAGCTCGACGAACACGAGCGGCGTGAGCGAGGCTCCGGATGCCGCCGGTCGCGCCGACGGCGAAGGCGAGGTACGCGCCGTCGACGAACACCGCGGACGACACGGCCCGCGACGACCCGGGACGCGCCCGGTGGCGGGCGATCTCGACGCCGACGACGATCGCGAGGTAGCCCGACGGTCAGCGCGACGAGGTGATCGCCGGACCCGGTCCGTCGAAGTGCGCGCTCGGCGAGGACCGCGACGGCGGCGATCGCCCGGAGTGCCGAGAGGACCGCGAGCCGGTCGCTGGCAGGGACGTACTCCTCGGGGCGTGCCTCGGCGAGCGTCACACGAAGTCGATGTAGTCGCCGCGGTCGTCGATCGGGTGCGGCCCGAACATGGCGTGACGGCGCGCGATCCGCGCCCGGACCGCCAGGAAGCCGAGGGCGACGGCCGAGAGCCCGAACAGCAGCACGAACGAACGGGCCGACCGGAGACCGGACGCGCCGAACGGGAGCAACGGCGCCGGCGTGTCGTTGAACAGCGGACCCCGCGGCAGGAGGTCGGGGGCGGCGACGCCGGGTACCGCGCCGGAGCCGGACGCGAGCCCACGTTGCCGAGGCGTCGATCGGCGCGACGCCGCGCGCGCGACCGACGCCCGGACCGCGTCGCGCCGCGGCGTTCGCCTCGACGCCCTTCACGAAGGTCTGGAACGCTGTCGAAGCTGTCGAGCCGCACGCGCACCGGTCGCGTCCGACGGCCGCGACCGGGCACCGGAGCGGTCGTCGTGGTCGTCGAGCGCGGCCGGGCTGTCGTGGTCGTGCGGCTTCGTGGTCGGCGGGTTCCCGGCGGCTTCGGCCGGAGGGCTTCGTGGTCGGCGGTGTGGTCACGCTCCCGGTGCGTGACCGGGGGCCGCGGTCACCGGCGGCTGTCGTGACCGGCGGCCGGTAGACCGGCGGTTTCGTCACCGGCGGCCGGTACGACCGGCCGCGTCGGGGGCGGGCAGTAGGGACGGGGGCGCGCCGGCGTCGGGCCTGGGCCGGCTCGTCGAAGGCTGGGTCGTGACGGGCTGGTGGGACGTCTCGGCGGAGCCGGATCCCCATCCACCGTGACGCGTCAGTCCCGGTGGGGACACCGCGCCGCGGCCGCGGCGACACCGTCACCACGAACGCGGCAGGCGGCTGCGATCACCAGCGCCACCAGCACTCGCATCTGTCGCCGCACGGTGCCTCCTGAGCCCCGCCAGGCGATGCCCTAGCCGGATCCACCTACTGTGATCTTCGGCCCCTCCGAGGGGGGGACTTGAGTTAAGGAACGGACAAATGGCGCCGATCCGGGACGCAGACATGATCCTCACCCAGTACTACCTGGAGTGTCTTTCGCATGCGTCGTACCTCATCGGTGACGAGACCACCGGCACGCGGTCGTCGTCGATCCGCAACGCGATATCGACCATTACGTCGTGGATGCCGAGTCGAACGGACTCGTCATCGAACGGTGATCGAAACACACGTGCACGCGGACTTTCTCAGTGGTCACCTCGAGCTCGCCGAGCGAACCGGCGCCGGTCATCTCGTACGGGACGGGGGCGAATGTCGACTTCGACATCGAACCGCTGGACGACGGCGAGCCGGATCGTGCTCGGCGACGTCGTGCTCTCGAGTCCTCGCGACACCCGGTCACACACCCGAGTCGATCTCGATCGTCGTCTTCGAGCGCGACCGGCGACACTGTGCCCGTACGGCGGTTGACGGGCGACACGATGTTCATCGGCGACGTCGGCCGTCCCGACCTCCTTGCCGTCGGCCGGGCACTCCGCCGAGGAGCTCGCGCGCCGATCTCTACCAATCGCTCCGCGACGAAGCTGCTGCGTGCTGCCCGACGCGACACGCGTCTTTCCCGGCCCACGGCGCGGGCTCGTCGTGCGGGAAACAGCTCTCGACCGAACGGCAGTCGACGATCGGTCAGCAGCGCGCCTCCAACTATGCGCTGCAACCGATGAGCGAGGACGCGTTCGTCGCCGGCGTCACCGAGGGTCAGCCGGTCCGGCCCCCGTACTTCTCGTTCGACGCACAACGCAACCGTGAGGCCCATGCGCTGCTCGACGAGGATCGGCCGCCCGCGCCCTCGTCCCTCGACGAAGTGCTCGGAAGGCCGGCGCCGGTGCGGCGCTGTCGACACGCGCAACGCGGCCGACTTCGCGCACGGCCACCTCCGCGGCGCGGTGAACGTCGGTCTCGACGGACGGTTCGCGGAGTACGCGGGCGACGTCCTGGCCCCGGACCGCGAGATCGTGCTCGTGGGGGCCCCGACCACCGCGCTCGAGGCCAAGATCGGGCTCGCACGGATCGGCTTCGATCGATGTCGTCGGTGAGCTGGCCGACCCGGCCCGGGCCGCCGCCGATCATCCCGATCGGTTCGACCCCGAGCTCGCGCCTGACGATCGGGCAGCTCGCCGAATGCGCGCGGCAACACGCCCGACCTCCAGCTCCTCGACGTCCGCAACCCCGGCGAGACCGCACACGGGACGATCCGGGCGCGCGACCGAGCTGCCCACTCGCCTGCGCTGACGACCTGGTCGGCGCGCTCGATCGCTCGCGGCCGACGGTCGTGTACTGCGAGGGCGGGTACCGTTCGTCGCTCGCCGCGAGCGTGCTGCGATCCAACGGCTTCGACGACGTGTCCGACGTCCTCGGCGGATACGGCGCGTGGCGGGCCGCCGGTCTCCCCGTGGCGGGCGCGGGGGGCCACCCCGGGGACGTCGCCACGAGCAGTGCCGCCCGAGTCGCCGCCCGAGTGCCGCCCGATGTGAAGGAGCCTTCGATGGTCGATGACCCGGTACCCGAGGTCGACGCGATCGGAGGTCGGGCGCTGGTCGACGGCGGCGCGCTGCTCCTCGACGTCCGCGAGCCCGACGAGTGGGTCGCCGGCCACGCGCCCGATGCCCGTGTCGATGCCCCTCGGCCAGGTGCAGGGCCGGGTCGACGAGCTGCCCACGGGACCGGCGGATCGTCGCGATCTGCCGCTCGGGCGGGCGATCGGCCGGCGGTGACCGAGGCACTCAACGCCTGGGGCTTCGACGCCGTCGAACCTCGCCGGCGGGATGCGGGCCTGGGCCGGCGGCGGACCTCCCGGTCGTCACCGACGACGGGAGCCCCGGAGCCGTGATCTGAGGGTGCCCGAAGACCGCCCGGCGGGCCGTGACCCATCCTTGCTACCGGCCGGTAACATGAGCGGATGAGCCGACTGTCGGACTGGTCGACCGCAGCCGGGCCCTGGCCCGGCTCGCCGACGAGCCCTTCGACGTCCTCGTCGTCGGCGGCGGTATCACCGGCGCGGGCGTCGCGCTCGACGCGCGCCACCCGGGGGCTGCGCACCGCCCTGGTCGAACGCGACGACTTCGCGTCCGGGCACGTCGTCGAAGTCGTCCAAGCTGGTGCACGGCGGGCTGCGCTACCTGCAGCAGCGCGAGTTCCGTCTCGTCTACGAGGCGCTCGCCGAGCGCCAGATCGCGCTCGCGCAACGCGCCGCACCTCGTGCACGTGCTCCCGTTCCTCGATCCCGATCCTCACCCGCGACGGCATCATCGACCGTCGCATCGCCCGGCTGCTCGGCACCGCGATGTGGATGTACGACCTCACGGGTGGCCTGCGCATCCGCAAGGTCCACCAGCGGATCTCGAAGGACGACGCGCTCGGCCACATGCCGACGCTCCGCGCGGCGCAACCTCGCCGGCGGCTACCTCTTCTACGACGCCCAGACCGACGACGCGCGCCTGACGCTCACGATCGCCCGCACGGCCGCGGCCCACGGTGCTGTCGTCGTGAACCACGCGTCCGTCGCCGAGCTGCGCAAGGACGGCGACGGGCGCGTCCGCGGCGCGCGGGTCGTCGCCGACGGCGACCGAGCTCGAGGTCCGCGCCGGATGCGTCGTGAACGCGGCGGGCGTCTGGGCCGACGACGTGCGCGCGCTCGACGAGGGTGCGCACCCGAGCTCGATCCGCCCGGCCAAGGGCGTCCACGTCACGCTGCCCGTGGTCGAAGGTCCGCAACGACATCGCCGCGATCGTCCCGGTGCGCGCGGACCGGCGGTCCGTGTTCGTCGTCCCGTGGGGCGACTTCACCTACGTCGGCACGACCGACACCGACTACGACGGCCCGATCGACGACCCGCAGTGCGACGCGTCCGACGTCGAGTACCTGCTGGCGCACGTTGAACGGCGTGCTCGAGGAACCGGTGACCAAGGACGACGTCGTCGGCACGTGGGCGGGACTGCGCCCGCTGCTGCGCACCGCGAGCAGCGCGCGGACGGCCGACCTCTCGCGCCGTCACGGCGTCCGCGTGTCCGAGAGCGGCGTCGTCACGATCACCGGCGGCAAGCTGACGACCTACCGGCGCATGGCCGTCCGACACCGTCGACGCAGGTCCAGCGACGGCCTCGGCACGAGCGCACCCGGAGCCGGACGAAGCAGCTGCCCCTGCTCGGCGGGCGACGGGCTACGACGCCCGGCCGCGCCGGGCAACGAGCCCAGCCTCCACGAGCACCTCGCCGGCCGGTACGGCACCGAGGCGCGCGGCCGTGCTCGCGCTCGTCGGCCGCCGACCCCACGCTCGGCGAACCCCTCGTGCCGGGACTGCCGTACGTGCGGGCGGAGGCCGTCTACGCGGCGCGCCACGAGATGGCGCGCACGCGTCGACGACGTGCTCTCACGCCGCACCCGCGCCCGGCTCCTCGGCCCGCGACGCGTCGGCGGCCGCGGCGACCGGCGGTCGCGCGGCTGCTGGCGCCCGAGCTCGGCTGGGACGCGGCGGAGATCGAGCGCCAGGTGCGCGTCCTACCGGCGCGCTCGTCGAGGCCGAGCGCGGCCGCGTCGCACGCGCCGCGCCCCGGCGCACGTCGCTGAGGCGCCGATGCCCGGCGGCCCGATGCCTGACGTGTCCGAGGAGGGCCGGCCGACTCCGCCGATCGCGTTCGGCACCGACCGCGGCCGACGTGACGTCGCGCGGCTCGCACCCCGGGTTCGTCGACGTCGACGACGCCGACGCTGAACCGGCTCGCGCGACGTGTGCGCGGACGTCACCGTCGACGCCGCGACGCTGAGCGAGGCGAGCCGCGACTGGTGGCCGCTCGCGATGATCTGGGCGCTCGACGGTCAGGTGGCCGGCCGCGCCGCGGTCGTGGCCGCGCCCGTCGTCCGCGGCCGCAGGTCGCCGACGTCCTGCGCGTCTGCAACGACACCCGGGTCCCGGTCACCGCCGCGGCCGGACGCAGCGGGGTCTGCGGCGCGAGCGTGCCCGTTCACGGCGGCGTCGTCGCTCGACCTGTGCGGCCTGCACGGGATCGTCGACGTCGACTCCCGCTCCTTCGTGGTCGACGTCCGAGCGGGCACGTTCGGCACGCCGCTCGAGGACGCGCTCCGCCACGACCACGCCGTGACCCTCGGGCACTGGCCGCAGTCGATCGACCTGTCGACCGTGGGCGGCTGGCTCGCGTGCCGCAGCGCCGGTCAGCTCTCCACGCGCTACGGGAAGATCGAGGACATGGTCGTCGGTCTCGACGTCGTGCTCGCCGACGGCACGGCTCTTCAGACGGGCGGCGCGCCCCGCGCGGCGGTCGGCCCCGACCTGACGCAATTG
>CAWERV010000030.1:0-110833 GCA_963811425.1 uncultured Acidobacteriota bacterium
TCGCCGCCCGCGTTCCCTATGCCGATCTCGGCGGGCTCTACCACGGGACCGTGAAGCAGTTTGGGCTTCACGAGGACTTCATGCGGGCCGGGGTTCCGGCACTGCTCGGCATGGGATCGACGCCCGGAATCACGAACGTCATCGGCCGGAGCGCTCGCCGGCGGCCTTGACTACGTGGAGGCAATCCACGTCCGCGTGGGATGCATCGACCGGTCCGCGTCGGGGCCACTGCCGATTCCGTATGCCCTCGACACCGTGATCGACGAGTTCGCCCTCGAGCCGATGGTCTTTCGCGACGGAAAGGCCGAAGCCGTTGCCACCGATGAGCGGCCGCGAGACGATCCATTTCCCTCCTCCCGTCGGGCAGGTCGAGGCCCTCTACACCCTCCACTCCGAAGTCGCGATGTTTCCGCGGTCGTTTCCGGGCCTTCGTCAGGCGAGCTTCAAGGTCGCCTTCGAGCCCGAGTTCACGCGCAAGATGGGATTCCTCGTCGAGCTCGGTTTTGCGTCGCGCGAGAAGCTTGTCGGCGAGGCGTCTCCGCGGTCCATGCTCCTGGCGCTTGCGGCGCGCCAGACCTCGCCGGCGGGCGAGCCCGCCGATTGCGACGCCATTCGCGTGGACCTGCGCGGCCGTCTCGGCCGCCAGGACGTCGAGCGCAGGGCCGAGCTGATCGCGCTCCCCCACCCGGCGTGGAAGATGGCGGCGGGCTCCGTGGACACGGGCGTCCCGCTGTCGATCGCGGGCCAGCTGCTCGCCAGCCGCGCCATCCACAAGCCCGGCGTGCTCTGCCCGGAGACCGCCGTGCCGGCCGAGCTCTTCTTCGAGATGCTGGAGCGTCGCGGCATGCACGTGCGCTGGAGCTGATCGGGAAGACGAAAGGACGACACGTGGCTATCGCATCCATCAACCCGACCACCGGAGCGACCCTGGAAACCTTCGCTCCTCTCTCCGAGGCCGCCATCGAGGAGCGGCTGGAGCGCGCCGCGGCGCAATTCCCGCGCTGGCGCGCAGTGCCCTTTTCGGGCCGCGCCGCCCGCCTCGTGCGAGCCGCCGAGATCCTGGAAGCCGAGAAGGCGGCGTGGGGCCGGCTCATGACGCTCGAGATGGGCAAGCCCATCGGATCGGCGCTTGCCGAAGCCGAAAAGTGCGCCTGGGCCTGCCGCTACTATGCCGAAAACGCCGAGCGCTTCCTCGCCGACGAGCCCGTGACGACGGATGCCTCGGCGAGCGCGATCACTACGATGCCGCTCGGGCCGGTCCTCGCCGTGATGCCCTGGAACTTTCCCTTCTGGCAGGTCTTTCGCTTTGCGGCTCCCGCGCTGATGGCCGGAAACGTCGGGCTCTTGAAGCACGCATCCAACGTGCCGCAGCTGCGCCCTGGCGATCGAGGAGATCCTGCGGCGTGCGGGCGTTCCCGAGGGCGCGTTCCAGACCCTCCTCGTCGGCTCCGAGAGGGTCGCCGCGCGTCATCGACGACCCGCGGATCATGGCCGTGACGCTGACCGGCAGCGAGGGCGCCGGGGTGCAGCGTCGGACGGACGCGCGGGCGCCGCGCTCAAGAAGACCGTTCTCGAGCTCGGCGGCAGCGACCCGTTCATCGTCATGCCGAGCGCGGACCTCGAAGCCGCCGTCGCGACTGCCGTGAAGGCGCGCACGATCAACAACGGTCAGTCCTGCATCGCGGCCAAGCGCTTCATCGTGCATCGCGACGTGGCCGACGCAGTTCGAGAGGCGGTTCGTCGAACGCATGGGGGCCCTCCGGGTGGGCGATCCGCTGGACCCCTCGATCGACAGTCGGACCGCTGGCCACGCCGACAATCGCGGCCGAGGTGGACGACATGGTGCGCCGCAGCGTCGCCGCCGGCGCGCGGCTCCTCCTCGGTGGCAAACGCCTCGACGGTCCGGGCAACTTCTACGCGCCCACCGTGCTCGGCGACGTCCCGCCGGGCAGCCCCGCCGCCGTCGAGGAGATCTTCGGCCCGGTCGCGAGCCTCTTCCGGGTCGCCGGCCTCGATGAAGCGATCGCTGTCGCCAACCAAACGCGCTTCGGCCTCGGCGCCTCAGCCTGGACGGGCGACGACGCGGAGCGCGCTCGTCTCGTGCGGGAGATCGAGGCCGGGGCCGTATTCATCAACGGTATGGTCAAGAGCGACCCGCAGGCTTCCCTTCGGGGGAGTCAAGCGGTCCGGCTACGGCCGGGAGCTGGCCCTCCAGGGCATCCGCGAGTTCGTCAACGTCAAGAGCGTCTGGGTGGCGTAAAGCGCCCTGTCATCCCGACAGACGCAGTAGCGCCCTGTCACCCCGACGAGCGGAGCGACGCGGGATGGCTTCCGCAGCCGCACTGCGACTCCAAAGGGATCCCTCGCTGCGCTCGGGATGACACGAAGAGAGTCCGGATTCGACGAGACGGACCACCTCCGTGTCATCGCGAGGAGCGAAGCGACGCGGGATCCCCTTAACGGCCGCACTGTGACGTCAAAGGGATCCCTCGGGCCTCACGACCTCGGGACTCTCTTGTCATCCCGAGGAGCGGAGCGACGAGGGATCCCTTTCATAGCCTCACCGTGACTACAAAGGGATCCCTCGGGCCTCACGACCCTCGGGATGACAGGCGAGCCTGCCGGCCTGCCTGTCAGCTCGGCAGAAAGCTCGCCCCGACCGTCTGCGCGATGCGCGCCATGACGTGCTTGACCTGGGTGTAGTCCTCGATGGCGTACATCGACATGTCCTTGCCGTAGCCCGACTGCTTGTAGCCGCCGTGCGGCATCTCGGACACGAGCGGCAGATGGTCGTTGATCCAGACCGTTCCGAAGCGCAGCTTGCGCGCGGCGTTGAGCGCGCGGTTGACGTTCGTCGTCCAGACCGAGGCGGAGAGGCCGTAGTCCACGTCGTTGGCCCATCGCAGCGCCTCGTCGTCGTCCTTGAAGCGGGTCACCGTGATCACGGGCCCGAAGACCTCCTTCTTTACGATCTCGTCGCCCTGTCGTGCATCGGCGACGATCGTCGGCGACAGCCAGAAGCCCTTCCCCGCCATCGCGCCGCCCGCCAGCATCCGCACGTGCCCCGTCGCCTTCGCGCGATCGAGGAACCCGGAGACCCGTTTGCGGTGCTCGGCCGAGATGACCGGCCCCATGTTCGTGGCCTCGTCCTGGATGTCGCCGACCTTCAACGACTGAACAGCCGGGACGAGCGACGACAGGAACTTGTCGTAGATCCGCTCGCTCGCGTACAGCCGGCAGGCCGCCGTGCAGTCCTGCCCGCTGTTGGCAAAGCCCGCCATCTTGATCCCCGGAATGACGAGATCCATGTCGGCGTCGTCGAAGATGAGAACGGGCGCCTTGCCGCCGAGCTCGAGGTGGACCTTCTTCAAGGAGGCCGCCGCGGTACGCGCGATCTCCTTGCCCGTGGCGACGTCGCCCGTCAACGAGACCATGTTGACCTTCGGGTGCCGCACGATGCCCGCCCCGACGGGCTCGCCATGGCCCGAGATGACGTTCAGAACCCCCGGAGGAAAGATGTCGCCCGCCAGCTCCATCAGGCGCAGCGACGTCAGCGGCGTCTGCTCCGAGGGCTTCAGCACGACGGTGTTGCCCGCCGCGAGCGCGGGACCGACCTTCCAGATCGCCATCATGAGCGGGTAATTCCACGGCGCGATCGACCCGACCACGCCGACCGGCTCCCGGCGGATCATGCTGGTGTAACCGGCGAGATACTCGCCCGCGGCCTTCCCCTCGAGGCAGCGGCAGGCGCCCGCGAAAAACCGCAGGTTGTCCACCATGAAAGGAACTTCCGACTTCGCGAGGCCGATCGGCTTGCCCACGTTCTCGGCCTCGAGCGCCGCGAGCTCGTCGGCGTTCTGCTCGATCCGGTCGGCAAGCTTCAGGAGCATTCCACTGCGCTCCGCGGGCGTCGAATCCTGCCACGTCTCGAAGGCCGCGGCCGCGGCGTCCACCGCCCGATCCACGTCTTTCTCGGTGCATTTTGGCACCCGGCCGATGGTCTCCTCGTTGACCGGGCTGATGATCGGTTCACTCTGGCCCTCGACGGCGTCCACCATCTGGCCATGGACGAAGTTCTTGTAGCTCTTCATGACCTCGCGGCTCCTTTCGATCTCCGGCGCCCCGTATCCTACTGCGCCTTGATCTCCGTCCAATACTCGTCGAGGATCGACGTCGCCTCGCCGATGTCCTCGATGAATTCGCACCGGGAAAGCGCCCCTTCCGAGGGAAAGATCGCCGGGTCGTTCAGAATCTCGGGCCGGATGAACCGGCGCGCCGGAACGTTCGCGCTCGCGTAACTGATGCCGTTGACGATCTTCGCGTTGACCTCCGGCTCCAGGATGTAGTCGAGGAAGGCGTAGATCGCGTCGATGTTGTGGGCCCGTGCCGGGATGCACACACTGTCCATCCAGATCGTCGCCCCCTCTCTCGGCAGCACGAAGCCGAACTTCCGGGGCTCCCGGGCGGCGAGCTTGGCGAGCTGGCCGTTGTATCCGTGCGCGTAGGCGACGTCGCCCGCGGCAAGGATGTTCTCGTAGTCGCCGCTGTTGTAGGTCTTGACCAGGTCCTTCTGCTTCTTGAGCAGGTCCGCGGCCCGCTTCAGGACATCGGGGTTCGTCGAGTTGAGCGACTGCCCCTGGAATTTCAGCGCCGCCGCGAAGCACTCGCGCATGTCGTCGAGCATCAGGATCTGCCCTTTGTTCGCGGGGTCGAACAGTGGCGCCCAGCTGTCGAGCGACCGCCCGGCCCGCTCGCGGTTGTAGCCGTAGCCCGTCGTGCCCCATACGTAGGGCATGGAATACGCGTTCTTCGGGTCGAACTGCTTGTCCAGGAAGCGGGGATCGAGGTTCCCGAAGTTCTTCAGCCGGGCCCGATCGAGCGGCCGCAGCAGCTTGAGATGGACGAGGATGCGGACCATGTAGTCCGACGGCACCACGAGGTCATAGTCGGCGACTCCCGATTGCAGCTTCTCGAGCACGGGCTCGTTGGAGTCGTAGAGGTCGTACCGCACCGGGATGCCGGTGCGGCGCGTGAACTCGTCGATCACCTCCCTGGGGAGGTACTCCGACCAGATGTAGACGTTCAGCTTCTTCTCGCCGGGCCCCGCATAGAGCGGTTCGTCGCGCCCCGGGCCGCACGCCCAGGCGGCGATCGCTGCAAAGATCGCCAGCGCCGCGGCGCGCCGCGGGGTCAGGACGTCTCCCCGCGCTCCGCCGGCGGCTGTTGCAGCCGCTGAGCGATGACGATCAGCACGACCGTGACCGCGAGGAGCAGGGTGGAGACGGCATTCACTTCCGGCGTCACGCCGACCTTCAGCATGGAGTAGATCTGGAGCGGCAGCGTCGTCGCCCCGACGCCTGCGACGAAGGACGTGATCACGTAGTCGTCGATCGAGATGGTGAAGCACAAGAGCGCACCCGCCACGATCCCCGGCGCGATCAGCGGCAGCGTGACGCGCCAGAACGTCTGGACGGGCCTCGCCCCGAGGTCGAGAGCGGCCTCCTCGAGCGAACGGTCGAATCCGGACAATCGCGCGCGGACGACGATCGCCACGTAGGACACGGAAAACACGACGTGCGCCAGCACCACGGTCCAGAGCGACAGGCGCAGCGCCACGGCGCCGAAGAACGTCACCAGCGCCGCGCCGATGACGATCTCCGGGATGATGATCGGCAGGTACAGCAGGCTCTTCGTGAAGCCCGACCCCTTGAATTCGTAGCGGCCGAGGGCGAGCGCCACGAGGGTCCCGAAGAGCGTCGCCACGGCTGTGGCGACGACACCCACGATCAGACTGTTCTTGACCGAGGCGAGGATCAGGTCGTTGTGGACGAGGTTGCGGTACCAGCCGAGCGTGAGCCCCTCCCACACCGCCGTCTGAGTCCCCTTATTGAAGGAAAAGACGACGAGGATCGCGATGGGAGCGTAGAGAAACAGGTACACGAGCCAGGCGTATCCCGCCAGGAATCGGCCCCTGCCTCTCACAGCAGCACGTCCTGCCCCTTGCGCTTCGTGTAAAGCGTGTAGGCGAAGAGCAGGGCGAGGACCGCGGCCGTCAGCTCGAAGGCGATCGCGGCACCGAACGGCTTGTTTCGCGCCACGGCAAACTGGTTCTGGATCAGATTGCCGGCCAGGATCGTCTTGGCGCCCCCGAGCAGGTCGGACACGATGAACTGTCCGAGGCTCGGCACGAATACGAGGATCACACCGGCCACGATCCCGGGCATCGTCAGAGGCACGGTCACCCGCCGAAAGGCCGCCGCCCGGCCCGCCCCGAGATCCTGCGCGGCCTCCAGGAGGGACAGGTCGAGCTTTTCGAGCGAGGCGAAGAGCGGGAGGATCATGAAGGGCAGCTCGCCGTAGATCAGTCCGATGAGCACCGCAAAGTTGTTGTACAGCAGCTCGACCGGATGGGACAGGAGGCCCGTCGCCATCAGGAAGCGATTGATCAGGCCCTCCGTACGGAGCAGGAACATCCAGGCGTACGTGCGAATCAGAAAGCTCGTCCAGAAGGGCACGACCACGAGGCCGAGCAGCAGGTTGCGCCGCTGCGGCGGGGCCGTCACGGCGATGTAGTAGGCGACCGGGTAGCTGATCCCGAGGCACAGCACCGTCGTGACGGTGGCCATCCAGATCGAGCGCCAGCAGATCTGCAGGTAGATCGGGTGAAGCGACCGCGCATAGTTGGCCAGGAACTTCCCCGACGAGAGGTAGAGCCCCAGGTCCTCGATCGGCTTCAATCCCCCGTACGTCGCGCGCTGGCCGAAGCTGACGAGAAGAAGGATCCCGAGCGGAAGCAGGAAGAAGACGCCGAGCGTCGCCCACGTGGGAAGGACGAGTGGATAGGCTGCCCGGCCCATCCGCCCCGCCCGCCCCGACGCGTCCCTCTTCATTTCCCGGAGGCCCCGCCCCGGATGACGACCGCGTGGCGCGCGTTCCAGCACAGGAAGGCACTTCCGCCCACGCGGAACTTCGAGGCCTCCTCGAACGGTTTTTCGTTCTGCTCGTAGACGAAGAACCGCTCGTCCGCACCGTCGCGGACGATCCAGACCGTGCTCACGCCCTGGTAGACCCGATCCTCGATCGTCACGGGCAGCGACGGCACGCCGTGGGACGACAGGTCGCGCCCGCGCAGGTCGAGCTTCTCCGGGCGCACGACGAACCGGACGTCCTCGCCGATCGTGTAGTGCACTCCCTCGGCGGGGACCCGCACGTTGCCCCCGGCCTTGAGAGCGAGCGCCACGTTGCCGTGGACGGCTTCGCTCACGCGTGCGGCGAAAAAGTTCGAAGCGCCCATGAAGTTGGCGACGAACTCCGTCGCCGGCTTCTCGAACACCCGGGCGGCCTCGTCCACCTGCTCGACCCGCCCGCGGCTCATGACCGCGATCCGGTCGCTCATGGTCAGGGCCTCTTCCTGGTCGTGCGTCACGAAAATGAACGTGATGCCGAGCGAGCGCTGCAGGTGCTTCAACTGCACCTGGACTTCCTTGCGCAGCTTCTGATCGAGGGCACCAAGAGGCTCGTCGAGCAGGAGCACCTCGGGCTCGAGCGCGAGTGCCCGGGCGAGCGCGACGCGCTGGCGCTGTCCGCCCGAAAGTTGTGCCGGGAGTCTCTTTTCGAAGCCGGTGAGCTGTACGAGCGCGAGCGCGTCGGCCACCCGCCGGCCCTCGTCCGACCGCGGTGTGCCCTTGTACCGCATGCCGAAGGCGATGTTCTCCTCGACCGTCAGATGCGGAAAGAGCGCGTAGCTCTGGAAGACCATGTTGACCGGCCGCTCGTACGGCGGGGCGAAGGTGACGTCCGCGCCGTTGATGAGGATGGATCCGCTGCTCGGCAGTTCGAACCCGCCGAGCATCCGCAGCAGAGTCGTCTTGCCGCAGCCCGAGGGCCCGAGCAAGGAGAAGAACTCGCCGCGCCGGATGTCGAGGGAGACCGTGTCGACCGCCGCCGCGTCGCCGAAGCGTTTCGTCAGGCCCCGGATCTCGACGCTGTAGTCAGTCGCCATGGGAGCCGATTGTCATCCCGAGGGCCGTCAGGCCCGAGGGGTCCCTTTCAAGTCTCGATGCAGCCGAGAAAGGGATCCCTCGATTCGCTCGGGCTGACGACGGGGTCAAATGGGGCGACAGTCGCTAGAAGCTCACCCGGAACCCCAATCGCAGGGTCCGAGCCTGCTGATAGGTGTTGGGTTGGCCGTAGTGCGCGTTGGTCGGAGTCGGAGACGTATTGTCGATCTGCTGGTTGGCCCAGACCTGGTCGATCTGGGTGGCCGCCTGGCGGTTCAAGAGATTGAAGGCGTCCGCCAGGATGTGCACCGTCACGGGCCCCAGCCCCAGCCCGTAGTCCAGGTGCATGTCCACCTCGTAGAGCGAGGGAGAGCGCCCCTCGGAACCGCGGGGCGCCAGGAACAGCTCCGGCCCTCCATACCCGTCCCACCATCCGACCTTCGAGAGAGGGGCGCCGCTCAGGTAGTACGCCGACACCGATGTGGTGAGGTTGAATGGAAAGACGTAGGCAGCCTGGACTTTCGCCTGCTGCGGCCGGTCGAGCGTCAGGTTGCCGGAGGAGTTCACGACGAACTCCGGATAGTCGAAGTCGTCCGTGATGTTGGGATCCTTCGCATTGAAGCCGCCGATCGCGCGGAAGCTCCCATCGAAGTTGCCCTTCAGGGTCGAATAGAGATAGCTCGCATAGACGAACCAGCGATCCGACAGGCGCTTCTGAGCCGTGAACTGGATGCCACGGAAGTAGCGCTGGGCCTGCGGGAAGGCCTGCCCGTTGTAGCAGGGGAACGAAAAATCCGGCGGGCAGGGGACGATGCTGCTGTGCCCCGGGTTGAAGAAGCCATAGTTGTCGCACACGTCGACGGGAATGCAGGTGTCCTCGATGACGCTGCGAATGCTCCGGTACATCCCCTGGAGCCCGAAATTCCAGTCTCCGACCTGCCGCTCGACGCCGACCACGACCTCCTGCATGTACTCGGTCGAGAGCAGCGGGTCGATCGCGTTGACCGCGCTGCCCTTCAGGGCCGTCGGGTATCCCGCGGCCTCGAGCTCGGAGGCGGGGACGGCGGAGACCGGATCGAAGTTGAACGTCGTCGCATCGCGCTCGCCGTTCAAGGACCGAATGTTCATGTCCATCGGGATCGACTCGACGAAGTCGCCGTAGGAAGCGAAGAGCTTCGTCTTCCCGTCGTTCAGGAAGTCCCAGGACACGCCGACCCGCGGCGAGAAGTGGTTGATGTTGATGTAGGTCGTGAGCGGGCCCTGGACGAGGGATCCTTCTGCGCCGGTATAGGAGGCGCCCTGGATGAGCTGCTGCTCCCAGCGCACGCCCGCATTGATCGTCAGATTCGGCAGGACTTTCCAGCTGTCCTGAGCGAAGGCCGAGTAGATGTACTGCGCCGGGTTCGCCTGCAGAGGCGCGGAGAGGGGATCCTCGACCGTCGAGTTCAGCGAGGCGAAGAAAATGTGCGAGTAGATCGGTCGAGTGTCTCCCTCGAGCGGGTTCAGGATCTGCACGAGCTGCCCGCCCGAGCCGAGCGTGGCTCCGGAGAAGTTCCGGAGCACGTTCGCGGAAACGCGCTCCCAGTCGAACCCCACCTTGATGTCGTGGTTGGCGAGCAGATAGGAGCCCGTCAGGACGGCCGCGTCCCGTGTGAACTTCTTGTCGTCCCACTGGCCGTTGCCCGAGACTCCTCCGAAGCCTCCGTAGGCGGTCACGACATCCCCCGTGGTGTCCTGATAGGCGAACTGGTTGCCGCCTACGCCCGGCAGATGCGACGCCGTCTCCACGTGACTGCCGCCCTGGGCGGTCACCAGCCAGTTCGAGCCGAAAATGCCCTCGTAGCGCAGGCCCCAGTCGGTCCCGCCGACGTCGGTGGTCCCGTTGTACGTGGTACCCGGACCGATCAGCTGGCCGATGGCGCCCGTGTCGGTCGTCGGATCGCCGAAGACCGAGCCGATCACCGTGTTGGAATCGTTTAGGTGCCAGGTCAGCTTGGCGGAATAGAGGTTGCTCGAGCTCTTCAGGTTCGCCGTCTCGCCCGACGTCGACCCGATGGTAACCTCACGATTGAGACTGTTGGTAACCCGGTCGTAGGCTCCGAAGAACCAGAGGCTGTCCTTCAGAACGAAGCCGCCGATGTCCGCGCCGTAGTCCTCGTTCGAGAAGCCGAGCGTGATTCCATCCGGCGTCTGGGACTCGACGTGCTTGCTGTTGGCCTGGAGGCTGGCGGTATTGAAGTAGCCAAAGCCGTCTCCATGGTAACTGTTCCCGCCGGACTTCGTGACGACATTCAGGATCCCGCCGGTCGCATGGCCGAACTCCGCCTCGTAGCCGCCCGACTTGAACTCCACCTCCTGGATGAACTCGAAATTCAGGGTCTTTCCCTGGCTGCCGAACTCGACACCCGTCGTGTTCGCCCCATCGACCAGATAGGTGTTTTCGAGTCCCGTCGATCCGTAGACAGTGATCGACTTCTGGCGGGTGTCCGATCCGTCGGTGCCGACCCCGGCGTCCAGCTGCGCGACCGTTGCGTAGTTGCGCCCGGTCGGCAGCGCTTCGAAGACCTTCGCGTCCATGTTCCGGCCGATCGCGCTCTCCTCGGTCGCTACCGTTGGCGCCTCGGCCGTGACCGTTACGCTCTCCGTCTTCGTCTGAACGAGATCCATGTTGAGCGTGGCCGATTGACCGAGCCCGAGAGTCAGGGTTTGCCGCTTCGGCGCAAAGCCTTCGAGCGTCGCGGAGATCGTGTAGGTTCCGGGCGGCAGCAGCGTCAGGTTGAAGCGCCCTTCGCCATCCGTCACCGTTGTCCGGCTTCCCTGGAGGCTGGGACTCCGGGCTTCCACGGTGACGCCAGGCAGGGCCGTCCCCCCTGTGCCGACAACCCCGCGGATGCTACCGGTCGTCTGCGCAGAGAGCGAGAGGCAACCGGCGAGCAGCAGAACGAGCGCCCCGAACGTCCGGCCGAGAGGCTTTATCATCGCGGCTCCTGTCTGGTTCTTAACTTTGGGCTTACGCTATGGCTCCAGCGATCGGGCTGTCAAGCTGTCCCGCGGTCACATTCAGATTTTTTTGGGATCGTCGCCGCGCGAGGCAGCCGGATGGAGGGGCAGGACCGACGGGTTACTTCTTCCCGCTCCGATCCAGCAGTTTCGCGATCTCCTTGAGTTCCCGGAGAACCCGCTTGCGGTCGAAATCCGACGCCGCCGACACCGCAGGGGCCGCCGCGATCGGGAGCGCTGGCGCCGCCGAGATTGCCCTGGACGCCGTAGGCTCGGCCTTTCGCGAGACCGCGGGTGGCGCGCCGGCCTTGCGAGAGGCTGGCGCCGGCTCGGCCTTGCGCTGTTCGGCTACGGGCGGTGCCGGGGCGAGGCCGTCGTCGAAGCGCCCCTCGACGATTTCCGCATCGAGGCGCTTCTTCGCTCCGGCGACCGTGAAACCCTCATCGTAGAGGAGCTCGCGAATGCGGGCGATGATCTTGACGTCCCGCGCCGTGTAGAGCTTCGTCGCGCCTCGATCCTTGCCCTCCGAGAGCGCGGGGAACTCCGTCTCCCAGTAACGCAGCACGTACGGCGCGACTTCCGCGATCCGGCACGCCTCGGCAGGCCTGTAGACCTCGGACTCCCCCTTACCCACGCGGATAATCTACCCCGAACGGCCCTTCTTGCGGGAGGACTTTGCGCGCCGCGATAGCGGCTCTCTGCGGCCGGACCGCTCCCGCACCACGATCCGGATCGGTGCCCCCGAAAAATCGGCGGAGCCCCGGATCAGGTTCTCGATCCGGCGCTCCTCCGAGAAATGCAGGGGCTCGGCCCGGTTGGCGACGAGCGCGAACGTCGGGGGCGCGACGCCGGTCTGCGCGACGTAGAAGACCTTCAGGGTGCGCCCGGAGGCGGCATGGGGAGCCTTGTCGCGCAGGGCCCGGCCCAGCACCCGGTTGAGCTCCCCGGTCGAGATCCGGCGATGGCGGTTCTCGGCGGCGGTCGCCACCGCCTGGAGCACCCGGGATACGCCCCGGCCGGAGCGGGCCGAAACCAGAAGGATGGGAGCGTGACGGGCGAACGGGATCTGGTCCGCAAGAGCCTCCCGGAAATCGTCCGCGGTCCCGACCTCGCGCTCGGCGGCGAGATCCCACTTGTTGGCGATGAGCACCAGCCCCTTCCCCGCTTCATCGACGTAGGAGGCCACGCTGGCATCCTGCCCGGTCGGGCCTTCGCTCGCGTCCACGATGAGCAATGCCACGTCGCACTCCTCGATTCGCTTTCGGGCCTGGACCACCGACAGGACCTCCGGTCCCCGCTCGGTCTTCCCGCGCCGTCGGATGCCCGCGGTATCGATCAGGCGGAAGCGCCTCCCCCCGGACTCCACCCTCGCATCGACCGAGTCGCGCGTCGTACCCGAGACCTCCGAGACGATCGCCCGCTCCTCGCCGAGCAGCGCGTTCAAGAGCGACGACTTGCCGACGTTCGGGCGGCCGACGACCGCCACCGCGATCTCGGGGTTTTCCGGTGCGGGGGCCTTCGGGCCTGCGGCAGGAGCCGCCGACAGTCGCTCGGCGATCACGGCCTGCACGTCGTCCACCCCGATGTCGTGCTCGGCCGAGACACCGAGAACCTCGGCAAAGCCGAGCTCCCACGCCTCGACTTCGCCCTCGCTTCCCTCGCGCCGGTCGATCTTGTTGGCAACCACGACGCAGGGCCGCCCAGCCTCCCGAATCAGCCGGGCCGCGGCGCGGTCGCCGCCGAGAATCCCCGCCGAAGCATCCACGACGAGCACGACGAGGTCGGCGCTGCGAATCGCGCCGACCGCCTTCTCCCGGACGGCCGCCGGAATCTTTTCCCGACCTTCGGGGTCGTAGCCGCCCGTGTCGAAGACGAGATAGGTCCGGTCGTCCGGCAGCCGGGCCTCCTCCTCGAGCACGTCGCGCGTCATCCCCGGAAGATCGTGAACCAGCGAGCGCCGCCGCCGCACGAGCCGGTTGAAGAGCGCCGATTTGCCGACGTTCGGTCGCCCGGCGATCACCACGCGAAATGGACCCTTCTTCATCGTCGTTCGATCAACGACGCCGATGCCCCGCCCTCTGTCATCCGGAGCGAAGCGAGGGATCCCTTTGAAGTCATGTCAGGGCTCTGAAAGGGATCCCTCGGGCCGCGTCGCGGCCCTCGGGATGACAGCGATCCCGAGGATCGCTGTCACTTCCCGACCTTTGCAACTCCTCCTACGAGCGTCAGCTGGAAGCGCGGGTGCCCGAACGGGTGGACTTCGGGAAAGCGTGTGAAGATCCAGCCCCCAAAGATTTCCTTGCCCTTGTCGAACACGGTGATCCGGGCGGCGGGGTTCTTTTCCTCGATGCCGTCGGAGGTGATCGAGCCGCCTCCCATCGTGAAGGCCGGGAGATAGGCATCCCCGCGCACCACGAGCGACGGGTCGGGAAGCGGCGTTGCTCCTCCGAGCGGGACCTCGATGACGCCCTCCTTCCCGTCGGACTTGTCCTTCCACGCGATCTTGATGCCAGTGAAGGCTTGGGAGACCGCGGGGGGGACGTCGAGCGTGGTCGGCACGTCGGCGCCCGGACCCGCGCCCTGCCCGGCCGCCGGCTGGATGGCCTGCTCGTGGGAGATGGCCATACGGACGTTCGGGTCCGGCCGTCCACGCTCGCGGCACGCCGGAATGGCGGCCCACGCAGCCAGGGCCAGCAGGACGAGGACTACTCTCTTCATGGCTTCCTCCGGCGGGGTCGCCGCCCGTACGCCTCCGAGACCGGGGCGCGGGCGGGCGCAACGTCCCCGCCCAAACGAAAATCGAGCCGACGGCGAACTTCGTCGATCGCCACGAGCTTCACACGCATCGAATCACCGAGGCGAAAAGTCTTGCCCGAGTTTCTACCCTTCAACCGGTGCTGCTTCTGCTCGTAGACGAAGAAGTCGTTACCGAGGGCCGACATCGGAACCAGACCCTCGACGAAGAAGTCCTTGAGCGTCACGAATACACCGAAAGACGCGACACCCGTTACGTAGGCGTCGAACTCGCGGCCGACCTTATCCTTCATGAAGACGATCTTCTTCCAGAGCAGGCTCTCCCGCTCCGCCTGCTCGGCGCGACGCTCGCGCTCGGAGCAATGCGACGAGATCTCCTTGAGCCGTTCGTTGGCGGGGTCGAAATCCTTCGCGGCGATCGCGCGCCCCTCCTCGAGCAGCTGCGAGAGCGCCCGATGTACGACCAGGTCCGGGTACCGGCGAATGGGCGACGTGAAATGGCAGTAGTAGGGCGCCGCCAGCGCGTAGTGGCCCCGACACTCCTGGCTGTAGACCGCCTTCCGTTGGGCACGAAGGAGCAGGTCGTGGAGCAACCTCTCTTCGGGCTTTCCCTCGATCTCCGTCAACAGGCGCTGGAACTCGGAGGGAGCGAGCTCGTCGAGGTCTCCCTTCAGCGCATAGCCGAAGCTCTCCAGGACATCGCGCAGGTCCACGAGGCGGTCCGGATCCGGGCGGTCGTGGACCCGGTAGATCGCCGGCTGTTTGGCGAAGAGCAGCTTCTTCGCCACGGCCTCGTTGGCGGCCAGCATGAACTCCTCGATCAGGCGATGGGCCACGTTCCGCGATTCCGGCACGATTCCCACCACGAGCCCGGCATCGTCGAGCACGATATCGGCGTCGGGCAGGTCGAAGTCGATCGACCCTCGCGCTTCGCGCCTGGACCGGAGCAGCGCCGCGACCTCGCCCATCGTCCGAAAATCGTCGAGGGCGGAGCCGTACCGGCGGGCGTCTTCCGTCGTGGACGCCGTCTCGAGCAAACGGGCGATCTCCGTGTAGGTCATGCGATGGGCGCTGCGGATGACCCCTTTGCAGAACTCCGCTCCCGTGACGCGCCCCTTCCGGTCGATCTCCAGGATCGCCGAGAGCACGAGGCGATCGACCCGTGGATTGAGCGAGCACAGACCGTTCGAGAGCCGCTCCGGCAACATCGGCAAAACGCGCCCGGGAAAGTAGACCGACGTGCCGCGGGACCGGGCTTCGTCGTCGAGGGCCGTTTCCTCCGCAACATAATGGGACACGTCCGCAATGTGGACACCGAGCCGGAAGCCCGATGCCGTGCGCTCGACCTCCACGGCGTCGTCGAAGTCCTTCGCGGTCTCCCCGTCGATCGTGACGATGCGACGCTCGCGGAAGTCCCGGCGCCCGAGCAGGTCTTCGGTGCGGACCTCTTCCGGGAAGCGCTCCGACTCGGCGACGACCGGCTCCGGAAAGCGGGGCGGCAGGTTGTGCGAGCGCAGCACGATCTCGATGTCGACTCCCGGTTCCCCGAGAAAGCCGAGGCGCTCCTCCACGACGCCGTGCGCCACGCGGCGAGCGTCCGGAAACGCCGTGAGCCGCACCTCGACGATCTCCCCCTCGCGCGCCCGCTGTCCCTTTCCCTCGGCGATCCGGACGACGGCGTCGATCTTCGGGTCGTACGGGAGAACGACTTTCCGGCCGTCCTTGGTCTCGAAGCGGCCGACAACCCGTTCGCGGGCCCGGTCGAGCACCTTGACGACCGTTCCCGAGGTTCTGTCGCTGTCCTTGCCACGGCGTCCCGCAGCCCGCGAGCGCTCCTCCCGCGCGAGCACGGTGTCGCCGTCGAGCGCGCCGTGCATGCCCGACCGGGGCACGAAGAGATCCTCCCCGTCCTTGACGAGCACGAAGCCAAACCCCTCGGGCCGGACCGTCAGCCGGCCTGCGACGAGGTTCGAAAACTCGATCGCCGAGTACTTCTCGCCCCGCACGCGGGCGATCTCGCCCCGCCGCTCGAGGGAGTCCAGCCGCTCGCGGAGCCCCTCCTGAGCCGACTCGCCGACCCCGAGAGCCTTCGCAAGGTCCTGAAACGACAGGACCCGCGAGTCCTTCCGGCGAAGGCGTTCCAGGATCTCGGAATCGGACGGCACCACGCCGACGAGTCTATCGTGCAGGCTTGCCGGCGCTTCGGCGACTACTCATTCGGCTTCCTGTCGTCCTTGTCGGCCCTCGGCTGAAACAGGCCGGGCAGGTCGTCCACGGACTCGGGCTCGGGCGCCGCCACCTTGCGCTGCCAGCCGCACGAGTGACACTGGATCATGCCGTCCACGGGGATCGAGCTCTCGTTGTGGGGGTTCTCGCAATACGGATTCGGGCAATTCCAGGGAAGATTCGGGAACGGCATGACGGCCCCCGAGGACTCAATCTGATTCTACGCTCGTTCCCAGCTCGAGGCGCGGCACGCACTGCCCCAGCCCACGGGTCTCGCCCCGCAGCCATCGGCGCGCCTCGGTCAGGCAGAGGCTCACCGCGTCCTTGAACGGTCCGAGGGAGAGTGCCAGAACCACTCCCCCCCCGGCGTCGAGTTTCGCAAGCCCCGCCTCCAGCAGCCGCACGCATCCCTCGGGTTGACGAAGGGTGACCCCCTTGTGAAAGCCGGCCGTGATCTGGATGAGCCCCTGCAGAAGCCGTCGCGATGGTCCTTCCTCGCAAAGCCACGCCTCCTCCCAGGCTTCGTGGGCCTCGAAGAACTTTCCAGCGTTGAATAGCCCGCGCCCTATCTCCAGCCTCGCGGCGGAGGTAGATCGGCCCGCGGTCATCGAGACCCAGGAGTGGACGGAACGAATTCCCGAGCCCCCGCCTCGTCCTCGATTCGGAGCGTGGCCCTCGCGTGGCAACCGAACCCCCACGGGCTCATGCCGCGGGACCGCCCTTCACGCGAGGTAAGTGGTGCGAAAGGAGGGACTCGAACCCTCACGGTGTTACCCACAGGTTCCTGAAACCTGCGCGTCTACCAGTTCCGCCACTTTCGCAGAACTTGGAAGAATAGCCGCCGTCCCTCGAACCGTCAACTGTGCGCGTTGGCGGGCTCCCTGCTCGGGGTTGCTTCCGCTACGCATCTGCCAGTTCCGTTATTGTCGCGGGAATGCGGATGGGGCGCCCAAAACTCTTGCGGACCGATCCGCAACCAGATCCCACCCGACCCCGGCAGGACGCGAGAAGTTTACCTGGGGGCACCGGAGATAACTGATCTAATGACGCCCATGTGCCAGGGCATCCCGCCCGGCGCCAAATCCCTCACCTCGAGGAGGAGATCCATGAAGAGTCGCAGTCACTCAATTCCCCTACTGGCGGCATCGCTCGCCGTTCTGGCGCTCGCGGCCACACCCGCAGGAGCCCAGACGGCGGGAAAGAAGCCCAACATCATCTTCATCATGGGAGACGACATCGGCTGGTCGAACATCGGGGCCTACAACCAGGGGATCATGTCGGGCCGGACGCCGAACCTCGACCGGCTCGCCTCCGAGGGCATGCGTTTCACGGACTACTACGCGGAGGCGAGCTGTACGGCCGGGCGAGCGAACTTCATCACCGGCGAGATCCCGATTCGAACGGGAATGACGACGGTCGGTCAGGCCGGCGCGAAGATCGGAATCCCGGCCGAGGCGGTGACGATCGCGACGACGCTCAAATCCATGGGCTACGCCACGGGACAGTTCGGCAAGAATCACCTCGGCGACCTGAACGAGTTCCTGCCGACCGTCCACGGCTTCGACGAGTTCTTCGGCTACCTCTATCATCTCGACGCGATGGAAGACCCCTGCCACGCCAACTACCCGCCCGCCGCAAAGGACACGGTCGGACCGCGTCACATGCTCCACAGCTGGGCGACCGACGTGGACGACCCGACGGTGCAGCCCCGGTGGGGCAAGGTCGGCAAGCAGAAGATCGAGGACGCCGGCGAGCTCTGTCCGCAACGGATGGAGACCGTCGACGACGAGATCCTGAGCAACGCGCTCAAATTCCTCGACAAATCGCGCGCGGCCAACAAGCCGTTCTTCCTCTGGCTGAACCCCACGCGCATGCACGTCGTCACGCACCTCTCGCCGAAGTACCAGGCCATGCGCAATTCGGTCAACGGGTGGTCCATCCAGGAAGCCGGGATGGCGCAACTCGACGACGTCGTCGGCGCGGTCATGAAGTACGTCAAGGACAACGGGCTCGACGACAACACGGTCATCGCGTTCTCGACCGACAACGGCGCCGAGAATTTCACCTGGCCCGACGGCGGTCAGACTCCGTTTGCCGGAGGCAAGGGAACGGCGCTCGAGGGCGGGTTCCGGGTGCCGGCGCTCATCCGCTGGCCGGGCAAGATTCCCGCCGGCAAGATCGAGAACGGCATCTTCTCCGGGCTCGACTGGTTCCCGACCTTCGTCGCATGGGCCGGAGACCCGAACATCGTGGAAGAACTCAAGAAGGGCAAGACCCTCAACGGAACGAACTACAAGGTGCATCTCGACGGCTATGACCAGACCAACGTGCTCATGGGCAAAGGCCCGTCGAACCGCCACGAGGTCTTCTATTTCACCGAGGGCACGCTCTCGGCGGTGCGCATCGACGATTACAAGTACCGATTCACCGATCAGCCGAACGGCTGGCTCGGGGCCACGGTGAAGGTCGACTGGCCGATACTCTGCAACCTCCGTCTCGACCCGTTCGAGCGGACGGGCATGTACAACGGCAAGGACAACGGGTCGATCGCCTATTACAACTGGTTCGCCTACGAGTTCTGGCGCTTCGTGTACGTCCAGCAGGAAGTCGCGAAGGCCGCCCAGACGTTCCTCGAGTTCCCGCCGATGCAGAAGGGCGCCAGCTTCAATCTCGAGCAGCTCAAGGCGGAGCTGGAGAAGCGGATGGCGGCCCAGGCCGCTCAGCAGTAATCGGGTTTCGGGAGGTCTCCTGCGCCCCTCTCTCCCTCGCGGGGGGAGGGGCGCTTCCATTTTCCGCTAGGCCGGCGGAAGCCCCAGCTCGACGTCGGACTTCGGAAGGACGATCGCGGTCTCCTTGAAGCCACGGTCCACGCAGACGAAACAGGCCTTATAGACGTCGTCCTGGGCCATCTTCATCTCGCGGTCCGTGACGAAGACGTCACGCCTCGGATACCGCTCGTCGATTCGCTGGAGCGTCACCAGGATCCCGCCCGGCACGCGGGCGCGCTCGACGATGGAGAAGCGGTGGGGCGGCTCGTGCGTGCACTCGAAGGACGCGGCGACCTCAGTGCTCACTCGTCTCTTCCTCCTGGGAGGCCAGATTCGCAACCGCCAGAGCCGCATCCGCGGTCGGGAACACCCGGAAGACCGTGTCGAGATGGGTGATTCGGAAGACGGAAGCCACGCGCTCCCGGAGGTTCACGAGGTAGAAGCGTCGGCCCTGCGCCTCGAACCGCTTCAGTCCGCCCACAAAGACTCCGATCGCCGTCGAATCGAGGTGCTCGAGATCCGAGAGGTCGAGCACCACGGCTCCAGTCCGCTCGTTGGCAATCGTGTCGAACCGCTCCTGGAGCGCGCGGGTGGCATCACCGAGCGCGAGCGTGCCGCCGATCCGCAGGATCGTATGGGCGCCTCGCTCCTCCTGGGTCAGCTTCATGGCCGGTATCCGCTCGTCGCGGTCGCCGGCCGTTCGGCCCGGCGCACGAGCACGCTGCCCCGGGCCAGAATCTTCCCCTCGCAGGAAACCTCGCCGTCGAACCGGAGGATCGCGCCGAACCGCGCCCGAAGGCGCACGGCGATGTCGAGCGTTTCACCCGCGACGGGTACACGGTCGACCTCGAAGCCCTCGATCCCGGCGAGGAACCCCCCGCGCGCCGCCTCCGCGTCGCCGTTCGCGAGCAATAGCGCGGCCTGCGCGATCGCCTCGGCGAGAAGCAGAGGGCTTTGCCACCGCGGCCCCATCGCGCATCGCCCGTTCGCGGAGACTCTCGCCCGCACGCTGCCCCGGGAAAACGTCGCGTCGGGCGGCTCTACGACTCCGTCCACGAACCGGAACGGATAGACCTGCGGGAGCGTAGCGAGCACCATCAGGCCGTCTTCTTCTGGTCGATGAAATCGCACAGGGCATTGACGGAGGCAAACGCCTTGACGCCGACCTCCTCGTCGTCCACCTTGATCTGGAACTCCTGCTCGAGGCCGAGGACGAGCTCGAGGGCATCGATCGAATCGAGACCGAGGCCCTCGCCGAACAGCGGTGCAGCATCGTCGATCGTCTTCGGGTCGATTTCGAGCTTCAGGCGGCGCACGATCAGGTCCTTGACCCGCGGCGCCAGTTGTTCCCGGGACATTCCGCTCTCCTTCACACGGCGATTATAGCTGCGCCTGCTCAGGCCATTCCCCCGTCGGCCCTCCAGACCTGTCCCGTGACGTAGGACGCCTTGTCCGAGGCGAGGAATCCGACGACCGCGGCAATCTCCGCGGGCGTCCCGAATCGAGCCATGGGAATCCGGCCGAGGAACTCGCGCCGAGCCTCGTCCTTGAGGTGCGCGATGATCTCCGTTTCGACCAGACCGGGCGCGACCGCGTTGACGGTGATCGCGCGCGGCGCGAGCTCGAGGGCGAGCGCCTTCGTGAAGGCGATCAAGCCGCCTTTCGCCGCCGAGTAGTTCGCCTGGCCGGCATGGCCTGAGATGCCGCTGACCGAGACGACGTTGATGATTCGGCCCGACGTCTTGTGGAGCATTCCCCGAATCAGCGCCTTCGTCACCCGAAATGCGCCCTTCAGGTCCACGTCCATCACGTAGTCCCAGTCCTCTTCTTTCATGAATGGAAAGAGCGCGTCCTTGATGACCCCGGCGTTGTTGACCAGGATGTCCGCACCGCCGAAGTCTGCGCCCACGCGCTCGGCGAGTGCCCGGACCTGCTCCGGTTCCCGGACGTCCATCGCGAAGGCGGCGGCGCGCCCGCCCGCGCTCTGGATCTCCTGGACCGTCGCCTCGGCGCGGGAGAGATCGCTGCGGCAGGTCAGTACGACCTGTGCCCCGGCCGCTGCGAGCTCCAGGGAGATGGCGCGCCCGATTCCGCGGGAGCCGCCCGTGACGACCGCCGTTTTCATCCTGCCCGCACTATATCCACGGCGGCTCGAATTCCCGGCAGTGTGCCGGCGGGGTGACAGCGCGTCGTCCGGTCGATCCACCGCACCATCTTCGACAGCATCTCGCCCGGCCCGACCTCGAGAAAGAGCCGCCGGCCATCGGACGCCATCGTCTCGAACGTGTCCTTCCAGAGCGTCGGAAAGCAGAAGGCCGTCGCCAGAAGCCGCCGGATCTCCTCTCCGCGCGTCACCGCCCGGCCCTCGGGACCGTAGTACGGGACGTCCGGGTCGCGGATGCTCCGGAGGTCCGCGACGAGCGGGCCGATCGCCTCGGCGACGGGCCGCATCAGCTCGCTGTGGATCGGCCAGCTCATCCCGAGCGGCAGGACCGACAGCGCCCGCGGCCGCAACTCGTCGCAGGCAGCCGCGACTGCCTCGGACGTTCCCGTCAGGACGAACTGCGTCGAGGCGTTCACGTTGCCGATCCAGACGGCGAGCCCCCGGCGGCGCAGTCCCTCACAGGACCCTTCGACCGCGTCGCGCCGGGCTCCGATGATGGCCGCCATCGAACCCCGAATCCCTCGGCGCTCGGTCTCGCGCCAGACGCCCACGAGGACGTCGAGGGCTTCGTCGTAAGAGACCGCCCCGGCAGCCACCATCGCCCCGTAGTTGCCCAGGCTGTAGCCGGCCGTGCAGGATGGCCTCACCCCCTGACTGACCAGCGCCCGGCAGGCGAGCGTCGAGACGAGATAGACACCGGCCTGGGCGGCCAGATTCTCGTGAAGCGCTTCTTCCGGGCCGGCAGCGAGGATCCGCCCAAGGTCCCTGCCGCAGCGCTCCGCCGTGATGGCGAGAAGTGCTCGGGCATCGGCGTCCTGCTCGAGGAAGTCCTGGCCCATGCCGATCCACTCGGAGAGCTGGCCGGGGAAGAGAAACGCCGCGCCGCTCATGCCGGCACGAGCGTCGGGAGGACATCGCCGAGCGCGACCGTGCGCTCCCTGGCGAGCCAGCGCGTGAACCGCGCCGGCAGGCCGGCGCGCCCGAAAAAGTGAACGAGCCGCGTGATCGCCGGCAGCCCGTCCATCGGGGGGTGCTCGGAATCGAACTCCCAGGGGTGGACGGTGAACACCGCCGGCTCGCCCCGGCCGCGAAAGCCATCTTCGGCCGCCGCGACACGCCCCTCCGGCAAGACGCGGAACGGCCAGGCTCCTCCCAGAGGGAGGCGGCGCCCCCAGACGCGGCCCGTCAGGGGCGGAATCTCGACGAGCGACCATCCGTCGCGCGAGATCCGGAAGGGCCCGGTCGAGTTGGCGGGGTCGCCGAGTGGCGGCACAGGCATCATGGACGCATCGCACGAGAAGCCGGCGGCCGCCAGCTCCGCGACCGCCGGAGAGCCGGGGCCTCGGATCGACCACTCGGCCGCGCGATAGATGCTGGCGCGGGCACTGCCCGCGTCCTCGACGCTCGCCCGGGCGCGGCCGAGGTCCTCGCGAAACTCGACCGGGCTCATTTCATCGGCCCGGGTGTGAAGGTCTCCGTGGACGCCGAGCTCGTGGCCGCGGCGCGCCGCGTCGAGGACGAGGCGCGGATAGCGCCGCGCGATCCAACCGAGAAAGAAAATCGTCGCCCGGTGGCCGCCCGACTCGAGCGCCCCGAGAAGCACCTCCATCGTCGCCTCGAAGCGCGGCGTGAAGTTCTCCCAGCGCCGCCAATCGGAGTAGTACCCGTCGCCGCAGACGTGAAACCAGTCCTCCGCGTCGATCGTCAGGACCCGCGGCGCGCGGCCCGGCGTGCGCAAGGACGTAATGGTCGGCTCGGACACGAGAAGGGGATTGTAGCGGCTGGCGGGCCACGGAATGGTTGGCATGCCAAACGCAGCGAGGGCCCCTTTTTTCGCCACAGGGTGACTGGAAAGGGATCCCTCGGGCCTGCGGCCCTCGGGATGTTCGAAACGGCCCTGACGGCTTTGCCGTCAGTCCGTCTCGAACACCTTATAGTAAACCGCCCCCCACGAGATCACCCACGTGTCGCGAAACGGTTGGTAGTGCGAAGGGCCCCCGTAGATCGCCCGGACCGGGACGTGACGAAAGCGCCGGACATGGCGAGCCGCCTTCAGCAGCATCTCCGTCTCGATGATGTAACCGCGCGCATTCAGGGAGAGCCGGCGCAGCAGGTCCGCCGCCACGACGCGATATCCCGACTGCGCGTCCTCGACCTCCAGTCCGGTCATCCGGGAAAGGACCCGGCTGCCGATTTCGTTGGTGCGGAACCGATACCCCGGAATCAGCGCCGGGTCCGCCATCCGCGAGCCGATGACGAAGTCCTCCCCCGCGCGGGCCTCCGCGAGCAGGACCGGAAGGTCCCGCGGGTCGTGCTGACCGTCGGCATCCGCGAAGGCCACGTGCGTGGCATCGGAATCGAGGATCTGAGCGAGGCCGGCGCGCAGGGCCACGCCCTTTCCGCCGTTCGCATCGAGGCGCAGGACCCTCGCGCCCGCCCGCTCCGCCTCGGAGCCGGTCCGGTCCGCAGAGCCATCGTCCACCACGACGACGCGGGACACGTGCTCCAGCAGGCCGCGCACGACGTCTCCGACCGTGGCCTGCGCCTCGTAAGCAGGGACCAAAGCGCACGGGCGAAAAGAGCTCGGCACGCGAGAATCCTAACGCGCGCCAATCGCGCACCGGCGGGCCGTTAACCCCTTTCTCTCTTCGACATGCGTTGACTCGCCCCTGCCCTTGTGCAAAAGTTCACCCGCCCCATGCCTGAGAGTTTCGTACCGATTCTCATCCTGCTCGGTCTCGCCGCGGGGATGGCGGCGACGATCCTGTTTCTCAACACCCTTCTCGCGCCCAGGCTGCGGACGCGCAAGAAAATGGAGATCTACGAGAGCGGCGTCCCGCTGGTCGACGCCTCCCACAAGCGGGTCTCGATCCGGTTTTTCGTGATCGCGATGGTCTTCATACTTTTCGACGTGGAGATCGCATTCATCTATCCCTGGGCCCTCGTGTTTCGATCGGCCGGCTGGCCGCTGTTCGTCGAAATGCTCTCCTTCCTGGCCGTTCTCGCCGTGGGCTATGCCTACATATGGCGGAAAGGGGCATTCGACTGGTGAGCCACACGCGCTACCGGATCGAGGAGGCCGGCGAGCCGCGGAAGTTCCCGCCCGAGGCAGCTGCCCGGATCGAGAAGATCCTCACCCGCTATCCCACCAGGCAGGCGGCCCTTCTTCCGGTCCTGTGGGTCGCGCAGGAGACCTGGGGCTGGATCTCGAAGGAGTCCGCCGAGGAGGTCGCCCGGATTCTCGACCTGCCGGCTTCGCACGTGGACGGCGTCCTGACCTTCTACACGATGTTCAACCTGCGCCCCATGGGCAAGCACCTCCTGCAGGTCTGCACCTCGATCTCCTGCCATCTTGCCGGAGCCGAGGCTCTCGTGGAGCACTGCAGCAAGCGCCTCGGGATCGATCTCGAGGAAACGACCGGGGACGGCGAGTTCACGCTGGTCGAAGTGGAGTGCATCGCCGGGTGCGACAAGGCCCCTTCGATGATGGTCAACGACCGGTATTACGAACCCATGGACGCGGCGAAGCTCGACCAGCTGCTCGACCGGCTTCGGAAAGAGTCCTGAGCGTGGAAAGGATCCTGAGCCGCCGGGTCGGAACACCCGACTCCCGGTCGATCGAAACGTACGTCGCGGACGGCGGATACGCCGGCCTGCGCAAGGTGTTGACCGGCGGCTGGACTCCGGAGCAGGTCGTCGAGGAGGTCAAGAAGGCGAACGTCCGCGGCCGCGGCGGGGCCGGGTTCTCGGCGGGAGTCAAATGGGGCTTTCTCCCCAAGGATACGAAAGGAAAGCCCGTCTACCTCCTCTGCAACGCCGACGAGTCCGAACCCGGCACGTTCAAGGACCGGCTGCTCATGGAGAATGACCCGCACCAGCTCATCGAGGGCATGGTGATCGCGTCGTACGCCATCCGGTGCCGCAACGCCTACATCTACATCCGCGGCGAGTTCTACGACGGCGCTCGGATCTTGAATCGCGCCGTCGAAGAGGCCTACGCGAGGGGTTTTCTCGGACAGAACATCCTCGGGTCCGGTTTCTCGCTCGACATCACGGTGCACCGCGGCGCAGGCGCCTACATCTGCGGGGAAGAGACCGGACTGATCGAGTCGCTCGAGGGCAAACGCGGCCAGCCGCGGATCAAGCCGCCCTTCCCGGCCGTGTCGGGAGCCTTCGCGAGCCCCACGATCGTCAACAACGTCGAGACCCTCTGCTGCGTCAAGCACGTCATCGACCGCGGGGCGGACTGGTTCCTCAAGCTCGGCCGCAACGAGAAGAATACGGGCCCCAAGCTCTATTGCGTCTCGGGGCATGTGAACCGGCCCGGCGTCTACGAGGCTGCCATGGGCCTGCCGTTCAAGGAGTTCCTCTACGGCGAGCAGTACGCCGGAGGCATCCGGGGCGGCAAGAAGCTCAAGGCCGTCATCCCGGGCGGCGCATCGGCCGCCATCATGACGCCCGCCGAGATCGAGGACTGTCCGCTGGATTTCGACGGGGTCGCCGCCAAGGGGTCGATGCTCGGCTCGGCCGCGATCATCGTGATGGACGAGGACACCTGCATCGTCGCGGCGGTCCGGAACATCCTCAAGTTCTTCTCGCACGAGTCCTGCGGGCAGTGCACGCCGTGCCGGGAAGGAACGACGTGGCTGTACCGCGTGCTCACCCGTCTCGAGACGGGAGAGGGCCGGGTCGAAGACATCGCACTGCTCGATCGGGTCGCCAGCCAGATGGCCAACGGCATGACGATCTGCGTGCTGGCCGACGGGGCCGCGGCACCGATCCTGTCCGCGATCAAGAAGTTCCGCGACGAATTCGTCTACCACGTCGAGCACAAGCGCTGCCTGTCCGGCGCGCGCGCTTCGATGGTGACCGCGTGAGCGCGACTCCGCCGCCGAAGGACACTTTCACCGTCGTCTTCGACGGCACGCCGCTCGAGGTGCCCAGGGACCTCAACCTCATCGACGCTGCGAAGCTGGCCGGCATCGACATCCCCCACTTCTGCTACCACCCCCGCCTGTCGGTCGTCGGCCAGTGCCGCATGTGCCTCGTCGAGATCGAGGGCATTCCCAAAATCCAGGCGGCGTGCACGGTGCCGCTGCGCGATGGCCTGTCCGTCAAGACCACGACCGACAAGGTGAAGAGCTCGCGCGCGGCCACGATGGAATTCCTGCTCATCAACCATCCGCTCGATTGCCCCATCTGCGACCAGGCGGGCGAGTGCACCCTCCAGGACAACTCCTTCGGCTACGGGAACCAGATCTCGCATTTCGACGAGAGCAAGCGGCAGTACCCGGGCTTCGACCGCACGATGATCGGCCCCCATGTCGTCGCCGACATGACGCGCTGCATCCAGTGCACGCGGTGCATCCGGTTCACGCAGGAGGTCGCGGGGACGAGCGAGCTGACGTTCCTCGACCGGGGGGGGCGCACGCTCGTCTGGACCCACGATGGCAAGCCGCTGGCCAACGACTGGTCCGGCTGCGCCGCGGACGTCTGCCCCGTGGGCGCCCTCACCGTGCGCGAGTTCCGCTTCCGCAGCCGCGTCTGGTACCTCCACAAGACGAAATCGGTATGCCCGGGCTGCAACGTGGGCTGCAATCTCTCGATCGAGTCCAGGGACGATATCGTCTACCGCTTCCTTCCGCGCCTGAACCCCGAGGTCAACGACTACTGGCTCTGCGACCACGGGCGCTTCCTCGCGGAGAGCTTGAACGCCCGCGACGTGCACCGCGCCACGGTGCGGGAGGGCGACGACGTCCACGACGCCCTCGTGCCGGCGGCAATCGAGCGGATCGCGCGCGAGATCCGGCAGACGATCGACAGCACCGGCCCCTCCGGACTCTTCTTCCTCGGCTCGGCGCACCTCTCGAACGAGGAGAACTTCCTGCTCCGCAAGCTCGCCGATCACCTCGGATGCCCCAACCGCGACGTCGTCGTCGACAAGTCCCGCGCGAGAAAGATCAAGTCGCGCACCACGTGGGTCGAGGGCGACGACGCGGCACCCAACTACCGCGGTGCCCGGGACATGGGTCTCTCCCCGGGGCGCGGAGGCTTCGGGCTCGACGCCGTCCTTTCCGGAAAGGCATCCCCGGAGGTGATCGTCGTCGCCGACGCGACATTCGCTTCCCTCGCGGACGACCCCGAGAAGGTTGCGGCTCTCGACCGCGCCCGGTTCCTGGCCGCCGCCGCGCGGACCGCCAACGCCCTCACGCGCGCCGCAGACGTCCTGCTCCCGGCCGCTTCGCCGTCCGAGAAGGAGGGCACCTTTACGAACGTCCAGGGTCGCGTGCAGCGATTCGAGCGAGCATTCCTGCCGAAACCGCCCGTCCGCTCCCACGGGGAACTCCTCCTGATGCTCGCGACGACACTCGGCTGGGGTAACCCCAACTGGACCCCCGCGGATGTGCGGGCGCAGATCGCCGCCGAGGTCGAAGCCTACGGCCACGTGCGGGAAGAGGAGCTCGAGGGAGGCTCGCTCCTGAAGAAGGGCGACTTTGCCTGGGCGGGAACCCTGTGACGCTCGTCGACTGGATCATTCTCGTCCTGCGGGTCTGCCTTCCGGCAATGCTCCTGCCCGCGCTCGTGGTGCCCCTGACTTGGATCGAGCGCCGCGGCGCCGCCTTCATCCAGGATCGCCCGGGGCCCAACCGCGTCGGCCCGTTCGGCCTTCTCCAGCCCGTGGCGGATGCATTGAAGATGTTCCACAAGGAGGCCATCACGCCCGACAGCGCCGACCGCCTCCTGTACCTGCTCGCTCCGGGAATCGCGATCTTCGCGGCCCTCTCGACCTTTGCGGTCGTGCCGTACGGAGCGACCCTCGAGATCGGCGGCAGGACCATTCCGCTCGTCGGTGCGGACGTCTCGATCGGCCTCCTCTACGTGTTCGCGATCACGTCGCTCTCGGTCTACGCCATCGTGCTCGCCGGCTGGAGCTCGAACAGCAAGTTCTCGCTCATGGGCGGCATTCGCTCGAGCGCCCAGATCATCTCCTACGAGCTCGCGATGACGACAGCCGCCGCCGGAGTCATCCTCGCCGCCAGCTCCTTCAAACTGAGCGACATCGTCGTGGCGCAGCAGGGCACGTATCACCTGCTGCCGATCCTGCCCCGCTGGAACGTCTTTCCCCAGTTCTTCGGTTTCATCGTGTTTCTGGTCGCGGCCTTCGCCGAGACGAATCGCCTGCCCTTCGATCTTCCCGAGGCCGAGGCCGAGCTCGTGGCCGGGTATCACACGGAGTACTCCGCGATGCGGTTCGGCGCCTTCCAGATGGCCGAGTACGTCAACATCATCGTCGCCTGCGCGATGATCACCACCCTCTACTTCGGCGGCTGGTCGCTGCCGGGCCTCGCACCGCACGGCCTGGCGGGTGTTCTCTTCTCCGTCCTCGTCTTCGCCGGGAAGACGCTCCTCTTCGTGTGCGTCTTCGTCTGGGTGCGCTGGACGCTGCCGAGATTCCGGTACGACCAGCTCATGCGGCTCGGCTGGAAGGCACTCCTGCCCCTCGCCCTGGCCAATCTCCTCTGGATCGCCATGCTCGAGACGTGGAGGAGCGCCCGCTAGTCATGGGTCGCCTCGTCTTTGACGCCGCCGCGGCGCTCGCCATCGTCTTCGCCGGCCTGATGGTTGTCGGCCGCAACCCCGTGAAGAGCGTGCTCGCGCTCGTCGTCTCGTTCTTCGCTCTGGCAGCGTGTTACGTCACACTGCTGGCCCCCTTCATCGCCGCGATCCAGGTCATCGTCTATGCCGGAGCGATCCTGGTCCTGTTCCTCTTCGTTCTGATGCTCCTGAACGTCGGACCCGAGAGGCCGGACAAGGTGGGCCGCCCGATCCAGACGGTCCTCGGCAGCCTCACCATCCTCGTCTTCGCCGGGCTTCTCTTCGGCATGCTGCGCGCGAGCGCGGGACACGTTTCCGCCGTTCCGATCGGAGACCCCGCGGCGCTCGGCGACCCGGCGGGGCTCGCCCGGCTCCTCTTTGCCGACTACCTCCTCCACTTCGAGGCCGTCTCCGTGCTGCTCCTTGCGGCCCTGGTCGGTGCGTTCGTTCTCGCCAGGCGGGAGGACGCCCCATGATCGGGTCCATTCCGCTCTCGGACGTGCTCCTCGTCTCGGGCGCCCTGTTCTGCATCGGCATCACCGGTGCGCTGCTGCGCCGCAACGCCATCCAGATCTTTCTGTCGATCGAGCTGATGATGAATGCCGCAAACCTGGCGCTGCTCGGCTACGCGGCCGCGCTGGGAGCTCCCGAAGGCCAGATCATCGTCTTCTTCGTCATCGCCATCGCCGCCGCCGAGGCCTCGGTGGGTCTGGCGATCTTCGTCGCGCTCTTCCGGCACACGGAGACGATCGACGTGAACAAGATCAACCTCCTGAAGTGGTGAGGCGAGTCCGCACATGACTCTGCCGCTCTGGCTGCTTCCCGTGATTCCACTCGCGGGATTCGCCGTCAACGGGCTGCTCGGGACGCGCCTCGGCAAGTCCTTCGTATCGGCCGTCGGGGTCGGCGCGGCCGGCCTCGTGACGCTCGCCGCCTACGGCCGCCTCATCCCGTTCGCCTCGGGCGACCACGCGACGATCGTCGAGCCGGTCGCCAGCTGGATCACGGTTGCGAACCTCTCGATCGACCTGTCTTTCCGTTTGGATGCCCTCTCGGCGCTGATGCTGTCCTTCGTGACCTTCGTCGCCTTTCTCATCCACATCTACGCGATCGGCTACATGCGCCACGAGGCGACCGACGCCGGCTACGCGCGGTTCTTCGCCTACCTGAACCTGTTTCTTTTCGCGATGCTCACCCTCGTTCTGGCCGAGAACTTCCTGCTCATGTTCGTGGGATGGGAGGGCGTGGGCCTCTGTTCGTATCTGCTCATCGGCTACTACTTCGACCGGGAGTACGCGGCCGCGGCCGGACGCAAGGCCTTCGTCGTCAACCGGATCGGCGACTACGGCTTTCTGCTCGGCATGTTCGGCATCTTCGCCGCCTTCGGCTCGCTCAACTACTCCGAGGTCTTCGCGAAGGCCGCGGCGCAGCCGGCCCAGTTCTCCCCGGTGCTTTCGGCCATCTGCCTCTGCCTCTTCATCGGGGCGATGGGCAAGAGCGCGCAGGTCCCCCTCTACGTCTGGTTGCCGGACGCGATGGCCGGCCCGACCCCCGTCTCGGCTCTCATCCACGCCGCGACGATGGTCACGGCCGGCGTTTACATGGTGACCCGCTGCAACGTGCTCTTCCGCCTCGCACCGGAGGTGATGCTCTTCGTAGCCGTGATCGGCTGCTTCACCGCGCTCTTCGCCGGCACGATCGCGGTCGCGCAGAACGACCTGAAGAAGGTCCTCGCCTACTCCACCATCTCGCAGCTCGGCTACATGTTTCTTGCCTGCGGTGTCGGCGCCTTCCCGGTCGGAATGTTTCACGTCATGACGCACGCCTGTTTCAAGGCCTGCCTCTTCCTCGGCGCCGGCTCCGTCATGCACGCCATGTCCGACGACCTCGACATCCGGCACATGGGAGGCCTGAAGGCGAAGATGCCCATCACCTTCTGGACCTTCCTCGCCGCAACGCTCGCCATCGCGGGCATTCCGCCCTTTGCCGGGTTCTTCTCGAAGGACGCGATCCTCGCGAGCTCCTTCGAGGCGCCCGGCCTCGGTAAGTTGCTCTGGTTCGTCGGCCTCTTCACGGCGGGCCTGACGGCCTTCTACATGTACCGGATCGTCTCGCTGACTTTCTTGGGCAAGTTCCGGGGCACGGCCCAGCAGGCGCATCACGTTCACGAGGCACCCGGGACCATGACCGTGCCGCTCGTCGTCCTGGGCCTGCTCTCGCTGACCGTCGGGTGGCTCGGCCTTCCCGCCGTATTCGGCGAGCACCGGGACGTCATCGGCGCCTTCCTCGCCCCCATCGTCACGCCCATCGCCGGGCACGAGGCCGCCCGGGAATCCCTGCCGCGCGCAACCGAGTGGCTCCTGATGGCCGTGTCCGTGGCAGTGGCCGCCTCAGGCCTCGCTCTCGCCTACCAGTGGTACGCGAAACAGGGCGGCCGGACACCCGCCCGGATCGCCGCTTCCCTGCCAGGTGCCTACGCGCTCGTCGCGGACAAGTTCCGCATCGACGAGCTTTACGACTTTCTCTTCGTGCGCCCCTACGCCTGGCTGGCCCGCGCCCTCTGGAAGGTCGTGGACGTGCTCATCATCGATGGCCTCCTGAACGCCGGCGCGTTCCTCGTTGAGCTTGCGGGCGACTTCCTGCGCTTCCTCCAGACGGGGAACGTCCGCAACTACGCGCTCTCGTTTCTCCTGGGCCTCGTCGCCCTCCTGGTGTTCGTCGTGGGGGCGATGTAGATGGAGCGGGCACTCCACGACCACCTGCTTTCGGTCCTCGTTTTCCTCCCCGCCGCGGGGGCGGCGCTGCTGCTGCTCTTTCCCCGGACCGCAGCCGCCGCGGCCCGCACGTTCGCCCTGCTCGTCTCGGTCCTCGAGCTCGCGCTTTCCCTGCCGCTCTGGTCCCGCTTCGACCTGTTGCATCACGGGTTCCAGTTCCGCGAAAAGCTCACCTGGATTCCGCAACTCGGCATCTCCTACAGCCTCGGCATCGACGGAATTTCGCTGCTGCTCGTTCTGCTGACGACGATCCTCACGCCCGTCGCGCTCCTCTTCTCCCTCTCGCACGTCGAGAAGGAGGTCCGTGGCTTCTCCCTCTCCTTTCTCCTCCTCGAAACGGGCATGCTGGGAAGTCTCGTCGCGCTGGACCTGGCCCTTTTCTACGTGTTCTGGGAAGTGATGCTCGTGCCGATGTACTTCATCATCGGCATCTGGGGCGGCCCGCGCCGCATCTACGCTTCCATGAAGTTCTTCCTGTTCACGATGGCGGGAAGCCTCCTCATGTTTCTGGCGATCCTCTTTCTCGCGATCCGCCACCACGTCGCAACCGGCGTGTGGTCGTTTGCCCTCGAGGATCTGTACCGCCTGACGTTCACCGGCCGGACCGAAACGCTGCTGTTCCTCGCCTTTGCTCTCGCGTTCGCGATCAAGGTTCCCGTCTTCCCTCTGCACACCTGGCTCCCCGACGCGCACACGGAGGCGCCCACCGCGGGGTCCATCATCCTCGCCGGCGTGCTCCTGAAGCTCGGGGTGTATGGATACCTGCGATTCGCGTTGCCGCTCTTCCCGGACGCCGCCATGCGCTACGCGCCGTGGCTCGGCGTTCTCGGCGTCATTGGTGTGATCTACGGCGCCCTGGTTGCCTACGCCCAGCACGACATGAAGCGACTGGTGGCCTATTCCTCCGTCTCGCACCTCGGGCTCGTCGTCGTGGGAATCGGCGCCTTCACGACGATGTCGCTCTCGGGCTCCATCCTCCAGATGATCAACCACGGCCTGTCGACCGGCGCGCTCTTCCTGCTCGTCGGGTGCCTCTACGAACGCCGCCACACACGGGAGCTGGATGCCTACGGCGGCGTCGCGGAGGTCGTGCCGGTTACGGCAACCCTCTTCGTCGTCGCAACCCTCTCCTCGATCGGCCTGCCGGGGCTGAACGGGTTCGTCGGCGAATTCACGATTCTCCTCGGCACGTGGACGTCGCCCCACCGCTGGTGGGCAGCGGCGGCCGCGACCGGGGTGATCCTGTCGGCCATATACATGCTCACCGTGGTCCAGCGAGTCTTCTGGAACCCCTTGACGCACGAGGAGAACCGGAGTCTGACGGACACGCGACCGAGCGAGTTCGTGGCCGCCGCCGTCCTCGTCGTCTTGATGGTCTGGATCGGCGTACGTCCGAACGACGTCCTCGATCGCATCCGCCCATCGGTCGAAACGCTCCAGAAGGCCGTCACGCAGAAGCAGCTGGCATCACTCGCAGCCCGGGCGCGTGCAGAAGGCCCACCGGTGCCCGGGGACGGGACCGCGCCATGACGGGGAGCTTCGTCCGCTTCACGCCCTCGGATCTCGCGGCCATCCGTCCCGAGGCGATTCTCGCGCTGACGGGGTGCCTGATCCTGCTCCTCGAGGCGTTCCTGCCGCGCCTGCGCCGCATCTTCTCGTCCATTGCGCTGGCGGGTGTCGCGGCGTCGCTCTACTTCCTCCTCCAGATCCCGACCGGCGCGACCTTCGGCGGCCGACTCGACACCTCCCCCCTCACGGTCCTGGTCGGGCTCTTTCTCGGAGCGGCGGCGGCGCTCGCGATTCTCGTCGCCAGGCCCTACCTGGAGCGTGCGGGCGAGGAGAGAGGCGAGTTCTACGCGCTGCTGCTCTGGGGGCATCTCGGCGTCTCGCTCATGACCCGCGGGCTCGACCTGCTCATCGTGTTCATCGGCCTCGAGACCCTCTCGCTGGCGTTTTACGTCCTCGCCGCCTCGTTCCGGACCGTCCCCGCTTCCGCCGAGGCCGGCCTCAAGTACTTTCTGACCGGCGCCTTCGGCTCGGCATTCACGCTGTATGGAATCGTTCTCCTCTTCGGAGTGAGCGGCGGAACGAGAATCGAGGGCCTCGCGCGCCCCGGCCTCATGGACAATCCGGCCGCGGCGTTCGGCCTGCTCCTGCTGCTGGTGGGTTTCGGCTTCAAGATGTCGCTCGCTCCCTTCCACGCCTGGGCCCCCGACGTCTACCAGGGCATGCCGACGCCCGCGGTGGCGTACCTCTCGGTCGCGCCGAAAGGCGCCAGCGTCCTCGTGCTCTACCGCGTCTTCGCCGCTGCCTTCGAGGGGGGGATGCCCGACCGATTTCGTGCAGCGCTCGCCGCGCTCGCCGTACTCTCGATGACGCTCGGCAACGTCGTCGCTCTGGCGCAGCGGGACTCCAAGAGGCTCCTCGCCTACTCCGGCATCGCCCACATGGGGTACGTCACGATCGCCCTGGCCGTGTTCGGGCGGGACGCGCTGGCGGCGGTCATCGTCTACTTCTTCGCGTACCTCGTCTCGAATGCCGGCGCATTTGCCGCCATCGCCGCTCTCTATCGCGACGAGACGAAGGCCCATCCCGTGGCGCTGCTCGCCGGAGCGGGGCGCCGCGCACCGTTTGCATCCGCCGTGTTTGCGCTCTGCCTCTTCTCCCTGGCGGGCATTCCGGCCACCGCCGGGTTCATCGGAAAGTTCTTCCTCTTCAAGGCCGCCCTCGAGAAGGGCTTCTATGCCCTCGCCCTCATCGGCGTCGCCAACAGCCTCGTGTCGATCGGCTACTATCTGAAGGTCGTCTACATCCTCTACATGCGCGACCCGGTGGAGGAGCTCGGGCCTCCGCCCCTGGCGGCTGCCGACCGGCTCGCCCTCGCCCTGTGCGCCGGCGGAATCTTCGCGATCGGGATCTTTCCCGCTTCACTCTGGGAGGTCGCCCGCCGCGCGGCGGCGAGCCTGCCATTCCTCGGCCCCTGAGCCCGTCACAGCGACGCCATCCAAGATCACGACCAACGCACAACAACTTCAAGGAGACGACATCCATGGCAAAGAAGCGAAAGCCAGCGCCCACGGCATCCGGGAGACGCTCTTCCGCAGGCCCTGCTGCGGCTCCGGAGAACCTGAACCCCTACGATTTCGCGCTCCTCCAGTTCGACCGGGCCGCCGAGTTCCTGGGGCTCGACCCTGGCACACGTCAGCTCTTGAGCCAGCCAAAGCGGCAGCTGATCGTCTCCGTCCCCATCAAGATGGACAACAAGAAGATTCGCGTGTTCACGGGCTACCGGGTCCAGCACTCGATCGCGCGCGGGCCGTCCAAGGGCGGCATTCGCTTTCATCCGGGCGTCACGCTGGACGAAGTCAAGGCGCTCGCGATGTGGATGACCTGGAAGTGCGCCGTCGTCAACATCCCCTTCGGCGGAGCCAAAGGCGGCATCACCGTCGATCCGAAGATTCTCTCCATGGACGAGAACGAGCGGCTGACACGCCGCTACACGTCGGAGATCGCGATCGTCCTCGGCCACGACCGCGACATCCCGGCGCCGGACGTCTACACGACTCCGCAGCACATGGCATGGATCATGGACACGTTCTCGATGACGCAGGGCTACTCGACGCTCGGCGTCGTCACGGGCAAGCCCATCCCGCTCGGCGGCTCCGCCGGCCGCAACGAGGCGACCGCGGAGGGCTGTTTCGTCGCGATCGATGAGGCGGCCAAGCGGATGCGCCTGCCGCTCAAGGGAGCGACCGCGGCGGTCCAGGGCTACGGAAACGCGGGCTCCCACGTGGCGCGCTTCCTGGAGGAGGCGGGAGCGAAGGTGCTCGCCGTCTCCGACTCGAGGGGCGGCATCTACGACAAGAAGGGTCTTCGGATGGAGCTCGTCAACGCCGCCAAGGCGAAGAAGGGCACGGTCACCGCGGCCAGCGGCCAGAGGATCACCAACGCCGAGCTTCTCGAGCTCCCGGTCGATATCCTGGTGCCCGCCGCTCTCGAGGGCGTGATCACGCGCGAGAACGCCCCCCGCATCAAGGCAAAGATCGTCGCCGAGGCCGCCAACGGCCCGACGACCCCCGACGCCGACGACATCCTGAGGAGCAACGGCGTCGTCGTCATCCCCGACATCCTCGCCAACGCAGGCGGCGTCACCGTTTCATACTTCGAGTGGGTGCAGGACCTGTATTCGTTCTTCTGGGACGCGGACGTCGTGCGCAGCCATCTCGAGCGGACCGTCCGGCGCTCCTACGAGGACGTCGCCGAGACCGCGCGCCGCCACGACACGGACCTGCGCACGGGAGCGCTCATCCTCGCGGTCGGCCGTGTGGAGGAGGCGACCCGGATCCGGGGACTCTTCCCCTAGGCGCGCACCGGCGTTCGGACAGGGTCGCGACGGCTCACGCTTTGATGAGGACCGCACGCACGGGTGACGCGTCGAGGCTCTCGAACCGGAGAGGAAGCGCCACGAGCTGATACTCCCCCTCGGCCACGGCGTCGAGGTCGAGGTCCTCGAGCAGCGCGACGCCCCGCCCGAGCAGAGCCCGGTGCGCCGGGAGATCCTCGGCGTCCTCGGGATCGATGGATCCGGCGTCCGTGCCCACCAGGATCGCGCCGCTCTCCGCCAGGCGCAGAGCGGCAAGGGGCGAGAGCGACGCCCGGCCTCCGCTGCGAAACAGCACGCGGCCTACCCCGAGGGATCGGCGCGGCAGGGCGTCCGGCCCCGTCTCGCCGAGACCCGGCAGGGCCACCACCCTTGCCGGCCCCAGGTACGCTGCCAGGGGTGCGGCGGCGATGGGCTTCCCGTCGGCAAAGACGTGGCTCGGCGCGTCCGCGTGCGTGCCGCAGTGGGCACTCATCGTGTAGCAGGTCGATCCCCAGGTCGGGCCGCCACCGGGACCCCTGGTTTCTCGCCACGTGAACGGCACGTCGCCCGGCCACACAGGCGTCTCCTCGGAGATCCGGCGCGAGATGTCGTAGATCTTCATCGCATCCGGCGGACGGTCTTCTTCTCCGCGAAACGCTCGGCGACGTGGGGATCGTAACCCTTGAGCCGCGGGTGGACGGGCATGTCCCGATACTCCGCGTCACAGCGATAGCAGATCGTCACGGGCCGGATCCGCGCCGCGACGATCCAGTCTATGACAACCGAGACGAGAAGGACCGGCGTGAACCAGATCCAACCGACCTTCCAGCCGACCACGAGGGCCGCCGCCAGGGATGCGCCCATGACCAGGCAGCCGAGGCGCTGGTCGAAGTCCTTCTGCAAGAAAAACCCCGTGTTTCCGCAGAAAACGCACCGCTCGATGCCCTCGGAACTGGCGGCGCCGTCGAAGCGAGCCGCGTAGTCTCTCCCGCACTTGGCGCAGCGCAGTGCGCCCGACTCCTCCGGCGGAAAATCGCGCGCCGTGAGGCAGTCCGGGCAGTAGTACCTGGTTCGCATCCGCCCTTTGATCGCCTACGCCGGGAACCCGGTCGCCACGGTCAGGTACGCGGAGAGAAGCTCACCGATCAGGACGAAGACGAGGGCGACATAAAGGAGGCCCGTGGCGGCTTGATTCGACTTCATCTCCGCGGTGCGCCAGATGAAATACGAGAGCGCGAGCGGCCCAGCGATTCCCCACAGGACGCGGAAGAGGAAAAAGAGACCATCCTTCTCGACCGAGAGGAGCGTGTGGAGACCCTCGCTTCCCGCATGGGCTGCGATCGCCAGGCCAAGATAGGCGGTGCGAACGACAGCGAGCCCCGCGAAAAGCACCGCGCCGCGGGCCAGCAGCTGAAAGGGCAACGACCGGGACACGAGGTACCAGTGGCCGAGATTCATGATCAACAGGACCGCTCCCAGGAACAGGCCGCCCACTACCCCGCCGACGACCGTCCATGCGCCCCCTGACTCGAGGGGCGCCGTCAGCGCCACGCGAGCCAGTCCCCAACCTGCCAGGGCTGCCCCGGCAAGCAGGGCTGGTCGTCCGGCGGCAGCCAGGCCCCAGTGCGCGAGAAGGGTGTACACCGCGAGCGTCAGGGTCGCCGCTAAGGCCACGCCGTGGGCCAAACCGGTCGGCCGGACGAAAAGAGCCAGAGCGGCGAACGATGCCGACAGCCCTCCGTGTAACGTGAAGAAGCCCCGCCCCAGGACGTCCGGAGGAAAGAAGAGCAGCAGAAACGCCGTGCCCGCACAGGCTTCCAGCAGGAAGAGACCGAGACCGGAAAGCGCCATGAGCCGCCGATTCTATCCGGTCGCCGCGAGTGCCCGGACCTCACGCGCGATCCGGTCGACATGCGCGACCAGACCGTGATCCCCCCCCGCGATCGGGATGAACCTCGAGCCGCCCGCGAGCCGACCGCTCGCCTCCCAGCGCTCCCAGACAGCCCGCACGCCGTCGAACGGCACACTCGCGTCCTCGGTGCCCATCAGGACCGTCACCGGAACCTCCGGTGGATCGCGGTCTACCGCAACCCGAGCCATCTGCTCGAAGAAGCGCCGGTGAATCCCGAGCTCACGGTTCGAGCCATGATGAAACACGGGAACCGGGTCTCCCGGCACGAGCTTCTCCGTCCACCGGGCGCCAAAGCCCAGAGCCGGCGCAATCAGGACGAGCGGCGCCCTTGCCCCTCGCCGGCACGCCTCGAGGGCGACGAGCGCCCCAAGGGAGCTGCCCACGATGACGGCCGGGGCCCGGGCAAGGGCCACGCGAACGGCTTCCCGGGCGATCTCTTCGAAGTCCAGCCTTTGGAAGGATGGCCGGTTCAGATCAGGCGCTACGACCTCGAACTCATCGACCGGCAGTGTCTCTCGCAGTAGCGCAATCTTTCGTCCTGCCGGCGACGATGCGAAGCCATGCAGGTACAAGACCCTCCGCATCGGGTGAAGATACCCGATCCTCCGATCCGTGCCGATTCAGAAGAAGAACGGCAGCACCAGCTCTCGTCGTCGCGATGGCACTGCGGGCCGCACCGCCCTTCGTCGCCGAAGGGCTTCCTTCAAGTGAAGCCAGAGGCTCACAGCTCGCCTCCCCTGGTCATTTGATCGAGTTGCTCGCGAAGAACCCGAAGCGCGGCAGGATCTACTTTATGCACCGCGAAGCGACGGTGCGTAGTAAGACGGCTGGCGGCCATGCCCTCCCGGACCAGAGACCCTCGTCGATCATCGGCAACGCAGCCAGACAATCTCGACGATCGCCTCATCTTCTCGCCCGGACGGCGATCAGCGTCTCGGCCAGAATAATGCGCACATAGGCAGCCAGGGACGCCATACCGCCCGTCGAATAGACCTCGATCGGCTCGCGATAGCCGCTGACCGCCGGGCGCAGCAGTCCCTGATCCCGGAGGAGCTCGCCCCTGACGCGCCTTCAGGTGGCCGCAGCCCCCAGCAAATGGCGGCGGCTTCTCAGTAGAGGCCTGGCGGTCGGCAAAGCAGCGCATCGTAAACCCATGCCGACCGTCTCGGCGCTCACCTTCTCCCGAGCTCCACCAGACACAGACCCAAGGCAGCGCACCGTCACTCGAACCGACGCTCGCTCGGCAAGTTCCTGAAGCGTCCGAGCGCAATCGTCGCTCGGCCACTGCCTTGAGCGCGCACGCCTCCAGAAAGGAAGCTCTTCGCTGCTTCCTTCGCCAGGTCCTGACGGTTGAATGACTTCGAGAAGCTTGGGAGCCCGTCGAGAACAGCCAGGTACTTGCCGAGGTCGTAGAGTATCGTCAACTGACCATAGTCAAGATAGGCCTCGAGAATCGGCGCTGAGGGGCCTGGTTCGGACCCACGATCGTGCCACACGAAGCCACCGGTCAGCCTCCCGCAGGTCACCCAGGAGCCGAAGACTTGAGGAGGCCAGCGGGACAATTCCACCGCGAAACCAGGCGGCCTCCTCCCGGGACGGGATCGCCTGATCAGTTCTCCGAGAGCCACTCCTGTATCGCGATCGCCTCTCGCAGACTCCCTAGCGGTGCCACTGTCGATGCTGGCCTTAAGCTTCGCGCACGCTCGCGAAGCACAGCCGGTGTCTCAGAGAGAACCTCCTATTCAAGTCTTGCGATCGGCTCTCTCGCAAGGGGCCAAGAAAGTCGCGAAGTCCAGGCTCGTCTCACGGCATTCGCCGAAGCCCTTAGCTCGAAGGCCTCTAGCTCCTCGTAACTACCCCAGCGCCGTGCATGCAGCCACGCAACATAGGAGATGCGTGTCAGCAGCTCACTCTTTTCATCGAACTCATCCGCCGGCCAGAAGGCCTGCTCGACGGAGTCATACAGGAGCGCCACAACGAATTCGTCCCTGGTACGACAGGTTCCGTCGTCTCAGCGATCAGCCGGCACAGCGCGTATAGCTCGTCGGGCAGCGTCATGACGACTCAAGGCCTCGATGCGAACTCAGGCGCGTTTAAGCCAATCTCCACCAGACTACTTCGCGCGCTTCAGCGGTCGCCGACGCTCAGCCCCGACGGGACATCTCGCGTCTCGGGCTCCCTGCAAGCCACCCAGCCGATCCACCCGGCGACACAAGCTCCGCTCTAATGGCCCACCTCTCCACCGTCGGCCGCCTCTCCCTCCGCCACCTCAGGTGCCCCCCATCGAGCTACGAGCTGCGCTCTCCGGGCGCTCTTGCGCTGATGATTCAGCGCCATGTGGTCGACCACCTGGATCAGCCAGGCCTTCGGGTTCCGCGCCGAATCGATCTTCGCAATGGCGACGAGGAAGGCGTCCTGTACGACGTCGCGAGCGTCTTCCTTGGAGAGACCGTGCCTCCAAGTGGCCCGGCGCACCAGGGTGAGAAACACTTGCCGGTAGAAGGCGTCGAGCTCCGCCTCGGACATCGGGATTGGCGCGGTACGGCTCCCCGGCTGCCCGGAGACGGGTCCCGCCTGGCCCGTGACGACATCGAAGACCTCCGGCCTGCTAGAAAACAGGGTTCCCTTACTTACATATTGTCACGAGGCCGGAGGGGCCTTCGTTCGGGGGGCGGGGCGAGCTTAGTTCTTTGCCTGCAAGTACTCGCGGAGTTCGAGCAATGCCTTCGGGTCGGTCTTGCGTTGGCGCACGGATTCGCCGAGGAGGCCGACTGCGGCGAAGCCCTCGGGAACCATCTTCTCCTGATCGATAGTGGGTAGAGCAGCCAAGAGCTCCCACTCGGCTTCACGAGACTTACCCGCCTCGAGCAGCGCCTCGGCGAAGCACTACGCGGATGTAGGCGTCACGTGTCTCCATGCCGAGGTCCAGCGTGGCCCCGGATCGACTCTCGATATGCTCAATGGCGCGACGATATGACCCATGCGGCGGAGGGTCCCCGCAACCATCAGGTTAAGGTCTGCTAGGGCCGAGCAGTCGCTTTGCGCTCGAAGTAGCGGCTCAGCCCCTGGTATAGGCCGCGAGGGCGGACTCGAAGGAGCCCTGCTGAGCGTAAAGGTCTCCAAGATTCAAGAGCCATGCCTTGCATCGAGCTGGTCCACTCGGTACTCCTCGCCCGAGACCAGTCGCTCCAGCCCAGCCACCGCTTCCTCAACTCTCCCGAGCTCTTTGAGACTCATCGACTCGAGGAAGTGCACTTCGCCAGATCGCTCGCCATACCGAGTTTTCGGAAGGTTAGTGCCACCGAGGGCAGGAGCTCCAAGACCTCCTCGTGCCGACGCATGTCGTATTGAAGGGTCGAGCCGAATATACGAGACACGAGCTAGATGCGCAGCGGGAGCAACGGTGTGTCGGAAGCTCGCATCCGCCCGATCAAGCCAACGCTCAGTGTCCTCCCTCTTGCCGAGCAGTCTCAGCGCACCGGCGGCGAGGAGAGCGCTCTCCCCAAGGAAGATAGTCACGCTCATCGAAGAAGAAGTCTCTCTCGCTCCTTCCGCGAAGCCAACTGTGCAGCCGTGAGGCGTTCGAGGAAACCTCCGATGGAGTCGTGTTGACCAGATCCCAGAGGAGCGCGCAGAGAGAGGTCAGAACGTCTCCGTCCGCAGGATGCGAATCCAAGTACTCGTCCGACCGCTCGTCGGCAGGTGTCTCAAGAAAGGACGTCGCCCGAGCCGACGGCGTCTCTCCCTCGAGACCGCCGCCACGACCGTCCGCGCGCGAAAAGGAAGGATCTTGGCCGTGTCAGGCATCGGAGCGTCGGAAATCGTAAAGCTGGAGACTCCGCGAGAAGTCGTGGGCGACGTCCGCCGGCTCGCGATCGAGAATCGCCGTCAGGCGCTCATCGGAGGAGCGAACGCCCGTGCCTACGACGTACTTCTGATATTCGCGGGCAAACTGGCAGCAGGCGACAAGTAAATAGGGGCGGTTCTCGCGAACGGAAGTGCCGGGCCTATAGCAGAAGCGTCTGAACCAGACGAAGAGATCCTTCTCGAGCTCGGTGGCTTCCTGCTCACCTAGTTGGTAGTGGGAGACGAGGGCGATGTGGATGAGGCCGAGGGTCTCCTGGAAGACCGCGTCGATCTCTTTCTCGAAGAGCTCCGTCGGCCGAGGGCGCCGAAGCTGAGTCGTCTGAGATTTCCATGCCCCGATCTCCTGCTCTCTGGGAGCTGGGAAAAGACTATACCATTCGGCAAAAAAAACAATACCCCAAGTTGCGAAATGGCAACACTGGGTAAAGCGTTATATTTTCAGCTATTTGCGGCTAGTTCTTACGAAGGAACGCCGCCCGTGACACACGTCATAGGAACCTCTTCTCGCCAAAAGCCCCTGGCCCAATGCCCGGGGCCAAAAAACCTCGTCCAGCGGCCACGTGCGCAACGGGAAACCGGCCCGAATGGGCAGGCTTCGCCCCGTACGCCGACCGAAGCTTCATGGATTCCCACCTACCAAGAAGGCTGACAGCGCAGCCCGGACTACGAAACAGCCCTATTTCATCACAGGATCAGGTGGGGGGTGTCAAGTTTTTTTGGCAGCCCGTCGAGGAAGACGCTGCAGCCTCTCCCCTATCCCTTCCGGATCAGGGTCCTGACGAGCCGGTCCTGGTAGCCGTGGGCACGGCCCTCGCCGAGCCAGGAATCGTTCAGGAGGATCGCGAAGGCGTACGTCTTCCCCGAAGCGGCGCGCGCGTACCCCGCCAGCGTCGAGACCCCGTTGAGGGTACCCGTCTTGGCTTCGACCTGACCCCGGGTCAGCGAATCGGTGAGCCTGCTGCGAAGCGAGCCCTCCGAGTCCCCGGACACGGCCAGCGTCGATCGCCAGATCGCTCCCTGGGGATGCCGATCGAGCGCCAAAAGGAACGCCACCAGGTCTCGGGCCGCGACGCGGTTATTCGGCGAAAGCCCCGAGCCGTCGTGCAGCTCGTAACGGGCTGGATCGAGGCCGATCGCGGCCAAGAACTGTTTCTCCAGCGCAAGCGCTCCCTCCCACGTACCGCGCCCGGTCTTCTCGTAGGCGAGGGTCTTGAAGATCTGCTCGGCGTAGAAACTCTGGCTGTGCTTGTTCGCAATGGCCATCGTCGGGATGAGGTCGGACTCCGTCGTGGCAACCAGGGTCCAGGCATTGTCAGGCCTGACTGCACGCTCCACGACGTTGCCCGCAAGCTCGATTCCGGCCGCTCGCAGGCGGCTCCGCAACGCGGCCCCGAAGAATTTGGGCGGATCGTCGATCGCCAGGGGCACCGAGTAGCGAAAGTACCTGGCCGGAACCGTGCCGTCGACGTAGACCGTGTCGGAGCCGCCGGGGCGCGAGACCGCGACTTGAATCCGTCCGATTTTGCCCACCGTACGGGCGCGTGGCACGGCTTGCACCACGTCCGTATCCGGGTCGATCGAGACGATCGCCGGTGCCCCGGGAAGCGCGCCACGGCCGACAGAGACGATGACGACGTTGTCGTTGTAGGACAGCGCCGCCACGGGCGCCTGGTACCATCGCGTGTCCCGATCCGGCGGCCAATCGGGGTGGCGATACATTCCATCGAACGAGCTCGCGTTCAGGATGAGGTCGCCCGCGATTCGCGTGATGCCTGCCTGGCGCAGGCCCTGCGCCCAGCGGTCGAACACCGCGAATGAATCGTTCTCGTAGAAGCGGCCCGAAATGTTGGGGTCCCCCCCGCCGACCACCAGGAGCGCGCCCGTGAGCGCTCCCCCCTGCACGTCCCCTCGCCGCCAGAACGTCGTCCGGAATTTGTAGTCGGTGCCCAGGTAGTGCAGGGCTGCCGCAGACGAAAACATCTTCGTCACCGAAGCGATCGTCTCCGGCTGATCCGGATTGCGCGCGTACACCATCTCGCCGCTCGTCAGCTCGGCGATTGCCACGGATACGCCCGCGGACCGTGCCGGCGCATGCCGGGCGACCTGGTCGAGGGCACCCGGCAACGTGGTCGCGGGAGCCGCATGGTGTACCCCGGCGAATACCGGAACCGCAGCCGCGAAGAGGACGGCGAGCAACACCCCGCACACACTCGCTCTCGACCCCGCGCTTCTCACCCTCAAATTATAATCGACCCACCGTGCGATTCGACGAGGAGGCTCGAGTTTTCGAAATCTCCGTGCGGGAGCTCGCGGAGGACGAGGGCTTCCGGAGGGTTGGATTCGACCGCGGAGACGGCTGGCGACGCCTCGGCCTGGGCACCCAGATCCACGCACGGGTCCTGGCCGAGCGCCGCAACGCCCACGCGGCGTACCGCGCCGAGGTTCACCTCGAAGCACGCGTCCCGGTCGAGGACTGGACGGCCATACTCACGGGACGCCTCGACGGCTGCATCGAGAGGGAGCCCGGCCGATGGCTCATCGAGGAGCTCAAGTCCACGAACCTCGCGGTCGACGGGGTCCGCCCGTCCGGGTATGCCTTCGAGCGGGACCGCCGCCAGCTCTACGGCTACTGCTACCTGTGGCGCCGACTGGGCCACGCCAACGTGGGCGGCGCCCTCGTCTACGTCGACATCGAGACGGGCGAGGAGCTCTCGCTCGAGATGCCGTTCGACGACGAGCTGGAGCGGGAGGTCGAACGGAGGCTCGCCCGGTCTCTCGCGGTCTGGCGAGCCCAGAAGGTCGTTCGCAAGCGCAAGGCCAGGGCCGCCGAGCGCCTCCCTTTCCCTCACGCGGCGCCCCGCCCCATCCAGGAGAAGCTCATCGAGGCAATCCGCCACGCAGTCGCAAACGGCGAGAATCTCCTGGCCGAGGCGCCAACGGGATCCGGCAAGACCGCCGCCGCTCTCCACCCTGCCCTCGCCGAAGGACTCACATCGGGGAGGCAGGTCGTCTTTCTGACCTCCAAGACTCTGCAGCAGAAGATGGCCGTTTCCTCGCTCGTCGCGATGAACGAGCGGGCGTTTCAAACCGTCCAGGTTCGCGCCAAGGAACGCATGTGCGCCAACGACCGGATCCTCTGTCACGAAGAGTTCTGCCGCTTCGCCAAAGACTACCCCGGGAAGATGGAGCGCTCGAACCTGATCGGCCGCCTGCGCGACGGGTACTCGCACCTGGATCCGACGACCGTTTTCGAGGAGGCACGGCGCGAGGAGGTCTGCCCCTTCGAGGTGCAGCTCGAGCTCACCACGCGCGCCGACGCGATCGTCGCCGATTACAACTACGTGTTCGAGCCGGCCGCGGCCCTCCGCCACCTGACCGGCGAGGACCTGCGGGAGGCGATTCTCCTGATCGACGAGGCCCACAACCTGCCGGATCGCGCACGGCAGATCTTTTCGCCGGAGCTGCTCGAAGAAGAGCTCTCGACGTTGCGAAACCGGCTCCTCCTCCAGCCGGGGGACCTCTTTCAGGACATCGTCACCTCCGTCGAGGCCCTCCTGGAGATCCTCCTCGACACGGCCCAGGATCTTCCCGAGGGCGATGCGATCGCCGAGTGCGAACCGCCCTCCGAAGCCATCCTGGCGCTGCGGGTCGAGTGGGAGACGAAGCTCATGCGCTATCTCGCGTGGAAGCGGGAGACGCGCCTCGCCCTTGTGGATGACCCTGTCATGGACTTCCACTTCGCGCTGCAGCGCTTCGCCGCCGTGCTCTCCATGTTCGGGCCGGACTTCAGCTGCGTCGTCGAGCGCCGCGCGGCGGGAATCCGTCTCGGCCTCGTCTGCCTCGATCCGGCAAGGGCCCTCGCGCCCGTGTTTCGCTCGGCGCATTCGACCATCCTGCTCTCGGCCACATTGACGCCGCCGGAAGCCATCCAGCGTGTGCTCGGTCTGGAGGCAGCGCGAACATCGGCGATCTCCCTGCCCCCGCCCTTTCCCCGCGAGAATCGCAAGGTGATGATCGTGCCGTCCGTGCGGACCACCTTCAAGGCGCGAGAGAAGAACTACGACCGGATCGCCCGGCTCCTCGGCGAGATGTCCGACGCGCACGGCGGCAACGACCTGGTCCTCTTTCCGTCCTACCGCTTCCTCACCGAGGTCGCCGGGCGCATGCACTCCACGCGCTCGCGGCTGCTCGTGCAGCGGCCGGACTTGAACGACTTCGAGCGTCAGCAGCTGCTCGAGGCGCTCGAGGATCCCCCGGCCGGGGGCACGCTGCTCTTTGCCGTCTCGGGCGGCATGTACGCCGAAGGCGTGGACTATCCGGGCGACCTGCTTTCCGCGGTCTTCGTCATCTCACCCGCGCTGCCGCAGGTTTCGTTCGAACGGGAGCTCCTGCGCCGGTACTTCGACGAGAAGGAGGAGGCCGGGTTCGATTACGCCTACCTTCAGCCCGGCATGACCCGCGTGGTCCAGGCGGCCGGCCGACTGATCCGCAACGAAACCGACCGCGGCGTGATCGCGCTCGTCTGTGCCCGCTTTCTGGAAGAGCCGTACGCAAGCCGGCTGCCGCGCGACTGGTACGACGAGAGCCCGCGCGAGCTCTCGACGCGGCACCCCGCCGAGGAGATTCGCGAGTTCTTCGAGGAGTACCGATGACTAATCCCTACAAGACCATGAAGATGCCCCGCCTGACCGTCGACGCCTGGATCCGGGACCGCCGGGGCCGCGTCCTCCTGGTGCGTCGCGGGCGCCCGCCCTTCGAGGGGAACTGGGGGTTGCCGGGCGGCTTCTGCGAATGGAAGGAGACGACCGAGGACTGTTGCGCCCGGGAGACCCTCGAGGAGACGGGCCTGACGGTTCGCGTGGGAGCTCTGCGCGGCGTCTATTCGAAGCCCGGTCGCGACCCCCGCGGGCACAACATCACGGTGCTCTACGCCGCGAGGCCTCTTGCGGGGCGGGCAAAGGGCGGCGATGACGCCGCGGAGGCTCGCTGGTTCACGCCGCGGGAGATCCGGCGCCTCGCGTTTGCGTTCGACCACCGGGCCATCGTCCTGGAGCAACTCGCAAGCGATCGCCGCCGCACCGCCCGGGCGTAGCGATCATGCGCAGGGCAGGGCTCTCGCTCAAGGCTCGGTCTTGAGCGTTACGGCAAAGGCCCGCGCGAGCAGTCCCTCGCCCGTCACTGCCCAGGCGGTATACCGGTAGAAGGTCCCCCCCGCCGCTCCCGAATCCACGAACACGTAGCGAAAGGACTCATCCGAACGCTCCGAGGACGGCACGATCTCGGGGCCCGTCCGCGCGATCCGCCCGTCCGAGAGGACTTCCTCCCGGAAGATTGCCCAACCCCAGAGCCCCTCGTGGCTCGAGGTCGACCAGGTCAGTCGCGGCCCCTCGCGGCCCGCCGACGCATGGACGTCGAGGCCGCGGAAAGGTGCGGCCGACGTCTCGCAGTAGGCCGGGGCCTGAACACCCCGGCCGCCGAGACCGCTCCCGGCCACGAGAAAGTCGATTCTCGCCACACCCGAGAGGGGGATCGCCCGCGAATCGCCGGCACGGAAGAACACGACGTCCGCCGCCAGTGCCGCATCGCGATAACGAACCACTGCGGCACCCGCGCTGCCGTCCTCGGGCCACCGCACATGCAACCCGTCCTCGGCACCCTCGGGCAGGAACGAGCGGTGCCGCACCACGAGATCTGCGGGCGCCGCGGCATCGAGCGCGCCCGACTCGAGATCGAGCAGGCGCAGTCGCGAAAGCGCGACGTCGGGCTCGATGAGTGCGTACAACCTGGCTGCGCACCGCGCGAGCAGGGCCTCCTGCGAGATTCCCGTGGCATCCGAGACCGAACGCGAAATCGCATCCCGCACCGTCTGCCCGGTCGACGACGCCTTCTCCCACGCCTCGCGCAGGAGCGCCCCGCCCCCCGTTGCGCGGATGATCTCTTCGACCCACAGGCGCCCGAGCGTCTCGGGTCGCGCCCGGAAATCGACGAGCGGCGCCGCCGCTCGGGCCAAGGTGTCGTCGCCCCTCGCCTCGGCCAACGGGGAGCCGATCATCGCCTCGGCCACCGACGCCGTCAGAAACTCGTCTTCATCCGCGTCATAGCCGGCGAGCGTCGCCCTCGCCACCCGGCGATCGACCTCCCGGACGATCTGAGCCGTCGAAAAACCGGCGCACTCGACGTGCAGGGCCAGCGCACTGCGCCCGAGGCGACCCGCCCCCGCTTCCGAGGAATCTCTCGGCGCACCGAGACTATGCCGCCCTACGAAGATCTGCAGCGGCTCGTCGCCCTCGAAGGGAGCCCGCCAACCCTGTCGGCCGTAGAGGTCCTCGAAGAGTCGGCGCAGCTCCACGGTGAGCGCGGACCGGAGGGCCGGCTCATCGGCCTCATCGTACAGGACCGCGCGGCCCGCCAGGAGCGTTTGCGGCTTGCCGGAGGGGCCTTCTGCGCGCGGAGTCGCGGCAAACCCCGGAACCGACGAGACAGTCCCCACGCACGCCAGCAAGAGCCATCGCGAGGCGGAGCCAAATCGGTTCGGAGCCGTCATTTCCTGAGGGTAGCCCTCGGGCTGCCAGGGGTCAACCGGTATACGGGTCTGCGGCGCGTCGCGTTGGGGACGAGCCGTTGCGCGGGCGCCGGTCGTTACGCCTTCGCCGGTGGGTCGGGTACGGAGTCCTTCACGCGGGCGAAGACCACAGTGATGTTGTCGACGCCGCCCTTCTCGTTGGCGAGATCGACGAGGCCCTGACACAACGCCTGCGGATCCCCGGTGGCGTCGGCGGCCAGGCAATCCCGGATCTCCTCGTCCGACAGCATCGTGGTCAACCCGTCGGAGCAGAAAAGAAACGCATCGCCGGGCTCAAATTTCATCTCCTGAAGGTCCGGGGACACGGAAGGCCCGCCGCCCAGAGCCCGGGTCACGACGTTCTTCAGCGGATGCGTCTTGGCTTCCTCCTCGGTGAGGATGCCCGCCTCCACCTGCTCATGGACCCAGGAGTGGTCGTCCGTCAGTCGCGAGAGCTCTCCGGCACGGTAGAGATAGGCCCGGCTGTCGCCGACGTGCGCGAGCGACAGGCTCTTCTCGTTGATGAGGCCCGTCACGACCGTCGTCCCCATTCCCTTGAGCCAGGGCTGAGCCGCGACCGCCGCCATCACGCGCTCGTTGGCCTTCTCGATGGCGACGGCGAGCCGGTTGCTGTTGAAGTCGAGCTCGTGGTTGTACTTGAAGGGCCACGTCGCCTCTTCCTTCTGCCGGGTCGCGGCGATGAACTCGCCGATCGTCTCCACTGTGATCTTCGCGGCGACCTCACCGGCGGCGTGGCCGCCCATCCCATCCGCGACCACGAAGAAACCCTCCGCGGCGTCGAGGGCGTAGGCGTCCTCGTTGTGTTTTCGCTTCTTGCCGACGTCTGTCAGGCCGAAGGCGTCGATGACCGCCATCCGGGCCCTACCCCTTTCCCGCCCGCTGCACGCGGATTTCTTCCAGGGCCTTGCGCGCGTCGCCGGCCGCCGGATCCCATCGGAGGGCTTCCTGGTAGGACTTCTCCGCCTTGAGAAGCAGCCCGGCCTGCCGGAAGATCGCTCCGGCGTCCTTGAGCAGGGCGCCGTTGTGCGGCTCGATCACGAGGGCAGCCTCGATGGCCTTGACCGCCGCACGCGTGTCTCCTGCGCGCGCCGACGCCAGACCCAGATAGTGCAGCGCCTTCACGTCCTTCGGGTTGCGGCGCACCGCGAGCTGGAAGTTGCCCGCGGCCTCCGCGAACTTGCGATCTTTGTACGCGGCGATACCCTGGCCGAGATAGTTCTGCGCGACGGCGTCCACGTCGTCGGCCATCCCGGCGGCCGCGGCCAGGTCGAAATCGTAGGCCCGCCGTCGTTCCGGACTCGTCAGCACGTTGACCGCTTCGGTGAGCTCCTGAAATTTCGCCTCGGCCTCCGCCTTGCGGCCGGCCGGAGCCCGGTCCGGATGGGCCTCCCGCGCGAGCGACCGAAACCGCTCACGAATCTCGACCTCGCTGGCGTCTCGCGCCACACCGAGGAGCCCGTAGTAGTCGACGTCTCGCGCCATTCTGTTGAAAGCTCCGCGGTACCGCGGAATTTTTCACGAAGGTTAACATATGGGAATCTCCGCCCTCCGGCAAGCGGGGCGGGCCATGGCGGCCCGGAACCGCGCCCTCAGCCCCTCTTCTCGAAAAGAATCTTTCGAGCGGTCAGGCGGACACCCTCGGGCAGGTTGCGGTCGCGCGTCAGGTTGCGCAGGTCCCGCATCCCGAGGTACTTCACGAGAGGCAGAGTGATGTTGAGCGGGACCGCCGGATTGTAGACCAGGGCGAGCTGGATCTTGGGCCGCTTGATCCATTCTCGCGTGGTGGAAATCTCGTAAAAAATCTCGGCGTGGAGATGCCGCATCGTGCAGAAGCTCTCCACCTCCGCCGGAGTGAGGGCCTCGCACCTGAGCACGGCCAGGCTCACGATCTTGTTGGCGTCGGCGATGAGGATCCGGCGCTCTTCGTCCCCTTCTGCGCGATCTCGACCTTCTCCTTGGCCGTCATCGCGGCAATTCGCCGATAGACCTGGGCGAGGTTCGCCGACGAGTATTCCTCCTCGGCGCCGGTCTCCGCCTCCGCCTCCTCCGACGTCCCGGAAGCGGTCGGCTCGGCAACTTCCTCCGCCGCCTCCTCGAACACGATGCCCGCCGCCTCCTGGCGCGCGCGGCGCTCCTCCTCCTCGAGCCGCAGGCGCTCCTGCTCCCGACGCCGGGCCTCCTTCTCGAAAAACTCCTCCCGGAGCTCCGTCAGGCGCCGGCGTCCGTCGGCCGTCAGGTTCGGATTTCCGAGCAGGGCGTCGATCAGCTCCGGCTGCCGGAGCAGCCGGACCTGATTCACGATGAGAGCGTCCTGGGGGGCGCCGGCGACGAACGACGCCAGGCGAAGCAGCGTTTCGTTGCCCACGCGACGGTTCCGGATGACCTGCTCCAGGACGAAGTGGTCCTCGCTGCGGCGGCTCATCACGTCGAGCTCGTCCTGGCTGGGATCCCCTCGCTCCAGGAACTGCACGATGTCGTCCGGCGGGACTCCTCCGAGCGTCTCTGCGGCCGGAGGACCCACGTCCGAGTCCGGGTCGCCGATGACCGCGAGCAGGGCCCGCATGCGGTCGTCGCGCTCGAGCGGCAGCAGACCGCGGGCTGCGAAGACGCGCAGATCGCGCGGCGCGTCCGGAGACCGGATGATGCCGATCAGGTCCCGGGGCTCTACGGTGGTGGGGAGTCGTCGGCGGCCAGAGGGCGCGGCTAGCTCTGCGTCAGACGAACGGGAAGCGAGTAGTCCCGGATGACCTGGCCTGCTCCGCCGAGCGGCTCGAGCGCCCGTCCGTCGATCGTGACCCGCACGCCTCCGGCGTTGCCGAGTGTCAGGCGAAAGCCGTCGTGCGCCTCGAACGTTCGCCGGGTTCCATGCCGGATGAGCCCGGAAAAAATCGGCTGCCCGTCCGCGATGACTTCCGTCCAGGAGTCCTGCTCGAACTCCAGAATCATCGACACACCCGACGCGACCGAGGTCGGCGCCGCCGCGGTTTGTTGGGGCGCCACGGGATCCATAACCGGTGAGACCGCGACGTTCTTGAAGCTCACGGGAGCGGCGGGACGCGCCGCAACGGGCGTTCCCGCGCCGCTGCGCCGCTGCGGACGCGCGATGAGGCCGAGCACGAGAAGGATCGCCGTGACGCTGACCACGATGGTGCCCGCTGCCGCCCGCCGACCCCGTAGGAATCGGGAGCGCATTCTGCCGCCTTTCGCGCCACCCGTCCGTCCCCGGCCCGGATCCACGTCGGCCAGGTACGCGTTGACCATTTCGTCGGGATCCAGCCCCAGGTGCCGGGAGTAGGCGCGGATGAACCCGCGCGTGAACACCGGCGCAGGAAGGCGTGCGACGTCGCTCTCTCTCGAGGGCCGTCAACAGCCGCACGGAGATCTTGGTCGCCGCCGAAATTTCCTCGAGAGGAACCTCCCGAATGAGCCTCTCCCGACGGAGCTCCTCTCCGAACGTGAGGGCCGGTGTCTCTCCCATGCTCGTCTCCCGCGATTTGAGGGGATTTTGATCCTAGACCTCGGCGGCCCGCCGCGCAAGGAGTCTTTCGGCGCAGGCCCTCAGCAGTGGCAATCCACGGGGTGATTCGCAGATTCCCCGCAGGTCCTCGAGGCTCGCCCGCGTCAGCAGGGACAGGGCGAGCGGGAGCGGCACGGCGGGGTGCCGCAGCACGGCGCTCCGGACGGGCCGGCGCAGGCTCCAGCGCGGATGTTCGGCAATCAGGGCCAGGATTTCGGGCCCCGCCTGCGGATGAGCCGCCGCCACGATCACGTCGGGCTCGGTGGTGAACCGGTTTTCGAGGACCGAGCCGAGAACCCTCGGGTCGGGGTCCAGACGGAGGTACAGGATGGCACCCCTCCCGACGTTGCGGGCCAGATCCATCCGTTCGGCTGCGGCCATGTCGGGCAGCCGCCGCACGATGTCGACATCCGCCGCCCGCCGGATCGCGGGGTGGACACGCGCATCCGCGGACAGCGCTGCCAGGTCCCGCCAGAAGAGGGTCGCGACCAGCGCGAGCGCCTCGCCGCGCGGAGTCCGCGGGTGGGCGGCGAGGGCGCGGCGCACGGCATGAATTTTCGCGCACCGCGATCCGCCAGGATGTCTTCCAGCGTCTCCCGCGCGAGGTTGGCGCGACGCAGGAGCTTCAGGCACTCGCCCTCGCTGCGCATGCCCCCTATTGTCGCCCGCGCCGGCACGCCAGGGCGAGGGAGCGCGCGAGCCTCGAGACGGCGGCCTCTCTCCCCCGGCCTGCCCTCTCCGCCGCGCCGACGAGTGCGGAGCCGACGATTACGCCGTCGGCCAGCCGTGCGGCCCTCGCGGCGGAGTCGGCCGTGGAGATTCCGAAGCCGATCGCAACCGGAAGCGCGCCCGCCGCGACCCGAGCGCGTCGCGCGGTCCCCGCGAGGTCCCGCGGCAGACCGTTGCGCGCGCCGGTGGTGCCGGGCCGCGACACGACGTACAGGAACCCGGTCGAGACAAGGGCCGCCATCCGCATCCGCGCCGGAGGCGAGGTCGGCGACACGAGAAAAATCGTATCGAGCCCTGCGCCACGAAACACCGGCTGCGCGAGATCCGACTCCTCCGGCGGCAAGTCCGTCAGGAGAACCCCGTCGAAGCCCGCGGCCTTCGCGGCCCTGGCAGCCGCGGCGGTGCCGCGCCGCAAGACCGGATTCAGGTAAGAAAACAGCACGAGTGCGAGCGGCGTCCGCGCGCGAATGCGGCGCGCGATGTCGAAGACGGTATCGAGCGACGCTCCCGCCGCGAGCGCCCGCGCGGCGGCGCGCTGAAGGACCGGGCCGTCGGCGATCGGATCCGAGAACGGCACCCCGAGCTCCAGGATGTCCGCTCCGGCCCGCCAGAGCGCCGTGGCCAGGCCGACCGTTGCGTCGGCGGATGGGTCTCCGGCGGTCAGATACGGGATGAAGGCCGCACGGCCTTCCCGTCGGGCTCGCGCGAACGCATCGGCGATTCGCGTCAAGCCATGGCCCCCGGCCGCAGGCGAAGATATTCGTCCAGATCCTTGTCGCCCCGGCCCGAAAGATTGACCAGCACCCAGGCCGAACGGGGAAGCGTGCGGGCAAGCCGGGCCGCGAATGCCACGGCGTGCGCCGATTCCAGGGCCGGGAGGATTCCCTCGGTCTCGCAGAGCATGGCAAACGCATCGAGCGCCTCGCCATCGGAGACCTTCTCGTAGGCGACCCGGCCCCGGTCGTGAAGTGCGGCGTGCTCGGGCCCGACCGCCGGATAATCGAGCCCGGCGGAGACCGAATGGGTCGGGAGGACCTGCCCCGCCTCGTCTTGCAGGAGCATCGTTCGCGTTCCGTGCAGAACGCCGGGCGCTCCGCCCGCGAAGCGCGCGGCATGCTCCCCGGGCCCGGGGCCCCGACCCCCGGCCTCGACACCGTAGAGCTTCACTCGCGTGCCCAGGTACGCGGAGAAGAGGCCGATGGCGTTCGAGCCGCCGCCGACGCAGGCCACCGCCGCGTGCGGGTCGCGCCCGGCCAGCTCACGCATCTGCCTCCTCGCCTCCCGGCCGATGACGGACTGGAACTCGCGCACCATCGAGGGATAAGGGTGCGGCCCGAGGGCAGATCCGAGCACGTAGTGCGTCGTCGCGACGTTCTCGGCCCAATCGCGCATGGCCTCGTTGATCGCGTCCTTCAGCGTCTTCGAGCCCCCGTCCACGGGCGCGACCTCGGCGCCGAGAAGGCGCATCCGCGCGACATTCGGCGCTTGCCGCGCCATGTCGGTGGTTCCCATGTAGACGCGGCATGCGATTCCGATCTTTGCGGCGGCGGCTGCCGTGGCGACCCCATGCTGCCCGGCGCCGGTCTCGGCAATCACGCGAGACTTGCGCATCCGCTTTGCAAGCAGCACCTGGCCGAGCGCGTTGTTGAGCTTATGGGCTCCGGTGTGGAGAAGGTCTTCGCGTTTCAGCGCGATATGGGCTCCTCCACAACGCGCCGCCAGGCGCGCAGCATTGGTGACGGGAGTCGGCCGGCCCGCATACGTTCTGAGCAAGTCCTCGAGCTCGCCGCGAAAAGCCCGGTCACGGCGCAATCGCTCGAATGCCTTCTCGAGTTCGACCAGGGGCTCCATGAGGGTCTCCGGCGCGAACCGCCCGCCGTAGTCGCCGAAGTAACCCCGCGAGTCAACGCGGCGCACGATCGGCCTCCTCCACGGCGGCGAAGAAGCGCTCGAGCTTCCCGCGGTCCTTGATACCGGGCGCGCTCTCGACCCCGGTTGCCACATCGACCCCCGCCGGGCGCAGCTGCCGGACCGCAGCGCCGACGTTTTCCGGAGTCAGGCCGCCGGCGAGAAAGATCGGAACGGACCATCCGGAAGAGTCCACGAAAGCTCGCTCGATCGTCTTGCCCGTGCCCTCGCTGGAATCGACGAGCAGGGCATGGCAGCGGGAGAGCAGGTCCGACGCAGGCGCGCGCAGGGCACCGCTCTCCATCCGCGCGACGCCAAATACCGGAACGGGCAGGCGCGCGAGCTCTTCGACGGTCAGACGGCGGTGGAGCTGCACGAGCTCGAGGCGGCATTGCCCGACGGCTCGCGCGATGGTCGCAAGGTCCTCGTTGCGAAATACTCCAACGCGAAGGGTGCCGGGCGCGACGGCGGCGGCGAGGTCCGCACCGCGACCCACGTCCACACGGCGGGGCGAGTCAGCCGCGAAGTTGAGCCCGACGTACGCGGCGCCGAGCGAGCAGGCCAGCGCGACGTCCTCGGGCCGCGTCAGTCCGCAGATCTTGACGGACGTCTTCATTGCAGGAGGCTCCGCAGCTCTTCCTCCGGATCCTCGGCCTTCAGCAGGGCCTCTCCCACCAGAAAGGCTTCGAATCCGGCCGCCGCGAGGCGGACGATGTCCTCGCGGCTGCCGATTCCGCTCTCGGCGAGCCTTACGGGACCGGCGGGAATCTCCGCCGCCATCACCTCGACCGCCCCGAGATCCGTCCGGAAGTTCGCCAGGTCGCGGGCGTTGACGCCGATGACGTCGGGGCCGACCTCCGCCGCTCGTCGGATCTCCACCACACCATGCGCCTCGACCACCGTCGCGAGGCTGCGCTCGCGAGCGGCCTGCACGAGCCGCGGGAGATCGGCCTCGGCCACGGCACGAACGATGAGCAGTACCGCATCTGCCCCGAGAGAGACGGCGAAGTCGAGCTGCTTCTCCGAGAGAACGAAATCCTTCATGAGGACGGGAAGGCCCGAGATCGCCCTGGCGCGCGGAAGCCAGTCCGGACTGCCGCCGAAGAAGTCCTGCTCGACCACGACCGAGATCGCGGCGGCCCGTGCCCGGCGGTAGTGGAGCGCAAGGCTCTCGAGCTTGCCGTCGGCGTTTGCGACGATCTCTCCGGCCGACGGCGACCGTGCCTTGAACTCGGCGATGATCCGGGTTCCCGGAGCACGCAGAGAGGCGACGAACGCCGCACCGTCGGATGACCTCGCTGCCAGCCGCGTCGCCCCATACTCGCCGCGCGAAAGGCGGGTCTGCTTGGCGGCAAGGATCTCCGTCAACACGTCTCTCATGGCATCCTCGACGCCGACTTCAGGCGAGCGAAAACCTCACGCGCCGCACCGCTGTCGACCGACACCCTCGCCCTCTCGAAGCCATCCGCCACGTCCCCGGCACGACCCGCGACCACGAGCGCGATCGCCGCATTCAGAAGGGTCGCTTCCCGGCGCGGCCCCGGCTCGCCGGCCAGGAGCCGACCGAGCATCGCGGCATTGGTGTGGGCGTCACCGCCGCCGAGCTCCTCCAGCCGAACCACCGACTGCGTCAGCGATGCGGGATCGAATCTCCACGGGCGCGTCCAGCCGTCCCGCACCTCGACGCCCTCCGCCGGCACGCCCGGGACGAGTTCGTCGAGCCCGTTCTCTGAATGGAAGACGATCGCGCGCTCGGTGCCGAGCGAGGCGAGCGCATCCGCCAGCAATCGGGTCAGCTCCGGACGCCCGACTCCGATCAGCTGCCGGGCCGCGCCGGCCGGGTTGGCGAGGGGCCCCAGGGCGTTGAAGATGGTCCGGATCCCGAGCTCGCGTCGCACGGTGCCGAGTTCCTTCATTGCCGGATGAAAGGCGGGGGCGAAGAGGAACACGAGGCCCACCTCGTCGAGCACTCGCCCGGCGCCCGCGGGATCGAGGTCGATGTCGACGCCGGCCGCCTGCAGCACGTCGGCCGACCCCACGCGCGAGGAGATCGATCGGTTCCCATGCTTGGCCACCGCGGCTCCCGCTCCGGCCGCCACGATGGCGGCGGCCGTGGAGATATTGAAGAGATCGCGCCCGAGCCCCCCCGGTCCGCACGTGTCGAGCAGAGGCGTGCGGCGACTCGAAACGCGGCGCATACGCGCCCGAAGCGCGGCGACGGCGCCGGCAATTTCCTCGGCTGCCTCGCCGCGCGTCGCGATGCCCAGCAGGATTGCGCCCTTCTGGGCCTCGGTGGCGCGACCGTCCATCAGATCGCCGAACGCGGTCTCGGCCAGCGTCCGCGGCAGAAGCCTTCGCGCCGCAACGATCTCCAGCGCTTCGGCCAACCCGGGTGTCACGAGCGCGCCTGCAGGAAGTTCGCGAGCAGCCTCTCTCCGTCCGGCGTGAGCACGGACTCGGGATGGAACTGCACGCCGAAGGCCGCTTTCGAACGGTGGGCGAGGGCCATCACGAGGCCGTCGTCGCTCTTCGCCGTGACGACGAGATCCGCCGGCAAGCCCTCTTCCCTCACGACGAGCGAATGGTATCGCCCCGCCTCGAAGGGATTGGAAATCCCGGCGAAGAGACCCGTCCCCGCATGGGTCACCGGGGAGCTCTTGCCGTGGCGCGGCGCCGGGGCGCGCCCGACGGTCCCGCCATGCGCGACGGCCAGCGCCTGGTGTCCCAGGCACACGCCGAGCACCGGGATCCCGGCGTTCTCCGCCCCGACGATCATCGCGATCGAACCTCCGGCATCCTCCGGACGCCCCGGCCCGGGCGAGATCACGATCGCCCGGGGTCGTCGACCGAGAACCTCCTCCGGGTCGAACCGATCGCTGCGGGCGACCTCCACCGTCCCGTCGAATCTCCCCAGAGCCTGCGCCAGGTTGTAGGTGAAGGAGTCGTAGTTGTCGACGAGGAAGATCATGGGGCCTCGTCGGTCGTGCGTCGTGCGTCGTGAGCGGGCTCGACAAACCACTCGCGGGCGAGATCGATGGCCGCGAAGAGGGCGCGCGCCTTGGCCTCCGCCTCGGCATACTCCCGTTCGGGCACGGAGTCGGCGACAATTCCTGCGCCTGCCTGGATCCGGCAGACGCCCTTCTCGACCACGGCGGTCCGGATGGCGATCGCCATGTCGAGGTTTCCGGCGGCATCCAGGTACCCGACCGCCCCGCCGTAGATGCCCCGCCGCACGCTTTCGAGAGTGTCGATCCACTGCATGGCGCGGATCTTGGGGGCCCCCGTCAGGGTCCCGGCCGGAAAGCATGCCGCCAGAGCGTCCGCCGCCGAGCGCCCGGGCGCCAGAAGGCCGCGGACGTCCGAAACGATGTGCTGCACGTGCGAGAAGCGCTCGACCGTGGCGTAGCGCGACACCTCGACGCTGCCCGTCGCACACACGCGACCCAGGTCGTTGCGCGCGAGGTCCACGAGCATGACGTGCTCGGCTCGCTCCTTGGGGTCCGCCAGGAGGCTTGCCGCCAGCGCCGCATCCTCCTCCGGCGTCCGCCCCCGCGGCGCGGTGCCCGCGATCGGGCGGGTCTCGATGGCGCCGCCCCGACAGCGCACCAGCATCTCGGGCGACGAACCGAGGACGCTCGCCTCCCGTGTCTCCAGGTAGTAGAGATACGGAGACGGATTGAGGACCCGAAGCGCGCGATACACGTCGAAAGGGTCGAACTCGAGCGCCCCGGTCCAGCGCTGCGAGAGCACCGCCTGATAGACCTCGCCCGCGAGGATCGCGCCCTGGATGGCTCGGGCCGCTGCGAGGAACTGCTCCTTCGTGACCGCGGGAGCAAAGCCGGCGGCAGGGCCCCACGCGGAGCCGCGCGGCGGATCCGGCTGGTGCACGAACGTCTCCAGCGCATCCAGCCGGCCAATTGCCCGGTCCACCTCCCCTTCGGCATCGTTCCCGTCCGTCAGGTCGAGGTTCGTCAGAAGCAGGAGTCGCTGCCGCGGGTGATCGAAGGCGGCCACCGCCTCGAAGACCAGGAAGAGGGCGTCCGGGATGTCCCCTTCGCGAGGGTGGCGGTCGGAAATGTCCTCGAAGAGCCGCGCGGCGTCATACGAGAAAAAGCCGACCGCCCCCGCCGAGAGCGGAGGCAGCCTCGAATCGGAAACGAACCGCGGCCGCACCGCGATGCGCTCGAGAGAAGCGAGAGCCGCTCCGCCGCAGCGTTCGGTCCGTCCGTCTCGTTCGAGGTGCGCCTCGCCGTTTCGCAATGACCAGCGCGCGGACGGGCCGGTCCCGAGAAACGTGTACCGCGCGACCGATTCACCGCCCTCGACGCTCTCGAGCAGGAACGACTCGGCACCGGCCGCGCGCATTCGCCGGAACAGCAGGACCGGCGTCAGGCAGTCGGAGGGGAACACCCGCTCGACCGGCACGCAATGCCCCGCCCTCGCACGAGAGAGGAACTCTGCGCGTTCGGCCGCCCGCGGTCTCACTTCGCAAACCCATCGCGGAGAATCGACGAAACCTCCTCGGTCGTGACCCCCTCGAGTCCGAAGAGCTCCGCCTGCCGCACCGCCTGCACGACGAACATGCGCAGTCCATCCACGGTCGGGCACCGTGCCGCCCGAGCCGCGCGGATCGTGGACGTCTCGGCCCCGTCGCGCCGGTAAACGCAGTCGAAGACCAGAGGCCGCCCTTCGAGGACGCGGATGGGGATGGCGGGCGGGTCCTCGTCACGCCATCCGACCGGCGTCGCGTTGAGATAGAGGTCCGCCTCGCTCGCCGGCAGATCCTCCCAGGCGATCGAGTCCACATGCAGCGCCTCCGCGAGACGGTCGGCCTCGGCGTCCCGCCGCGCGGCAATCGCGACCTCGTACCCCAGCCGGCGCGCCGCGACCACGGCGGCCCGCGCGGCCCCGCCGGCGCCCACGATGATGGCGCTGCGGCCCTCCCCCGTGCCGTGGTCCGCGAGAGGATCGAACACACCGTCCACGTCGGTGTTCTCGGCATGCCAGGAGCCGCGCTCGCGCACGAGCGTATTGGCCGCCCCGATCAACCGGACGTCATCCGATGGCTGCCCTGCCCGCGCGGCCGCGAGTTTCCAGGGCAGGGTGACGGCGAATCCTCGAAACGGGGGATCGTGAGCGATCTCGTGCGGCTTCTCCCGCTCGAAGTCCGCGACCTGCAGCGGCAGGTAGAGATACGGCAGGTCGCGCGCGCGAAAGAGCGCGTTGTGCAGCCGGGGCGAAAGGGACCGCGCGGTGCTAGCGGCCACGACACCGAAGAGGGCCTCGATCGTCCGCGGCCGGTCGACTGCGTAGATCGTGAGCAGATCGCCGATCGGAAGCTGACCCGGCGCGGTGTCGCGCTCGACCGGGCCGTAAACGAGAGACGCGCCGAAGAGAGCGGAGAGGACCCGTCCCGGCGCGCTCGCCGGCCCCATCGGAAACACCGCGACGCCCGGGCGCTCGCCCCTCTGGATCCCGGCGATGCGCAATCCGGCCGCGACGTCGGCGGCCCCGGCCACCAGCTTGACGGCCCGAGCGCCAGTCTCGCGCATCGCCGCGAGCCGTTCCGCCCAGTCCGCGGGGAGCGAGAAGGGCGAGTGCAGGGAAACGACGACCCGATCCCTTTGGGGGAAGACCAGCCGATCCGCGAGCAGGCCGCGGACTTGCTCGACGTCCACGGTCGCGCCCGCATCGTAGGCTTCCGTCACGAGCCGCAGGTATTCCTCGGCCGAGCCCGAGAAGTTCCCGCCCTCCGCGAGCGAGCGCCACGTCACGACGATGGGTCGCGGGTCGAGCCCTGCAAGGGCCGAGGGCGTAATCGGCCGCTCCGCGAGGTCCATCCGGAACTCGATCGTGTTCGCGCGGGACGGGACGCGCGCGACGAGGCGACTGGCATCCCCCGCATCCTTCGGAGCGAGGGAGGCGACGTACGCCGGAATGGGAATCGTCTTGGCCATCAAATCAAAACCCCCGTACCCTTTCGGGCCGGGGGTTCCGATGATCGTGGTTCTGGTCCGCCCCGGCCGAAAGGTGTCGGCAGGGCGCGCTATCGCCCTACCGGGATACCTCCCGCCACCACCAGGACGTAACGATTCGCGCTTTCATCCGCGCAGGAGCCTACGGCGGCACACTCCGACTGTCAAGCCGGCATCCCGTCAGCGGCGCTTCCACCGCGTCCCGGTCGGTCCGTCCTCGAGAACGATGCCTCTGGTCGCGAGGGCGTCGCGGATCCGGTCGGCCTCGGCAAAGTCGCGGCGCTTGCGGGCGGCCAGGCGCGCTCCGATCTGGGCCTCGATCTCGGCGGGCAAGGCTTCGGCCGTTCGCGGGAGCAAGCCGAGAACCCCGTCCGCGCTGCGCAGGATGGCGCCTGTGATCGCGGCACCCTCGGCGTCCAGCGTCCCCTCGTCGATCGCCGCATTGGCCTCGCGCAGATAGGGGAACAGAACTCCCAGCGCCTCCGACGTATTCAGGTCGTCGTCCATGGCCGCCATGAAATCGATGGCGAACTTCTCCGCCCGTTCCGCAGCCGGAAAGGCCCCGGGCTTGCGCGCATCTCCCTCGGCCACCTCGTCGATGCGGGCCGCGGCCGATCGCACGCGATCCACCGCGGCAGCCGCGCCCGACAGGGCGTCGAATGTGAAGTTCAGCTTTCTCCGGTAAGGGACGGAGAGGAGCAGATACCGCACGGCCGTCGGATCGGCTCGTCGCGCGAGAACGTCCTCGAGCGTGAAGAAGTTTCCCTTCGACTTCGCCATCTTCTCCCCGTCGACGATCAGGTGCTCGGCGTGCAGCCAGACATCCACGAAGGGCTCCCCGGTCGCGGCCTCGCTCTGGGCAATCTCGTTCTCGTGGTGCGGGAAGATGTTGTCCACCGCGCCGGTGTGGATGTCGAAGTGGGCGCCGAGGTACTTCATGCTCATCGCCGAGCACTCGATGTGCCAGCCGGGCCGCCCGGGGCCCCAGGCCGATGGCCACGAAGGCTCTCCCGGCTTGGCTGCCTTCCAGAGCACGAAGTCCTTGACGTCCTCCTTCTCGTATTCGTCGTCGGCTACCCGTTCACCGCGGCGCGCCTGGTCCAGATCGATGCCCGAAAGCTTTCCGTAGGCGGGGAACGTCGCGATGCGAAAGTAGACGGAGCCTTCGGATTCGTAGGCGTGGCCGCGCTCCAGAAGCTTGCCCGTGATTTCCTGCATCTCGGCGATGTGCTCGGTTGCCCGCGGATACGCCTCCGCGCGCTCGATGCCGAGCCGATCGATGTCGCGAAAGAAGAGGTCGGCGTACTTCGCCGTGAAGTCGGAGAGCGACATCTTCGCCTCGGCGGCGCCACGGATCGTCTTGTCGTCCACGTCGGTCAGGTTCATGATCTGCGTGACTCTCCAGCCCTTCGCCGCCAGATGGCGCCGCAGCACGTCCTCCCAGAGAAACGTACGCAGGTTCCCGATGTGCACGACGTTGTAGACCGTGGGCCCGCACGTGTAGAGCCGAACGTGCCCGGCCTCGCGGGGCTCGAAGTCGACGATTCGGCGCCCGAGTGTGTTGAAGACCTTCAGAGTCACCACAGCCCCTTTTCTTTCTGGCGGCGAATCTTTCGCCAGACGAGCTCCCGCTTCAAGCCCCGGAGCCGATCCACGAAGAGCAGCCCGTTCAGATGGTCCGTCTCGTGGCAGAGGGCGCGCGCGAGAAGCCCCGTGCCCTCGATCTCCCGCAGCGACCCGGAGCCGTCGGCCGCGCGCACCCGCACCCGGGCGGGCCGGATGACCTTCTCCGTGAGATCCGGAACCGAGAGGCAGCCTTCCTCCTCCTGCTGGTCGCCGGAGGCTTCGAGGACGACCGGATTGACGAGGACGAGGACCGCCGCGGGGTCGGCGCCGACGGACAGGTCGATGATCGCAATCTTCTTGTTGACTCCGATCTGGGGAGCGGCCAGACCCACGCCGGGCGCCGCGTGGCAAGTCGCGACCATTTCGGCAATCAGGCCCGAAAGGTCCTCGGATGCGGGGTCGACCTCCGCGTTTTCCGCGGTCAGGCGGGGATCCCCGTACCGGACGATGTCGCGAACCTTCAGGCCGCCGCCCTGGCCGGCAGGCCCCGGCCGCCGGCTCCCGTGCTCGACAGCCTGTCACCGTCGCTGCGAACCCTGTCTCCGCTACGGGACAGGTCGCGTACCGACCCCCCCCAAGCCGCATCCATAAGTCCTTCATTTAGAGCACATTCTTCCGGTCCGGGCAAGGGTCCGCCGTGGCATGCGGCTCGCTACATTCACGAGTGGGAGTTAACCCGATGACCGCGAAGCGAATCGCTCTTCTGGTCGCGACGCTGATCCTGGCCGCCTCGGCGAGCCTGGCCCAGTCCGAGCGCCGGAGCGCATATTCGTACGTCCGCGAGGTGTCGGGCGAGGTCACGGTCGTTTCCGCGTTGAACGGCGAGGTCGCCGCGCGCCGCAACCTGCCGATCTCGGCGGGCGACGAGGTTCGCACGGACGACCCGGGCCGCGCGGAGATCGCCCTGGCCGACGGCAGTCTGGTCCACGTGGGCGGCGGCACGCAGGTCGAACTCCTCTCGCTGCATGGCCAACAGGGGTCCGATGACGAGGTGTCCGCCCTGTCCCTGCACGACGGTTCGATCGAACTTTCGGTCCTCGGGAGCGAGGAGGGCGGCGTCCCCCGCGTGGACACCGAGGACGTGTCGGTGTATGCGAGCCAGGGCTCACGCGTGCGCGTCAACGCCGACCCCCGGCGCGGCACGGCGGTGATCGTGCGCGCGGGATCGGTCGAGGTCCGCTCCCGCACGGGTTCGTACACCGTTCGCGCCGGAAACTACCTGCTCGTCCAAGGAGACGAAGAGCCCGAAATCGCGCGCGGCAACTTTTCGCGCGACCGGTTCGACCAGTGGGTCGCCGACCGGCTGCAGCTCACCTACGAAGCGCCCCGCAGCGCATCGAGCCAGTACGTCGCCGAGGACGCCGTCGCGGACGTGGCCGCGCTCGACGGCTACGGCACGTGGGACTACAACAGCAGCTATTCCTCTTACGTCTGGCGGCCCACCGTAGCCGTCGGATGGACCCCATACTCCTACGGCAGCTGGTACTACACGCCCGTCGGCCTGACGTGGTGGTCCGCGGATCCATGGGGCTGGTACCCGTATCACTACGGCAACTGGTTCTTCGACGCAGGCTGGAACAGCTGGTGCTGGGCACCGGGTTATATCTACTCGCCGGCATGGGTCTACTGGGCCTATACGCCGGGCTACGTCGGCTGGTGCCCGACGGGCTGGTACGGCCCGTTCTCACCATGGTTCAACGACTACTACCGGAACTGGACCTATCCCCGGGCCTCGATGGCTTTCGCCATCAACGGAAATTTCGCGACGCGTCGCGTCGACTTTCGGGGCTGGAACTTCACGGGAGCTTCGAACATCGGGGTCGTCAACGGGCGGACGCCGATCACGCCGGGCACGCGCGTCGTGGACCGCCTCGGCAGCCAGATTGCCATCTCCTCGCGGCCAATCGTCGTGAGCCCGCGGGCCGGCGTGGGTGTCCAGCAGTCGCTGCGCGAATTCGTGCGCGAGGCGCCCCGGGTCATCGAACGCACTGCCGGCCCCGACGCCTCACTCCTCGAGCCGGTACTGGCCCGCGATCGCACGCTTCCCGAGTCCACGCTCGGAGCGCTGCGCGACCGCACGGTCGTCTCCGAACGCGGCCACCTGACGGGTCCGGGAGCCCGGGACCTGGCGCCGCGGGGAGCGGCCATCGTCGAGCACTCGTCGCCATTCGGAAGCCCGGTGCAGTCGTCCACTCCCCGCATCGTCACGGATCGGGCGACCGGCCGCACGACGATCACGGACCGGCGACCGGGCGAGCGGCCCGATTCGCTGCGGGATCCCGGCCCGGAGCAGCCCGCGCGGTCGCAGCCGCGGGCTTCGGAGCCTCCCGCTACGAGCCGTCCCGACGCCGCATGGCGCAGCAAACCGGACCGTCCGGCGGCGCCGAGCGGTTCCTTCAATTCGGGACGGGAGACGATGGCCCGGCCCGCCGACCCGGCGCGCGACAGCTGGCGGGCGCCCGTCAACGACGCCGTTCCCCGCAGCCGAATCGCCGCGCCCGCCGCAGAGGATTGGCGCCTGCGTCCGGATGTGCCTCCGGCCCGGCGGGTGATCGACGGCGCCGTGCCGGGGCGCCGCACCCCGGAGGCGGATGACGGCCAGCGCCTGCAGGGTCTGCCGCGAGGCTCTTCCCGCGAGGACATCCCGCGCGGGGTCGCTCCCCGGGGGCAGATGGGACCCTCGATCGAGCGGACGTCGCCGGCGGCACCCTACCGCTCGGCGCCGCCCGTTGCGGCTCCTCCGTCCCGCTCATCGCCGCCTCCCGCGCACGCGGCTCCGCCCCCGGCTCCCGCACCGCCCTCCGGGGGTTCGCACTCCGGGCCGGCACAGGGCCGGTCGAGCCGCTCGCATCGGTGACTCAAGAGCTCTTCTGAGGTTTCCTCCTCTTTTATGCCGCGCCCTCGGGCGCGGCCTTTTTTTGAGCCGGCATAGAATCGTGTCAGGTGCGCCGTCTCTTGTCGCTCGTGGCCAATGCGCTCTTCGTCTTCTACTGCACGGCGGTGGGCGTGTACTTGCTCCTGCGGCCCTGGACGGGCCGGGCGCCGCTCGCCGGCCTCTTCAGTTCCGGTTTCTTTCGGGGGTTCGTGTCGGGACTCGGGCTGTTGCACCTGGTCGCCGGAATCGCCGACCTTCGCCATCTTTCGCGGTCGCTGGAAGCACGCCCGCCCGGAGTCAACGCGGAATGAAGTCTCTCTGGGTCACCGACCGTACGGCGATCGGCGACCGCCGCTTTGAGGAGATGCTGCGCCGACTGGCCGGAGCGCCCGAGCTCTCGGTCCAGCTGCGCGAGCCCCCCGGATCCGACAAACAGTGCCTCGAGCAGGCCTGCCGAGCCCGGAAGACCCTCGGCCCGGAGGTCCCGCTGCACGTCAACCGCAGGTTCGACATCGCTCTGGCCGCGGGGGCCTCCGGCGTGCACTTGCCCGCCGACGGCCTGCCTCCGGGGCGCGTTCGCGCGGTCACTCCTCGCGGCTTCCGGATCGGAGTCTCCACGCATTCCGCGCTCGAGGCCGAAGCCGCTATCGAATCTGGAGTCGACCTCGTGGTCCTCGGCCCGATCTTCGACACACCGTCCAAACGCGCCTTCGGCGCCCCGCTCGGGGTCGCGGTGCTCGCCCAGCTGCCCGCGCGGGAGTCCCACGACTCGGCGGTCTTCGCGATCGGCGGAATCGACGAGGCGTCACTGCCCGCCCTCGAACCGTATCGGGACCGGATCAGCGGCATCGCCGCCGTGCGCCTCTTCCAGGAAGCGCTCGACCCCCGGGGTGTCGTCGAAAGGATCGCGGCGCGATGACGGCATCTGGGAGCGGTCTCGGGCCCGCCGCCCGGCGCATTCTTCCTGCCCTGGTCATTCTCGCGTTGGCCGCCGCCCTGGTGCCGGCTCTCGCCCGCCTCGGCGTGCCCACGACCGACGCGACCGGCACCAAGGACTACGGCGCGTTTGCAATCGGACTGGCCGCGGGGTTCTTCCTCGTCCGGATTTTTGACTTTGCGGTCTTCGAGATCGGTTTCCGCCTTCGGCGCGGCACACCGGCACCCGAACTCCTGCGCCAGCTCGTCAGCCTCCTTCTCTTCGGCCTCGTTCTCGGCATCCTCTTCCAGGTCCTGCTCTCGGCCAACCTCGCCGCGCTGCTGACGACCTCGGCGATCATCACGGCGGTCGTCGGGCTCGCCCTGCAGGAAACCCTGGGCAACTTCTTCTCGGGCCTTGCGCTCGCGCTGGAGCGGACGGTCCAGGTTGGCGACATGGTTCGCTCGGGCGAGACCATCGGCCTCGTCGAGCAACTTTCCTGGCGCGGGATCAAGCTGCGGACGATGGAGGGCAACACCCTCGTCGTGCCCAACATCCTGGCGAGCCGCGAACGCCTCGAGGTCTTCCGCCGCGGCCACCTGCCGATGGCCCGGCTGCTGCGCGTGGGCCTCGAGTACGACGCCTCGCCCGCCCATGCCCGCGCCTCACTCGAGGCAGCCATCCGCGATCTGCCCGGGCTCGCGGCGCATCCCTCACCGATCGCCTATGTCGCCGCTTTCGGCGACCATGCGGTGGTCTACGAGCTGCGGTACTGGCTCGAGGACTACGCCCGGTATCTCGAGATCGACTCGAGAGTCCGGGAGCGAGTCTGGTACCACCTGCAGCGCGAAGGGCTCGTCATCTCTTATCCGGTCATCCGCCAGTTTCAATACGCTGCCGGCCCGCTCAAGGTACCGGCCGAGAATCCACTCGTCGCCGGCGCGATCGCGGGAAGCGACCTCTTCGCACCGCTGTCGCCCGCCGAGCGTCAGAAGCTCTCGGAAGGCTCCGTGCAGCGTCGATACGCCGAGGGAGAAACGATCGTGCGCGAGGGCGACACCACCTCGTCGATGTTCCTCATCGCGCGGGGCCGGGTCGGCATCTCCGTCCACGGGGAGGGGGGCACGAGCCAGAAGCTGGCCACCCTCGATGCCGGCGCGGCGTTCGGCGAAATCAGTCTTCTGACCGGTGAGCCGCGACTCGCCACGGTCCGGGCGATCACGGAGTCGACGCTCGTCGAGATCGGCAAGGCAACGGTCGCGCCGATCCTGGAGGCCAACCCCTCCCTCGTCGAGAAACTCGACCGGATCATCCTCGAGCGCCGGCGCCATACCGCACGGGAGCGCCAGGACACCCGCGGCGCGGCCTCGGCCGGCGAGCCGGAGTCGCTGGCCGGCAAGATCGCGCGCTTCTTCGGCCTCAGGGGACCGGCGTGAGCGCCGATGTCGGACTCCTGCTCGGGCTCGACCTGACCGAGATCACCCGCGTCGCCGGAGTTCTCGAACGCCACGGCCAGCGCTTCCTGGCTCGATGCTTCCGCCCGGGTGAAATCCTCGCGCGCCGGCGCCATCCCCGCGCTTTCGCCGCGCACGTCGCCGGACGATTTGCCGCCAAGGAGGCGGCGATGAAAGCGCTCGGGCTCGGCTGGCGTGGCCTCGCATTCCGAGACATCGAGATTGGCCGCGACGCGCGCGGCAAGCCTCAACTCGCATTCCACGGACGTGCGCGCGAACGGGCGGACGCTCTCGATGTGCTCAGCGCGGAGGTCACCATCACGCATGGCCGCGACATCGCGGCCGCCGTCGTGGCCCTCCTGACCGAGGGCCGGAGGCCGCCCCCATAGGCTAAACTGCGCCCTCCCATGAGCGACGCACCCGACTACAAGAGCACGCTGAACCTGCCCCGCACCGACTTTCCGATGCGCGCAGATCTGCCCCGCCGCGAGCCGCAGCAGCTGGCGGCCTGGGATGCGATGGAGCTCGAGGCGAAGATCCGGGCGGCCTCGCAGGGCAGGCCGAAGTTCATCCTGCACGATGGCCCGCCCTACGCCAACGGCAACATCCACATCGGCCACGCCCTCAACAAGACCCTCAAGGACGTCGTGGTCCGCAGCCACACGATGCGGGGCTTCGACGCGCCGTACGTGCCGGGCTGGGATTGCCACGGCCTGCCCATCGAGAAGCAGGTCGACAAGAAGCTCGGGTCGCGTAAGAGAGAAATGGATGCCGTGGCGATCCGCAAGGCCTGCCGCGACTACGCCCGGAGCTTCGTGGAGATTCAGCGCGACGAATTCCGGCGCCTGGGTGTGGGAGGTCGGTGGAGCCGTCCCTACCTGACGATGAGCACGGACTACGAGGCCGAGACCGCTCGTGCATTCGGGGACTTCTACCGCAAGGGCCTCGTCTTCCAGGATCTGAAATCGGTGCGATGGTGCTTCACCGACCAGACTGCGCTGGCCGAAGCCGAGCTCGAATACGAGGAGCGCGAGGACCCGGCGATCTACGTGGCCTTTCCCCTCTCCGATTCCACGGTCCTCGGCGCAGCGAAGGTGCATGCTCTGATCTGGACGACCACCCCCTGGACGATTCCCGCAAACGTCGCCATCGCGGTCCACCCCGACGAGGGCTACGCGGTCGTGGAAGCAGCGGGTCGGCGATTCCTCGTCGGGGCCAGGCGGGTCGAGGCCGTCGCCAGAGCCATCGGCTGGCCCGGGTGGAGCGTCGTCCAGACCCTCCGGGGCGCGGATCTGGCCGGCATTCGATACCAGCACCCGCTGCCACCGGAGTGCCGCGGCGAGCTCACCGCCGAGGAGACGGCGGCATCTTTCCGCATCGTCCTCGGCGACCACGTCACCATGGACACGGGCACCGGGCTCGTCCACACGGCGCCGGGACACGGCGAGGACGACTTCCAGACCGGCCGCCGCGAGGGCTTACCCATCCTCTCCCCGCTCGACGAGGCCGGCCGCTATACCACCGTCGCGAAGTATCGGGGCCGGAAGGTCCTCGACGCCAACGCCGAGATCGTCGAGGATCTGAAGGCTGCGGGCGCGCTCGTCGCCGTGGATCCAAAGTTCCGCCACGAGTATCCCCACTGCTGGCGCTGCAAGAAACCGGTGATCTTTCGGGCCACCGTGCAGTGGTTCATCCGGCTGGATGACCCCGCGACGAACGTGCGGGAGCTCGCGCTCCAGGCCATCGGCCGCGTGCAGTGGGTGCCCGCCTGGGGCGAGCAGCGGATCGCCGGAATGGTGGAGAACCGCCGCGAGTGGCTGGTCTCGCGCCAGCGCCGATGGGGCTCGCCCATCACGTTGCTCTACGCCGTCCGCGACGGAGAGCGGCGCGAGGTCTACCCGTGGAAGGATTCGCCGCAGGAACAGCAGAGCTTCTTCGAGCGCGTCGTCGAGATCTTCCGCAAGGAGGGCGGCGACGCCTGGTACGCGCGCCCCGGCGACGACTTCCTCCCGGCGGGAGCCGACCGACGCGGCTACGCCGAGTTCCAGAAGGAGACCGACATCCTCGACGTGTGGTTCGACTCGGGGGTCTCGCATCTGGCCGTCCTGAGATCCGGAGTCTGGCCCGAGCTCTCCGTCGACCGGCCCGGCCCGCCCGCCGATTGCTACCTCGAGGGGCACGATCAGCATCGGGGCTGGTTCCAGTCCTCGCTTCTCACCTCCGTCGCACTCTTCGGCGACGCTCCCTACCGTGGGGTCATCACGCACGGATTCACGCTGGACGTCGAGGCCCGCAAGATGTCCAAGTCGGTCGGCAACGCGATCGCGCCCCAGGACATCATCCAGAAGTACGGCGCCGACATCCTGCGGCTTTGGGTGATGTCCGTCGACTATCGCGAGGATCAGTTCATCTCCGAGGAGATCCTGGCCCGCTGCGCGGAAGCGTACCGAAAGATCCGCAACACGGCGCGCTATCTCCTGTCCAACCTCTACGACTTCGACCCCGCCACGGACAGCGTTCCGGCCTCCGGGCTGGCCCCGATCGATGCCTGGGCGCTCCGGGAGTCGGGTGCCGTCATCGCACGGATTAGGGCGGCATACGAGACGTACGACTACCACGTGATCTACCACGCACTGGTGAACCTCTGTGCCACGACCCTGTCCGCCTTCTATCTCGACATCGTGAAGGACCGTGTCTACGCATCCGCGGCCGCGTCCCCCGAGCGGCGCTCGGCGCAGACCGCCATGTTCCGCATTGCCCGGGCGCTCGCCACGGCGGCCGCCCCGGTCCTGGTTTTCACGGCCGAGGAGATCTGGACGGCGCTGCCCGGAAAGAAGGAAGAATCGGTTCACCTCGCGCGTTTCGAGTCCCTGGACGAGGTGCCGGCAGATGGGGTGCCCGCCGCAGCCTGGGAACGCCTGACGAAGTTGAGAGAGGAAGCCGCGGTGATTCTGGAAGAAGCCCGTCGCGACAAGGTCATCGGTTCCTCGCTCGAGGGCGCGATCGCTCTTCTCGGAACGCCGGCCCTCGACGCCGATCGGGCGGCCACGGGCACCACCGGGACCGGTCTTGCCGACCTCTTCATCGTGTCCGAGACGATCGAGGGTGCCGAGGCCGCCGCCTCCGACGGCTCCCGCGCCTCGCAGGTCTATCCCGGTGCCCGGCTCGCCTTCCGCAAGGCCCGTGGCCGGCGCTGCGACCGATGCTGGAAGGTGACGCCCGAGGCGGAAGAGGCCGGGCTCTGCGTGCGATGCAGCGGGGTCCTGAAGGGAGCCGCCGCGTGAGGAGTGGCGGCACGCTGCGCGAGTCCACGCTCTACCGCGGAGCCTACCTCGCGATCTCGCTGGCGATCCTCTTCCTGGACCAGTGGACCAAGGGAATCGTCACGCGGGCCCTCGAGGTCCACCAGTCCCGCACCGTCGTCGCGGACTTCTTCGACCTGACCTACGTGCGGAACACGGGCGCGGCGTTCGGGCTCTTCGCGTCGGTGGACTCTTCCGTAAAGGCCGTGCTCCTGAACAGCGTGGCCGTCGTCGTCTTCCTCGTCGTGTCGGCGTACGCCCTGCGCTCACCGCATAAGAGCGTGCGCCTGCAGGTCGGCCTCGCACTCATCCTCGGCGGCGCTGTCGGCAATCTTCTCGACCGCGTCCGCTTCGGGTACGTGGTGGACTTCCTCGACTTTGCCATCTCCGGCCACCACTGGCCGGCGTTCAACGTCGCGGACTCGGCCATCTGCATCGGCGTCGGCCTGCTCTTCATCGACATGCTGCGCAGCGACGACGAGACGACGGCCCGGCCCCACGCCGCCCCCGGGAGCTGAGCCATCTTTCCGCGCCTCGTCCACGTCGGCGGCTTCTACCTCCCGACCTATGGCGTCGTGCTGGCGATCGCCTACCTGACCGGGATCTGGCTCCTGCGTCGCAAGGCGCTCGCCGCCGGCCTGCCCGACCAGAAGGTCCTCGACCTCTCGCTTTACATTCTGGCATCGGCGATCCTCGGCGCGAAGCTCCTGCTCGTGCTCGTCGAGTGGCGGCGGTACATGGAAAATCCCCGGGATCTGATCGAGGTCCTGCGCTCGGGCGGCGTGTTCTACGGGGGCCTCATCGCGGCGACGACCGTGGCGGTCACCTACATGCGGCGTCACGACCTGCCAGCCTGGGCGATCGCCGACATGGGGGCGCCCTCCATTGCCCTCGGAGAGGCCATCGGCCGTTGGGGATGCTTCGCCGCCGGCTGCTGCTACGGGAAGGAGAGCCACGGCCCCTTCGCGGTGACCTTCACGGACCCATTCGCGCACGAGGCCGTCGGTACCCCCCTCGGCGTCCCTCTCCACCCAACACAGCTCTATCTTTCGGCCAACGCATTCATGATCTTTCTCATCCTGCAATGGGCCTATCGGCGGAAGACCTTCGACGGCGAGGTGTTCTGGCTCTACGTCCTCCTGTACGCCATCACGCGCGGGATCCTCGAGACCTGGAGGGGGGACCTCGTGCGGGGTTTCGTCATCCCCGGCATTCTCGTCGACGTCACAATTCATCGGGCTCCTGACCGCGGCCCTGGCGGCCGGAATGCTCTTCGCCCTCGGGCGCAAGAGCCGCGCGGCAGCGTAGCCGGCGGATGCAGCGCCGCTTCCGGGTCGGCATACCCTCGGCCGGCACGCGGCTGGATCTCTTCCTGGCTTCGGCCTGCTCCGACCTGTCTCGATCGCGAATTCAGAAGCTCATCGCAGAGGGTGCCGTCCAGGTCGGCAACGCCCCGGCCAAGCGCTCCCACGTCGTGCGGGCCGGCGAGGAGATCTCGCTCGAAGTTCCCGACGCCCGGCCGACGACCCTCGAGGCCGAGCCGATCCCCCTCTCGATTCTCTACGAGGATGAGCACCTCATCGCCATCGACAAGCCCGCCGGCCTCGTCGTTCATCCTGCCCCGGGACACGCCTCGGGAACGCTCGTCAACGCGCTCCTTCACCACGTCAAGGACCTCGCCGGCGTGGGTGGAGAGCGACGGCCCGGTATCGTCCATCGCCTCGACCGAGACACCTCGGGCGTGCTTCTCGTCGCCAAGACCGATCGCGCCCACCAACTCCTCTCGCGCCAGATGCGTCAGCGAACGCTCCGCAAGGAGTACCTCGCGCTCGTCGCGGGGGTGCCGAAGGTCCGCAAGGGCGAGGTGGCCTTCGCGATCGGCCGCGATCCGCGCGACCGCAAGCGGATGAAGGCGTTCCGGCCGACCGCCGAAGACCTGCCGGCCGGCGCACGAACGGCACGGACTCTGTACGAGATCGAGCGGGAGTGGTTTTCGCTCGGGGTCACGCTGCTCCGCTGCCGGCTCGTCACGGGCCGCACCCACCAGATCCGCGTCCACCTGGCGGCTTCGAGCTTGCCCATCGTCGGCGACCCCGTCTACGGGCGGGCACGGTTTCCCCGGGTCAAGGACCCGGCCCTCGCGCGACGCCTCGCGGAATTCGGCCGTCAGGCCCTCCACGCCGAGCGCGTCGAGTTCCGGCACCCCGCGACGCAGCAGCTCATCGAGGTCGTGGCGCCGATTCCACAGGACCTCGAGGGGCTGATCGCCGCGATCGACGCGTCGGCGCGATAACCTTGCTGCCATGAGCAATCCGCCCGAGGTCCTCCGCGAGGGGCAGCACATGCTGTTCCTGCGGCGCGACGGCTGGGAATACGTCGAGCACCGAACGGCCCCCGAGGCCGCGATGATCGTCGCGATCACGGCGCAAGACGAGATCGTTCTGGCCGAGGAGTTCCGCCCGGCGGTCAACGCGCCCGTGATCTCCCTTCCGGCCGGGCTCGTTGGTGATGAGGGACCGGAGAATGCGGCCGACGCAGCGCGCCGCGAGCTCTTCGAGGAGACGGGCCACTCCGCGGCCGCATTCGAGGTGCTCGGGCGTGGCCCGGGCTCTGCCGGTCAGAGCTCCGAATTCGTGACCTTCTTCCTCGCCTCGGCGGCACGGCGTTCGGGCGAGCAGGCCGCGCACGATCGCGGGAAGATCCGGGTCCACGTCGTCCCGATCGCCGGGCTGGTCGATTGGGCGCGCAGGGAGGAGCAGCGGGGGGCCGTCATCGACCCCAAGATCTGGGCCGGCCTTTATCTCGCCGGCTGCCGCTGACGCGGCGCCGTCGAGCTACTTCACCGTCAGGAAGATCGTCAGCCCGTCCTTCTCGAGCACAACGCGGCCTTCCTCGATCCGGGCGACCGTGAATCCCTCCACGTAGGCGCCCACCGCGACGATCCGGTCGTTCAGGAGGGCGCGCGGCTCCTGCTCCGACCAGACGATGCCGCCCAGCTCGATCCGCCCGCCTCCGGGAGGCGTGACGGAGCCCGCGTACGTCCTTCCGTTGGTGATCGCCTGCGCCGCGTGTTGAGGAACGGAGGTCGGCTCGACCTCTGCACCGGCTGCCGACTCGCCAGGAGCCTCTGCCACCGGCGGGGGAATGCGAATCGGGCGGGGCCTGGCCGGGAGCGGCGTTGGCGCGGCAGGCGCCGTCGGCGCCGCGGTCGGCGCAACGGCGACGGCCGGCGCGGGCTCCTCACCGGAGCCCCCTGCCACCGGAAGGGGCAGAGCGCTCGACGATTCGCGCCGATAGAGCCAAACGGCAGCCACCGCGGCGAGGACGACGGCCGCGCCGATCCCGGACCACCGCAGCGCCGCACGGCGGCGTGCCAGCCCCGCGTCCGGCAGCGGCGCGGGACTCCACGGACGCGGCCCGGAGGGCCGGCCGGGGGCCGCCTCGCCGGCGGCCTGGGCGCGTTTCAAGGCGTCGTCGATCAGGCTCACGCGACCTCCCCCTCGAGCTCCCGGATGGCCTGGCCGATCGCCCGCGACTTGAGCGCGTAGGTGCCGTTGACATACCCGTAGAGGAGCGCCTTGTCGCAGACCGCGTTGATGAGCCGTGGGACCCCGTGCGCATAGCGGTGCACCTTGCGGATCGCCCAGGGCGAGAAGCTGGGGCGGCCGTCGGCGCCCGCCACGCGCAGGCGATGGCCGATGTAGCGTTCCGTCTCGAAACGATCCAGCGGGGCCAGGTGATACCGCACCGTGATGCGCTGACGCAGCTGCCGCAGCCCCTTCTGGTTGAGCTTCTCGCGCAGCTCCGGCTGCCCGATGAGCACGATCTGCAGCAGCTTGCGCTGGTCGGTCTCGAGGTTCGAGAGCAGGCGCACCTGCTCGAGCAGCTCGGGCTCCAGATCCTGAGCCTCGTCGATCAGCAGCACCACGTCGTCGCCTGCCGCCGCGCGTTCCAGCAGGTAACGGTTGAGGATCTCGAGATACGCCGAGCGGTCGAGCTTTCGAGGCTCGAGACCGAGCTCCGCGAGAATCGTCCGCATGAGCTGGGTGCTCGTGACCATCGGGTTCAGGATCATGGCCGTCTTGTAGGTCGGCCCGAGCTCGGCCAGGATCGCCCGGCATACGGTCGTCTTGCCCGCGCCGACCTCGCCGGTAATCTGGATGAAGCCCTTGCGCTCGCGGATGCCGAAGAGGACGTGATTGAACGCCTCGCGGTGCTTGTCGGAGAAGAAAAGGAAGCGGGGGTCCGGCGTAATGTTGAAGGGCGCCTCGCGAAAGCCGTAGAAGTCGTTGTACATCGGCTGTCGGGTAGCTTAGTCCAGAAAGAGAAGCCCCCTCCTCGTTTACGGAGGAGGGGGCCCGGACGTTGCCCCGACTTCGGAAGGCTTACGAAGCCAGAGCCACCGGCGGCCGGCAGTCTCCGCACGGGTGGTACCCGGCCGCGATCGCCTCCCGCTCGGTGTGGAACGGAACCTTGTTGGACACGACGAGCGTCGCGATGCCGCCGCAGGTCGGGTAGCAGAAGTGGCGCGCCTCCGCGTTGCCGAGATACCGCACGCCGGAGGCGGCGAGCCTCTCGAGCGTATCCGGCTGCGCACCCTCGATCTCGAGCAGGGCCCGCTTGTTGCGGGGACCACCCAGCGAATAGTTCCCGATGTGGCCATCGCTCCGAACGACCCGGTGGCATGGGATGAGCAGCGGCACCGGGTTCTTCGCCAGGGCGGAACCCGTCGCCCGCACGGCTCCCGGCCGGCCGATCTCCCTGGCGATCCAGCTGTAGGGGCGCACTTCGCCGGACGGGATCTCGAGCGCCTTCATCAGCACGGCGCGCTCGAACTCGGAGAGCCCGCGCAGGTCGAACCGCAGCTCGCGGCGGCCCTCCCCCCTCAGGTTCCGCACCAGGGCCCGGACCTTCGCCGGCGCCACGGCCTTCTCGGCACGGACATCGCGTCCGAACCGACGCCGGAACTCCCGCTCGAAATCGGACGCCGATTTCGCCCGCGTCACCATCGAGATCCCGGCCTTGCTGTGTGCGATGAAGACCGGCCCGACGGGCGAGGCGAGCTGCCAGTAGGAGTCACCGAGGCCCACCCTCCGCAAGACGGCCGGAAGCAGACTCTCGGGCGCCTTCTCCGTCACGATCCCCCGCAGGGCCCGGACCATCGTCAGAGCTTCTCTCATCGTCTTCACTTTCTCACCCCCTCCCGGCGAGACGCCACGAGCGCGTCGCGCAGGGCGTTGACTCCCCGATGAACGTTGGATTTCGCGGTCCCCAGGGGCTGCTTGAGGACCTTCGCCACTTCTTCGAGCCGCAGCCCCTCCACGTAGCGAAGGATCAGCGGCGCGCGATATCTCTCGGGCAGGCGGGCGACGAGAGAGGCGATATCGCTACGCCGCCGCGATTCCTCGTAGCGCGCGTCGGGCCGAGACGCCTCGTCGTCTGCCGGTTCCCAGAGGGCCTCGCTGCCCTTCGAAATCGGATGATCCAGCGAGACCGTGGGCGGCTTCTTTCCCCGGAGTCGGTTGCGCGCCACGTTCAAGGTGATCTGGTAGAGCCAGGCGCGCAGCGCCATGGCGCGGATGCGCTCGGCCGGATAGCTTGCGAGGGCCCGATAAGCCCTCACGAAGGCGTCCTGGGCCACTTCCTCGGCATCCTCCCGGCGCGCGGTCACCCGCAGGGCGAACGAGAAGAGGCGGTCCTGATAGGTCTGCACCAGTTCCTCGAACGAACCGTCGAGGTCCTCGGCGAGCCGTTCGCGCAGCCTTTCGTCGTGAGCCATTGCCGCGCCAACCCTCCCTCTCTCCTGCTCCGGCTGGCCCAGGACCAGCCGAAATCCCGGGGCCCCACCCGGTGGCCATGGGACCCTGCCCGTTTCCGGGGCGCATCCACTCATCATCTCGCCCTCCACGCATCCTGAAACACGCGTGAAGGGCGTTTGGTTGCGGCTAGGCGCTGACCGTTCTGTGCCGGCTCTCGATCGCGGCGGCGATGACCAAGGCGTGGTGGCGGCTGTTCTCGATGAAGATCCGGCCCGTCTCGGACCCGCCGAGGATCGCGCCCGCCAGATAGAGACCCGGCACGTTGGACTCCAGAGTTTCGGGGTCATGTGCGGGAACGCGGCGCTCCCCGTCCAGGCGGATGCCACAGCGCTCGAAGAACAGGAAGTCCGGCTCATAGCCGATCAGCGGAAAGACGGCATCGGCTCGCAGGATCTGCTCACCAGCCGGCCCGGCGATCCGCACTGCGTCCGCAAGTACCTCGAGCACGCGCGAATCGAAGTGAGCGCGAACCGCACCGGCTCGAATGCGGTTCTCGAGATCCGGTCGAATCCAGTACTTCACGCGATCCGAGAGCCCCGGCCCGCGATGCACGAGTGTCACACGTGCTCCGTGGCGGTAGAGGTCCAATGCTGCTTCCGCGGCCGAATTCTTGCCCCCGATGACCACAACGTCGCGCCCATGGTAGGGATAGCCCGAAACGTACCGGGAATGGACGTGCGGAGCCTGCGCACCGCGAACCTCCAGGCGCCGCGGGTTGTGAAAGAAGCCGGTCGCCAGAACGGCCCCGGAGATCTCGAATTGCAAAGCCCCGCCGCGGACGGCCGCTCCAACTGCGAGGCCGCCCCCAGGGCGCGAGGTTATCCGATCGATCCGCGTTTCGGGCACGACCGCGACGCCGTACCTGTCGGCCACTCCCCGGTAATACGCGAGGGCCTCGAGACGCGTCGGGTGCGGCTCGGGTGACGTGAAGGGCACGCCCGCGATGTCGAGCAGGTCCCGGGTCGAGAACCACCGCATCTCTTCCGGGAAGTGGTAGATCGAGTCGAGAATGCCGCCGCGGTCGTAACACACGGCTCCGATGCCGCGTTTCCCGAGCTCGATCGCGCACGCGATGCCCGTCGGCCCCGCGCCGACGATGGCGACGGACGGCTTCACCGCGCCATCTTATCCGGGCCCCGGCTAGAGAGGTTGGATCCGCACGGAGCCCCCGCTCGTCCGCAGACGCAGGGTGTTGCCGCCCTTGCCGAGGGTGCCCTGGAGCCGACCGCGAGAAAGCTCGCCCTTCACCAGCAGTGGCACATCCGAACGCACCGAGTTGCCTGAGGCATCGATGGCCAGATCGGCCGAGGGGTCGAGGCTCACCTCGATGCCGCCGCCCGAGCTTTCGAGCGTACCGCCCCGCGAGTTGCCCTTCGCGAAGGACGCGTCGATCCCACCTCCCGAGGTGTCGGCGCGAACACGGCCGCCGGCGCCCACGATCCGGATTCCGCCGCCCGATGTGTCACAGTCGATGTCGCCCGTCACGGCTTCGAGCGTGATCGAACCACCGGAACTGTGGGCGTGGATGGGACCATCCAGGGTGACCGCGTTGATGCCTCCCCCCGAGGTCTCCACCCGAACCCGGCCCTTGATGTCCTTGAGGTGGATCGAGCCCCCCGATGTGTCGCCGTCGAGGTCTCCGACCAGATCGCGAACGTCGATGCTGCCCCCGGAGGTTTCGAGCTTTGCTGCCGACCGCATCCCGGAGATCGCGATCGCTCCGCCCGCCGTGTCGATGGAGAGGCGCGTCTGAGCCGGAACCCGGATCTCGTATTGCACCGAGGAGCCGTGGTCCGAGAACCACGACAGCGAATGCTTGTTCTTGGCGACGATCGACACGGAATTGTCGCCCTCCTCGAATCGAAAAGTCATGAGCTCGTCGAGATCCCGTCTCTTCGACGTAATGACGACGTGCGCACCGGCCTCGGAGCTGCCCGTCACCGTGACCTTGCCCATCGAGGTCTCGAGATGAAACTCGCCCCCCGGTTCCAGCTTCAGGTCCTTTTCGATCCGCGTCTCGGCCAGCGAGGCCGCCGTGCCAGTCAGCAAGAAGGCGGATGCCAGCAACAATCGGAACGTGATGCGCCTCATGGGAATCCCCCCTGCCCCTTCCATACGCAGGGGCGCAGTCAAGGTTCCGTTGCCGTTGCGCCGCTTACGGGCGGAGGCGCCGCGTCCAGTCGGCGAAGGCCGCGAGCAGTCGGACTACGTGCTGCCGGGCGGGCTCGTCGTTCAGGTTCCCAACGTGCCGAAGCGCTCCGCGGCTCAGGCGATGAGGACCTCGGGCGTCCGCCTGCCCTGCGAGGCCGCGCGGATCGCCGCCTTGAGAGAAGCGACGGGTCATACGCGCCCGCCCGCAGACTGCCCGCGATGCCGAGGACCGTCAGGCCCATCCGGGCCCTAAGCCAGCGCCTGCGCGAGCGGTGTGAAGGTCCTGCCCTGAGCATCGGCGACGGCCCGATACGTCAGTTTCCCGTTGAAGGTGTTCACGCCCTCGGCAAGGTACGGATTGTCCACGGCGGCCCGCCTGACGCCCTTGGTCGCGAGCTCCAGGGCGTAGCGCAGTGTCGAGTTCGTGAGTGCGAAGGTGGACGTGCGGGCCACCGCACCCGGCATGTTGGCCACGCAGTAATGGATGACTCCGTCGACCGTGTAGACGGGGTCGGAGTGCGTCGTCGCCTTCGTGGTTTCGAAGCACCCGCCCTGGTCGACCGCGACGTCGACGGCAACTGCGCCCTTCTTCATCTGGGCGATCAGCTGCTTCGAAACGAGCTTGGGCGCGGCGGCGCCCGGAATGAGGACCGCCCCGATCAGCAGGTCCGCCCGGCGGCAGCCCTCTTCGAGCGTGTGGGCATTGGACGCGATCGTCTTGACCCTGCCGAAGAAGATGTCGTCGAGCTCCCGCATGCGATCGGGCGAAACGTCCAGGATCGTCACGTCGGCGCCCATACCGGCAGCGATCTTCGCGGCATTGGTCCCGACGACCCCGCCCCCGATGATCACGACGTCGGCCGGCGGTACTCCCGGAACGCCGGAGAGCAGGACTCCGCGGCCGCCGTTGGACTTCTGGAGGTAGTAGGCGCCGACGTGCACGCTCATGCGGCCGGCCACCTCCGACATCGGTGTGAGGAGCGGAAGCGACCCGTTCGCCGCGGTGATCGTCTCGTACGCGACACCCGCGACCTTGCGCTCGAGGAGCATGTCGGTCAGCGCCTTTGCCGGGGCGAGGTGCAGATACGTGTAGAGGATCTGGCCCTCGCGCAGCCGCTGGTACTCCGGGCCCACCGGTTCCTTGACCTTGACGATCATGGCGGCCCGGGCGAACACCTCGTCGGCGGTGGCCAGGATCTTCGCGCCCGCGGCCACATACTGGTCGTCCGGGATGCCCGACCCCGCGCCGGCGTCGTGCTCGACGACGACCTCGTGACCCGCGGCGGTCAGCGCGCGCACGCCCGCCGGCACGAGCCCGACCCGATTCTCGTTGTCCTTGATCTCTTTCGGCAGCCCGACGATCATCGGAAGCTCCTTCTCTCTGTCATCCCGAGGGCAACGAGCGATCGCCTGGAAGCCTCGCTACCGCTCGAAAAGGGATCCTCGTCGCCCCGCTCCTCGGGATGACGGGCTTCGCCCGCTCAGTGCGTATCGATCTGGGCTTTCTGCAGTTTGCCCGAGAAATCGACGTAGATCGACTTCCACTCCGTGAAGACGTCCAGCCCGGCGATACCCGCTTCCCGGTGCCCGTTGCCCGTGTCCTTGATTCCGCCGAACGGCAGATGCACCTCGGCACCGATCGTCGAGGAGTTCACGTAGAAAATCCCGGTCTCGAAATCGCGCATGGCCGTGAAGGCCTTGTTGACGTCCTGCGTATAGATCGATCCCGAGAGCCCGTACGCGACCGAGTTGGCCACCTGGATGCCCTCCTCGAGCGATCCGATCGGAACGACGGTCGTCACCGGGCCGAAGATCTCCTCGGAGGCCACGCGCATCCTTGCGTTCGCGTCGGCAAAGACCGTCGGCGCGTGGAACCATCCCCTGGCCAGAGCGCCGGCCGTCAGTTTCTCGCCGCCGCACAGGAGCTTCGCGCCTTCCTGCTTGCCGATCTCGACGTACTTCGCCACGGTCTCGCGCTGCTTCTCGGAGATGCACGGACCCATGTCCACGTTCTCGTCGAGGCCGTTGCCGACCCGGAGGGCCTTGACCCGCGCGACGAGCTTCTCGAGGAACGCGCCATAGACCGCCCTGTGGACGAGCAGGCGCGAGGAGGCGGTGCACCGCTGCCCGCTCGTGCCGAACGCACCCCAGACCGCGCCGTCCACCGCCAGATCCACGTCCGCGTCGTCCATCACGAGAATCGCGTTCTTGCCGCCCATCTCCAGATGCAGCCGCTTGAAGGACGGGGCGCAGGCCTGCGAGATCCGGCGGCCGACCTCCGTCGAGCCCGTGTAGGAGACGACCTTGACGTCCGGATGCTGGACGAGCGGATCACCCACCTCTCCGCCCGACCCCATGACGACGTTGAAGACTCCGGGCGGAAGCCCCGCCTCCTCGAAGACGCGCGCCAGCGCCACCACCGACGCTGGCGTGTCGGTCGCCGGCTTGATGACGATCGTGTTGCCCGCGATGAGCGCTGCCATCGACTTCCACGCGGGGATCGCCATCGGAAAATTCCAGGGCGTCACGAAAGCGCAGACTCCGACGGGCTGTCGCACGCACATCGCCCACTTGTTCGAGAGCTCGGATGGTGTGGTGAAACCGAACAGCCGCCGCCCCTCGCCGGCCGCGAGGAACGCCATGTCGATCGCTTCCTGCACATCGCCGCGCGTCTCGGCGAGGACCTTTCCCATCTCCCGCGTCATCAGGCGCGCGAGCTTCTCCTTGTCCCGCTTGAGCACCTCGCCCGCCGCGTAGAGAACCTCGGCGCGGCGCGGGGCTGGCGTGTTCTTCCAGCCCGGGAAGGCCTTCTTCGCCGCCGCGACGGCGGCATCCACGTCCTTCCCGTCGCTCTTGGGGAAGAGCCCGACGACGTCGTCGCGATCCGCGGGATTGCGATTCTCGAAGGTCTTCCCGGAGGCGGCCGGAACCCACTTGCCTCCGATCAGGTTGTGTTGCGTCTCCACCGCGATCTCCGTCGCCATCACTTCTCCTCCACGTTGTTGTGAACAGGGGCCGCACCGAGCGGATCGGCGGCCGCAGCCATGGCCATGGCCACGCTCCCCTGGAGTTGAGCCCCTTCGGCGATTACCACCTTGGGAGCGTTGACGTTGCCTTGCACCGAGGCGGAAGCGAGCAGTTCCGCCCGTTCCTCGGCCAGGATCTGTCCCTGGACCCGTCCTCCGACTACGACGGACCGGGCGTGCACGTCGCCCTTGAGCTCTCCGGAAGGGGCAACCGTCACGCGGCTGCTGACGCGGACGTTGCCCTCCAGCCGGCCGTGAACGATGATGTCCTGCTCGCCCGACACGTCGCCCACGAACCGCGTCTTCGTGCCGATGACGGTCGAACCCCCGGCAGCCGGCGCCGGATCTCCGAACGCGGTGTCGCCATGGCGGTGCGGCGCCGGAGGCGGACCGTGCGTAGCGTCGCTTTTGCCGAAAATCGCCACCTGCCCTCCCGAGAGGCCGGTAAGTCTAGCAAAAGGACCGCGATACGATCGCCAAAACGACCTGTACGGGGGAGCTCGCTTGCAAGAGCATCGTCATCACTCGCCTTTCCGGGCCGCCGCGGGGGTCGGCACCCCCTCGATCGTCCACGGTGCGAGTGCCGCGGGGCAGCAAACCGTCTCCGCAACTGCGTCGCCCGCTCCGGCTCTGTGACGACACTGGGGTTCCTGCTCGGCCATCTCGCCGCGCTCGCTTTCATGACGGCGAGCGCACTCGCATTGGGCGCGCTCCTCGCAGACTCGCTCCCCTTTTCGGACCCGGTCGAGCGTCTGGCCTTTCGGGGCGCGATCGGTCTTGGCGGCCTTGCCGTCGCCGTGCAGGCGCTCGGCCTCGTCGGGGGGATCCGGCCGGCAGCAATCTGCGCGCTCCTCGCCGCCCCGATTGCGATCGCTCTGTGGCGCCGCCCGCAAATCGATCCGGCTTCGACGGCCCCCTCCTTCGGACGCGGCCCCTGGCTCCTCCTCGCCTTCGCCCTGGCGCCAGCTCTGCTGCTCGCACTCTATCCACCGACGGCCTTCGACGCGACGCTCTATCACCTTCCGTTCGCGAAGGCGTTCGCGACGCGCCATCGCACGGTGTTCCTTCCGGCCCTGCGTTTCCCGGTGTTTCCGCAGCTCGTCGAGATGCTCTACGCAGCGGCCCTGAGCATTTCCGACGACGTCACGGCCCAGCTCATCCACCTCCTGTGTCTCGCCCTGACGACGGTGGCGCTCGTCGCGTGGGCCCGCCGCTTCTCGAGCGATCGTGCCGGCGTGTGGGCGGCCGCGGCCTGGCTCGGGAGCCCGGTCGTCATCGCGACCGGCGCGGCCGCCTACGTCGACGCCGGGCTGGCCCTCTTCTGCACGGCGTCCCTCTACGCCTGGATGATCGCCCGGGAGACACGCGACGCACGCTGGCTGGACTGGAGCGCAGTCTTCGCGGGGCTCGCGGCAAGCACCAAGTACCACGGGCTCGTCTTCGTCCTGGCGATCCCGGGGGCTCTCCTGCTGCTCCGCCCGCGAGCGGGTGGCCGGGCGGCCCTGCGATTTCTCGGCATCGCCGTTCTCGTCCTCTCCCCCTCCTACGGGCGCATCGTGGCCGATACAGGGAACCCGCTCTTTCCATACTTCTCCGCCTGGTTCGGCCCGAACGCCTGGGCCGAGCCCCTCGATCCGGCGTCGCCGCAGAGGGGCCTCGTCGGCCTGCAATGGCTCACTCGGGGACACGCCGCCCGGGCCGTGGAGGAAACCTTCCTTCCGGGGAGCGCATCGCCGAGACGCTCGATCCTCTCCCCTGTCCTGATCGTCTTGCCGCCCCTCGTCGTGGCCGCCGCTCTTTTCGGCCGCCGGTGGCGCGCCCTCTGCGCGGTGCTCCTCTTCTACGCGCTTCTCTGGTACATGCTGACTCCCTCGGCTCGCTTCCTGTTTCCCATCCTGCCGGCCGCATCGCTGGTTGCGGCCACCTTCGCCGACGGGTCTCTGCGCCGCCGGGGCATCCCGCACCGAGTCCCCGAACGCACGCTCTCGGCCGCCATCGCCCTCGCCCTGGTCCTTCCCGGTGTCGCCTACGCATGGCACAGGCTCTGGCGCCAGGGCCCGTTACCGGTGTCGCGCGAAGCTCGGGAGAGTTACCTCGACGCGCAGGTCCTTCCCCACGCCTCCCTGCGGGGCCTCAACGAGACGCTGGGGGACCGCTACACGGTCTACTGCCTTCATTGCGAAAGCGCGGCCTACTACGCCGACGGCCAATTTCGCGGCGACCACTTCGGTCCCTACGCATTCACGAGAGTCGAAGCGGCAATGGGCGCCGCACCGTCATTGCAGGCCGTGCTCCGAGAAATGGGCGTCACACACCTTCTGGTCAAGCACACCAGACGCGAGACGCCCTTGCCCGGCAACCCCGCGTTGGAAGAGCTCTTCACGCCAATTCCTGCCCCCCCGGGCGTCTCGCTCTACGCACTCCGGTAGAGGAGACCCGACGACGTGCTCCGGGAGATGGGTGCCACGCACCTCCTCATCCGGCACACGAAACGCGAGAGACTCCCTCCCGAGGATTCGGCGTTTCGGGAGCTCTTTGCTCCCCTGCCCGCCCCGCCGGGGTGTCCGCTCTACGCGCTGCGGTAGGGCTCTTCCAAGTGGCAGGCCCCTCCACCGTCTTCCGTCTAGGGCTGCGCTGCCCGACGAAGGCACTCCGCAAGCTTTTCGCCGAGCGCCCGAAGATTCGCCTCCTCTTCCATGACCGAGGCATGGCCCCCCGAGACCTCGTGTACCTCGACCCCTTCGCCGCAGACCTTCCCCCACCCCAGCTCCGGGTCGCTGAAGAAGCGGTGGTGGGGGAAATCCGCGAGCGGTCGCTCGCTCGGAAGATCGTAACGCGGCCTTCGTAGAACTTCGGGATGTAGCGGAGGGTCGCCCGGCCATTGGCCTCGAGGACTCTTCGTTGGGCTCTGCGCAGCGGCTGGAAGATGCGCCGCACCCCGGCGGAGAACGTCTCCTGCCAGGGAAAACAGGGTTCCAGCGCGACGCAGCAGGTACGGGAGCATGTCCTTCACCCCTATCCGACCGAGGGTTTTCAGGTGGATTCGCGCACGGCGGCGGACGAACTCCGCGCGCGTCGGCCGCACCGGCTGAGGGAAATTTGCGGGTGTACGATGAAAGCGAGAAGGGCCGTCCGCTGTCCCTGTGCAAGTAGCTGCCGGGCCATCTCGAAAGCAACTCTTCCCCCGAAGGAGTAACCACCGAGGTAGTACGGTCCTTCCGGCTGAACCTCGCGGATCTCGCGAATGTAGTGGGTCGCCATCTCCTCCACGGTTTCGAGGGGGGGCCGCCTTCCGTCGAGGCCCTGGGCCTGGAGTCCGTAAAACGGTTGGTCCGGCCCGAGGACCATGGCGAGCTCCCGGTAGTAGACGATTCCGGTGTTGGCATGAACGCAGAAGAACGGGCGCTCGGTTCCGTTCGGCTGGAGAATGGCGACGAGCGAAGGGAAGGGGCGCCTCGAGCGCTTGCTGTCCGGAAGTATTTCCGCCAGCTCCGCAACGGTGGGGGCGCGGAAGATGGTCGCCAACGCCACCGGTCTGCCGAGTTGCTTCCCGACGGTCGCCGCCAACAGCGCGGCCAGCAGTGAGTGGCCGCCGAGATCGAAGAAGTTGTCGTGGACCCCGACTCGATCGATGTGCAGGATGTCGCGCCAGATTTGGGAGATCGCCGCCTCGATCGGATTCCGAGGCGCGACGAACGGGCTTTCAAACTGAGACCGTGACAGATCCGGCGGCGGAAGCGCGCTGCGGTCGATCTTGCCGCTGGGCGTGAGTGGCAGCGACTCGAGCCAGACGAATGTCGACGGAATCATGAAGGCGGGCAGCTGCCGTTCGAGGAAGATCCGGAGGTCCGCGATGCTCGTCGCTTTCCCCCCGTTGCGAACCAGGTAGGCGACCAGACGCTGGTCGTCTGGTGCCGCTTCGCGCAACGCGACCGCCGACTGGCGCACGGTCGGGTGCCTGCCGAGCGTCTCTTCGATCTCGCCGAGCTCGATCCGGTGACCGCGTACCTTGACCTGGGAATCCCGGCGACCCAGAAACTGAACTGCTCCGTTTGGAAGAAGTCGTCCCAGATCGCCGGTCCGATAAATGCGACGCTCCCCGCCCTCGGGGTCCGGGAGAAACGCCACCCGCGTGGCCTCCGGCTTCCCCCAGTATCCGAGCGCCACGTGGGGGCTCCGGATTCCGATCTCCCCGCAAAGTTCCGTCGGGCGGCCGTTTGGGTCGAGAAGCAGGATCTCGGTCTCATCTACCGGGTAGCCGACGGGAACCGCGTTGCGCTGGATCTCCGTCTCCTGGTCGAGAAAGTATTGAAGTGCCAACGTCGATTCCGTCGGACCCAGACCGTTGACGAAGAGACAGCCCCGGGAGAAGTGCTTTCGGTACAAATCCACGTCCCCGCGACGCACCTCCTCGCCCCCGAGCACGAGGAGTCGAACCCGCGGAAACACCTGCTGCCCATCGAGCGTGCCGACGAGGGCACGATAGACGGTCGGAACGGCATGGAGGACCGTGATCTCCTCTCGCGCCACCCAGTCCGCCAGCCCGGCCGTGCCCGATGCCTGGACGTTTCCGATGCACAGGGTTGCGCCGTTCAGCAGTGCGCCGAATATGTCCATGACGGCCGCATCGAAGCTGCAGGAGGCGAGCAGGCTCACGCGGTCATCGGCACACAGATGCAGGCCGTTCGTGTAGGCCCGAATGAAATGCAGGACGTTGCGATGGTTTTGCACAACGCCCTTCGGTCTTCCGGTCGAGCCCGAGGTGTAGAGTACATACGCGACGGCGTCGGGCGGCACCGGTGGAATCGCGGCAGCCCCGAGACTCGAGGGAGCAACACGGTCGAAGTCGACGATCGGGCACTTCTCCTTCGCGAGCGATCGCGCGAGTGGCCGATTTCGGTCGTTCGTCGCCACGACCACGGATCCGGAATCCTGGAGGACGTCGACGCCAGCCGCTCGGCGGGGTACGTGGGATCCAGCGGCACGTACGTCTTGCCCGCCTTCAGGCTCCCCAGCATCGCAGCGATCAACGGCGCGCCCTGCTCGAAAAGCAGAGCGATCCGCAGCGGCCCGTGTCCGGCCACTTTCAGAAAGGTCCGGGCCGTGCGATCTGCTTCCGAGCCAGCTGATCGTACGTCCATTGCCCGGTGCGGGCTCGAACCGCAATCCGCGAGGGGTACCTTCTCGCCTGCTGGTCGAATCGAGCCCAGATCGATTGCTCGATGTCCTCCCTTGAAAACTCGATGAAAGGGTTGGTCGGCCGCACCCGGTTGCCCCGGCTCGTCAGCGCGCTCCGCTCCTCGACCGATAGCAACGAGATGCTGGAGATGGGACGATCCGGATCCGCCGCAATCCCCTTCAGCAAATTCTGGAACTGCGTGAGCAGGTGCCGGATCGCCGACGCCTCGAAGAGATCCTTGCTGTATCGAAACGACACGCGCATCGCGTCGCCCTTCTCCTCGAAGGAGGCGATCAGGTCGAATTTGGCCGTCTCCGTGGCGAGAGCCAGAGAGCTGACCGATGTACCGGCGAGCCGGGGCGCGGTGGCGGCGGCATCCTCCATCCTCGCCATTACCTGGAAGAGCGGCGAGTGGCTCAGAGTCCTCTGCGGGTTCAGCTCCTCGACCAATCTCTCGAACGGCAGATCCTGGTGGGCGTACGCTCCGATTGCCACGTCGCGCACGCGCTCGAGCAGCGCCCGGAACGTGGGGTCGCCCGAAAGGTCGGTGCGAAAGACGAGCGTATTCACGAAGAAACCGATCAGCCCTTCGATGTCGCTCCGATTGCGGCCTGCCACGAGCGAGCCGACGATGATGTCGTCCTGCCCCGAATTGCGAAGCAGCAACACCTCGAAGGCCGCGAGTAGCGTCATGAAGAGCGTCGCGCCTTCGCGCCGGCCAGAGCATCCGGATCTCTCGGGCGAGGTCCCTGGGGAACCGAGACGGTCTCGCGTCGCCCCGGATGGTCTGCACCGCAGGGCGGGACCGGCTGGCGGGCAGGTCCAGAACAGGCGGAGCGCCCTGGAGCTGCCGCTTCCAATAGGCGAGCTGCTCCTCGAGGACGTCCCCGCGCAGCCACTCCCGCTGCCACCCGGCGAAGTCCGCGTACTGGATCGGCAGCGAGGCCGGAGACGGCGGTCCGTCTCGAGGCGCCTCGTAGAGGCGGCGCAGTCAACCGGTCGAAGATGTCGACGGACCACCCATCGAAGACGATGTGGTGAACGGTGACGAGCAGGACGTGATCCTGCTCGGCGAGGCGCAGGAGCGTCGCGCGCAGCAGAGGTCCCCGGGCGAGATCGAAGGGCATTCGCGCTTGCTTCTTCGGCCAGGCGGCGGGCCTCTGCGTCGCGAGCCGCGTCCGCGAGGCCGCCGAGATCGACGATCGGAGGACGAAGGCGTTCGCGGCGGAACCACGCGTCCGGACCGGCGCCGTCCACCACCTAAACGCACTCCGCAGCACTTCGTGGCGTTCTCAGATCGTGTCCAGAGCCCGCCGCGAGCGCTTCGACGTCCAGAAGCCCCCGGAGGCGGAAGCAGCCTCGAGGGCTATGGACGCGCATGAAGGCGGTCGAGGACCCACAGGCGCTGCTGGGCGAACGAGAAGGCGCGGGATCTCCGTGGGAGCGACTCGTTCCGGGACGTCCGGACGGCGCCGCCTCCGGTTGCTCCGGCGACCGCCGATCCAGATCCTGGCAACGGTGGGATTCAGGAACAGGTCCCGAAGGGGCATCTCGACCTGGAACGCGTCCCGGGCGCGGGAAATGATCTGCATTGCGAGCAGCGAATGCCCTCCCAGCGCGAAGAAGTCGTCGTTGACTCCGATCTTGGCGACGCCCAGAACCTGCGACCAGATCCCGGCCAAGACCTCCTCGTTCGGTGTGCGCGGCGCGACAAAACGTCTTCCAGGTCCGGGCGAGTTGGTTCCGGATCCGGCAAGGCCTGACGATCCAATTTCCCGTTGGGCGTCAGCGGAAGGGCATCGAGAAAGACGAACGACCGACGGGACCATATGATCGGGCAAAGTCGCCTTCAGGAATTCACGCAGGGCGGTCACCGTGGGGTGCTTCCCGTCGCTTGCCACGACGTAACCAACCAGGCGCTTGTCCCGGACGCCTGCTGCCGCGCCGCGACGGCGCACGCCCGCACCTCCGGATGGCGCGCCAGCGCCTCCTCGATCTCGCCGATCTCGACGCGGTAGCCGCGAACCTTGACCTGATTGTCGAGCCGCCCCAGGAACTGGATGTCGCCGCCCGGCAGGAAGCGCGCCCGGTCCCCCGTGGCGTACATGCGCTCCCCTCCGGAGCGGAAAGGATCGGGCAGAAACTTCTCGGCGGTCAGCTCGGGACGGTTCAGGTAACCCCGCGCGACGCCCGCGCCGGCAACGTAGAGATCCCCGGGGACACCGACCGGCACGGGCGTAAGCCGCGAGTCGAGGATGTACGCGCGCTTGTTCGAGATCGGCCGGCCGATGGTCGCCGGCCCCTCCGCGGACCGCACGGCGTACGTCGAATTGACCGTGTCCTCCGTCGGTCCGTAGAGGTCCAGGACGCGCCGCACGGTGCCCTGCCGCGAGATCTCCCGCACGAGCGAGGTCGCCAGAGGCTCTCCGATCATGCTGACGGTCTCGACGGAGGCCGGCAGCTCCCCCATGCGCAGCAGCTCCGTCATCGCCGACGGGACCATGTTGACCAGCCGGACCTCGCGCAGCCGCGGGCAGCCGGGGCAGCTCCAGGGCGTTCTGCGCGAGCACCACCTTGCCCCCCCAGACAAGCGGCGCAAACAGCTCGAACACCGAGGGGTCAAAGCAGATCGAGGTCGAGGCGAGCACCCCCCCGAGCTCCCGGTCGGAAAAACACTCTCTCACCCAGGCAAGCAGAGCGACGACGTTGCGGTGCTCGATCGCAACCCCTTTGGGGGTCCCCGTCGAGCCGGACGTGTACATGACGTAGGCGAGATCCCTCGGGGTCGGCCCGGCTCGCGACGTTCTCGCCGCTTTCCCGCTCAATCTCCTCCCAATCCGCGTCGAGCCGCACCCGCTCGAAACGACCCTCCGGAAGACTCTCCACAAGCCTCTCCTGCGTCAACAAGACTCGCGCCGCCGACTCCTCCAGCATGAACGCCAGACGCTTGCGCGGATAACCCGGGTCCAAAGGCAGGTAAGCACCGCCCGCCTTCAGGATCCCCAGCAACCCCGCCACCATCTGCAGTGAGCGCTCGACGCAGAGCCCCACCAGGACCTCGGGGCCCACCCCGCGCTTGCTCAAGTACGCTGGCCAGCCGGTTCGCCCGATCGTTCAACTGCGCGTACGTCAGCCGGTCCCCGCCAGAGACCACCGCCACCGCCTCCGGTGTCCTCTCCACTTGCTCCTCGAAGAGCCGGTGCACCGTCTTGTCCTTCGGGTACTCCTTCTGCGTCTGGTTCCACTCCACGAGCACCTGATCCGCGCTCCGAATCCGTCAAGAGCGGCAACTGCGACAGGCAGCGGTCGGGATCCTCTGCGATTCCTCCAGCAGGACCTCCAGGTGCGAAAGCATCCGCCGATGGTCGCCGCATCGAACAGGTCGGCGTTGTATTGGAACGTGACCGCGATCTGCCCCCCCGCGTCCCGGAAGAAAGCGGTGAGGTCGAACTTCGCCGTTGTCGCGCCGAGCGCCAGCGGCGTCACGGAGAGACCCTCGAGCCGAAACTCGGTGGCCGGAGCGTTGCCGCAGGATCATCATGATCTGGAAGATCGGCGAATGGCCGAGCGAGCGTGCCGGGTTCAGCTCTTCGACGAGTCTTTCGAAGGGGAGGTCCTGGTGGGCGTAGGCATCGATCGCGACCTCGCGCACGCGCCCGAGCAGCTCCCGGAACGTCGGGTCGCCCGACAGATCGGTCGCGCAGGACCAGCGTGTTGACGAAGAAGCCGATCAGCCCCTCGATGTCGGTGCGGTTGCGCCCGGCCACGGGAGAACCCACGACGATGTCCTCTTGCCCCGAGTGACGCAAGAGCAGGACCTGGAAGGCGGCGAGCAGCGTCATGAAGAGCGTGGCGCCCTCTCGCCGGCCCAACATCCGGATCGCCTCGGCCAGCTCCCTGGGGACTGAGACGGTCTCCGTCGCCCCCCGGAAGGTCTGTCTCGATGGGCGCGAACTGCTGGCGGGCAGCTCCAGGACGGCCGGAGCGCCTTCGAGCTGCCGCTTCCAGTAGGAGAGCTGCTCCTCGAGCACCTTCCCGCGCAGCCACTCCCGCTGCCAGACGGCGAAGTCGGCATACTGGATCGGCAGCGCGCGGGCAGGGGCGACGGCCGCCCCGCGTGGTAAGCCTCGTAGAGGGCGGCGAGCTCCCGTTCGAAGATCTCGCACGGACCACCCGTCGAAAACGGCGTGGTGAACGGTGACGAGCAGGACGTGTTCCTGCTCGGCCAGACGCAGCAACGTCGTCCGCAGCAGCGGCCCACGCTCGAGATCGAAGGGCCTGCGCGCTTCCTCCTGCGCAACACGAACGGCCTCCCCGTCCCGGACTGCCTGCTCCAGGGCACCGAGATCCAACACCGACAACGAGGACGTCCTAGGCTCGCCCACGACCTGAACCGGATTGCCCTCCACCGTCTCGAGAACGCTGCGCAAGACCTCGTGTCGCTCCTCCATCGCGTCCACTGCCCGCCCGAGCGCCTCCACGTCCAGGAACCCGGACAGGCGGAAGGCCCGCGAAATGTTGTAAGAGCCCAGACCCGGATCCAGCCTGTCCAGGAACCAGAGCCGCTGCTGCGCAAACGAAAGCGGAGCGGGCGCAAGCGGGCCCGAGCGTCGGGGGATCGCGCCGGCCGAGGGCGAGGGCGTCCGCGGGCCAGAGCCCGATTCTCGTCACTTGCCCGGCGAGCCGCGGCCTCTAAGTCGCCGAGCAGCGAACTCTCGATCGCCGCGCTGAGCGATGCGAGGGTCGGGTTTTCGAACAGCATCCGGACTCGCAGATCGAACCCGAACGCAAGGCTGACGCGAGACATGACCTGAGTGGCCTGGAGCGAGTGGCCCCCGAGATCGAAGAAATTGTGGTGAATCCCGAACCGCTCGACGCCGAGGACCGCGCTCCAGATGGCCGCGACGGTCTGTTCCACGGGTGTCGCGGCAGTTCGAGCGACGGCTGCCGGTTTCCCGCGGCAGCCTTGATTCGGGCGCGAAGGGCGCGGCGATCGAGCTTGCCGTTTGGAGTCAGCGGCAGCGCATCCAGGAAGACGAGCGGAGGGCAGCATGGCCGCGGGAAGGCGCAGCGAGAGGTCCATCCGCATCTCGGCCGCGGTGTCGGCAGGGTGCGGGCTGACGACGTAGGCGACCAGCGTTACGCCTCCCTGGCCGTTCGTTTGCCCCACCACGGCGCAACTGCAGACCATCCGGTGCCCCGGCAGGGCCGCCGCAACCTCCGCCGGCTCTACCCGGACGCCGCGAATCTTGACCTGATCGTCGAGTCGCCCGAGGATCGCCAGCGAGCCGTCGAGACGGTAGCGGCCGCGGTCGCCGGTGCGGTACAGGATGTCGTCGGAGTCGTCCCGAAACGGATTCGGGATGAACGGACCCTGCTGCTCGCGGCGCGTTGAGATAGCCGAGGCTGCGGGAACGGCGTCCGGAGGGCGATCTCTCCCACCTCGCCGATTCCGCAGAGCCGCATGCCGTCCGTCAGTATCAATGCCTGCGTGTCGGGAATCGGGCCGCCGACCGGTTGAATCCCGGGGAAGGATCCTTCGGCACGTCGAAGCAGCACTTGACAAGCGTGGTCTCCGTCGGTCCGTAAAGGTTGACGATGCGACCGGCCTCCGGAAAGACCGAGAACCAGCGTCGGACCAACGCGTCGGTCAACGGCTCTCCCGCCACGAAAGCCAGGCGCAGTCGCGAAGGCGGGAGTCGCCACTCGGAGCCGCCAGCCAGGACTGCATCACCGACGGCACCGCGTGGAGGATCGTGATCCCCAATCGATCGAGCCACGACACGATCCGGCTCGATGCGGTGTCATCGAGGCGGTCGGGAAGGTGCAGGCTCGCTCCGCTGGTCAGGGGAAGAAATACGTCCCGCAGTACGACGTCGAAGGAGAGGCCGAGAAACGGAGCAACGGTCGCCGGGACCGACGCCGAAGGCGCTGCGCTGCCATCGGAGGAAATGCGCCAACCCCTTGTGAGACCCCAGCACCGCTTTGGGCACGCCGCTGGTACCGGATGTAAAGAAGATGTAGGCCGGGTCGTTCGAGGACACCCGAGGAAGCGGCGCCTCGGCGGAAGGCCTCTTCCCGCGATGAGCCTGCCGTCCCGTGCGACGGGAACGACCGGGGAGCGCCCCTTACGCCAGGTCGAAGTCTCCCGTCGGCGGCCCATCGACACGACACAACGAGCCTTCGCTTCCGAGAGCATCAACTCGCGGCGCTGTGCCGGCAGGGCACCGTCCAGCGTCAGGAGCACACCCCCGCTTCGGAGCACTCCAACCATGGCGGCGATCAAGCCGAAGCTGCGCTGCCCGGCAACGCCGACGACCTCGCCTGGCTCCAACCCGGTGCTCAGAAGGCCTCGGCGATCGACCGGGAACGCTCTTCGAGATCTCGGTAGGTCCAGAGACGGCCCTCCTCGGCGACCGCGGGAGCCGAAGGGGTTCGACCTGCCCACGAAAGAAAGGCGTCCGCCGCAACTCCCACCTCCGGCTCGGGGATCGGGACGGCCGGATCCGGCAGGAGGCGTCTGGCGGACTCGGTCAAGAGAGTGTAGGTGCGGATCGTCTCCTGTGGCGATGCCGCGATCTGCTCGAGCAGGCTCACGAACTGCCGCAGCATCTCCGACACGTACTCACGCTCGAAGAGGTCGCAGTTGTAGACCGCCGAGAAGCGGAGGCCGGGCCCGGCCTCTGCCACGTAGAGCGTCAAGTCGAAGAGAGATGCCTTCGCCGGAATCTCGATGTGCTCGACGCGCACGCCGCCCAGTCGCAGGCTCGTGGTGTCGAGGTCGAGCATGTTGAAGAACACTTGAAAGAGAGGCGCCCGCGACGGGTCGCGTTGGGGATGGAGCTCTTCGACGAGTCTTTCGAAGGGGAGGTCCTGGTGGGCATAGGCACCGATCGCGACCTCGCGCACGCGCCCGAGCAGCTCCCGAAAAGTCGGGTCGCCCGACAGGTCGGTCCTCAAGACCAGAGCGTTGACGAAGAAGCCGATGAGCCCCTCGACGTCGCTGCGATCGCGCCCGGCCACGGGCGTGCCCACGACGATGTCCTCCTGGCCCGAGTGACGCATCAGCAGGATCTGGAAGGCGGCAAGCAGCGTCATGAAGAGTGTGGCGCCCTCGCGCAGCCCCAGCACCCGGATCGCCTCGGCCAGCTCTCCGGAAATCGTGACGGTCTCCGTCGCCCCCCGGAAGCTCTGCGTCGACGGACGCGGACGACTGGCGGGCAGCTCCAGGACGGCAGGAGCGCCTTCGAGCTGCCGCTTCCAATAGGAGAGCTGCTCCTCCACGACCTTCCCTCGCAGCCACTCCCGCTGCCCGACGGCGAAGTCGGCGTACTGGATCGGCAGCGCCGCCAACGGCGACGGCCGCCCCTCGCTGTACGCCTCGTAGAGCGCGCCGAGCTCCCGCTCGAAGATGCCCGCGGACCACCCGTCGAAGACGGCGTGGTGAACGGTCACGAGCAGGACATGTTCCCGTTCGGCAAGACGCAGCAGCGTCGTCCGCAGCAACGGCCCACGCGTCGAGATCGAAGGGCCTCTGCGCTTCCTCCTGCGCGACACGCCGAGCCTCTCGCGTCTCGGCGCCTGCCGCCAGGCCGCCGAGATCCAACACCGACAGCGACGACGTTCGACGCGGGCCCACGACCTGAACCGGGTTGCCTCCGTCCAGCACGAAGACACTGCGCAACACCTCGTGACGATCCTGAATCGCGTCCAGAGCCCGCCCGAACGCCTCCACGTCCAGAGACCCCGCCATGCGGAAGACCCGCGAGATGTTGTAGACGGCCAGCCCCGGGTCCAGCCTGTCCAAAAACCAGAGCCGCTGCTGCGCAAACGACAGCGGCACCGAAACCGCATCCGCGGCGCGCGGTGCGTGTTCTTCCGCGGCAGTGAGAGGCTTCGCGGCTTCGGCCGGCGCTTCGCCTTCGGCCTGTCTTCGTTCGACAGCCAAAGCCAGCCCTTCGATGGTCGGGGATTCGAACAACTCGCGCAGGGGGACCGCCACCCGAAATGCGTCGCGAACTCGGGAAATGACTTGCGTCGCGAGCAGGGAGTGCCCGCCGAGTTCGAAGAAGTCGTCCCGAACGCCGACCCGGTCGAGACACAGGACCTTCGTCCAGATCTTCTCGAGGGCCGCCTCCGTCGGCGAGCGGGGGCCCTGGTACGGGTCCGGGAGGTCCGGGCGCGCCGATTCCGGCGCGGGGAGGGCGGCCGCGTCCAGCTTGCCGCTCGGGGTTCTTGGCAGGGCGTCGAGCAGTTCGAAGCTGGAGGGCACCATGTGATCCGGAATGGTCTGCGCCAGCAGACGGCGCAGCTCTCGGACGGTCGGGCCGCGCGGCCCCTCGGTAACCACGTATGCGACGAGCCGCGTTTGGCCTGGCTGGTCCTGGACCGCCCTCACGACGGCCTCTCGCACCCCGTCGATCCGTCGCAGCGCCGATTCGATTTCTCCCAACTCCACCCGAAAGCCCCGAACTTTCACCTGTCCGTCGCGGCGTCCGAGGTACTCCAGATCGCCGCCCGGCAGAAAGCGAACGCGGTCTCCGGTCCTGTAGATGCGCTCCTTGCCGCCCCGGAAGGGATCGGGCAGAAACCTCTCGGCCGTAAGGTCTTGACGGTTGCGGTATCCACGCGCCAGGCCCGCGCCGCCGATGAAAAGCTCGCCCGTCACGCCAACCGGGACCGGCTGCAGGTTTGCATCCAGCACGTACGTGCGGACGTTCGGTATGGCGCGGCCGATCGGCACCGTTCGCGCGATCGACTCCGGCGCCGCCGCGCCGGCCTCCCAGAATGTCGCGGCAATCGTGGCTTCCGTGGGTCCGTAGGCGTTCAGGAGCGTCACTCGATCGCCGGCCCACTCGCGCCATTGGGCGAATCGCTCCGGCAGCGCCCTCTCTCCTCCGATGAGCACGTAGCGCAGCGAGTCAGGAAGGCGCAACCGCTCGGCCGAGGCAACGGCAACCAGCTCGTGCCAGTAAGAGGTCGGAAGGTCGAGAATCGTGATCCCCCACTGTTGGCAGCGATCCAGAAAGGACGCGACCGTCGCGATCATCTCGGGAGGCCGCAAGACCAGGGTTGCGCCTCCCGAGAGCGCGGCGAAGATCTCCTGCGCCGACGCATCGAAGTTGAGGGAGGCAAACTGGAGCAGGCGCTCCCCCGGGCGAACGCCGAAACGGGCCGCCACGGCCCAAACGTGATTCGTGAGAGACCCGTGCTCGATCTCGACCCCCTTGGGCGTTCCCGTGGAGCCGGAGGTGTAGATGACGTAGGCCAGGTTGTTCCGCCCGATCGTGCTGTCGAAGTTCTCCTCCTGCCGCCGAGCGATCGCATCCCAGAAGGAATCGACGAGGACCGTCCGCGCCGGAAGCGAGGGGCAGCTTGCTGCGGCGGCCCGGTGCGTCAACAAAGCGTGAACTCCCGAGTCCTCCAACATGAAGCGCAGACGCTCCCGCGGGTAGGCCGGGTCGAGCGGCAGGTAAGCTCCACCTGCCTTCAAGATCCCGAGCACCCCCACGATCATCTCCAACGAGCGCTCCATGCAAAGCCCGACCAGAACCTCCGGTCCGACCCCGAGCTCCCGCAGGTACCGTGCCAGCTGGTTCGAACGACGGTTCACATCCCGATAGGTCAGTCGCGCTCCCTCCAGCTCGACGGCGATTGCCTCAGGCGTTCTGTCCGCCTGCTCTTCGAACAATTCATGGACTGCCTTGTCCCGCGGATACGGTTGCTCGGTCTCGTTCCACTCCACGAGAACCTGCCTCCGCTCCCCTTCCGCGAGGAGAGGCAGCTCGGCCAGACGCCGGCGAGGATCGGCCACGACCTCTTCGAGCAGGGTGCGCCAATTCAGCAACAGACGATCGACCGTCGCCGCGTCGAAGAGCTCGGCGTTGTAGTCGAGCCGAATGGTCAGGTTCTCGGGCTGGTCGGCCACTTCGAGATGTAGGTCGACGTCGCTGAACCAACGCTCGAGACGCAACGATGGAATGTTGAGCGGATGGCGCGAGTGCGCCAGAGAGAAGAGCACCCGAAAGAGGGAATCGTGGCCAGGGCTTCCCGGCGGCTGGAGCTGGAGCTCCGGAACGAGCTGCTCGGCCGCCACCGCATTCTCCAGGGCTCCGAGAATGACCTCTCTCAGGCGCCGAAGGAGCTCTCGAAACGTCGGGTCTCCAGACAGGTCGGTTCGTAAGATCAGCATTCCGGGCTCGACCAATTCATCGAGATCGCGTTCTACCCGGTCCGCGCCGACGCCTCCCACCACGACGTCCTCCTGCGCCGTGTAGCGAAGCAGAAGCGTCTTGAATGCCGCAAGAAGGACCTCGAACAGGCTCACGTCCTCACGACGGCTCAGCGCCCGGAGCGTCTCGGTCAGACCGACCGACAGCGCAAGCGTTGCCTGGGCCCAGCGAAAGACGAGCATCGCCTGTCGGGGGCGATCCGCGGGGACCTGCAGGGCCTTCGGGGCGCCGCGGAGCCGCTGACGCCAGTACATCAGCCGGGCGGACAGCTCGTCGCCCGAAATCTCATGCCGCCAGCCGGCAAAGCCTGCGTGCTCGACCGACAACGCCCCTCCCTGACTCCTGCCTTCAGGTGCTCCGTTGACTCGGCACATGACACGGGCGGCTAACCCGCGCGCACTCTTGCCGGGGAGGTACCCGACGGCGCGATTCGTTCTTCATGGGTTATCTCGAGATACGCGCGTCGCCGCGGTGAACCCGAGCACGGCGCGCGCAGCCGGAAGACGAAACTTGGCCCGGGAGGTACCCGGCGTCGCGCGTTTCATTGATCATGACTGGCCTGAAGAATATCAGAACTGACGATCGGACAGCCCAAGCCGAAACCGCTGAATCTAAATGTATTAGCCGACCAATGCTCGAGCTCGTCGCACCGCTCACGCCCATTTGAGCGAGCAGCCTACTGGGCCCAATCGATCAGGATCTTTCCGGTGTTGAGGTTCCGCTCATGCGCCCGAACGCCTCCGCCGCGCGCTCCGGCGGGTACGTCGAATCGAGCGCGACCGACAATGCGCCGGAAACGAAACCGGAAAGGATTTCCGACCGAAACCGCTCGACGATCGCGGCCTTTTCCGCGCGGGATCGGGAGCGCAGCGTCGAACCTATGACTCGGGCGCGCTTGACCATGAGGACGGCGATGTCGAGCTCGGCCGTCGATCCGGAGAGTGTGGCGAGCAGGACGATGCGCCCCCCGCGCGAAATGACTCGGAGATTTCCGGCGAATGTGTCGGCGCCGATCGGGTCCAAGATCACATCGACGGCGTTCTTGCCCCAGGCCTTCTCGAGGGCTTCGGCCACGGGCGGCTCCTCGCTCGCGTCGAGCGCGAGGTCCGCTCCCGCACTCCTCATGGCGGCGAGCTTGCCTGCGCTGCGCGTGGTAGCCGCGACGGAAGCGCCCAGAAACTTTGCCGTTTGAATCGCCGCCAGGCCGACTCCGGAAGCTCCGGCATGCACGAGCACCCGGCCGCCTCGCACCAGACCGCCCTCGATCACCAGGTTCAGGTAGGCCGTCACGAATGCCTCCGGAATGCCGGCCGCGATTCTCAGATCGACGCCATCGGGCGCGGCGACGATCTGGCCCACCGGAACCGCCGCGAGCTCCGCGTGAGCGCCTCCCGCGACCAGTGCGCATACGCGCTCGCCCGAGGGCACGACCGTTCCCGAGAGCTCGAGCCCGAGGATGAGGGATTCGCCGGGCGGCGGCGGATAGCGACCCGCGATCTGCGAAAGGTCGGCACGATTGACACCCGACGCCGCGACCCGCACCAGGACTTCGCCCGGAGCGGGTGCGGGGTCGCGAGCCTCGGCGACGGTCGCCCGATAGCCGTCACCCTCCGGCGAGACCTCGAGAAATCTCATCTCGCGTCCTGCCTCGGCACGAAGTAGTCGCAGTGACTCACCGGTTGAGGTGGATACGCCTTCAAGATCGGACAGTGGATGAACGTGGATCGCTCCGTCCGGATGTAGCGCGGGGGCGCCCCGCAGCGGTGGCAGAGGCTCTTCGGAAACGGCAGAGCGTCCGTCTCTCCGGATCCCCCCGGGCCGCCCGGATCCATCCCGTTCAGGGCAACCACCGGCGCAGCGCGGGCGTCAGGGGCGCGCGCCGAGAGCCCTGGCCGGCAACAGGACGAGGGCCCGCAGCAGCGCGAAGACGCCATCCACCGCGATGCCGAGGAGGCGGAAGGGCAACAGGACAAGCCAGACGAACGGGTACAGAACGAGGGCGAGAAGGGCCACCGGCCAGCACAGGAGGAACAGGAGAAGCCATAGGAGCAATTTCACCATGCCTGTTCATACGACGCAGGGCCGGCCGAGTTCATCGGGACCCGGGCCCGTTCTCCAGTTCGCGAACGCGGGCGGCGAGCCTCGCGTCGCCGATCCTCGCGGCGACCGACGCGAAGGCCTCCGTGGGTCCGCCCCACCTCAACGCTTCGACGTCGTCGAAGAGCGGCGCATCGGTTCGCAGGGTCGCGAGCCTCTTGAAGAGGAGCGCCTCCTCGCGAAGCACCCCCAGGACGTCGGGCGGGAAGGCCTCGAGCTCGCCGTACCGGGCAATCAAACGGGCGGCGGTCTTGGGCCCGTACCCCCGAAGGCCGGGATAGCCGTCCGCGGCATCCCCCACGAGAGCGAGGTAGTCCGGGATCCGTTCCGGAGCGACACCGTACTTGGCGCGGACGCCCCCCGCATCGCGAATCTGGCCGCCGCGCCGATCGGCCTGGACCACGCGATCTCCGACGACGCACTGTGCGAGATCCTTGTCTGGCGTCCAGATGCACACCTTCTCGACGCGCCGGTCGCGGGCCGCGATGTATGCAGCCGAAGCGAGCGCATCGTCGGCCTCGAGCTCGACCATCGGCCAGACGACGACGCCCATTGCCGACAGCGCATCTTCGAGAGGGTGAAACTGGGCATGGAGGGCCGGATCGAGCCCTTCCCCGGTCTTGTAGCCCGGCCACAGATCGTTGCGAAACGATTCGATCACGTGATCCGTCGCGACCCCGAGGTGTGTGGCGCCCCCTTCGAGCATCTGCGCCACGGTGTTGAGGACGCCCGCGACAGCCCCCATAGGAGGGTCGGTTCCCCGGCCGCGCCGAATTCCGTAGAACTGGCGGAACAGCTCATAGGTACCGTCGATGAGGTGAACGATCATTGGCCGCAACACCCGCCGCAATGGTTTCAGAGACCGGCCGGAAAGGCCAACGGCGGGCGCCCGATCGAGAAGGACCCTCTCGCGCCGCGGGCCGCTCCGTCATAACCTTGGCACCCATGAAGCGGCTCGTCGACCTGACGATCGAGGACCTCGAGGCCAACCCGGTGTGGCGCTACGAGGGCGGCACCGGCGCGGAGGCCGTCGCGGTGCCCTTCCAGCGCGACTCGCTCTCGCGCGCGGACGATGAGGTCTTCCTTGCGGCGACCGAGTTCGAGCTCTTCGACACCACCCGCCACACCGGGTATTGCTTCCCGGCCGACGGCGACAGCATCGATTACCTGCAGCCCTCCATCGTCACCGGCTCCGGCCCTGTCGCCTTCTGGTTCGAAGAGTCCCCGCCGCCCGACGTCATCCGGAGGCAGTGGGCCGCCCTCGGCAAGGAGCCTGCCGACATCTTCCCCATTTCCTTCCGCTGCCTGGTGCCCGTCGACGACCGGACGATCCAGGGCCGAATCGACGGCGTCAAGTTCTCCATCGATCCGCTCGACGCCTCAGCCGGCGAGCCGGCGGCCCCGCGCGGCCGGGCCATCGGTTTGGGCCAGACCCGCACGGCCAGGCGCCGTCCGGCGGAAATGACCGTCGAGTTTCGCCAGGGCGACGTCTACGGAAGCGGCGTCACCGGCGACATCTCTCGCCGCGGTGTGTTCGTCCGCTCGAGCTGGATTCCCGGCACCGGCCCCGTCGTCCGCCTGACCGTCAATCTGCCCGGCGGCAGGAAGCTCGCGCTCTCGGGACGGGTCGTCCGCAGCGTCGATCCCGCAACGCCCTCCACCCAATCGAGCCCTGGATTCGGCCTGCGGCTCCTCGACGACTGGCCCGGCTACGACGACCTCTTCGGCAAGCGCGGCTCGAAGAGGTAGGCGAGGCTCCCGGGCTACTTGCTGGCCCCCTTCGTGGGGTCGTCTTTCGGATTCACGTAGATGAGCTTGAAGGGCCCGACACCGTGCACCTGGACCTCCGTGTCGCCCTTGCACCAGGCATAGTGATGCATCTTCGCGGGCATCGAACCGAACGCCCCCGGAACCATCGCCGTCGTCGCGCTCTCGTCGAACTTGTCTCCGGTCGCCAGGTTGAAGGTGCCCGAGATCACCGTCAAGTTCTCGGTCGTCGGATGCCAGTGCGGCGCAATCTTGTACCCGTCCTTCACTCTCAGGCGCACGGTGTAGACGCCGCCCTTGCTCGGATCGCCCTGCAGCACCGCCATCTTGGCGCCGGGCGGAAAGACCGCAGGCGCATCGCCCCATTTCATGTCCGCGGGGTTGAGGATCACGTGGGTCGCCTTGTGCGCCGAGCCACTTGCGTCGGAGCCTGCGGCCTTGTCCTGACCGAGCGCTCCTGATCCAACCGCCGACAGAACACCGACGAACATCGCAGATGCCACGAACTTCCTCATGGGTATCCCTCCTTCTCGACTTGGACGGATTGTATGATGCCGAACTTCTCGACCTTCCGGGGGGAGCGCTGATCGCCATGGATCTCAAAGCCCTTCAGAAACCGCTCAAGGAGCAATATCGCGCCGAGCCGGAGGCCTCGCGGATCACGCTGCGCGCCACAGGCGGGCAGTCGGGTGCCCCGATCGCGTGCTCTGTCGATATCGGCCGCGCCGTCTACGAGGCTCAGGCCCATGCGGGTGTCGGAGGCGCAGGCACGGCAGGTTGCTCGGGTGACCTCCTGCTCGGCGCCCTGGCCGCCTGCGCCCAGATCACCTGCCAGATGGTCGCCGCGGCGATGGGGGTTCCCACAGAGCGGATCGAGGTCGTCGTGGAAGGAGACATGGACCTGCGGGGAACGCTGGGCCTCTCCCGCGACGTACCGGTCGGCTTCCAGAGCATTCGCGTCCACTTCGACATCGACGCGCCGAGGGCGACGCCGGACCAGTTGAGCGCGCTGCGCGCCAAGACCGAGCAGTACTGCGTCGTCTTGCAGACGCTGACGCATCCACCCGCGATGGAGGTCGAGTGGGCGGAAGACCCGAAGGGCGCTACCCCCCCTTGAGGTTCAGCGGCCCAGGGCCTTGCGGATTCGCGCCAGATGGTGCCAGCTGTGCCGCAGCGCGTGATCCTCGATCACGAACTGGGCGGTCACCGGCGCATCGAAGCTGAGTGAGAACGGTGCCGCGCGGTCCAGTTCGTCGTCCGTGAACTTGCGAACTGCGGCGGCCGCCTGCCGCGCTATTCCGGCGCAGCAGCTCGAGTGGGCGGCCTTGGTCGTGACCCCGGCCTGGTCGCCGGCGTGTTTGGCATTCATCTCGGCGACCACTTCCCAGGTGACGCCGGCAACGGCCTTGCCGCTCGCGATCGTCCGGGCCAGATCGATCTCGATCGGGTAGACGGTGGCGACATGGTGCACGATGACCCCGACCGGGCGGCTGTCCCTTCCGCTGCCCCGGACCGGCGTGCGCCATTCGGCGTCCGAGAGTCCCTGGGCATAGGCGGCGAGGCCGGCAGCGCCGTCCTCGATGCGGGCAGCGAGCGATTCAGCGCGACGACTCATGGGAACCTCCTCTGTCGTTTCCGTTGCGATCCGTGGGGCCGCCAGCATAACTCCTCTGAGCCATTCGAAGCGGTCCGGCCTGCGAAATCAAGTCGCCCCGGCTCGAACAGACGGAAGCCCCAGGCGCTCCAGCAACGCGGCGAACCTCGGGTCGGCGCGAAGCGAATCGAAGCCCGGAAAACCGGTGAAGTAGAGGTAGGCCTGGCTCTCGTCCTCGGCTCGGGCGATGACCTCGAAGGCGCAGTCGATCTCCCCGAGCGCGCCGAGCAGCCAGGCCTCGGAGACGAGCGCGGGCGCCTCCGGCGGCCGCGCGCGCAGCTCCTCGAGGAGCGCCCGGGCTTCGGCTTTCCGGCCGGCGGTCGCGAGCGCCCACCCCAGCACGCCGAGGAAGTGGGGCGCGCGGTCCGTCATCGCGACCGCGTGCTGGAGCGTGGCGATGCCTTCTTCGAAGCGACCCAGGGCGACCAGGGCCACGCCCGCAATGTACAGAGCCGTCGCGTCCTCCTTCTCGAAGGAGAGCGCGTCCTCGAGGTACCGCAGGGCTTCCTGCGGCCTGGCCGCGCTCGAGCAAGCCCGAACCCGGTGAGCGTGTACGGGAAAGGATGCGAGGGGATCGGCCTCCCGGGCCCGCGCGAGGAGCGGCAGGCCCTCGTCGAACCGCTCGCGCGCGCAGAGACGATGCCGAACGAGCCCAGGGCCAGGACGTGGTTGGGCTGAAGCTCGATCGCGCGGCGCCAGGCGGCTTCCATCGCCGACCATCGTCTTTCAGGTCAGGCGACGAAGGCCTCGACGTGGAGGGTGTTCGCCGACTCGCCCTCGAGTCGCGCCGCGGTCGCGACCGCCTTTCTCGCCGAGGCGCAGGCCTCGCGTGCGGGGATCATGTCGAAGATGGACGCGAGGACGGTGCTCTCGGCGAGGCCGGTCCACGAGGGCGCATGGGAGGGGTCGAGGCGGATGGCTTCCTCGAAGGCGCCCATGGCTCCGACGTTGTCTTCCTTGCCCCGAAGGTGGCGGCCCTTCAGATAGCTGCGATAGGCCTCGAGGTTCCGGGCTGCGGGCGCGCGGGAATGGCGGAAGCTCCCGGGGAGAGCCGCGCCTTCACGGCCTCGACCACGCCCGCGGCGATCTCGTCCTGCACCGCGAACACGTCGGTGGCCTCGCGGTCGAAGCGCTCCGACCACAGATGGTAGCCGGTCGCGACATCGGTGAGCTGCGCGGTGACCCGGAGCCGTCGCCCGAAGTCCGCACGCTGCCCTCGAGGACGTGGCTTACGGAGAGGGCGCGCGCGATCGCAGGCAGGTCGGAGTCGTCCCGGCCGCGCGCGGAAGGTCGAGGTCCGCGAGGCGACGCGAATGCCCCTCGATGCCGCACGAGCGCGTTCATGATCTCCTCGGCCATGCCTTCGCAGAGGTACTCCTGGTCCTTCGCGGGGCTCATGTCGGAGAAGGGCAGCACCGCGATCGCGACCGCCGCGGGCCTCGCGGCGCCGGCCGCCGCTTGCGCCGGCGCCGGCACGTCGAGCCCCGCCTTGCGCAGGCCTTCGATCAGGTGCTCCACGTACTCGGGGTCCCACCACTTCGCGAATTCGTGGCGCGCCATCGCGGCGAAGTCCGGCCGCAGCTGCAGCAGCTCCTGCACGGCCTCCGCGGCCGCCTCGCGTTCACCGAGCTGGCCGTAGGCCGCGGCCATCGCCGCGTGCGTACCAGTGGCCCGGCATGTTGCTCTTGAGCGCGAAATCGAGGGCGCCGCGGTAGTCGCCCTGGCGATAGGCGTTGTAGAAGTCGGCGAACCAGTACCACCCGGGATGGTTGGGATTGAGCTGCATGGCGCGCTCGGCCAGCGCGCAGCCGCGCTCCCAGTCGCCCGCGTAGGTCATCAGCACGCCGAGGAACGCGATGGAATTGCCGTCCATGGGGTTGAGCGCGACGGCCCGCTCCGCCGCATCTCGGAAGCCCGGAGCTCCTTGTGGAAGAAGAGCGCCTGGGCCAGGGCGTAGTGGGCGAGGGCCTGGATGGCGCCACCTCCACGGCGCGCCGCGCGGCCGCGGAGCGCGCGCGCGAGGGGATCCGGGCTGAAGGTCGAATCCCTGCGCGAATCCTCGACGCAGAGCAGCGACAGCATCGCCCAGGCGTCGGCGTAGTCGGGCGCCTTCTGCGACCGCCCGCTCCAGGCCGGACCGCGCGGCGGCGTGCTCTTCGGGGGTGACCCGCTCGAAGTAGCCGAAGCCGCGCAGCACGGCCTCGTACGGACTCAGCTGCTTCGGGAGCCCGGCTGCGCAGGCCTCGCTCATGCTGCGGGGCAGGACACCGTTCATGTCGGCGACCGTCGAGACGATCCGGGGAACGAGGTCGTCCTGCAGGGCGAAGACCGTCTTCGGGCGTGAAGGGTGCGCTCGTAGGTCTCGGCCCACAGATGAGCGCCGCGAGACGGCGTCGACGAGCTGCACGGCCACGCGCAGCCTGGTTCCCGCCTGACGCAGGCTGCCCTCCATCACGTAGCGGGCGCCCGAGCTCCTTGCCGCGCCGGACGTCGCCGTCCGCTCGGCGTCGCAGTCGAGCCGCGCGAGATCACGCGAAGGTACGAGAAGCGCGACAGCCCGGTGACGATCTCTTCGGACAGCCCGTCGGCCAGGGCCGTGAGGTCGGCGTTGGCGCCGCCGTACTTGAACGGCAGCACCGCGACCCAGAAGCCCTCGTCGGCGCGGGCCGCGCCCGACGCATCGTGCGGGGAGGCAGGGGTTGGCGCAGGCGCTGGGGCTCCTCTCCGGCGCAATCTCCAGTCCCGCCTTGCGGAGCCCGTCGATCATGTGCTCGACGAATGCCGGGTCGTATCCATCTCCCAAACTCTTCGCGCACCACTTCGGCGAAGTCGGGGCGGATCGCGAGCAGCTCTTGCAGCGCCTTGCGCGCGGCCTCGTGCATGCCGAGCTGCCCGTAAGCCGCCGCAATCACGGCGTGGGTGTAGAAATTTCCGGGCAAGTTGATCTTGAGGGCGAAACCAAGGGCGCCGCGGTAGTCGCGCTGGCGATACGCGTCGTTGAAGCTGACGAACCAGTACCAGCCCGGATGATGGGGATTCAGTTGCATGGCGGATTCGACGACCGCGCAGCCGCGTTCCCAGTCACCGGCATAGGCGATGAGATTTCCGAGCAACGCCGCAACGGAGGCATCCATACGGTTCAGTTCGATCGCCCGCTCCGCCGCGGAACGAAAAGCCAGAAAGTCCTTTTGGAAAAACAGCGTGCAAGCGAGAGCGTAATGGGCGAGGTTGTTCGAGGGCGCCGCCTCCACGGCACGCCGCGCAGCCGCAAGCGCACGCCCCAGCGGGTCGGGCTGCGGGTTCAATCCGTGCGCATGCTCTTCCCAGTACAGGTTCGCCAGCATGGCCCAGGCATCGCTCTGATTGGGTGCAATGCGGACGGCCCGTTCCAGGATCCGTCTCACGCGCGCATGTTCTTCCGGCGTGACTCGCTCCATGTAGCCAAAGGCGCGCAGCACCGCTTCGTGAGGGCTCAACTCTTCATCGGCCTTGCTGCGGAGCGCCTCGCTCATGCTGCGGGTCAGAACGCCGTACATGTCGGCAACCGTCGAGACGATCCGCGGAACCAGACTCGTCCTGAAGCTCGAAGACCGCCTCCGGACTGAAGGTGCGTTCATAGTTCTCGGCCCAGAGATGAGCGCCCGAGACTGCGTCCACCAACTGCACCGCGAGGCGCAGCCTTGCTCCCGGCCTGCCGCAGGCTACCCTCCATGATGTACCGCGCGCCGAGCTCCTTGCCCGCGGACTGCTGCGTCGGCAGCCGAGCCGCGCGAGATCACCCGAAGGTAGGAGAAGCGCGACAGACCGGTCACGATCTCCTCGGTCAGCCCTTCGGCCAGGGCCGTCGAGGGACGTGTCGCCGCCGTACTTGAACGGCAGCACGGCGACCCAGAAACCTTCCTCGGCGCGGGCCTTTCCCGATTGCGTGCCCGACGCCGCACGATCGGCCTTTGCCGTGATCGCACCGGCGCGCCTCGGCGGCTCGGACGACCCGTCGGCCGCCGGAATCGATAACCCCGCCTTTTGCAGCCCTTCGAGGATGGGCTCCATCAGGCCGCTCGCGAAGTGCCAGGTCCCGACGTTCGAGCGGGCGTGCGCCGCAAACTCGGGATCGAGCGCCAGCAGATCCCGGACCGCAGCCTCGCCTTCGGTCCGCCGGCCGAGGTGCCCGCAGGCCGAAGCCATCACCAGATAGGGCCAGAAGAGGCCGGGGACATCCACCCGGTTCGCGCGCTCGAGGGCCTGTTCGTACTCGCCTTTGTGGAAGTGCTCCCAGAGCGGAGCGAAATGCATCCAGCCCGCATGGTTGGCATTGAGCTCCATCGCGCGGCGTACGATCGCGGCGCCGCGCTCGAACTCGCCGGTGTGCACGATCTGCAGCCCGAGGATCCCGACCGCGTCGGTGTTGAGCGGATTGAGAGCCATCGCGCGCTCCGCCGCGGGGCCGAACGCCGCGAGGTCCTGACGGAAGAAGTGCGTCTGGGCGAGAGCGACGAGCGCGAACTGGTTCGCCCGATCGAGCTCGACCGCGCGGCGCGCCGCGGCCAGCGCCCGATCCAGAGACGTCGCGTCGCTGCCGAAGCCGAATGCGTATTCGTCGACGAAGATCTGCGCGAGGCAGGCCCACAGGTCCGACTGACGGCCGTCCCGTTCCACCGCGCGCTCCAGCCGGCTCTTGAGCTCGGCGTAGGCCGAGGGCTTGATCTGCTCGCGGTAGGCGAAATACTGGAACTGCCACTCCAGGGGCGTGAGGTCGGCATCGTCCTTCCGCCGAATCGCCGACCGCATGGCATGAACCAGCACTCCGTAGCTATCGGCGACTGTCGCGACGATGCGTGCCGCGATGTCGTCCTGGGCCTCGAACACGCTCGACGCCTGGAGGTCCCGGTTGAACGTCTCGGACCAGAGCTGGGCCCCCGTCTGGACGTCGACGAGCTGGGCGCTCACGCGGATGGCCGAGCCTCCTCCGCGGATGCTCCCCTCCAGCACGTAACGCGCGCCGAGTTTGGCGGCCAGGGCCCGCTCGTCTCCCACCACGTCCTTCAGGCGAGACGTCGAAGCGCTCGCGACGACCGAGAGATACCGAAACCGCGAAAGGCCGGTCCCGATCTCTTCGGAAATCCCGTCGGCCAGGGCCGCGAGGTCCGCGTCGGCGCCGACGTACTTGAAGGGCAGCACCGCGACCCAGAGGCCCTCGGACGAGACCGGCGTGGCGATTCCTCGTGCGCTGCTCGCGGCAGCCGGCGCCGATTGCTCCGAGAGGTTGAAGGCGATGTCTCGGGCCGACTGGAACCGATGGTCCCGGTCCTTCTCCAGGCAATGCTTGACGATGCGGTCGAGAGCGGGGGAAACGTTTCGCCCGGACTCCGAGAGCTCCGGCGGCTCGTCGCGCAGGATGGCCGCCATCGTCTCGGCGTTCGTCTCGCGCTTGAACGCTCTCTTGCCCGAGAGCAACTCGTAGAGGATCGCCCCGAACGAGAAGATGTCCGAGCGGTGATCGACCTGGAACCCCTTCACCTGCTCGGGCGACATGTAGCCCATCGTCCCCATGACCGTCCCGGGCTCGGTATGGCCCGAGCCCGTCGGCGCGCTCGTCTCCTGCCCCGGGGCAACGGCCTCGACCCGCTTCGCCAGGCCGAAGTCGAGGATCTTGAGATGGCCGTCTCTTGAAACGAAGAGATTCTCGGGCTTCAGATCCCGGTGGACGATGCCCTTCTCGTGGGCAGCGGAGAGGCCCTTCGCGACCTGCAGCGCGTAGTCCACGGCCTGCTTCTGCGGAATCGGACCGGCGTCGAGCTTCCCGCGCAGCGTCTCGCCTTCGAGAAGCTCCATGACCGCGTACGCGATGCCGTCCTGGTCTCCGAAGTCGTGAATCGCAAGGATGTTTGGATGAGAGAGCGCCGCGACCGCCTTCGCCTCGCGCTCGAATCGGGCCAGGGTGTCGGGATCGGCCGCGACGGACCCTGGGAGGACCTTGATCGCGACGTCCCGATCCAGCTTCTTGTCCCGCGCCCGATACACCTCTCCCATCCCGCCCGCGCCGAGGGGTGACAGGATTTCGTACGGGCCGAGACGAGTGCCGGATGGAAGTGTCATGAAGTTGCCCGAAGACTACAACGCGCCGCGTTGGAGCGGGCAACCGGGATCGAACCGGCGACATCCAGCCCGGGCGCCGTGGCCTAGGGACATTTCCGTACGCTTCCGCATCAACCAATTAGGCGACGTCTGCTGGCGTCCCGACCTGTCCCCGAGGATCCCCGGCGCCGCATGCCCGAGGGTCGTGTCCGAGTCTTGCTCGGGCAGCGCGCAGCACCCCTTTGCCCCCCAAGGAGGGCCATCGCCCTTCTCCCTTGAGTTCCGTAACAAACGCCAGGAGGACTAGGCCCCCCACTCGTCACAACTGTTTCTGTGCTCGAGAGAACTCCGTATTGGGAGAGAATGCACGCAGCGAAAGAAAGGAGATTCTATGGAGGCAAGATCAGGAGGATTCCGGGTCATCCTCGGCGTCGGATTACTTGCGGCGTCCGCAGCCATTGCGACGGCTCAGCAGCCAAGCATTACGACGGCCACGCAAATGGGCCAGCCCGAGACGTCGATGAGCACACGCGTCGTCCATGCCGTCGTCGTCAGTGTGAATGGCAACAAGGTCGTTGCCGAAGACACTACCGGCAAAGCGACGGAGTACACGATCCCTGAGGGCTTCAAGTTCCAGTTCGAAGGGAGGGATATCGGCGTCGCCGAGCTGAAGCCCGGAATGCACGTTACGGCCAAGATCACCACGACGACCACCACGACACCCGTGTACGTGACGGAGATAAAAACGGGCAAGGTCCTCGCAGTCTCCGGCATGAGCATCATCGTCCGAGGGCCGCAAGGGAATCGCGTGTTTTCGCCCAAGGATGTGGAGAAAAGGAATGCCAGGATCACGCGTAACGGAGAGCAAGTCTCGCTGAGCGACCTGCGTGCCGGCGACATCATCGCGGCTGTGATCGTCACGGACCAGCCGCCGAAGGTCGTATCCGAGCGCGAGGTCGAGGCCATGGTCCACGCGGCGCCCCAACCCGCTGCAGCCCCTGCTGCTGCTCCCACGGAGGCTCCCGCCGCCGCTCCCGCCGCCGCTCCCGCTGCTGCATCCACCGAGGCTCCCGCCGCTGCCCCGGCTGCTGCCCCCGCGGAAGCTCCCGCCGCTGCCCCCACGGAGGCTCCCGCCGCTGCCCCGGCTCCGACCGCGGAAGCGCCCGCGCCGGCGAGCGGGTTTCCGATGTGGCTCCTGTGGCTTCTCATAGTGATCTTGATCCTCGTGGTCGTGTTCCTGTTCCGCAGCCGCCGCAAGTCCTGACGAAGAACGTCTGCAACGACCGTGGTGCCGCCGGCCTTTTGGGGCCGGCGGTCACGGCTGTCGGAAACTCCGGGAAGGCCGCGGACAAGCTCCACGACACCTCGAAGGGTCCAGGTGGCGTCGCAAAGCCATGGGACGAGCGAGTAGAGGCTGCCGTGCCTCTCTGGTGGGCTCGCCTCGCTCCCCGTCCGGCAGCTCGCGTCCTCGCGTGATCCGGGCGACGAAGTCCGTCAGGACGGTCGGTGAGACGAGCCGGGATGCCGGGGACGATCCCGTCCTCGATTGCCCTACGGCGAATCGGGTCGGGATCCCTTCCTCATCGCAGGATTCCGGGGGCTCCTCCGGATTCGGGCGATCCGCCGCGCCAGCTCACTTCCCCGCGTACAGCATTTCGACCCTCGTCAACAGCGCTGGCGTGGCCGCAGGAATGTGGGCCACTCCCTGCACGATGATTTCGCTCGGGGACACAGCCTTGCCGTAGAACGCCTTGTTGTAGTCCGCGCTCGGCTTGACCCTGGCGCCGGAGAGGTTGAGCCCGCCGTAGAGCCCCTTCGAGCGGCTGTAGTAGACGATGTCGGCACCGGGAAATCCCGCCGTCCCGGTCCCGACCGGTCCGACCGCGACGCTCGCGTCGCCGCCCAGGCTGAAATCTTTCGACATCAGGGCGTCGATCGCCTTCTGGGTCTTGACGAGGCCGATGATCGCGGAGTCCTGAATGCCGGCCTGAAACCCGGCGCTCGCCGTCCCGACTGTGTAGAACGCGGGCCCGTTCCAGGTCGTCCCTTGCTTCGCCACGAAAACGCAGCGTCCGCCCGAGCCGCCGATGATGAACCCGGCCTTCACGACCTGGGAGCAGATGAGCAGGCCCTTGGCCTCCCGGGCGTGGTCGCGGAACCACTTCATGTCGGGGTCGGCGACGAAGTCGTCGAGCGTCTTGCCGGCGGCGACGACCTCCTTCTCGGCGTCGGCGTACGACGTGGCCGCCTGGACGGGAAACGAGGCCGCGGCCAGGATGAGGATCAGGATCGAAGCTCTCCAGCTGGAGTTGCGCATGGCAGGAACCCTCCTTGGGCGGGAACCTACCACGCCCGGCAAAAACGGGTGTGAAGCGTTGGTTCGAAGCGGCGGCCGTGAAGGCTGGCGAAAAGGGGGCGGGCACCTCGTGGACACCGGCCGCCATTTCTTCGCGTTTTCGAGAAGAAACACGGACAGGTAGGCGGACGAATCTCGGGTCGGACGGCGAGCGGGTCCGGGTCCGCC
>CAWERV010000031.1:0-33792 GCA_963811425.1 uncultured Acidobacteriota bacterium
ATCCGAAGGTCGTGGGCCGTGCAATTCGCCGCGGCGCCCTTCGCGCCGAGCGCCGGTCGGGGCTCTCCAAGCCAACACTGCTCTGCCTGATCGGCGGGGCCGCGGATGTTCAAGCGCACCGGGATGAAGACGCGCGGGCCGCGGCGAGTCGACGCGTGTTCCCCTCCTATCGGTTTCCCGAGTCCGCCGCCCTGGCCCTGTCCCGGGCGGTGCAGTACGCGGCGTTTCGCAGGCGTCCGGCCGGCCGCCTGCGCTGGTACGAAGACGCGGATGCGGCCGCGGCCCGGCAGGAGATTACCGGGTTGCTCGATGCGGCCACCTCCGAAGTGCTCCTCCTGGAAGGCGCGTCCGCCCGCAAGATTCTGGGTCTCTTCGGAATCTGTACGGAGGTCGCCCCCGCCGGGGGCGTCCGTCTCGAGGTGAGCGCGGATCCGAGCTTCGGGCCCCTGCTTCGCCTGCGCCGCCCCGCGGAGCTTCCTGTGGTACGCATCACTCCCCTGACGGACAACGACATTTTGGAAATCGTCCAGGCCGCGGAGTTGCCGGGGGGATGCGGCATGGAGGAGCTGCTCGGTCGCGTGTCCCAGCTCATCGAGGAGCTGCCGTGGTTGAGCGGCATGGAGTCGGATCTCGTCTGCACGGGGGGAGCGTCCGGACGCCGGGCCGTGCTCGGCGCCGACGTCCGCATCGCGTTTTCCGTGCCGCGCTCTTCGCAGGCTCACGCCGTTTCGGGGCAACCGGGAGCGAAGACGGGCTGACGGAACTTCTCGCGGGAAGGTGCGGGGATCGGGGGAGGCCAGGAGAAATTGTAGGCCTTTCGAAGGCCGCCCGCCGTACAATCAAAGCGGTGAAAGCATCCGGAAGCGTTCTGGACGGCCAGACTCTTGGCCGGCTTGATCGCTGGCGGAAAGCGCGCGCCGTGTTCGTCCGGCCCGACGGGCTGGAGGCAGAGCGCGCGGTTGCCGCGGCGTTCGGGCGGAACTGGGCTCGCGCCGCCATGTACGGACGCGCCCGGCGCCTGCTGGTCGAGCGCACTCCCGAGCACTTTCTCGAGCAACTGGAGAACAAGCTCGGCTCCCTGGCCGACCGTGTCCGCGTCGCCCCGGAAGACATGCGCCAGACCAAGTGGGATGCGATCAGCCGGCTGACGCCTCTGCCGCGCGCGCGCCTGGAGGTCGAGTCCCTGTGGCTCGCGGACGAGCTGACCGCGGGAGAGTTCTTCGTCGAGTTCCAGCCGCTGCTCGACTTGAAGTCCGGGGAGGTGATCGGCTACGAGGGACTGCTGCGCGGCCGCGGCCAGGGTGGATCGCCGCGGCTGGCAGCCGAGATGTTCCCGGCGGCCGAGGCGCTGCGCGTCGAGCGGTCTTTCGAGCGGTTGTCCTGGTCGTGCGTTCTCGAATCCGGACGATCGCTTCCGGAGGGCGCGCTGCTCTTTCTGAACGTGAACCCGAGGCTCATCGACCGGACGGCGGACGCGCTCGTCGGGCTCGGCGAGGAAATGGAGCGGCAGGGACTGCCGTTCTCTCGCCTCGTCCTCGACCTCGTCGAGATCGAGACGCTTCCGGGCGTGCCGGAGCTCGCGGCGGCTCTCACCGTGCCGCGCGACCTCGGGGCCGTGATTGCGCTCGACGATGTCACCTCCGGCTACGGAACACTGCAGTTCTGTCACGCCCTGCAGCCCGAGTGGGTCAAGGTGGACAGCGAAGTGACCCGCGGCATCGCGCACGACCCCCGCCGCCGCGCGATCCTGAAGTTCCTGGCGGACCTGGCGCGAGAGTTCTCGTTCACCCTCATCGCCGAGGGAATCGAGTCCGCAGAGGACCTCGACGTCTGCGCGGCCGAGGGCGTCGGCGCGGCCCAGGGCTACTTCCTCGCACGGCCCGCAGCCGAGCCGCCGGACCCCTCCTCCGAGTTCCGGGCCTGGTTCGCTGCCCGCCCGACGAGCCTGCGCTCGGCGTGAAGGCCTCGAACCGAAGATTCGCCTCCGAAGCCGCCGCCGCGCCGGGCGGCCCTGCGAGCACCCGCCTGGACGTCTGGCTCGACGTCGCCTGCATTTTTCCGACCCGCTCGCAGGCGAAGGCGGCGTGCGAGGGCGGGAAGGTCGACGTCGGGGGAGCCCGAGCCAAGCCGCACCGCGAAGTCCGCGCCGGCGACCGGGTCGGCGTTTCGGGCCGCGACGGAGCGCGGCGCGAGCTCGTCGTGCGAGGAGTGGCGGAGCGCTCGATTCCGAAGGCGCAGGCGCGCCTCCTCTACGAGGACGTCACGCCCGCGCCTGCCCCGGAGGTGGTAGAGGCGCGGCGGCTCGATCGGCTGCTCGCTCCGCGGGGCGACGGCGGCCGGCCGGACAAGCGTGCCCGCCGGGATCGGATCCGGCTCAAGCGGGGCTGAGCCCGGACTCCCGACTACCACCGTCCGACCACAGACGGTATTCTTGCCCCGTGGACTTCGAACTGCTCTGTCCGTGCTGCAACGCGCGGCTCAAGATCGACCCGGAGCTCAAGGCGGTCATCGCCCACGAGGCACCGAAGACGCCGCGAAAGTTCTCCACGGTGGACGATGCCATCGGCGCGCTGCGCGGCCAGGATGAGGAGCGCGAGAAGAAGTTCGCCGCCTCGATCGAGGCCGAGAAGTCCAAGAAGGACGTCCTGAACAAGAAGTTCGCCGAGCTCTTCGAGAAGACCAAGGGCGACACTTCGAAACCCGTCCGCGACATCGATCTCGACTGATCGCCACGGCCCCGAGTGAGCGCGATCGCGTGAGGCCCAACGTCTTCGGGGCGGCGGCCGCCCTTGCCGCTGCACTGTTGCTGCCGGCGGCGGCGCTGGGCTGGACCTACTCCGAGCATCGGGCCATCACCGCGCGGGGGATCCAGGGGCTCGACCCGCAGCGCCAGGGCGAGCTCGACCGCCTCTGGGCGCTCGCCCGCGAGGGCTACGCCTCGCGGCTCTGTGCCGCGGCGGCCGAGGGCGACCAGGGAACGAAACCGACCTGCATTGATCTGGCCGCGTGGCCGGCGATCAACGGCGACCACTCCTGTTCTCCCGAGGAGCTGCTCCACGTCGTCCTGGAGAGCGACGCGATCCTCAGGATCGCCCAGATTGCCGCGAAGACCGCGGCCGGCATCGCGAAGGCCCACAACGAGAGCGAGCTGCGCAATGTCCAGATGAACGGCGACCTTCGCCTCGAGCGCGCCGACGAAGGGTACATCTCGCGCGCCGGCGCCAACAACGCCCACCACCTGCTGCCGCGCACCGCCAACGACCTCGATCTGTACATCGCGGAGGCCTTGCGAAAAGGCGCCGAGCCGAACGTCGTTGGGCTCTACCTGCTCTTCCATGCAGCCGCATTGCACCAGGCGGCTCTGTTTTCTCAGGAGGCCGCGCCGGCGGCCGCGGAGCGCCCCGCCGAGGCCCGCCTCATCCTGGCCCTCGAGTGTTTTGGGCTTCACTTTCTCGAGGACGCGTTCGCGGCGGGGCACATCGCCGGCTCCTGGGGCAGCGCGGCGGAGCGCAAGGGGACACACGATTACTACAACGAGCACGGGCTCGACACCGACACCTGGAAGAACGAGCCCATCACGGTCTTCGGGGATGCGCACATGCGGCCGGCGGACCTCGAGCGGGCCGGCGATACCGTGCAGCTCTCCCTGCGCCAGGTCCTCGAGGCCATGTCCCCGGGCTCCCCGCTCGCCTCCGCCGCAAGGACTCTCACCGTTCCCGACGAGACCTCCCTCAACGTCTGCAAGGAGACCGCGATGCCGGGGTGGGTGGTGCCCGTGGCGCTGCACCCGCCCTTCGACGACGTCCTGCGCATGACGCCGATTCCGTTTCGGGGTCCCGGATATGCGTCCTTGCCGCGCTTTCGCGCGGAGATCGGCCCATTCGTCGGGGTTGCGAGCGGCGTCATGGGGGAGGGCGCCGACGGCGGCTTCACGCAGGGCCGCGAGGGAGGGCTGCTCGGCGAGCTCGACGTCGGCTTGAAGCTCGGCCTCGGCCTGGACGCCCTGCTCGGGGACTCCGGGGACGGCCTCGTCTTTCTCGAGGGCGGGATCGTCCTGCAGTCGCGCTCGAGCGGCGGCTGCGGGTCCACCTGTCCGAAGGACCCGGTGCTTCAGCCATTCGTACCCGGCGTGCCTTCCCGCTCGGGACTCGCTTTCCGCCTGCGCGCTCCGTTCTGGCTTCTGCCGGGCGACCTGATTCTCGCCGCACCTCTTCTTGCCCTGACGGATCCGAAGCTGCTCGAGCGGATGGCGATCACGGCGGCCGACGGCGGGTTGATTCCCTGGCAGACGAAGCTCTCGACCCCGGTCGGCTCTCTCCAGTTCGTCGCCGGGCGGGAAGTGGCCGTGGACCTTTTCGGGTATCTGGGCGGGAAGGACGCCTTTCTGGCCGTCTCGGGCTATGGGCCGGATGGCGCGCCGATCTACGAGCCGGTCGCCTTTCGCTCGATCGAGTTCGATTTCCCGGTTCTCGAACTGCGTCCCCTGCGCGAGTACGGGACGCGCTACAGCTTTTCGACCCTGCTCCAGGTGGGAGTCGGGTTCGACACGCCGTTCGACGCGCAGCCGCTGGTTCCCGGCGCGATGGTCCCGCAATTGAAGACCCGCTACTTCGGGTTCATCCGGCTTTCCTTCGACGGCCGCCGGTACTTCTGAAGCCTGTTAGCCCTTCTGGTACGCCATTTCGCGCAGCAGCGCGATCCGCTTCCCGATGGGGGGATGCGTGGACAGCAGCCCCGCGAAGAACCCCGGCTCCGCATCGGGCGATCCCCCGCGGGGGTCCTCGATGCACAGGTGCGCGATTCCCTGCTTGATCGACGGCGTGGGCTCGACGGCCGCGGCGATCTTCTCGAGCGCCGAGGCGAGCGCGAGGGGATTGCGCGTGAGCTCGGCTCCCGAAGCATCGGCCAGATACTCGCGCTGGCGCGAAACGGCGAGCGAGACGATCTGCGCGATGATCGGCGCGAGGATGATCGAGACGATCCAGAGGGCAACGAAGAGGATTCCGAGCCCGCCGCCCTTGCCGCCGTCGTCCGAGCGGCGGCGGCCGCCCCACCAGAGTCCCCGGCGGCTCCAGTCCGCGAGAAGCAGGATCGCACCGGCGAGGGCCGCGACGACCGTCATGAGGCGCACGTCGTAGTTCCGGATGTGGGAGAGCTCGTGCGACACCACGCCCTGCAGCTCTTCGCGGTTCAGCTTCTCGAGGAGCCCGCGCGTGACCGCGATGGAGGCCTTCTCGGGGCCGCTGCCGGTGGCAAAGGCGTTCGGGTCCGCGTCCGGGACGATGAAGATCGCGGGTCTCGGGATTCCTCCGGCGATCGCGATCTCCTCGACGACGTTGGCGAGCGTGCGCTGCCGGGGGTCGGACGGGTCGAGGGGAACCGCGTTGGCCGACTCGAGAACGGCCTGGTCCCCCCCGTGGAGCGACCACCAGGCCGAAAACCCGCCCACGCACAGGGCGCCGAGTGTGGCGATGGGCAGGCCGGGCGATACGCCGGCTCCGTAGAGGAACCCGTCCGCCCCGAGGCCGAGGAGGGCGAGCAGCAGCACGAATCCGGCTATGAAGACGCGAGTGTTGGTGAGGTTGCGCTTCTGCTGATCGTAGAGGTTGGTCAACTAGGACTTGGTCCGATCCGACCGCACGTTCAAATCGACCTTCGGCACCGCGCGCTCCGCCTCGTCCTTGATCTCGAAGAGCTCCACGGGCTGGAAGTGGAAGGTCTGGGCGATGAGGCTGTCCGGGAACAGCTGCTGCGCCGTGTTGAAGCGCGTCGCGATGTCGTTGTAGAACTGCCTCGCGAACCCGATGCGGTTCTCCGTCGCGGAGAGCTCCTCCATCAGCGCCTTGACCTGTTCGTTGGACTTGAGGGTAGGGTAGTTCTCGGCGAGCGCGAAGAGGCGCCCGAGGGTCTGGGTCAGGGCGTTCTCCTTGTCCGCGGCGTCGGCCACTCCCCGGGCGGCGACGGCGCCGTTGCGGGCCTGGATGACTTTTTCGAGGGTGTCCTGCTCGAACTGCATCTCGCCCTTGACCGCGGCGACGAGATTGGGGATGAGGTCGTGCCGGCGCTTCAACTGGACGTCGATCTGCTTCCAGCCGTTGGCGACCTGGTTCCGGAGCGAGATGAGGTTGTTGTAGCGCCAGATGGCCCAGATCGCGCCGAAAACCGCGATCGCGACCAGGAGCAGGAGGCAGCCTCCGAATGCGGCCATGGGGTCAGGTCTCCAGGAGTGTGACTTTACACTCTCTTTCGTGCGGTGGTCTCGACGTAAACAAGGCTGGGAGTACGAGCCGCTGAAAAGTCACACTTTTCGAGACCTGACCCCGTTCAAGCATTCAACCCCTGTCGCAGCTCCCGCGCGAGGATCTCGACGCCGGAGCGGGTGCCTCCGGTCAGCTTCTCCTTCCAGACGGTCTCGGTCTCGAAGCGGCGGTCGCCGATCGACTCCGCCCACGGTCGCAGGGCCGCGTCGAGCTCCCCGGCCGACCAGACGTCACCGCCGCGCTTGCGGACCATGGCGATGACGTACGGCACGATGCGGATGAAGGCGCGCAGCGACGTCGAGCTCTTGATCGAGTACTTCCGCCCGGCGAACGCCGTCGGAAAGGCGCGGGCCGCGGCCTTGAAGTAGTTGAGGAAGAAGCGACGGGAGTTCTCCCGGAACTCGCGCGCGATCCGGCCTCCGGCGGTGTCGATCGCCGCGAAGACGTCGCGCAGCTCGTCGGCCAGGGAAGCCTGGGTGACCGAGCCCTTTCCGATCCCGAGCACCTTGATCGAGCCGCGCAGGGGCGACCCGTCGTCCTCGTTCAGGGTCCGGATGACGTCGTGCGCCGCGGCCAGGTTGTCGTCCCGGTACAGGCGGCGGCCGGCGAGCGAGATCAGGTGCGAGGGATTCAGCTTCGTGTGCTTGCTGTTGATCGTGACGAAGAGCTCCACGACCTGATCGGCGGTCAGGTTGTCGAAGACGACGGCCGGCACCTGGAAGTCCTTCAGGCTGTGCTTCTCGGCGAGCTGGTGGAGCGCCAGGAGGCGATGCTGGCCGTCGAGCGCCCGCAGGATCCCGGATTCCTCGGGCAGCTTGAGGGATCCGGAGTCCGAGCGGCCGCTCGTCGCGGCGAACTCCAGGCGCTTTTCCGAGACGAGCAGGACGCTTCCTGGAATGGCCGGGAGGGTGCCGGAATCGGCGCACTGGAGGTAATAGGCGACGAGCTCATCGATCTTCTTCTTGATGATCGGGCGCTGGAAGGCCTGTTCGGAGGCCGCGATCTTCTTCTCGAGGAACTCCCAGTTGACGCGTCCGGGGGCAACCTTCGAATGGCCCCGCGTGGTCTGGCTGCCCGGCCCGAACGAGAGGACCTCGAAGCCCACCAGCGACTGCAGGTCGGCGCCCGAGAGCAGAGCCTCGTAGAACCGAACGCCAAATTGGTTCAGGCGGAGCGAGGGAACCGAGATCATGGCCACCTCCTGGCTCGGATGTGCCGCCGAAAGGGTATACCGGGGGATCCCCGTTTAGAGCCATGAGATTGGAGCTGCAGGCGGGGTTGCCCGGGGGCCTCTTACGGCGGCGCGACCGTTTTCCAGTCCTCTCCCGCCATCATCTGGGCATGGATCTGGCTCGCGCCCGTCAGGATCCCCTTGAGCTCGGCCGTCAGGATGGCGGCCAGCTCCGGGAGGGCGTCGGGCCGGGCCACCGGGACGGAGCACTCGACGGTGGACTGGCCCAGGGTGGCGAAAAAGGGAGATGGGCGCCGGGTCCAATCGGAATCGCTGCGCCGGTGCTTGGTCATCAGGAAGGCGGCCAGCCGGCGTTCGTCCCACGCCTCCGTCACGGGCCAGCAGAAGTTGGCGCGCAGACCCTTCTGCTCGACCTGGGGCGCTTCGCTGGCGAGCGAGATCGACATCAACGCACAATAACGATAGCATCCCCGCATTCGATCGATACCGTGAAAAGCGCGTCGCTACTGGGCCTCCTGCTGCTCTTCGCCGGCGCGTCGGACGCCGTTTCCGGCGAGGATCAGGCTTACCCCTCGCACCTCATGGTCGACCAGGAGGTCGTCGTCGCCTCCCGCATCGGGGGCATCGTGGAGACGGTCGTCGTCGACCGCGGCACGGCGGTCGTGCAGGGCCAGGTCCTGGCGACTCTCGACCCGAGGGAGGCCGACGCGAATGTCCGGGAGGCGAAGGAGGACATGGACCTGAGCAAGGTCGAGTTCGACCGCGCCCAGTCGCTGGTCTCGTCGAAGGTGATGAGCGCTCAGGACCTCGACACGAAAAAGGCGCAGTACGCGGTGGCCGTCGCGCGCTGGGAGAAGGCGAAGACCCTGCGCGACTACACGGTGATCCGGGCGCCCTTCGCCGGCGTGGTGACCGAGAAATACGCGCGGGTCGGCCAGAAGGTGATCGAGGACAAGAACGAGCCGCTCTTCAAGATCACGGCCGTCGAGCCGCTGCTTGCCCGGGTCTATCTGCCCGAGGCGGACCTGCTGCGCGTCAAGGTGGGAGACCGGGTGGTGGTCGTGCCCGACCACTTCCCCGACGCCCGGACGACCGGAGAGGTCCAGTTCATCAGCCCCGCGGTGGATGCCGCGAGTGGGACGTTCCAGGTCGTCATCCGCGTCAAGCGGGAGGCCGCTCGAACCGTGCTGCGACCCGGGATTGCGGTCAAGGTGCGGTTCGCGAAGGCCGGCTGACGGTCTCGGACCGCCGATGGCCGCTCGACCCCGTTCATCGGCTCGGCTGCGGTCCACGCTCGATCAGGTCCTCCTCCATGACGTCAAGAACATGGCGTTTCGGCTGCGCCTGCTCATGTCGAACCTCGATGAGCACTGGGAGGACCCGGCATTCCGACAGACGGTAAGCGAGCTGCTCGCCTCGACCGTGGACCGCCTCGAGGGCATCGCCGGTCGCTTCTCCGCGCACGAGGACTCCGTCCTGATCAAGGTGTCCCTCGACCTGAACGGGCTTTTGCGCGAGGTGGCAGAAAAGCCGGCGCGGCGCGGGCGGGCCGGGCGGGCGACGTCGCTCAAGCTCGCTCTCGGAGCGGTCCCGATCGTGTGGGGCGACCCCTTCTACCTCGGGGACGCCTTCGCGAGTCTCCTCGAAAACGCCTTCGAGGCGGCCGCGCCGGAGGGCCGAGTCCTGTTGCGAAGCTATTCCGGGAGAACGTCGGGCCGGCCCAGGGCGATCGTCGAGATCATCGACAATGGGGCCGGGATGACCCCGGAGTTCCTGCGGGACCGCCTCTTCCAGCCCTACGAGACGACCAAGCCCGGGGGGGTGGGACTCGGCCTGGCGACGGCCCGCCAGATCGTGCGGGCCCATCGGGGCTCGATCCGGATTCTGTCCCAGCCCGGCGGAGGGACGCTCGTCCGGCTTTCCTTCCCGGCCGCCGAGGAGGTCGGCGCGTGAGCGAGGCGCCGCGCGGCCGGATCGTCATCGTCGAGGACGACGCCCTCCTTCTCGAACAGCTCACCTGGGCCCTCAAGGGGAAGTTTGCCGTCTCCTCCGCCGGCGACGCGACCCTCGGCCGGGCGCTCTGCGAGGCCGAGCCGGACCTCTACCTGTTCGACCTGCGGCTGCCTCCCTCGGGCCAGGTGCAGGAGGGGCTGGACCTGCTCGCTCACGTGCGGCGGCGCGACCCCGAAGCAACGGTCGTGATGATGTCCGGCGAGGGGGAGCGGGAGCACGCGCTGCGGGCGATCGCGCTCGGTGCATTCGACTTCTTTCAGAAACCCCTCGACACGGCTCAGCTTCTCGTGATCCTCGATCGCGCCCTCGAGCGGCGGCGGCTCCTCGTGGAGAACCGCGAGCTGCGCCAGGCGACGCAGGAGGTCGGGACGGTCGAGCGCCTCGTCGGGGACAGCCCTCCCATGCGCCGCCTCCTCCGGGACCTCGCGCGCGTTGCGGCGAGCGAGGCCGCCGTCCTGCTGCTCGGCGAAAGCGGAACGGGCAAGGATCTGGTCGCCCGTTCGATCCATGCGTCGAGTCCGCGGCGCTCGGGCCCGTTCGTCGCGGTCAACGCGGCGGCCCTGCCGGAATCGCTCGTCGAGGCAGAGCTCTTCGGTCACGAGAAGGGCTCCTTCACGGGAGCCGTCGCATCACGGCCCGGCCGCTTCGAGCTCGCGCGGGGAGGCTCCCTCTTTCTCGACGAGATCGGTACGCTCTCGGCTGGCGTTCAGGCCAAGCTCCTGCGGGCGATCGAGAGCCGCGAGATCGAGCGCGTCGGTGGGAGGCGCCCGATCCCGACGGACTTCCGGCTCATCTCGGCGACCAACGAGGACCTGGAGGCGCGGGTCGCCGCGGGGACGTTCCGCGAGGACCTGTACTACCGGATCAACACGGTTCCACTGTCGCTTCCCCCGCTGCGCGAGCGCCCCGAAGACGTCGCGCCGCTGGCCGATCACTTCCTCGCGAGGTTCAGCGCCCGGGAAGGCAAGCCGCTCAAGCGCCTGTCCGCCGCCGTGCTCGAGCGGCTCGAGGCCCATCCCTGGCGAGGCAACGTGCGCGAGCTCCAGCACGTGATCGAGATGCTGGTGCTCTTTTCGGACTCCGAGGAGATCGGCGAGGAGGATCTGCCGCGCGTCCTGCGCCAGCCGGGCGTCCCACCCCGCCCGGCGCCCCCGAAGGGCTTCTCCGAGGCGGTCGAGGACTACGAGCGGCGCCTTCTGTCGGAGGCGATTGCGGGCGCCGGCGGAGTCAAGGCGGAGGCCGCGAGAAGGCTCGGGCTGGATTCGAACCAGATCAAGTATCTGTGCCGGAAGTACGGGCTGTAGCGGAGGTCGGCCCGGAGAGGCGGGTGAGAAAGTCATCTACCAGCGGTGAGAAGCTCAACTACCTGGCTCGGAGCCGCTCTGACTGGAATCCTAAGTAATTGATTTGTAAAGAGAAATTGCCTCTCCCAGCCGCGATTAGCTTTGGCGCCGACCTTGCTCTTACATGCTCCCAGGAGGGAACAACAAGATGTCCAACACAGTGAAGATCAAGCTGACCGACGCGCAGAAGGAAAAGATCCGCGAAGCCACGGGCAAAGACGTACCAGAGATCGGCGTGCAGACCTTTGGAAGCAACCCGGCGCTCTCGGCCGGCGTCTCGCACCCCTCGCCCCGGGCCACGACCCGCGTGGCCACCAAGAGGGCGACGCGCGTGAGCACGAAGGCCGCCACCCGCATGAACACGAAAGCGGCGACGCGCCTGAACACCAAGGCTGCGACCCGCGTATCCACCAAGGCCGCGACACGCATGAACACCAAGGCCGCCACGCGCCTGAACACCAAGGCTGCGACGCGCCTGAACACGAAGGCGGCGACCCGTCTGTCCACGAAGGCCGCGACGCGCCTTCACACCAAGGCCGCGACGCGCGGCGTCAAGTAAGTCCGTCGAGCGGCTCCCCCTCGAGCGCCCCGCTTCGGCGGGGCGCTTTCTCTTTTGGGAGTGCTACCAGGCCACCGATTGCACCCAGCGCTTGACCACGCGCCAGGTCCGGGAGGCATAGGAGGCCCGCCGGCCATAGATCTTGGCGGTTCCTGCCATTCCGGCGACGAGCTCGCCGTGGGGATTCTCGAAGACAGCGAGTGCGACGAACTGATCCGGCTTGAGCGTCGGAGCGGCGGGCTCGCTTCCTGTGGAGGCCGTGCGGGGCTGGTCCAGCGTGGCCGGTGAGATCGAGGCCACCTTGCCACGGATCGGCGCGAGCCGCCCGCGGACGAGGGCCGACACCGGCGATCCGGCCTCGAGGTCGTCGAGCAGCCTCTCGGTTACCGCCAGCTCGGCCGTCATCCTCCGATCGTCGCCGACCTCCGCGAGCAGCGTCCCGGCCGGGACGACTCGCCCTTCCAGCTCATCCGGATAGGGAGTGAGGATCCGTCCGGCGACGGGGCTGCGGACGACGAGGCGATCCGCCCGCGCCTGTCCGCTCACGAGCGCGGCCTCCACGGAGGCTCCGCGACTCTCGGAGGCGAAGACCTTCCCCGCCTCGCCGGACTGCCGCCCGCGCGCCGCTTCGCGGTCCTGGCGGTCCTTCTCGGTCGACAGCCGGGACCCTTCCGCGACCGCGGCCGGGCTGGCGAGGCGAAAGATCGGCTGACCCACCTCCACGCGGTCTCCCTCGCGCACGAACACGCGCTCCACCACGGCGTCCTCGGGAGCCTCGAGGCGCGCCGTGGAGACGGGCTTGAGCAGGACGGGCGCCTCGAGCCTGCGTCGGCCCCACGGAAGCAGAAGCAGGGCCGCGAGGATTGCGGCGGCCAGGACGATCGGTCTGCGGCTACGCGGGGACATCAGCAGCTCCTTCTTGTCGAGGTAGAGAAGCCTCGCGGTTCGGGTGACCAGTCGCACGCGCTTGCGAAAGAGGAAATAGAGCGTGACGACGAGCAGCACGACCGCCCAGTTGGGGAAGTAACGGTTGTAGAGGTTGTAGAAGAGGCCGCCGATGAACCGCATGATGACGGTGACCCATGCCAGGGCGAGCGTTCCGTAGATCCAGTAGATCCGTCGCTTGCGGCGCGAGACCTCCGGAACAGGGACCGGGAGGCGCAACACGTGTTTCTGGAAGGCGGCGCCGAGGTAGCGGAAGGACTCCTCGCGCAGGTCGGGGATCTCGACCAGGCTCGTCAGCGCGTAGTAGCCGTCGATCTTGATGAGTGGGTTGATGTTGAGGAAGATCGTCGAAACGCCCGTGAAGAGCATGGTCTTGAAGGCGAACTCGTGCCAGAAGGTGTCGGGGTACGAGACCACCCAGAAGACCGTCGCGATCGAGCACAGCCAGGCCTCGATGTAGATGCCGGCCGTCGTCGTCCAGAACTCGTGCCACTTGTTCTCGAAGAGGAGCGAGTCGGTTGTGTTGCAGTAGAAGGCCGGAGTGGCGTACACGAGGGCGATCCCGATGTCGTGGACCTCGCCGCCGTAGAGCCGGGTCACGTAGCCGTGGGCGCATTCGTGGATTGCGCCGATGAACGTGATGATGAGGATGAACTGGATCAGGTCCCAGAACGGTTTGTCGCCGAGCGCGTACAGTTCCTTGGTTCCCATCCAGATCTCGTTCCAGTGCACGACGATGACGCCGACCGTCCAGCCGAAGAACGCGCAGCCGATCGCCACGACCAGGGGCGTCCAGAGCCAGCGCACGTACTTGAGCGTCCGGCCGAGGAACTCGTTCGGATCGACGACGTGGAAGAGGATAAAGAAGGGATTGAAGCCCTCGGACTTCTCGTCTGCGGCCCGTTGTCGTGCGTTCTTGAACCGGGCGAGCAGGGCGAGGTTCTTCTCGGCGGAGGTCTTCTCGAGGAAGTCGATGTCCCGCAGCATCTCCTCGTGCTCGAGGACGAGGGCCTTCTCGATCGTCTCGGCCGGAAACTGGGCCTGGTAGAAGGCGTGGATCTCCGCAATCGTGCGCGTGCCGTCGAAGAGCTGCATCAGCCCCCACTGCGCGTCGTCGAAGTTGTAGTAGGCGGAGGCCACCGGATCCTTCACCACCCACTTGACCTCGCCCATCTGGACGAGCCGCCGTATGACCAGGTCCTTGCGCAGCGCCGGTCTCGCCCCCGGTGCGGCGCGGCGCGCAGCCAGGGCGGCGGCCCCTTCCTCGGGCCGCGCTGCCGCGATCAGCCGGCCGGGGCGCGCGGCGCTCACGGCAGGAGAGGCCAGATCCTCGCCCAGAGATAACGCACGGGCCTGCGGAAGAGGGCGGTGACGACCCGCCGAGTCCCGACGGAGACCTTGCCCGCCCCGAGCATTCCGGTCTTGAGCGTGGCGTCCGCGTTGGGGATGCGGACCTCCGCGATGAGAAAGCGATCCGTAGCGTCCTCGCGCAGCCGCGCCGCCAGGCGATCGACGCTGCCGCCGAAGGTGCGGCCGGGATAGGTGTTGAACTTCAGGGTCGCGTGCTGTCCGGGATGGACGAGCGATGCGTCTGACTCGGGGATCGCAATCTCGGCGGTGACGTCCTGGACGTCGGCGACCACGCAGAGCTCGGCGCCTCGCGCAAGCAGCTGCCCGACGCGCTCCTCGATGCGGGCGGTCACGATCACTCCGGGGGCGGGAGCGCGCAGCCGCGTCCATGCGAGCCGGGTCTGGGCGAGATCGATCCTCGCCCTCGCCTCGTCGCGCTGCCTTTCCGCGTCGAAGACGGCACCGGCGTCGGACTCCTGCCGCGCGTGGGAGATGTCGCTCTCGGCAATCGCGAGTGCCGCGCGGGCCGTTGCGAGATCCGCCACGTAGCTCTCGTCTTTCAACGTCGCGATCACCTCTCCGGCGGCGACGCGGTCGCCCTCGCGATGCACGACCGCGGCGACGACGCCGTCGACGAGCGAGGTCACCGCCAGGCGGCGCCCCGGCAGGACCCGGGCGGGACCAGTGATGCGCAGAGGCCATGGGACGACGAAGAGCACCAGGGCCGCGGCCACGGCCCCGAGCGTCCATGCCCGCCGGCGTGTCCGCGGGACCGTCTCCATGAGCCGGCGGCGCTTTGCCAGGAAGGGCTTGAGGAACCCGGCGAGCGGCACCTGCTGGTAGAGCTGGGCATTGCGAACGGCGACGGTCGCCTGGTTGACCAGGATCGAGAGCAGATCGCGGGATCCCTCGTCGAACACGGTGGGCTCCTTGCTCTCGAATGCAATCGCGCCGAGCTTGCCCTCCTCGTCTTTGAGGAGCATTCCGAAGAACGAGCGCAGTCCCGTCTCCTGGAAAAGCGACCGGAACTTCTCCTCGGTTTCCGGGCGGTCGGCCGTGATCCGTCCGTCCGGAAGCTGCGTGACGACTGCATCGCTGCCCGAGAGGATGAGCCACTGCAGCAGCTGCTCCATGCGCCGGACGGACGGGTCTTTGCGGTCGATCTCGGCCGCACCGGATATCGCCCCGAGGCGTACATGGCCTCTCTCGAGAATCGCGATGCCGCAGCGGTCGTACGTGATGAGGGTGGACGTGGCATTGACGACCGTCTGCATCACCTTGTCGAGATCGAGGGTCGCCGTGATCTCGCGGCTGACCGCGAGCAGCGCGTCGAGCTCCTCGACCTTCTTCTCCGCCTCGTGCTGGCGGGCCGTGCGCAGGGCGCGCACCGCCTGGCGGGCGAGGTCCTGCAGCAATTCCTCGTCCTCCGCCGAGAACTCCGGGTGGCGGCCGCGCTTGTTGGTCAGGACGAGCGCACCGGTGACGAGCTCGTCCTCGACCAGCGGCACGGCCAGCGCGGATCGGATCGGATAGCCCGGGCTCTCCGTGGCGAGCGCGTCGGTTTCGGGGATTCCGTTGCGGCGCACGACCGCCTGATCCGCGATGACGTCGCCGACGATCGATGCGCCGACGGCCTCCGGAGGGGATTCGATGTCGTAGTTCTCGTTGAGCGCGGTTGCGGCGAGGTTGACGTCTTCGCCGTCGAGCGTCCACAGGGATGCGGCCTCGGCGCTGGCAAAATCCGCGGCCTTGCGCACGACGAGCGTAGAGAGCTCCTCGATGTCGATCGTCGAGCCGAACGCTTTCGACAGGTCGTAGAGATTGGTCAGCCGCTCGATCGCATGAAGCATGCCGACGGTCTTGCGCTCGGAGCGCAGGGCCCGGCCGAGCGCCGGCGCGGCCTGCTCGAGAAAGTGCTCGATCCGGGCCAGGGCGTCGTCCGCGTCGGGCATCTCGGTGAAGTAGAGGGCGAGCAGGCCGACCACGATCCCTTCGGCTTCGAGCGGCAGCGCGAGGCAGGCCCGGAGAGTGGCCGGCACGCCGCGGACGAAGGGATCGTTCGCCGTGAGCTCCTCGCCCGTGAGCACGATCGCCTGCCGGTCCCGGACGAGCTCGTGGACATAGCCGCTCTCCCGGGGGGCAGACCGCCTGAGAAGCCCCTCGACGCCATCGCCCGAGGCTCCGATACAGAGGAAGAGCGGATGGACCGTATCGGGTGCCCACAGGAGCGCAGCGTCGGCGCCCGACATGGAGGCGCTCCAGCGGGCCGCCCAGCCCGAGGTCTGCGAGAGATTTTCGCAGAGTGCGAGCTCGGCCAGCGCCGAGACTTCCGCCTCGGCCGACTCCGCCTCGGCATCCGCATCACGCGCTTCGTCCTGGGGCTCTTCGGGTTCGTCCGCCATGAGTCTCCTTCCGTCCCGATCGCGGCGACCCGAGCCAGTTCTACTAGAAGCTCGAGACCGCCGCCTCCAGGTCCTCGTGGATCTCGAAGACGGAATCGAGCTTCGTCATCTGGAGGAGCTTGCGAATCTGCGGACCGGCATGAAGGAGCTTGGCCTGGCCGCCCTCCTTCTGTGTCAGCGTGAGTGCGCGGACCAGAGCACCCAGGCCCGAGCTGTCGAGAAAACCGACGGCGCCCAGGTCGACGAGCAGGTGAATGCGCCCCTCCTCGAGAAGGCGCGTCACCGTCTTCTTGAAGGCGGTCTCGGGCTCGCCGATGACGAGATCGCCGACCACGGTGAGGATGGTGATGTCGCCGTCGGAGCGTGTTGTCAGTTCCATGAAGCGGGGCGAATTATGTCAAAATCGAAGAGCCGCGCCAGCCCGCGTTGCGCCTTGCCCCCGGAACCGCCGGCAGGGGCCGGATTCCGCGGGGCGGCGTCCCCGAAACCCCTTGCCCCCTGCGGGATCCACGGGACGGGGAGGAGGGTGCCACCCACGGAGGGATGCGCCCGGAATGAGCCCGAATGCGTGCCGAACTGCGCCCTTGCATGACCTGCCGCGAGCTGCTCGATTTCCCGCATCTCTACCTGGACGATGAACTGCCCGAGGAGCGCAGGAGAGAGCTCGAGCGCCACCACATGCAACCCATTCAAATTTTCGGACTGGGCTCGTCCCGTCCAATCCCCGGCCGGGGGCAGATCTAATGCCGAGGGGAATCCGTACATCTTTCAGCGAGAGTTGACGCGGACCAGCGGCGGAGAGGATAGGATTTGCGACCATCGGGACCTGCGCCACACGGGGGGCGCGGCCGCAAGAACTGAAGGCGGGTAACCCGGCACAGCCATGTCGGCTGGACCGATTTTTCGTGGTGACCCCAGCAGCGGGGAGCGAAAGGAGAAAGCGGATGAAGAAGGGTGATCTGACGACGAAGGCGCTCGGCCTCGCGGTGGCGGGCGTGCTCGCGGGCTCGGGCCTGGTCAAGGCGCTGCCGGCGACCTCGACCACGGGCGGCGAGGCAAAGGCCGCGACGGGCGACCAGAAGGCCGCGGACACGAAGGCTGCCTCGGACAAGCACGTTTGCAAGGGCATGAACTCGTGCAAGGGCAAGGGCGGCTGCAAGGCCGGCGACGGCGGCTGCGCGGGAAAGAACTCCTGCAAGGGCAAGGGTGGCTGCGCTTCGGCCGACATGAAGCACTCGTGCAAGGGCATGAACTCCTGCAAGGGGCAGGGCGGCTGCAAGACTGGCGATGGAAGCTGCGCCGGCAAGAACTCCTGTAAGGGCAAGGGCGGCTGCGCGGTTCCCATCAAGAAGGCCGCCTGACGCGATCGGTTCCACTCGCTTGGGGGCTGCGGGATCGCCCGCGGCCCCCAAGTTCTTTCAACTACGAATTTCGAGATCCGAATTTCGAAATGGCGCCCGACGCTTGAAACCTCAAATATCCGTTCGCAACCGCTGGGGCCTTCCCGACCTGGGCGTCGGCGTTGGCCTGCGCACGGTCCACTATCCATACATTCTGGAGAAGAACCCCGAGGTCGACTTCTTCGAGGTCCTTTCCGAGAATTACATGGATACGGGCGGCCGCCCCCTGTGGGTGCTCGACCAGGTGGCCGAGCGCTATCCGATCGTCCTGCATGGCGTCTCGATGAACATCGGCTCGACCGGTCCGCTCGACCGCGAGCACCTGTCCCGGTTGAAGGCACTTGCGGCCCGCACGCGCGCCGCCTGGGTGTCCGACCATCTTTGCTGGACGGGCGTCGCCGGCCGCAACACCCACGATCTCCTGCCCATGCCCTTGACCGAGGAGTCCCTGCGACATGTCGTGGGGCGTGTTCGGGAGGTCTCCGAGATCCTCGAGCGGCCGCTGATGCTCGAGAACGCCTCGACGTACGCGGAGTTCGCCGCCTCGTCCATGCCGGAGTGGGAGTTCTTCGGACGGATGATGGACGAGGCCGATTGCGGGATGCTTCTCGACGTCAACAACGTCTACGTCAGTGCCTTCAACCACGGCTTCGACCCCGTCGCGTACCTCGACGCGATCGATCCCGCGCGCGTGACCCAGTACCACCTGGCCGGCCACACCAACAAGGGCACGCACATCATCGACACGCACAGCGACCACGTCATCGATGCCGTTTGGGACCTGTATCGCCACTCCGTGGCGCGGACCGGCAACGTCTCGACGCTCCTCGAGTGGGACGCCGACATTCCCGAGTTTTCGGTCGTCCACGCCGAGGCGCTCAAGGCGCGCCCCTACCGGCGTGAGGAGAAGGCCATTGCCGCAGCCGCCTCTTGATCTGCCGCTGCCGCGCATCCAGCGGTGGATGCAGGCCGTGATCGAGCAGCCCGGGGCAGTGGAGGAGGCGGTCGATTCGGCGCCCGCGCGGGCCGAGCTCGCTCCCGAGGACATCGGGCGCGTGATCCTTCCCTCGAAGACGCTCACCCCGGTCGAGCGCGTGGGCGTTTACCAGGGGATGTACCTGTTGCGGATGATCGAGGCGCTGGAAGGCGACTACCCGGGCGTGGCCCACTTCCTGGGGGATGAGGCCTTCGCCGACCTGGTGACGCGTTACGTCGCAGCCCACCCGTCGGTCAGCTACTCGTTCAATCACTTCGGGCGCCACCTTCCGGAGTTCATCCGCGGCTCGCGGCGTATTCGCAAGAAGGGCTTTCTCGCCGATCTCGCACGGTTGGAGCTCTCGGTGACCGAGGTCTTCGACGAGCGCGAGTCGGCCGCGTGGCCGGCCGACGAGATTGGCCGGATCCCCGAGGCGGCCTGGCCGGGAGCTGTCTTTACGCCGATCGAGGCATTCCGCCTCGGAGCCTTCGCCCATCCGGTCAATGCGTACCTCCAGTCGGTCAAGGAAGACAACCATGACCACCCGGAGGTTGCCCGGAAGCCGACCTGGGTTGCTGTATGGCGCAAGAGCTACGAAGTGTGGCGCCTCGACCTTTCGAAACCGGCCTACGAATTCCTGCGCGCCCTCGCGAAAGGGCGGCCGTTCGGCAAGGCGGTCGGAGCGGCCGTCCGGGGCCTCCAGGGCGACCCGGGCGAGCAGCTCTTTCGTTGGCTGCGCGACTGGGTCGCCGAGGGCATGTTCGAGAAGGTCGTCGTGAGGCATGGGTCGTGACGGGAAATGTTCTAGCCGACGCACGGCTCAGAGCTCACGGCTCACGGTCCTTTCGGCCGGCCTCCTGAAACCTCGGACCCGCTTTGGCATCGAACGGGGCCGACGAGATTGTCCCGGAGCGGATGAACAGCGGAACCCTACGCGCGGCGCCTCAGCGTGCGATGGGGGAGATAGGCTGACGTGACCATGAATGACCTGCGAACGCGAGAGTGGCTCGAGGCCGACGGGCTCGGCGGATTCGCATCCGGGACCGTTTCCGGCCTTCGCACGCGGCGATACCACGCGCTGCTGCTCACGGCGATGACGCCCCCGACTGGCCGCATCGTACTCGTCAACGGGTTCGATGCGTGGGTCGAAACCCTGGCCGGCCGTTTCGCGATTTCCTCCCAGGAGTACCTCCCGGATGTGGTTCACCCGGAAGGCAGCTCGCGAATCGCCGGCTTCGAGCTCGAGCCCTGGCCGCGGTGGACGTTCGCTCTGCCGGACGGGACCCGTGTCTTGCAGGAGATTTTGGTCCCGAAGGGCTCGTCCCTCGTGGCGGTTTCGTGGAGGCTTCTGTCCGGCGCTGGCGCCGTGCGCCTCACCGTGCGGCCATTCCTCTCGGGCCGCGACTACCATGCGCTGCACCACGAGAACCCGGCCTTTCAGTTCGGAGCTGCGGCCCAGCCGGGAAGCGGGCAGCGGTTCCGGGCGTATGCGGACGTGCCGTCGATCACGGTTCGATCGAACGGGTCCTACGAGCACGGGCCCGAGTGGTATCGGAACTTCTTCTACGCGGAGGAGAAGGCGAGGGGGCTCGACTTCGCGGAGGACCTCGCCTCTCCGGGCACGTATCACTTCGATCTTTCCACGGGCGAGGCGATCCTCGTCGCAGCCGCAGAGGGGCATGAGACGGCCCTCGGCGCCGGAGCCGTGCAGTCCGCGCTCGACGCCTTGCGCCAGGCCGAGCGCTCCCGGCGGGGGCGATTTCCGGGCAGACTCGAGCGGGCGGCGGACGCGTATGTGGTGCGCCGCGGGTCCGGCCTGACGGTCGTCGCCGGGTATCCCTGGTTCACCGACTGGGGGCGCGACACGTTCATCGCGATGCGGGGATTGTGCCTGGCCACGGGCCGCCTGGCCGAGGCGGAGCAGATCCTGCTCGCGTGGTCGTCCGCGGTCTCGGAGGGCATGCTTCCGAACCGCTTTCCCGACAGGGGGAGTACGCCGGAGTTCAATTCCGTCGACGCGTCGCTCTGGTTCATCGTCGCCGTATACGACTACTTCGAGGCGATGGCCGCGGCCGGCCGGATCACCTCGCCGACGAACGTTCAAAGGCTCGAGGACGCGATCGACGCGATCGTGGCCGGCTATTCGAGCGGGACGCGCTATCGAATTCGGGCGGACGCGGACGGCCTGCTGGCCGCGGGCGAGCCGGGCGTGCAGCTGACCTGGATGGACGCGAAGGTCGGCCACCGGGTCGTGACGCCAAGGATCGGAAAACCCGTCGAAGTGCAGGCCCTCTGGCTGAACGCCCTCTGGATCGCGAGCGCCTTCTCGGATCGGTGGCGCGCGGCGCACGACCGTGGCCTGGCGTCCTTCCACGAGCGCTTCTGGAACGAGGCCGCAGGCTGTCTCTACGACGTCGTCGATCCGGACCACGTGCCCGGGACCGCGGACGCGACGTTCCGACCGAACCAGATCCTCGCAGTCGGCGGGTTGCCGTTCCCGATCCTCGAGGGCGAGCGGGCGCGCAGGGTGGTCGACGCGGTCGAATCACGGCTCGCCACACCGCTCGGGTTGCGGACGCTACCGCCGGACGCTCGGGGGTACGTCGGGCGGTACGAGGGCGACCCGCGGCAGCGCGACGGTGCCTATCATCAGGGAACCGCCTGGCCGTACCTCGCCGGTGCCTTCGTGGACGCGTGGGTGCGCGTGCGAGGCGGCACGGAGGCGGTCATGCGCGAGGCGCGCGACCGATTCCTGGCCCCCCTCTCCGCGCACCTGGACGAAGCGGGTCTGGGCCATGTCTCCGAAATCGCCGACGGCGACGCGCCGCACACGCCTCGGGGCTGTCCCTTCCAGGCCTGGTCGGTCGGCGAGATGCTGCGCATGGACCGCGTCATCCTCGTACACCGACCGGAAGCCGCGGACCACGGACCGGAGACCGCGTCCAGCCCATGACCGAAAAGAAGCTCGACCCCGAACGCCAGCGCCTCGAGGAGGATGCTCGGCGCGCGCAGGATTGGAAGCGCTGGGGGCCTCGTTGCCGAGCTCATTCAGCAGAGCGGCCAGTAGTCATGAGATCCGCGGGTCCGGTCGGCGGCTGGCCGGCCAGGCTCCTTCGCAGGGGCCCTCACATCGTCGAAGTATGCTGCATGGCAAATTTTTTGGGAGAGAAGTCGATGAGAACACGGGAAAGAGCGCTGGCAACAATCGCGACTCTCGCAATCCTCGTAGCGGTGCCGGGAGCCGCGCAGCAGGTCACGGGCGAGCTGGGGTCGCCGAGTGCCACGACGACGATCAGCGGGCAACAGCTTCCGCCGCCGCCGCCGAAATTTGGCGGCGTGATCAAGGAGTCCGCAAAAGACTCGAAGACCTGGTGGCCGCCTCGCGTCGTGCCGCCCAAGGGCGCGCCGAACGTCCTGCTCATCATGACCGACGACCAGGGCTATGGCGTCAGCGGCACCTTCGGCGGTGTCATCCCGACGCCGGCGCTCGACCGGATCGCGAAGAACGGCCTGCGCTACGACCACTTTCATTCCACCGCGCTCTGCTCGCCCACCCGTGCGGCCCTGATCACCGGCCGCAACCACCACGCCGTGGGATTCGGCGTCATCACGGAGCTTTCCACGGGCTACCCGGGCTACGACTCCATCATTGGTCCGGACAACGCGACCATCGGCAGGATTCTCGAGGGCAACGGCTACGCGACGTCCTGGTTCGGCAAGAACCACAACACGCCGGGCTTCCAGTACAGCGTTTCGGGACCCTTTGATCAGTGGCCGTCAGGCATGGGCTTCCAGTACTTCTACGGCTTCATGGGCGGCGAGACCGACCAGTGGGAGCCGTATCTGTTCCAGGATCACACGCAGATATTTCCGTGGATCGGCAAGCCCGGCTACAACCTCACGACCGACATGGCGGATGAAGCCATCCAGCACATGCGCAATCTCAACTCCGCTGCACCCGACCAGCCTTTCTTCGTCTACTACGTTCCCGGCGGAAGCCACTCGCCGCATCAGCCGAAGAAGGAGTGGATCGAGAAGTTCAAAGGCAAGTTCGACAAGGGCTGGAACGCCATGCGCGAGGAGATCTTCGCCAACCAGAAGCGGCTTGGCGTGATCCCTCAGAACGCGAAGCTGACCCCCTGGCCGAAGGAGCTGCCGACGTGGGACTCGCTGTCGATCCTGCAGAAGAAGCTCTACGCCCGCCAGGCCGAGGTTTATGCAGGCTATACGGCGTACACAGACTACGAGATCGGCCGCGTGATCCAGGCGGTCGAAGACATGGGCAAGCTCGACAACACGTTGATCATCTACATCGACGGCGACAACGGGACGAGCCCTGAGGGCACGCTTTCCGGCACCTTCAACCAGTACACGGCCTACAATGGCATTCTCGACGTTCCCGAGGCCCTGCAGCTGTTGCATCTCGAGGAATGGGGCTCGTCGTCGACCTACCCGCATATGGCCGTTGCCTGGGCCTGGGCCTTCGACACCCCGTTCAAGTGGACCAAGCAGGTGGCGTCGCACTTCGGCGGGACACGGCAGGGGTTGGCCATCTCGTGGCCCGGCCACATCAAGGATATGGGCGCCGTTCGCCATCAGTTCCACCACATCATCGACATCGTGCCCACGATTCTCGAAGCGACGGGGATCAAGGCGCCAGAGGAAGTCGACGGCATCAAGCAAAAGCCCATCGAGGGCGTGAGCATGGCCTACACCTTCGATGCAAAGAACGCCAACGCGCCCTCGACGCGCAAGGTCCAGTACTTCGAATTGATCGCCAACCGCGGTATCTACCACGACGGGTGGTTCGCAAACACGACGCCGCCGGTCGCTCCTTGGGTGCTGAACGCGAAAATGCCGGACATTGCCGACTACAAGTGGGAGCTTTACAACGAGGCTGAGGACTTCTCGCAGTACGACGATCTTGCGGCGAAGATGCCGGCCAAGTTGAAGGAGATGCAGGCTCTGTTCCAGCAGGAGGCCGAGAAGTATGGCGTGCTCCCGCTCGACAACTCGCAGTTCCAGCGCGCGATCGAGCCGCGCCCGAGCGCCGTCGCGGGAATGACCGAGTTTCACTATTCCGGAGAGAACCCCGGCATTCCGCTCGGCAATGCTCCGAACGTCCTGAACAAGTCGTTCACGATCACGGCCGAGATCGAGGTACCCAAAGGCGGGGCCGAAGGGATGCTCGTCACGGCGGGCGGCCGCTTCGGCGGCTACGGCCTTTACATCCTCAAAGGCAAGCCGGTTTTCACCTACAACCTCCTCGACCTGAAACGGACCCGCTGGGAAGGCGGCGTGGGTGCCCGCGACTTGATGGGCGATTCCCTCTCGCCCGGCAGGCACACGATCGTGTTCGACTTCACCTACGACGGCCCCGGTATCGCCAAGGGTGGATCCGGTGTTCTGAAGGTGGACGGCAAGGTGCTCGCCACGGAGAAGCTCGAGCACACGATCCCGTTCCTGATTCCGGCGGACGAGACCTTCGACGTTGGCGTCGATCTGCGCACGCCCGTCGACAGCAGCTACGAGATTCCGTTTCGCTTCAACGGCAAGATCGACAAGCTGACCTTTAAGCTCGGACCGTCGCAGCTGGCCGAGGCCGACCAGAAGAAGGCGCAGCAGGCGATTGCCCGGGCGTCCGACTAGGCGAGGGAATCGGGAACAACCATCGGTCTGGCGGCGCCGCCCCGCGAGGCGTCGCTTTTCGTTTCCCGGGAGGGTAGCCTTGAGTGAATCGAGTCCGGCCGCCCCGCGGAGGGTCCTGACCTTTTCGACCATCGTGGAGGCCGCCACGGGCCTTGCCCTGATCGCCGATCCGACGATCGTCGTCCGGCTGCTGCTCGGAGCGGACCTCGCCGGGGTGGGGATCGTGGCCAGCCGGTGTTTCGGTATCGCCCTGCTCGCGCTGGCATTGGCCTGCTGGCCGGGCCGCAGGCTCGGCGTCCCGGTTGCGCCGGCGGCCCGGTGGGGGATGTTGGCCTACAACGCCCTGATTGCGCTGTACCTCGCTTACGTGGGGGGCGTCGGGCACATGGCAGGCCTGCTTCTGTGGCCGGCCGTGGCCCTGCATGCCGTCGTGGCGACGCTTCTGGCCCGACCAGGTGGAGGTCGATAGCTCAAGAGAATCTCGCAGCCCGGGGCCCAGGCCGCCCGAGTCGCGATGCGCACCGCGGGATGGCACGGCCCAAACGAAAGGAGTCTGCAATGCCATCGTCCATGGATCGCTTCTCACGCCTGCGCCGGCTGGTTCACTCCGTTTCGACCAGCCTGCAATGGCTGCCTCCCACGGTCGCCCGGATCACGATCGGTTGGATCTTTCTGCAGTCCGGCTGGGGCAAGCTGCACGATCTGCCGAAGGTCGTTGCGTTCTTCACCGACCTCGGCATCCCCGCGCCGCAGCTCCAGGCGCCTCTGAACGCGACCATCGAGCTTCTGTGCGGGGCCCTGATCCTCGTCGGCCTCTGGACACGGGTCGCCAGCCTGCCGCTGATCGTGACGATGCTCGTCGCGATCCTCACGGCCCTGAGGGGCAACATCCACGAGCTCTCGGACCTCTTCGGAATGGCGGAGTATCTCTACATCGCGCTCCTGCTGTGGCTCGGCGCCTATGGAGCGGGCCCGCTGTCGCTCGACGCCATCTTCGCCCGTCGCCTCGAGCGCGACGAACGGCCCTTGTCCGGCCGGGCACCGGCCTCGGCGCGCTGACCGCCACGGCCGGCCGCACCGGGGCTCTTTCGGGTTGCAACCCCGCCGCGCGCCTGCCGTAATCTGGGGCAGGAGGAATCCATGAAGCGATTGTCGGTATTGGCGGCGTTGACCTTCCTGTCTGCACCGTGGGCGCTCGGCGCGGGCGGCGACGCGAAGGACCCGGAGACCGTGGTCGTCACGTTCCACGTGCGCCCGGGCAAGGAAGCGGACATGGAGAAGCTCCTGCGCCAGGACCACTGGATCGTGCTTCGGCGCCTCGACCTCGTGTTCGAGACGCCTCACGTTCTCGTGCGCTGCACCGAGTCCGGCGCGAAGCCTTGCTTCCTGGAGGTCCTGACCTGGAAGAGCCATGAGATTCCCGACAACGCTCCGCCGGAGGTCCAGGCGATCTGGACGCGCATGAACGAATTCGTCGAAAAGCGGGAGGGGAAGCCCGCGATCGAAATCGACGAGGTCGACCCGCTCGTTCCCGCCCCGCACTGAGCCTGCAGCCCGTCCCCGCCGCCGTCATTCTTGGGCTTCGCCGGCGTGGGGCGGCGTGGAACAATGGATCGGAATGCGGCGAGCCCTGATCTTCGGATACTACGGGTTTCGCAATACCGGCGACGAGGCCATCCTCGCCGCGGTCCTGGCGGACCTGCGCGCGGTCGAGCCCGAGCTCGAGGCGGTGATCGTCTCCGGCGATCCGGCCGAGACCGAGCGCCTGCACGGCGTGCGCGCGGTTCTCTTCACCGACATCGCGGCGCTCGTCGGCGCGGCTCGCGGCGCCGACCTGCTGATTCTCGGGGGCGGCGGGATCCTGCACGACACCTGGGGCTTCGATCCGGACGCGATCCTTTCCGAGCGGCACGGTGCCCTGTCCTTCTTCTGCGCGGCCCCCGTCCTGGCGGCCTCCCTCGACAAGCCCTTTGTCATCTATGCCGTCGGCGTGGGACCGCTCACATCCGGGATCGGACGACTCTTCACGCGGGCCGCATTCGGCCAGGCGGACGTGGCGACGGTCCGGGACGCGGCTTCCGCCGAGGCGCTGCGGGAGATCGGCATCGATCCTCCGCGGTTTGTGGTTACCGCGGACCCCGCCTTCGGCGTCCTGCCGTCGTCGGCGGAGAAGCTCCGCTCACGGGTTTCCGGCCTTCGACCCGGAACGCCGGTGCTCGGCGTCGTGGTCCGGAATTGGGACCTCGGCGCCGAGCCGTGGCGGTGGGAGAGAGAATTTGCGCGCGGCGTCGACCTCTTTCTCGACGGGCACTCGGAAGCCGTCGCCCGCTTCGTCCCCTTCCAGGACCTCGCGACGGGCCTTCTCGACGACGTCGCGATTGCCGAGCGCATCCGTCAGGCGCTGCGCAATCGGGACCGCACCGAGACGATCGCCGCGCCGCTCGGGCCCGCGGAAAAGGCCGGGCTGATCGCCGGATGCGACGTCCTGCTCGGCATGCGCCTGCATTCCGTGATCTTCGGGATTCGCGCCGGAGTGCCGACGGTGCCGGTCGTGTACGACGACAAGGTGCGCAGCCTCGTTGCCGAGGCCGGCCTGGAGCAATACGCCGTCGAGCCGGGCGGTCTCGAAGGGGGCGATCTCGCGGGCCGGCTCGAGGCCGCGTGGAAGGACCGGGAGGCGCTCGCGCAGCGGTTGGCGGCGAAGGGAGTCGAGCTCGCGGAGCGGGCGAGACGCACCGCATCCCTGGTGGCTCCGCTTTTTCGCCGCAGGCCCGCGGCGCGGCCTTCCTCGCCCGAGATGCTCGAGCTCTTCAAGCGCGCCGCGCTCTCCCGCTTCCTGCCGGCGATGGATCCTTCGGGGTCCGGGGCGCCCGGCCCGATCTCGTCCAATGGGCTCCTTCCGGAGGTTCCCGCGGGGCGGGGCGAAGACGTGCTGTGCCTGCCGATCATCGACTGGGGCTTCCGCTTCCAGCGCCCGCAGCAGCTGCTTTCCCGCTTTGCGGCCGACGGCCACCGGGTCTTCTACTTGAAGACGGGCTTTCTCGGCCTCGATCGGGAACCCCTGCTGCGTCCGGTCGCGGAACGGGTCTTCGAAGTCGCTCTTCCGGGAGAGCACGACTTCGACATCTACAGCCGCAGCCTCGAAGGGGAGACGCTCTCTCAGGCCGTCGCCGGCATCGCGGCCCTGGCGCAGCGGGCCGCCCTGCAGAATGTCCTCGTCCTCGTCCAGTACCCCTCGTGGGAGCCGCTCGCGCGGCGCCTGCGCGAAAGCTTCGGATGGCGGATCGCTTACGATTGCATGGACGAGCACACGGGCTTCGGAACTCACGGCGAAGCGACCGCAGCCGACGAGAGACGCCTCGTCGCGGAGAGCGACCTCGTGCTCGTCACGTCGGCCCGGCTCATGGAAAAAGTGCGGCGGGTGCGCCCGGATGCCCTCCGGCTTCCCAACGCCGCCGACGAAAAGCATTTCGGCGCCCTGCCTCCCCGGACAGCGAGCCCGCTCGTGGCGCTGCCGCGGCCGGTCGTGGGTTATTACGGTGCGATTTCGGCCTGGTTCGACACGGCCGCGGTCGCCGACGCCGCATCCCGGCATCCGGACTGGTCGTTCGTGCTCATCGGCGACACGAAGGGGGCGTCCCTCGAGGGCCTCGAGGATCTGGCCAACGTCCATCGCCTCGGGGAGATCGCGTACGAGGCGCTCCCGGCCCATGTCGCGGGTTTCGACGTCTGCGTCATCCCGTTTCTCCGTACGTCGCTGACCGAGGCCACCAACCCCGTCAAGATCTTCGAGTACTTCGCGACGGGCAAGCCCGTCGTGGCGCGCCGCCTGCCGGAGCTCGAGCCGTTCTCGGAGGTCATGGAGCTGTACGAGTCCTCCGAGGAGTTCGGCACAGCCCTCGAGCGCGCGGTGCATCCCGGGGCGGGCGAGCCGGCGAGGGCGGAGCGCCGCCGGCGGATCGCACAGGAGAACACCTGGGAGGTCCGATACCGGACGCTGCGGGAGAGGTTGGACGCGCTTGGGCCGCGGTCCGCCTCTGGCTCCCCGCGGGACAGGGACGAGGCAACGGGCGGACCCGTCGTGCGCCACTCCGGCGTCGAAGCCGCGATCGCCTCCCGGACGAGAGAGATCCGGCGTCTCGACGGGATCGTCCGCGAGCAGGCGGAGGGGATCCGGTTTCTGCGGGCCGAGGTGGCCGGGCGCGACAGGCAGCTCGAAAACTGCAGCCGCGACGTGGCGATGCTCAACCAGGAAGTCCACCGCGTGTTCATCGAGTCCGAAGGGCGGCGCGCGCACCTCGAACACGCGATGCGCGAGCTCGCGCAATGGGAGAACTCGCGCCTCGGCCGCGTGCGCCGGTTCGCGCAGCGGATCCGCGCCCTTCCTGGCCGCGCCCGCAGGGCCCTCGGCAGCGCCAGCGCCCCCGGCACGCCGCTCTTCGAGGTCGGCTCGCGCGTGATCCCGCGCCCTGCCGCACGGTGGCTGCGCCGCGTCGTCGCGCCCGTCGCAAAACCGGACGCCCTCGTCCTGCTCGACTCCGGTACCGCCGTGCCCGGCCCACGCACGACCGACGCCGTGCCCATGGAGCCCGCAGGCCGCTACGACGTCATCGTCTTCTCGATCATCGACTGGGACTTCCGCTTTCAGCGCCCGCAACAGGTTGCGACCCAGTTCGGCCGTCACGGTCACCGCGTTCTCTACCTCTCGACGACGCAATTCCTGGCTCCCGGGGGGCCCGGCTGGGATGTGCGCCGCAAGGCCGAGGGCGTTGGGGAGTTGCGCATCCGGTCACCGCGGCCGCTCGACGTCTATCGCGGCCACCTCGATCCGGCCGACCTGGACGCGCTCGTGCAGTCGTTCGAGGATCTCGCGCGGGATCTCGCGATGGGCGACGCGGTGTGCCTCGTCCAGATCCCGTTCTGGGCTCCGCTGGCGGACCGGCTGCGCGAGCGGTTCGGGTGGCACGTCGTGTACGACTGCATGGACGAGTGGACGAACTTCCCGGGCTTCGGCCCGAAGGTCCTGGCCCTGGAGGAGGCGCTCGTCCGTGACGCGGACCTGACGGTCGTCTCCGCGGATCGCCTGGAGGAGAAGTGGAAGGGCGCGGCTCCCCGAATGGTCCTCGCCAAGAACGGAATCGATGCCGAGCACTACCGGGCGCGCTTCGGGCCCAACACGATTCTGGGCAGGGTCCGGCGCCCGGTGATCGGCTATTACGGCGCCCTCGCCTCCTGGGTCGACGTGCCCCTGCTCGAGAAGATCGCGGCCCGGCATCCGGACGCGACGATCGTCCTGGCCGGAGGTCAATTCGATGCCGATCTCTCGCGGCTTTCGGCCCGCGCGAACGTTCGCCTCCTCGGCCAGCGGCCCTACGACGAGATGCCCGGACTCCTCTGGAACTTCGACGCGTGCATCATTCCGTTTCTCGTCAACGACATCACGGAGGCGACGAACCCGGTCAAGTTCTACGAGTATCTGTACGGCGGCAAACCCGTCGTGGCGCCGGCGCTGACGGAGCTTCTGCCGTACGCGCGGCTCGCGTATCTCGCCCGCGGGCACGAGGAGTTCCTGGCGCAACTCGACCGCGCGCTCGCCGAGCCCGCGGAGGACCCGCGACGGGCGGAGCGGCGACGCGTGGCTGAGGAGAACGACTGGGCGCACCGCTTCGCTGCGATCGACGCCGGGATCCGCGAGTCGCACCCGCTGGTCTCCGTCGCCATCGTGACCTACGGCGGCCTGGAGCTGACGAAGGCATGCCTGGACTCTCTGCTTCAGCGGGAGACGTGGCCCCGCTTCGAGGTCCTCGTCGTGGACAACGCGTCGAGCGACGGCACGCCCGAATACCTCCGGTCGGTGGCGGCGCGCGACGCGCGCGTGCGCTGCCTCTTCAACGCCGGGAATCGCGGTTTCGCCGGCGCGAACAACCAGGGCATCGCGATCGCCTGCGGGGACGTCGTCGTTCTTCTCAACAACGACACGGTCGTGCCGCCGGGCCTGCTCGGCCGGCTCGTCGGCCACCTCGAGCAGGATCCGAAGATCGGCCTGCTGTGCCCGACGACGAACTTCTGCGGCAACGAGGCCCTCGTGACGCCGGACTACGCCGAGATTTCCGGTCTTCCCGCCTTTGCCGCGCGACGCGCGCGGGAGTTCCGGGGCCGCGTTTTCGACCTCCCGGTCGCCGCGATGTACTGCGTTGCCGCGCGCCGGAGCGTTCTCGAAACGGTCGGCCCGCTGGACGAAGCGTACGGCGTGGGCATGTTCGAGGACGACGACCTCGCCGTGCGCACGCGCGCGGCGGGATTTCGCGTCTGCTGCGCCGAGGACGCCTACGTCCATCACGTCGGCCAGGGGGCCTTCCGCAAGTTCTCGCCGGAGGAGTACGAACGCCTCTGGAAAAAGAACCAGGCCTACTTCGAGAAGAAGTTCGGCGTCGCCTGGAAGCCGCACGCCCCGCGAGAGGGGGTAGCGCGCGTCAGCTCCAAGGTGGGGACCGGCTAGCGCTGTTCCGTCGGTGTCACGCAGGCCACGAATGGTGGCGACCGCAACCGAGGGCTGATGGCTGGTGCCCCCGACGAGAGGGCTATCATCAGCAAGGCTCGTTGTCGAAAGACCCATCTCGTAGGTGACCATGCGTCAACTGATTGCAGACGCGGACCGGTTCGTCCGGGATCACCGGAGGCTGGTGGTGTGGATCGCGGTCGCGGTCGCCCTTTCGTACGGCTTCGACGTCGCGAACTTCTCTCTGTCGATCGACGAGGAGGCCCAGATTCGCTTCGACCACAGCCGGGTCTGGATCCATCAGGGGCGGTTCGTCACGACGTGGCTGAAGCTGTTACTGGGCAGTACCTTTCCCCTGGCCTACTTCCAGCCGGCCGCGGCGATCCTGATCCTCGCGGCCTCGACGCTCATCTGGTGTTTTGTATTCGTACGCGTGACCGAAGGCAAGCTCGACCGCTCGCCGTGGCTAACCGTCTTCGCCGTCACTTATGCGACGATGCCGACCAACGCATACTATCTGTCGTTCAACACATATAACCTCGAGTTGTCCTGCGGCCTCGCGCTGTCGGCCCTGAGCGTCCTGTTTTCCTTCGAGTGGATCGATCGCCGTGCCACCGTCGTCATTCGTCGCTGCGGCGGTGTGCGCTCTCCTCGCAATCGGCACGTATCAGTCATTCTTGCTGTTCTGCGTGGTCGGTCTTGTCATCGGCTGTCTAGCTTCGCCTCGAGGCGCGCCCGCCGGATCCCGACCAGCCTGTCAAGGAGAGCATCTCGACTTGCCTGCGTCTGGGCGCACCCCTCGCCGTCGGCTACGCGGCGGTTTGGCTGACCAACCGCCTGATCGCGGGCGAGGACACCTACGTGGAGTCTTACCTCAACTGGGGCAAGCTCGGTACCTCCTTCCTCGTCCCCTGGCTGGGGGATTACGTGAGGAGCTTCTACGGCGGGTCATACTTCGTCGGTGGATGGATCGTCCTGCCGTTCGCGCTCGTCGGCTTTGCCGGCGTGATCCTGCTGATCCGAGGCGCTGTGCGCCGGGGGCGCCTCCTGCAGCCATGGATGCTCCTGTTTCTTCTCATTTCACCGGTGTTGATGTCCCTTGCGCTCGGCACCCACATGCCGAACCGCACTCAACAGGTGCTGCCGCTCGCCTTTGGCTCGATCGCGCTCGTCGTTCCGCTGTCGCTCGGCGCTGCGCGGCGAGGCGGGGCCCTCGCGGTCTTCGTGTCCGTAATGCTGGTCGCTTGGAACGCTCAGGCCAACACGCGGATGTTTCTCACCAAGTACGTGTCGTTCACCCGCGACGTGGAGATGGGGCATCGGATCGCCGACCGGTTGCTGGAACGAGGCTGGACCGGCGGACAGGGCTGCCCTGGTGATCGTCGGCGCGCCACCCTATGCACCCCGCGTCTTCTTCACCAGGACAGAGACCATCGGCGTCTCATTCTTCGAACACGATGGGGGGAACCGGGCGCCCTATTTCATGGAATATCTGACCTATCCATTCCGCTTGACCCGACGCCGGCCGAGCGCCTCGCGGCGTTTGAGGCGGCCGAGTCGATGCCAGACTGGCCGCGATCAGGCTCGGTCGCCTTGGTCGGGGGCATTGCCATCGTGAAGTTCGGTGCGCCGACCGAAGCGCAGCGGCTGATCGGCCGGCGGTGAGGTCTGTCTTCCGCCAGCCTCCGACCTACGCGATCCGGCGTTGCCCCGACGAGCAGCTGAAAGTCGCTCGGCAGCATCCCGAAGTCGATCAGAGCGTCTTCGGCTCGTGGATCCCCCGGATGATCGCCTCGGGACTCCGGGTCGCCCGGGCGGAAATTGTGGACGATGCCGTTGTAAAGGAGATGCTGAATCGTTCCGCCGAGGTCGAGCCGGTACAGGATCCGGAAGTTCTTGTCGAAGAGCGGCCCGATCTCGGCCGACCGAATCGACTCGAACGGAGACGCTGCCACGACGTCTTCGACCGACGGACGGCCCTCGTAGGGCTTGACGGCGCCCCAGCGGAGCATTCGATACCGCTCCGGGATCAGAGCCATGAGGCTTCGCGTCACATCGATCTGGGCATCGGTCCACTGGAACTGCGTGGGTCCGACGAACTCCTGCGAGGCATGAAGAGGCCCCGGGGCGTCAGCGCACGGTCCACTTGCTCCATCACGTGCTCCAACTCGAGGAAGTGGTGGTGGACAAGCTGTGAGAGGAGACGATGCCAGGTCGTACCGCTCCTGCTCGAGGGTGATCCGGTTTACGTCTTCGACCCAGAACCTTCCGCGCGCCGCAGTCACGAGCCTCTGTTTCTCCGCTTCCTCGACACGTTCGCCGCTTGCGTCCATGCCTTCGATCTCGAGCGTGGAGCCGAGCCGGAAGAGGCTGAGGCCGAGCGACCCCGAGCCGCAACCGAGCTCCACGTACGCCCCGCGGGACCTCCGAGACGCTGCTTGACCCGTAGTCCCGCCACGATCGGCCCTCGATGAGCCCCGCGAAGAGTAGAGGGCCGAGATGGACGGATGGTCCAGCCAGGCGTGCATCTCGCGCGTCGCCTCGACTGCGAGGTGGCCCGCCCACTTCCCGTCCCTCCCTGGCGAGGCGGTCGGAGTAGTCGTCTGTTCCCGTGTCGGGCAAGAAGTTGTCTCGGGCGGATGATACCCCGTCGAACGCGAACGCGAACGCGAGCGGGATGCGGAGGAGGCGGCCTCGCAGCCCGAGCCGGGCACGGCCCGCAGCGCGAAGTCATGGTCGTCCGCGTAGAGCAGGGCCAGGCGGTCGCGCGTGTTGCGCAGACCGATGCCATTCCCGTTGCAGCGTCGGCGCGGGTCCGGCCCCGGGCCGTCGTCGCGCATGACAGCTCGAGCCGGGCATCGTTGCGGCGCGCGCGGACCTCGACCGAACCCCGTCCGGATCGCGCCGCGATGCCGTGCTCGATCGCGTTCTCAAGGAGCGGCTGGAGGATCAGACTCGGCACGAGGGCGTGGACGAGCTTCGCGGGGACGTCGATCCTCGCGCTCAGGCGATCCGGAAATCGCGCTTCCTGGATCTCGAGGTAGACCTTCAGGATCGCGAGTTCCCGGCCGAGCGGGATCAAGTCGCGCGCGCCGTGTCGAAGACAGAGGCTCAGAAGCTCCGCCAGGCGGGCCACCGCGCGCGAGGCGGCGCCGGGGTCACGGGCGACGTACAGGTCGAGGATCCGTACCAGTAGAGGGCAAA